>NZ_JBIUYI010000008.1:0-495482 GCF_044744425.1 Streptomyces sp. NPDC087300
TGTGTGGGGTGTCTCGCTGTTCGCGCGGCTGCGCGGGTTGGGTGGGTGGTTTTGGGGGGGTGGTCGCTAGCCGGGGGGTGGTGTGGGGTTACTCACCCGCCGCCCGGGGGCGCCCGGCTCCCATCCCACCCACCCGAACCCTCACCACCAGTGTGTTCTTTTCACCCGCCCCCGTAACACCCGTGCCGTGCGCGCCTGTTGGTGTTGTCACGGCGCGCGGCGCTCCTCGCGCTCCGCGCACACCAAGGGTCCGGTACCGCGGCCTTCCCCACCGCGCTCACCGCTCCCCACGCGTGTAACGACGGACCGCGAGCGGCACGCAGAGCGCGAGCAGTACCAGTGCCCAGGCGAGCGAACCCGCCACGGGATGCGCCACCGGCCATGCGGCATCGGCCGGTACGGGCGCGTTGCCGAACAGATCCCGTACCGCCGTGGCGAACGCGCTGATCGGATTCCACTCGGCGACGGTGCGCAGCCAGCCCGGCAGCCCGTCGACGGGCAGGTAGGCGTTCGAGAGCAGCGGCAGCATGAAGGTCGCGCCGCCCAGTTGCCCCGCCGCCTCCTCGCTCTGCGAGACGAGCCCGAGCAGGATGCCGATCCAGGTGCAGGTGAACCGGAAGAGCAGCAGCAGCCCGAACGCGCCGAGCGCTTCGAGCGGGCCGCCCTCGATCCGCCAGCCCATCGCGAGTCCCACGAGCATCAGCGGCACGAGTCCCACGGCGGTCGTCAGCAGATCGGCGAGCGCCTGCCCGACCGGCACGGCGGACCGGCTGATCGGCAGGGTCCGCAGCCGGTCCATCACGCCGCGGTGGGAGTCCTGGGCGGCCGTGAACATCCCGGTCATGATGCCGTTGGCGGCGGTCGCCACGAGCATGCCGGGCACGAGGAACGAGCGGTAGTCGGAGCCGGGCATCGCCAGCGCGCTGCCGAAGACGTAGCCGAAGAAGAGCAGGAAGACGATGGACATCGTCTGGGTCATGACCGGAATCGCGGGCGCGTGCTTGAAGCGCTGCAAGTGCCGGCCGAACATGGCTCCGCTGTCGTGGAGGACGTCACTCACTGGTAAGCCTTTCGGGTGGGAGTGTTGGGCGGGAATGATTCGCCGCGAAGCGGCGCGCTGATCACGAGACGAGCCGCAGAAAAACGTCATCGAGAGTCGGGGCCCGCAGGCTGACGTCGACGAGGGGCACACCCGCCGCGTCCAGTTCCCGGACGAGCCGGGGCAACGTCACCGAGGAGTCGACCGAAAGCACCCCCACAGTCCGCTCCTCCGCACGGAGAACCGGTTCCGCGCCGGTCAGCTGATCCAGCACGACCGCGGCCGCGGGCAGCGCCGAGTCCTCCGCCACGACCACCTCCGCATAGCTCCCGATCTGCGCCTTGAGCTCCGCGGGCGTTCCCCGGTGGGCGGCCCGTCCCTCGTCGATCAGCACGATGTCGTCGGCGAGTTGATCGGCCTCCTCCAGGTACTGCGTGGTGAGCAGCACGGTCGTGCCCTCGCTCGCCAGCTTGCGCACGGCGTCCCAGATGTCGTTCCTGCTGTGCGGGTCGAGGCCGGTGGTCGGCTCGTCGAGGAAGAGCACCCGGGGCCGGACGAGGAGGCTCGCCGCGAGGTCCAGGCGGCGCCGCATGCCGCCCGAGTACGTCCGCGCGGGCCGCCCCGCGGCGTCGCCGAGGCCGAACTCCTCCAGGAGCTCGTCGGCGCGCGTGCGCGGCGCCCGCAGCAGCTTGGCGAAGAGCCGGAGGTTCTCCCGGCCCGTCAGGTCGCCGTCGACCGACGCGTACTGCCCGGTGACGCCGATGTGGCGGCGTACGGCCTCCGGTTCGCGCAGCACGTCGTAGCCCGCGACCCGCGCCGTGCCCGCGTCCGGCGTCTGGAGGGTGGTGAGCATGCGCACGGCGGTCGTCTTGCCCGCGCCGTTGGGCCCGAGGAGCCCGCAGACGGTGCCCTCGGCGATGGCGAGATCCAGGCCGCGCAGGGCCCGTACGGCGGAATCGCCGGAGCCGTAGCGCTTCTCCAGACCTTCACTAAGTACAGCGTACGTAGAAGTCATGGTGGAACCGTACCCCACTACGTACGCTGTACGTAACTAACATGGTGGGCGAGGTGATGATCCATGGCGGGCCGAGCGGCCACTCCCGAAGTGATCTGGGCGCGCCCCGAGCGCGCGGGCCGCGGCCCCAAACCCGCGTACAGCAGGGCGGACATCGCGGCGGCCGCCGTGCGCATCGCCGACGCCGACGGCATCGACGCGGTCTCCATGCGGCGCGTGGCGGGCGATCTTGGCTGCGGCACGATGTCGCTCTACAACTACGTGCCGCGCAAGGAGGATCTGTACGAGCTGATGGTCGACGCGGTGAGCGCCGACTACGAGCTGCCCGCGGGTCCCGGCGCCGCCGACTGGCGGGCGGAGATCCTCGCGCTCGCCCGGCAGACGCGCGATCTGATGCGCCGCCACCCCTGGCTGGCGCGGATCATGTCGACGCTCTACGGATGCAGCCCGAACGCCCTGCGGTTCCTCGAGCACTGCCTGGGCGTGCTCGAAGGGCTCGACGCCCCCTACGGCACCAAGATGGAACTGATCGGCATGGTCAACGGCTCGGTCATGACGTACGTGAGCGGCGAACTCGCCATGGCGGAGCGCGCCAGGTCGCTGCCCTGGTCGGCGGAGCAGGAGCAGGCCGTCCGGGTCGCCTACCTCGCGGACCAGGTCGGCGGTGGGGCGTATCCGCGGCTCGCCGCCGCGTTCGCGCAGGGCCCCGCGCCCGGCAGCGCGGACGAGATCTTCGACCGGATGATGAACCGGCTCCTCGACTCCTTCGCCCCCGCCGGGCCCGCCGCCTGAGCGGCCCGCCCCGCGGGGCTCAGGCCGCGTCCTCCCGCTCGTCGCGGAAGTCCAGCGCGGCCAGCTCGCCGCGCGAGGCCACGCCGAGCTTCGGATAGGCGTTGTACAGGTGGTAGCCGACGGTGCGCGGCGAGAGGAAGAGCCGGGCGCCGATGTCCCGGTTGGTCAGGCCCGTCGCCGCGAGCCGCACCACCTGGCGCTCCTGCGGGGTGAGCTGTTCCAGGGGCGCCCGTTCGCCGCCGCGCCGGGCCCGGCTCTCACCGGTGGCCCGCAGTTCGGCGCGGGTCCGCTCGGCCCACGGCGCGGCCGCCAGGAGCTCGAAGGTGTCCAGGGCGGCACGCAGCGGCGTACGGGCCTCGCTCCTGCGGCCCGCGCGGCGCAGCCACTCCCCGAACAGCAGCTCGGTGCGGGCTCGTTCGAAGGGCCGGCCGTCGTCGGCGTGCAGGGCGAGCGCCTCCTCGTACAGTGCGCCCGCGGCCGGCTCGGGGGCGAGCAGCGCACGGCACCGTGCGGCGAGCGCACGCGCCCAGGCCGCGCCCGTGTGCCCGGCCCACGAGTCGAACCCGGCCGCCGACTCCCGCACGGAGTCGGCTCTTCCGGTCCGCACGGCGGCCTCGACCCGGTCAGGGACGCCGTACAGGACGGCGATCGTGTGGCCCGAAGGGCTCGCCGCGACGTCCTCGTACACGCGCCGCGCCGCCTCGTACCTGCCGTGGCCCAGCTCCAGGAGGCCGACGGCCAGCGCGCCCCACACCTGGCCCGGCAGCACCTGGCGCGGGTCGCTGCCCCGGCCCGCGAGGTCGCGGCAGCGCTCCTCGTCGCCGTCGAGCGCCGCGAGATGGGCGCGCTTCATTCCGTCGGCCGGGCCGCGCGGCCTCACCAGACCCGACCGTTCGCTGGTGGGCGACGGTCTGGTGCTCGGCGGCGCGGTGACCGGGCTGCTGCTGGCCTTCGACCGGATCGAGGCCGATCAGCCGGTGGTTGCCGCGCTGTTCGCCGCGGTGGGCGTCGCGCTCGGGGCGTGGTGGGCGCGGCTGCGCTCGGCGCGCCCGGTGATCGGGCTGCTGCGGCGTGGGGCGATCGGGTTTCCGATGCTCGCGCTCCTGGTGACCGGCACCTTCGTGGGCCTGTCCTACTTCCTGCTGCCGTTCTACGTCGCCGACGTCCTGGACAGGGGCGCCGCCACGACCGGCCTCGCGATGGTCTTCTTCATCGGCGCCGTCGCCGTCTGCTCACCGGTCAGCGGCCGTCTCGCGGACCGGCTGCCCGGCAACCTCCTCGGGGCGGGCGGACTCCTCCTGGTCGTCGCGGGGCTGCTGAGCATGCTGACCCTCGGGCCTGACGCCGGGCTCCTCGACATCGGCTTGCGGCTCGCCGTGACCGGCGTGGGGCAGTCGCTGTTCGGTACGCCGGTGAACGCGTCGATCATGGCCGCGGCACCACCCGACATGCTCGGCACGAGCGGCGGGGTCGGCAACACCGCGCGCACCCTCGGCTTCACGGTCGGCCCCGCGATCGCGGCGCTCGCCCACGGCCTCGGCGGCGGGGGAGCCACGGGCTTCCGCACCGGGGTGGTGGTGCTCGTCGTGCTCCAGGTGACCGGGATCCTCGCGCTCCTGGCGGCGGGTCGCGGCAGGCGCGCGGCCGGGGCCGAAGACGTCAGGTGACGTCAGATGAGGGCGAACTGGCCGCCGGGGCCCTCCTCGTGGTGGTCGAGGACGGACGCGGGGCGGCGTGCCGCCCGGGGCACCGGCAGGATGCCCGCCGCGCTCAGCTCGTCGGCGCCGATCGGCTGTCCTTCGTCGAGGGCGTCCGCCAACTCCGCCCTGGACGGCTCCAGTTCCTCCAGGAGGGCCAGTACGGTGATCAGTTCGAGGAGTTCGGACGTCCAGCTCTGCGGCCAGGACGCGGGGCGGATCGCCTCCAGCGCGCCGTGCTCCTCGGCCCCGGCGGGCGCCGCCCGCCGCTGGAACCAGAGATCGAGCACCCGCACCCCGCTCACCTCGAACTCCCATGCCCCGCGCGGCACCGGCGAGATCCGCCCCGCGTCCAGGCACAAGGCCTCCTCGTCCGCGTCGTAGCCGAGCTCGACGGGCCGCGCGGGCAGCGGCGCCCGTACGTAGGGCCGCCGGCCGCCGGGGAGCTTCGGCCGGTCGCCGTCGCCGCGGGCCTGGAGCCGCAGCAGCCGGTGGCCGAGCTCCGTGCCGCGCGCCCACACCCGCGCGTCGCAGGTCAGCGGAACGCGGCACCCCGAGGCGGACCCCCGCGCGGCGGCCAGCGTCCAGGCGAGCAGGTCCCCGGCGTCGACCCCGTGCCCGAGCACGGTGGAGAGGTGTGCCAGCAACCCCGGTGCCACGTTCGGTTCAAGGCCGCCGGGACGCCGGAACAGGGGCCTGATCCGGCCGGGGCGCCCTGCGGGGGAGCGGCCGTCGGGCAGGACGGCGGAGGCGAGCACGGCGGGTCCCGCCGACCCCGCGACCTGGCCCTGCTCCACGAGGTACAGCTGGCCCTCGCCCGCGACCCGCCACAGCTCGGGCCGTGCCGCGTCGATGAGGCGGTGGTCGGGGATCAGCCACTGTTCGTCGAAGGGGCCGTGCAGCACGCGCACCGGCTCCGGGCAGCGGCCCGACTCGGCGGCCAGCGGGCCCGTGCCGCCGGGGTGGCCGGGCAGCTGGGCCACCGTGGTGTGCAGGGTGCGCGCGCGTGAGGGGGCGAGCAGCCGGGCCCGCTCCGGGGCGTCCGCGCGGACGAAGGCGTCCCAGCGGGCCTTCAGGGATGCGGCGTCGGGGCCCATCGGCCACCCCCGGCCCGGCCGGAGCGGTGCGACGGACCACGGCATGAGGTCACCGAGCAGCGGCGCTTCGTCGTGCGTCACGCCCGGCATCGTACGACGTACCGACGGGCGGGCGTCACGTCGCGTCGAGCGTGACGGTGAAGGAGAAGCGGTCGCCGCGGTAGTGGATGCGGGCCACGTCCAGGGCCCGCCCGTCCTCGTCGTACGTGATGCCGGTGTAGTGCAGGATCGGGCTGAGCAGCGGCACTTGGAGGAGGCGGGCGGTCTCCGGGTCGGCGAGGGTGGCCTCGACGGTGTCGGTGATCCGGCCGATCGTGACGCCCACCACGTCCCGCAGGACCTTCGTCATCGGCCAGCGCACGAGGTCGTCCGGGTCGATGCGGTCGGCCAGTTCGGGGCGGATGTAGTTGCGGGCGTGGTTGGTGGGTTCGCCGGACAGCTCGTCGCCGCGCAGCCGGTGGTACGTCGCCACCTCGGCCGAGTCGGGGAAGTGCTCGGCGAGTTCGGCGGGGACGGGCGCCGTGCCGTGGTCAAGGAGCTTGGTGCTCATGCCCGACTGCTGGGCCACGATCGCGTCGACCGAGCCGAGCAGCCGGACGGGGGAGCCGCGCTGGGCGCTGGGCTCGATGAACGTGCCGCGCCGCCGGTGCCGGGAGATGAGGCCCTCGTCCTCCAGCTCCTTGAGCGCCTGGCGCATGGTCAGCACGCTCACCCCGTAGTGCCCCGCCAGCTGCTCCTCGGTGGGCAGCCGGAGCGGGGCCTCGGGGGTGCGGCCGAGTATCGAGGCGCGCAGCGACTGCGACACCTGGTACCAGAGCGGCAGCTTCCGATTCAGCACGATCGAGTCCGGGGCGAAGGCGGTCACGGTCTCTCCGAATCAGTCGCGTGCGGGGCGCCGCCGTCCGGGCGGACAGCGCCGTCAGCTGCGGAAGTGGCGCTCCAGACCCTGCCACACGTCGTCGTATCCGCGCTGCAGATGGGACGCCTGGGCCGCCTGCCCGGTCGCCGTCACCGGCCAGCGGGTCTCGAACATGAAGGCGAGACCGTCGTCGATCTTCTGCGGCTTCAGCTCGGCGGCCGACGCCTTCTCGAAGGTCTCGCGGTCGGGTCCGTGCGCCGACATCATGTTGTGCAGCGAGCCGCCGCCCGGCACGAAGCCCTCCGCCTTGGCGTCGTAGGCGCCCTCGATCAGGCCCATGTACTCGCTCATCACGTTCCGGTGGAAGTACGGCGGCCGGAAGGTGTCCTCGCCGACCAGCCAGCGCGGCGCGAAGACGACGAAGTCGACGCCCGCGAGGCCCGGGGTGTCCGAGGGCGAGGTGAGGACCGTGAAGATCGACGGGTCCGGGTGGTCGTAGCTGATCGACCCGATCACGTTGAAGCGGTGCAGGTCGTAGACGTACGGAACGTGGTTGCCGTGCCAGGCGACGACGTCGAGCGGGGAGTGGTCGTACGTCGCGTGCCACAGGTTGCCGCAGAACTTGTTGACCACGTCGACCGGGCCCTCGACGTCCTCGTACGCGGCGACGGGCGCTCTGAAGTCCCGCGCGTTGGCCAGGCCGTTGGCGCCGATCGGGCCGAGGTCGGGGAGCTGGAAGGGCGCGCCGTAGTTCTCGCAGACGTAACCGCGCGCGCTCGCGTCGAGCAGCTCCACGCGGAAGCGGACGCCGCGCGGGATCAGCGCGACCTCGCCGGGCTCGGCGTGCAGCAGGCCGAACTCGGTGCGCAGGAGCAGTCCGCCCTGCTCGGGCACGATCAGCAGTTCGCCGTCCGCGTCGCTGAACACCCGGTCCCGCATCGAGGAGTTGGCGTGGTAGAGGTGGATTCCCATGCCGGTGCGCTGTGTCGCGTCGCCGTTGCCGCCGAGCGTCCACAGGCCCGCGAGGAAGTCCGTGCCGGGCGCGGGCTCGGGGAGCGGGTTCCAGCGCAGCCGGTTGGGGTCGGGCACCGATTCGGTGAAGGGCGCCGTGCGCAGGGCCCCGCTGTCCACGCGGGTGAACTTCGGGTGCGCCGCCGAGGGGCGGATGCGGTACAGCCACGAGCGGCGGTTGTGTGCCCGTGGCTCGGTGAACGCGGAGCCGCTCAGCTGCTCCGCGTAGAGCCCGAGGGGGGCGCGCTGGGGGGAGTTGCGGCCGTGCGGCAGTGCGCCGCGCACGGCCTCCGAGCTGTGTTCGTTGCCGAAGCCGGAGAGATAGGACAGCCCTTCGGCGGCCTTCCGGGCGTCGCTTGCGTGGTCCCCGCTCATCGTCGCTCCCTTGTCATGATTCCTATGGAACACCGTAGGATTCAGCTTTTCCTTCCGCAAGAGGGAGCCAGGAACATGAGCGGTGCTCTACTCTCCCGGAATGTCCCACCCGAACCCGCCCGAGGAGCCCCGCCCGCCGGGCACCCTGCGCCGCACCCCCGTGCAGCAGCGCAGCGCCGAACGCCTGGCCCGCATCCTCGACGCCTGCGCCGCCCTTCTCGACGAGGTCGGTTACGAGGGCCTCAGCACCCGCGCCGTGGCGCTGCGCGCCGACGTCCCGATCGGCTCCGTCTACCGCTTCTTCGGCAACAAGCGCGCCATGGCGGACGCCCTCGCCCACCGCAACCTCGACCGCTACGGGGAACGGGTGGGGGCCCGGATGGCCGACGTCACCCCCGGTGACTGGCGCGGTGCCATCGACATCGCCTTCGACGAGTACCTCGCCATGAAGCGCTCGGTCCCCGGCTTCGGCCTCGTCGACTTCGGCATCCCCTCCGCGCCCGACGCGATGCCCGACGCCAACCTGGACGTCGCCGACCGCGTCGGCCGACTCCTCGCCGCCCACCTCGACCGCCCCCTCGACGCCGCCCTGCGCCGCACCGTCGTGGTCGCCGTCGAGGCGGTCGACTCGGTGCTCCAACTCGCCTTCCGTACGGACCCGTCGGGCGATGCCGCGCTGATCGTGGAGGCGCGGGAGCTGGTGCACGCGTATCTGACGCACCGGCTGGGGGAGGCGGGGTAGGGCGGGCGGCCGCGGGGGCTCCCCTCCATACGGGGGCGCTCCTCTCCAAACGGGGGCTCCCCTCCATGCGTACCGGTCGGTATGCTCGGAGCGTTCGCACGTCTCACGTGTCCGCACACCCGACGTGTCCGCACGTCTCATGTGTGCGCACGCCCGACGTGTCCGCACGCCCACGCCCCGGGGAGGGCTCATGCCCCGTACCGCCCTGCGCATCTGCCCGCTCTGCGAAGCCACCTGCGGGCTCACGCTCACCGTCGAAGGCTCCCGGGTGACCGGTGCGCGCGGCGACCGGGACGACGTGTTCAGCCGTGGCTTCATCTGCCCCAAGGGCGCCTCCTTCGGCGAGGCCGACGCCGACCCCGACCGGCTGCGGGCGCCCCTCGTGCGCAAGGACGGGCGGCTCCAGGAGGTGGGCTGGGACGAGGCGTTCGACGTCGTCGCGGCCCGGCTGCGGCCGCTGATCGAGGAGCACGGGCCGAACGCCGTCGGCGTCGTCCTCGGCAATCCGAACGTCCACACCATGGCCGGCGCCCTCTACCCGCCGGTCCTGCTCGGCGCCCTCGGCACCCGCAACCTCTTCACCGCGAGCACCGTCGACCAGATGCCCAAGCACGTCTCCAGCGGACTGCTCTTCGGCGACGCCCTCGCCATCCCGGTGCCCGACCTGGACCGCACCGGCCATCTGCTGCTCCTCGGCGCCAACCCCCTGGAGTCCAACGGGAGCCTGTGCACGGCCCCCGACTTCCCCGGCAGGCTCAAGGCGCTGCGGGCGCGCGGCGGCAGCCTCACCGTCGTCGACCCGCGCCGCACCCGCACCGCCGCGCTCGCCGACCGGCACGTGGCGATCCGCCCCGGCACGGACGCGCTGCTGCTCGCTGCGCTGACCCAGGTGCTCTTCGAGGACAAGCTGACCGACCTCGGCGCGCTGGAAGGACAGGTGCAAGGTGTGGACGAACTCCGGGACGCCGTCGCCGAGTTCACTCCCGAGGCCGTCGCGGCCGCCTGTGACGTGCCCGCCGCCACCATCCGCGACCTCGCCCACGAACTGGCGGCGGCGCCCACCGCCGCCGTCTACGGCAGGGTCGGCGCGAGCACCGTCGCCTTCGGCACCCTCACCAGCTGGCTCGTCGACGTACTGAACGTCCTGACCGGGAACCTGGACAGGCCGGGCGGCGCGCTCTTCCCGCTCGCCGCCACCGCACAGCCGCCCCGCCCCGCGGGCCCCGGCAAGGGCTTCGCGCTCGGGCGCTGGCGCAGCAGGGTGAGCGGCCACCCGGAGGCCAAGGGCGAGCTGCCGCTCGCCGCGCTCGCCGAGGAGATCGACACACCGGGCGAAGGCGCGGTGCGCGCCCTCGTCGCCATCGCCGCCAACCCCGTCCTGTCCGCGCCCGATGGCGACCGCCTCGACCGGGCCCTGGAATCCCTCGACTTCATGGTGAGCGTCGACCCCTACCTCAACGAGACGTCACGCCACGCGGACGTGGTGCTCCCGCCGCCCCCGCCCGCGCAGAGCGCCCACCACGACTTCGCCTTCAACGGATTCGCCGTACGCAACCAGGTCCGCTACACCCGCGCCGCGATCCCCCTGGAGGAGGGGCGCATGGCGGAGACCGAGATCCTCGCCCGGCTGGTCCTCGCGATCAGCGGTATGCACGGAGCCGATCCGGCGGCGGTCGACACGATGGTCGTCGACAACACCCTCCGCAAGGCCGTCGCGCAGCCGCACTCGGCGGCGTACGGCCGGGACCCCGAGGAGCTAGCCGGGCTCCTGACCGGCGAGAACGGCCCCGAGCGGCGGCTCGACATGATGCTGCGCCTCGGGCCCTACGGCGACGGGTTCGGCGCCCGGCCGGCAGGGCTGACCCTGGAGCGGCTCCTCGCGCACCCGCACGGCATCGACCTCGGCCCGCTCGGCCCGCGCATCCCCGAGGTGCTCAGGACCCGCAGCGGCCGCGTCGAGCTGCTGCCCGCACCGCTCGCGGCCGAGCTGCCCCGCCTCGCCCGCGCGATCACCGAGGCGCCCGCCGCGCTCGTCCTGGTGGGCCGGCGCCATCTGCGCTCCAACAACAGCTGGATGCACAACGTCCGCACCCTGGTGGGCGGCTCCAACCGCTGCACCCTGCACATCCACCCCGACGACGCGGCCCGCGCCGGTCTCGCCGACGGGGGGCACGCGCGCGTGGCCGCCGCCGGAGGGGAGCTCGACGTGCCGGTGGAGGTGACGGACGTGGTGCGCCCCGGTGTGGTGAGCCTGCCGCACGGCTGGGGCCACGACCGGCCGGGCACCCGGCTCGCCGTCGCCGCCGAGGAGCCCGGCGTCAACGTCAACCAGCTCCTCGACGGCACCCTCATCGACCCGCTCTCCGGGAACGCGGTGCTCAACGGCTTCGCCGTGCAGGTCACCGCCCTGGAGCCGGCCATACCTCGTTGACCTGGAGTTTTGCGCTTATTGCTCGCGCGTCAACATCTTGTTAACGCTTCCGAGCGGGTCCTAACGTCATCCGGACCGCCAGACCTGGTGGCAGTTCGATGGTGAACGTTAGGTAGCCCCCATGCTGACAATCCTCGGATTCGTCATGATCGCCACCTTCCTGGTGCTGATCATGATGAAGAAGATGTCGCCGATCGCGGCACTGGTGCTGATCCCCGCGCTCTTCTGCGTGTTCGTCGGGAAGGGAGCCCATCTCGGGGACTACGTCCTCGAAGGCGTCGGCAATCTGGCGCCGACGGCGGCCATGCTCATGTTCGCCATCGTGTACTTCGGCGTCATGATCGACGTCGGCCTCTTCGACCCGATCGTCCGGGGCATCCTGCGCTTCTGCAAGGCGGACCCGGTGCGCATCGTGGTCGGCACCGCCGTGCTCGCCGCGATCGTCTCGCTCGACGGCGACGGCTCGACCACCTTCATGATCACGGTCTCGGCGATGTACCCGCTGTACAAGCGCCTCAAGATGAGCCTCGTCGTGATGACGGGCGTCGCCGCCACCGCCAACGGCGTCATGAACACCCTGCCCTGGGGCGGCCCGACGGCCCGTGCCGCGACCGCCCTGAAGGTCGACGCGTCCGACATCTTCGTCCCGATGATCCCGGCGCTCGCCATGGGCCTGGTCGCGGTCTTCCTCCTCTCGTACGCCCTGGGCCTGCGCGAGCGCAAGCGGCTCGGTGTCCTCTCGCTCGACGACGTCCTGACCGAGGAGACGGCGACGGCCGAGGAGACGGTCCTGGTGGGCGCGGGCGGCGACGGCGCCGACCGTACGAAGCTCACGAAGAAGCCGACCGGATCCGCCGGGGGAGCGGGCACCGACGCCGACGCCGACGCCACGGACGCCGACGCCGCGGATGCGGACGACGACGGCTTCCAAGGGCTCGACCCGAACCGCGCGACGCTGCGCCCCAAGCTCTACTGGTTCAACGCGGGCCTCACCGTCCTGCTGCTCACCGCCATGATCATGGAGTGGCTGCCGATCCCGGTGCTGTTCCTGCTCGGCGCCGCGCTCGCCCTCACGGTCAACTTCCCGCACATGCCCGACCAGAAGGCCCGGATCGCCGCCCACGCGGAGAACGTCCTCAACGTCACCGGCATGGTCTTCGCCGCCGCCGTCTTCACCGGCGTCCTCCAGGGCACCGGCATGGTCGACCACATGGCCGACTGGCTGGTCGACGCGATCCCGGAGGGCATGGGCTCGCAGATGGGCCTGGTGACGGGCCTGCTCTCCATCCCGCTCACCTACTTCATGTCCAACGACGGCTTCTACTTCGGCGTCCTGCCGGTCCTCGCCGAGGCGGGCCAGGCGCACGGCGTCGGCACCCTGGAGATCGCCCGCGCCTCCATCGCCGGGCAGGCCCTGCACATGTCGAGCCCGCTGGTGCCCGCCGTCTACGTCCTGGTCGGCATGGCCAAGGTCGAGTTCGGCGACCACACCAAGTTCACCGTCAAATGGGCGGTGCTCACCTCGCTCGTGGTGCTCGGCGCCGGAATCCTCTTCGGCATCATCTGATGCCCGACGCGACACCCAAGCCCGGTGGCAGGGGCTGGCTGCTCCGTCTCGTCATCGCCTTCAGCTTCGCGCAGGCGGCGGTGTCGATGGCGCGGCCCGCCGTCTCCTACCGGGCCCTCGCCCTTGGCGCCGACGAGCGGGCGATCGGCGTCATCGCGGGCGTGTACGCGCTGCTGCCGCTCTTCGCCGCCGTACCGCTCGGCCGCAGGACCGACCACGGGCGGTGCGCGCCCCTGCTGCCCGTCGGCGTCGTCCTGATCTCCGGCGGCTGCGCGCTGAGCGGCACCGCCGGGTCCCTCGCCGCGATGGCCGCCTGGAGCGGGGTGATGGGCCTCGGCCACCTCTGCTTCGTGATCGGCGCCCAGTCGATCGTGGCCCGGCAGTCCGCGCCCGCCGAACAGGACCGCGACTTCGGCCACTTCACCATCGGCGCCTCCCTCGGCCAGCTCGTCGGGCCGATGGCGGCGGGCGCCCTGATCGGCGCCGACATGGCCCGCACCAGCGCGCTCGCGCTGCTCGTCTCGGCCGGGGTCGCGGCGGTCTCCCTCAGCTCGCTGTGGCGCATCGAGCACGTCCGCCAGGGGCCCGCGCGCGAGCGTGCCGAGCGGGTGCCCGTGCTCGGCATCCTGCGCACCAGGGGAGTGCCCGCGGGCATCTTCATCAGCCTCGCGGTGCTCTCGGCGACGGACATCCTCACGGCGTACCTGCCCGTGGTCGGCGAGCACCGGGGCATCGCGCCCGCCACGGTCGGGCTGCTGCTCTCGCTGCGGGCGGCGGCGACCATCGCCTGCCGGCTGGTGATGACCCCGCTGATCAACCTGCTCGGCCGCGCTGTCCTGATCGTGGTGACCTGTGTGCTCGCCGCGCTCCTGTGCGCGGGCATCGCGCTGCCGGTGCCGGTCTGGGCGCTCGGCGTGATGCTGGTCCTGCTCGGCTTCTGCCTGGGCGTCGGCCAGCCGCTGTCGATGACGACGGTCGTCAGGGCCGCACCGCCCGCCGCCCGCTCCACGGCCCTCGCGCTGCGCCTGACGGGCAACCGCCTCGGCCAGGTCGCGGCTCCCGCCTCCGCGGGCCTGATCGCCGGAGTGGCGGGCGTGGCCGCGCCGTTCGTGATGCTGGGCGGACTGCTCCTGATCGCGGCCGGTCTCGGCGCGCGCAAGCCCCCCGAGGGCGTCAGCGGCCCTCGGGGGACAAGTAGTGCGAACCGTACGAGTCGTACGAGCCGTACGGGAAGGGCTACTGAACGATCTTGAGCAGCTTGTTCGGGGAGCCCGAACCGGGGCTGGTCACGACGTTCGGCGTGGCGCCGTTCACGAGTGCGGTGGAGACCTGGGCCGGGGTGGCCGAGGTGTGGCCCGCCAGGTAGACGGCGGCGGCGCCCGCGACGTGCGGAGTGGCCATCGACGTACCCGAGATGGTGTTGGTGGCGGTGTCGCTCGTGTTCCAGCCCGCCTTGATGTTCACGCCGGGCGCGAAGATGTCCAGGATCGAGCCGTAGTTGGAGAAGCTGGCCCTGGCGTCGGTGTTGCTGGTCGCGCCGACCGTGATGGCCGCGGGGACCCGGGCGGGGGAGGAGTTGCCGGCGTTGGTGTTCTCGTTGCCCGCCGCGACCGCGTAGGTGACGCCGTCGGCGATGGACTTCTTCACCGCGTTGTCGAGCGTGGTGGAGGCGCCGCCGCCGAGCGACATGTTGGCCACGGCCGGGGCGCCCGCCGCGTGGTTGTTGGTCACCCAGTCAATGCCCGCGACGACACCGGCAGTTGTCCCCGAGCCGTTGTTGTCGAGCACGCGGACCGCAACGATCTTGGCCTTCTTGGCCACGCCGTAGGTCTTGCCGGCGATGGTCGTGGCGACGTGCGTGCCGTGGCCGTTGCCGTCCTGGGCGGTGTTGTCGCCGTCCACGGCGTCGTACCCGTTGACCGCGCGGCCGCTGATCTCGGTGTGCGTGATCCGCACGCCGGTGTCGATCACGTACGCGGTGACGCCGCCGCCCGCGCTGTCCGGGTAGGTGTAGGTGCCGGAGAGCGGGAGCTTCGCCTGGTCGATGCGGTCCAGGCCCCAGGGGGCGTTGGACTGCGTCGCGGTGGCGTGGAGTCTCTGGTCCTGCTCGACGGAGGCGACCGCGGGGTCGGCGGCGAGTCTCCTCGCCTCCTTCGCGGTGAGGCCACCGGCGGCGAAGCCGTTCAGGGCGGACTTGTACGTCTTCTTCACCGAGCCGCCGTACTCGGCTATGAGGTCCTTGCCCTGGCTCGTGGCGGCCTTCAGGCCCGAGCCGTCCTTCAGCGTCACGAGATAGCTGCCCTTGACCGCGTCGGCGGAGCCTGCGGCGATCACGGTGCCTTCGGCGGGGGCGGAGGCGTGGGCGGGCAGTGCGGCGACCGAACCGATCATGGCGGCGGTGACGGTCGAGATCGCCGCGGCGATCACAGTCTTCTTGCTGCGGAGCATGGCCATTACGAGGGAGTCCTCCTCATAGGCGGCGCGCCCGGGGTCGGGCGTCGCGACTGTGGGGGGTGCGTGCGTGGATCGCACACACAGATGGGAGCGGCCACTGCCGCTCCCGTCGCGTTCAGTAGCGTGGCGGCTCCATGGAGACAGATCAAGAGAGTTGACCACTTGTCATGCGGCCGTCACACAACAAGGGTTGAATTCACACCAAATGCGGGGCGCCCCTAGGGGGGCGCGGGGAACGGGGCACTCGGCCGCGGTGCCCCGCCGGGCTGAACTCCCGCCGGGACGCAGCTGATTGCGGGTGGCGCGCGCGGGGTGGTGGGCAGGGGTCCCGAGATCAGGGGCGCGGGGAACTGCGCGAACACCACGACGGACCGGCGGCCGAACTACCGGCGGGACGCAGCTGATTGCGGGTGGCGCGCGCGGGGTGGTGGGCAGGGGTCCCGAGATCCTAGGGGCGCGGGGAACCGCGCGAGCACCACGGCGGACCGGCAGTCGAACTACTGGCGGGGCGCACGTGATTGCGGGTGGCGCGCGCCGGGCGGTGGCAGAACCCCGGGATCCTGGGGGCGCGGGGAACTGCGCGAACACCACGACGGACCGGCGGCCGAACTACCGGCGGGGCGCACGTGAATGAGGGTGGCGCGCGCGGGGCGGCGGCAGGGCCCCGGGATCAGGGGCGCGAGGCACCCCGCAAGGCACCCCGCAAGGCACCCCGCAAGGCACCCCGCAAGGCACACGCCAGACATCCGCACAGACCCACCCCACCCGAACCTCGCGGACAAGCCACCCCCAGCCCCCCGAAGGGCAAAGCCCCTGGTGCCGAAAAACTATCAACGCTAGTTTGGAGCCCGAAAGACACCCCCGCACCTGGAGGATTGCGATGAAGGCCCACGACGGGATGTACATCGACGGCACCTGGCGCCCCGCCACCGGCACCGGCACCCTCACCGTCCTGAACCCCGCCGACGAACAGCCCATCGGCGAGGTCCCCGCGGGCGACGCCCAGGACATCGACGCCGCCGTACGCGCCGCCCGCACCGCCCTCCCGTCCTGGTCCGCGACCCCGCCCGCCGAACGCGCCGCGCTGATCGGCGCCCTGCGCGACCGGCTCGTGGCCCGCAAGCGCGAGATCGCCGAGACCGTCACGGCGGAACTCGGCGCCCCGCTCGCCTTCTCCGAGGCGGTGCACGCGGGCGTGCCGATCCTCGTCTCCGGGTCGTACGCCGAGCTCGCCGCCACGTACGCCTTCGAGGAGCGCGTCGGCAACTCCACCGTCTACCTGGAGCCCGTCGGCGTGGTCGGCGCGATCACGCCCTGGAACTACCCCCTCCACCAGATCGTCAACAAGGTCGCCCCCGCGCTCGCCGCGGGCTGCACCGTGGTCCTGAAGCCCGCCGAGGACACCCCGCTCACCGCGCAGCTCTTCGCCGAGGCGACGCACGAGGCGGGCATCCCCGCGGGCGTCTTCAACCTCGTCACGGGGCTCGGCCCGGTCGCGGGCCAGGCGCTCGCCGAGCACGAGGGCGTCGACCTGGTCTCCTTCACCGGCTCGACGGCGGTCGGCAAGCAGATCGGCGCCACCGCGGGCGCGGCCGTCAAGCGCGTCGCCCTGGAGCTCGGCGGCAAGTCGGCCAACGTCATCCTGCCGAGCGCCGACCTCGCCAAGGCGGTCAACGTCGGCGTCGCGAACGTGATGTCCAACTCCGGCCAGACGTGCAGCGCCTGGACCCGCATACTGGTCCACACCGACCAGTACGACGAGGCGGTGGAGCTCGCGACGACGGCCGCCGCCAAGTACGGCCCCCGCATCGGCCCCGTGGTCAACGCCAAGCAGCAGGCGCGCGTGCGCGGTTACATCGAGAAGGGCGTCGAGGAGGGCGCGAGGATCGTCGCGGGCGGTCCCGAATCGCTCCAGGAGCGCGGCTATTACGTCCAGCCGACGGTTTTCGCCGACGTCACCCCGGAGATGACCATCGCCCAGGAGGAGATCTTCGGCCCGGTGATCTCCCTGATCCGCTACGCGGACGAGGACGACGCCCTGCGTATCGCCAACGGCACCGTGTACGGCCTCGCGGGTGCGGTGTGGGCGGCCGACGACGCGGAGGCGATCGCGTTCGCCCGCCGCATGGACACCGGCCAGGTCGACATCAACGGCGGCGGCTTCAACCCCCTGGCGCCGTTCGGCGGCTACAAGCAGTCGGGCGTCGGCCGCGAGCTCGGCGCGCACGGCCTCGCCGAGTACCTCCAGACCAAGTCCCTCCAGTTCTAGCCGAGCACCTCCAGGCCATGTCACCCCAGCCGTAAGGGAGTTCCCCGCATCATGGTTCGCGCCGCCGTCATCCCCGCCGTCGGATCCCCCCTGGAGATCGCCGAGATCGACCTGCCGGAACCGGGCCCGGGGCAGGTCAGGGTGCGCCTGGCCGCCGCCGGCGTCTGCCACTCCGACCTGTCCCTGACCAACGGCACGATGCGCGTCCCGGTGCCCGCCGTGCTCGGCCACGAGGGCGCGGGCACGGTGGTCTCCGTCGGCGAGGGCGTCACGCATGTCGCGCCGGGCGACGGCGTCGTACTGAACTGGGCGCCGTCCTGCGGCAGTTGTCACGCCTGCGGGCTCGGCGAGGTGTGGCTCTGCGCCAACGCGCTCGCGGGCGCCGCCGACGTCTACGCCAGGCGCGCGGACGGCACGGACCTCCACCCGGGCCTGAACGTCGCCGCGTTCGCCGAGGAGACGGTGGTCGCGGCGCGCTGCGTCCTGCCGGTGCCGGACGGCGTCCCGCTCGCCGACGCGGCCCTGCTCGGCTGCGCCGTCCTGACCGGGTACGGCGCCGTGCACCACGCGGCGCGGGTCCGCGCGGGCGAGACGGTCGCGGTGTACGGCGTCGGCGGAGTGGGCCTGGCCACGCTCCAGGCGGCCAGGATCGCGGGCGCGGGGCGGATCGTCGCGGTCGACGTCTCCCCGGCGAAGGAGGAGTTGGCCCGCTCGGCGGGCGCCACGGACTACGTGGTGGCCTCGGAGACGACCGCCCGCGACGTCCGGAAACTCACCGGCGGCCACGGCGTCGACGTGGCCGTGGAGTGCGTGGGCCGCGCGGCGACCATCCGCACGGCCTGGGAGTCCACCCGGCGCGGCGGCCGCACCACGGTGGTCGGCATCGGCGGCAAGGACCAGCAGGTCACCTTCAACGCCCTGGAGATCTTCCACTGGGGCAGGACCCTCGCGGGCTGTGTGTACGGCAACTGCGACCCGGCCGTGGACCTGCCGCTCCTTGCCGAACACGTCCGGGCGGGCCGCCTGGACCTCGGCGCCCTGGTGACCGACCGGATCGGCCTCGACGACATTCCCGCGGCCTTCGACAACATGATCGCGGGCAAGGGGGGCCGGGCGCTTGTGATGTTCTGAGCCGTACGGGCCCGGCGGCCGGGGCGCCCCGTACGGCCCCGGCCACCTCGGGCTCAGGCCGCGGGGACCGCCGAACCGGCAAGCCGCGGAAAGGACTTGGCCCCCGCCAGGAACACCAGCGTGGTCAGCACGAACGGCCAGGTGAAGGTGTGCCCGCCGGACGGCGCGAACAGCGCCGACATCGCCGAGCCGACCGCCGTCGCGGTGGCGGCGCCCACGAGCGCGTAGGCGAGGGTCGTCGACCGCGCGGGCAGGAAGACGCCGCACAGGGCGAGCGCCACGAGCACCGAGTTGTATCCCATCGAGCCGTCGGTGATCTGCGCGGCGGGCGCGCCGAGCGCCCAGGCCGTGCCGATGCCGACGGCGCTGCCGAGGGCCGCGACACCCGCCGCGCGCCGGCTGGCGATGAACAGCCCGGCGAACAGCAGCGCGCCCACGTACCACTGCGGCATGAAGAAGATCTGGGCGAAGTCCGCGAAGAACGCCCTGGCCAGTCCGGCCGGGCGCACCACCGTGGATCCGGTCGCCGCGCTGGTCAGGGCGGCGAGCGCCTCGCCGTGGTGCCAGACCCGTTCGAAGCCGGGTGCGGCGATCGTCATCGTGCTCGCGAGCAGGCAGTACGGGAGGGTCAGCGAGGGCAGCCCCCAGACGCCGAGGACGTTCACGACGGCCGAGGTCACCACCGTGACGACCACGCAGCCGCCGACGGCGAGCAGCGCCGTGGAGAGGTGGTCCGCGCCGAGGAACACGGCGAAACAGAGCGCCGTCAGGCAGGCGTTGAAGCCTTCGAGTCCCGTCGTGACCCTGTCCCTGTCGGCGCCGAGGAGCCGCGCGGTTGCGGTGCCCACGGCGGTGCCGACGAGGCCGTATATGCCGTAGCGCCAGCCCGCCGCGAACAGCGCGACGCAGAAGACCGCGCCCGCGGCGACGCTCGGCAGGAAGGTGACCTGTGCCTGTCCGCGCAGCACGGACGCCGTGAAGTCGCGGGCGCGGGGGAGCCCAAGCGGCGGTCCCGCGCCGGGGGTTGAGCCCTCGGTGCCCATCGAGTCCGTCGCATCCGTCGCATGCCCCACGGCCACTCCCGTGTTACGTCCCTGTTTCGTCCGGCAGGACTGGTGCAGATTACATCTACCGGCTGGAACGTTCCCCCTCCGGGGTGGCGGCAGTTCGTGCGCGCGGCCGGGAGCGGGCCACCGCGACCCCGGCGAGGCAGAGCGCCCCGCCGCCGAGCGTCACCGCGCCGGGCACCTCGTCGAGCGCCAGCCAGGACATCGCGACGACCAGCGCGGGCACCGCGTAGGTCGTCGCGCCCATCCGGCTCGCGGTCGTACGGGCGAGCGCGTACGCCCACGTCGTGAAGGCGAGCGCGGTCGGAAAGACGCCCAGGTACAGCATGTTGAGGGTCGCGGACGCGGGAGCGTGACTCATGTCCCGCACGAGTTGACCGGCGAACGGGAGGCAGCAGACCGCGCCCACCAGGCAGCCGAACGTCGTCACCTGGAGCGCGCTCGCGTGGCCGAGCGCGGGCTTCTGCGCGACGACCCCGGCCGCGTACCCCACGGCGGCGATCAGGCAGAGCGCCACGCCGAGCACGGACGCCTCGCCCTCGCCGGACATCGAGAAGCCGACGGCGATCGCGCCCGCGAAGGACACCGCCATCCCGGCCAGCAGGCGCGGCGGCAGGGGATCGCCGAGCAGGCGCGAGCCGAGCAGCGCCACCAGGATCGGGCCGATGTTCACGAGCAGCGCCGCGGTGCCCGCGTCCACCTGCTGCTCGCCCCAGTTGAGGACGACCATGTACACCCCGAACCAGAGGAGCCCGGAGACGGCGATGCCGGGCCAGGCGGCCCGCGGCGGCCAGCCCTGCCTGCGCACCGCCCAGATGACCCCGAGCGTCAGGGCCCCGGCGAGCAGCCGGCCGAGCGCGAGCGCGCCGGGCGAGTAGGCGGCCCCCGCGCTGCGGATGGAGACGAAGGCGGAGGCCCACATGACGACGGTGAAGGTGGCGGCGGCGGCCGCGAGCAGCTCGGGGCGCCGGTGTGCGGGGAGGGTGGCAGGCATGGTCCGAGGCTAGGACGGGGAGAGTTCGGCCCCCACCGAATTGTTCCGGCCCACGCGAGTCCCGGTCGGGGGTGCGGCGCTACGCCTCGTACCAGGTGATCATGACGTCGTTGGGAAACGTCTCGCGGGCGCTCACCCGGAACCGCGTCGGGTCGAACCCGCCGTCGAACAGCGGGATCCCGGACCCGGCGACGACCGGATAGCTCTTGATGATCAGCTCGTCGAGCTCCGGCAGCAGCGCCGCCGCCAGCTTGCCGCCGCCGCAGAGCCAGATGTCGCGCCCCTCGGGCCCTTCCTGGGCCTTGAGGTCGCGCACCAGCGCGAGCGGATCACCGCCGGCGACGGTCACGGCAGGGTCGGGGACGGCTCCGAGGGTGCTCGACACGACGTACTGACGCAGGTGCGCGTACGGGCTCGGCAGCCCCTGCTCCAGCGCCGGGCGGTAGGTGCCGCTGCCCATGAGCACCGTGTCGAAGCGGAGGTTGGGGGCGTCGGCGAGGCCCACGTGCGGGCGGAGCGGGGTGGGCACGGTCTCGGGGTAGCGGGCGTTGACCGACGCGGCGTACGCGGCGGACTGCTCCGCGTCGCCCACGGGGTAGAAGTCGACCTCGCCCGCGGGGCCCGCGATGTACCCGTCGACGGACGTACCGATGTAGTAGACGAGCTTGCGCATCGATTAACTCCCCCTGTAGTACTCTTTTTGTAGTGGTCGCAACGTAGTACTACATATGGAGTGGTGTCAATGGTGCGCAGGAATGACGAGCGGCGGGCGGCCCTGGTCGACGCCGCCATCGAGGTGCTGGCCAGGGAGGGCGCCAGGGGCCTGACCTTCCGCGCCGTGGACACCGGGGCCGGGGTGCCGACCGGCACCGCGTCCAACTACTTCACGAGCCGCGACGACCTGCTCACCCAGGCCGGCGCCCGCGTATACGAACGCCTCGCGCCCGACGAGGCGGAGGTCGAGCGGCAGCGCACGGCCAAGCCGGACAAGGAGACGTACGTCGGCCTCATGCGCGACGTCGTCGGCCGGGTCAGCGGCTTCCGCACCGGCTATCTCGCGCTGCTCGAACTCCGCCTCGAAGCCACCCGCCGCCCGGAGCTGCGCGCGGTCCTGACCGAGCGCGTCCAGGCCGACCTGGCCGCCAACCTGTCGTACCACGAGGCCTCCGGGCTGCCCGGTGACGCGACGGCCGTCAAGCTCCTCTATCTGGCGTTCAACTGGCTCATCGTCGAGCAGCTCACGCTCCCCGACGTCCTCTCGGAGGCCGAGCGCGACCGTCTCGTCGAGGCGGCGGTCGAGCGCGTCATCACGGAGTAGCCGCGCCGGGGGACGCCGCGGCCCAGTCGGCGCCCAGGTGTGCGGCGAACTCCCGCGAACCGGCCGCCGTGACCCGCACCGCGCGCTGCGAGCCGATCCGCTCGCACCAGCCCGCGTCCAGCGCGTGCCTGCAGAGCGCGGCGCCCGCGATCCCGGCCAGATGCGGCCTGCGCTCGGTCCAGTCGAGACAGGCCCTGGCCAGCGGGCGGCGCCCGGTGCGCACCAGCTCGATGCCCAACTCGCCGTACCAGCCGAGGCCTTGGTCGGTCAGGGCGAACCCGGTGTCCTGTCGCAGCAGCCCGCGGCGCGTCATCGCCCCGGTGATCGCGATGCCGAGCTGCCCGGCGAGGTGGTCGTAGCAGGTGCGGCCCCGTGCCAGCGCGGACCGGGTGCTCGACTCGCGCAGCGTGCGCGGCCCCGCGGCCGCGTCCGGCGCCGCGTGCGCGGTGAGGTCCTCGACGAGCTGGGCGACCCGCGCGTCGGCGAGCCGCACGTAGCGGTGTCTGCCCTGGCGCTCCTCGGTGAGCAGCCCGCCCGCGACCAGCTTGCCGAGGTGCTCGCTGGCGGTGGAGGCCGCGACGCCCGCGTGCCGGGCGAGCTCACCCGCCGTCCAGGCCCGCCCGTCGAGCAGCGCGAGCAGACAGGCCGCCCGGGTCTCGTCGGCGAACAGCGCGGCGAGCGCGGCGAGGGCCGGTGCGGTGGCGTTCTTCGTGTGGCCGGGCGTCATGCCACCAGGATGCGCCAGGGAGACTTCGGCGGGCGCCGAAGAGTGCGGCAGCGAGCGGCGCGGCCTCACGCCCCCGCCGGCTGCCCCGCCCCCACCTGCTCGTACTGGAGCGCGAGCCCGTCGAGCAGGGCCCGCAGGCCCGTGTCGAAGGCCCGCTCGTCGATCACCTGCTGGCGCTCGGCGAGCAGATGGGCCTGGCCGAGGTGGGGGTAGTCGGCGGGGTCGTACGCCGCCTCGTCGTCCACGAAGCCCCCGGCGAACGAGCCGAGCGCGGAGCCCATGATGAAGTACCGCATCAGGGCGCCGATCGAGGTGGCCTGCGCGGCGGGCCAGCCCGCGTCGACCATCGCCCCGAACACCGCGTCCGCGAGCCGCAGTCCGGCCGGGCGGCGGCCGGGGCCGCTCGCGAGCACCGGCACGATGTTCGGGTGCCGGGTGAGGGCCGCCCGGTAGGAGACCGCCCAGTCGTGCAGCGCGGTGCGCCAGTCGCGCCCGTCGCCGGTCTCGAACATCGACAGGTCGACCTGGGCGCTCACCGAGTCCGCGACCGCCTCCAGGATCTCGTCCTTGGTGCGGAAGTGGTTGTAGAGGGAAGGGCCGCTGACCCCGAGCTCGGCGGCGAGGCGGCGCGTGGAGACGGCGGCGAGGCCCTCCGCGTCGACGAGGGCGCGTGCCGTGCCGACGATGCGTTCTCGGCTGAGGAGGGGCTTGCGCGGTCGGGCCATGCGGCACATAGTAGGGCTGCCGCCGGAAACTAGCAGTGCTAATTTAAATCTCGACGCGAAGAGGTGTCCACGATGAACCTGGAGCTCAGCGAGGAGCAGACAGCGGTACGGCAGCTGGCCGAGGACTTCGTCGCGCGCGAGATCACCCCGCACGTCGTCGCATGGGACCGCGCCGAGAACGTCGACCGCGCCGTCGTGAAGAAGCTGGGCGACGTCGGCTTCCTGGGGCTGACCATCGACGAGGAGTACGGCGGCTCCGGCGGCGACCACCTCGCGTACTGCCTGGTGACCGAGGAGCTCGGCCGCGGCGACTCCGCCGTGCGCGGCATCGTCTCGGTCTCGCTCGGTCTCGTCGCCAAGACCATCGCGTCCTGGGGCAGCGAGGAGCAGAAGCGGCAGTGGCTGCCCGGTCTCACCTCCGGTGCGTACGTCGGGTGCTTCGGCCTCACCGAACCGGGCACCGGGTCCGACGCGGGCAACCTCGCCACCAAGGCCGTGCGCGACGGCGACTCGTACGTGATCAGCGGCACCAAGATGTTCATCACCAACGGCACCTGGGCCGATGTCGTCCTCCTCTTCGCCCGCACCAACGACGCCCCGGGCCACAAGGGCGTCTCCGCCTTCCTGGTGCCCACCGACACTCCTGGCCTGACCCGCCGCACCATCCACGGCAAGCTCGGCCTGCGCGGCCAGGCCACCGCGGAACTCGTCCTCGAGGACGTGCGGGTCCCCGCGTCGGCCATGCTGGCGCCCGAGGGCAAGGGCTTCTCGGTGGCGATGTCGGCCCTCGCCAAGGGGCGGATGTCGGTGGCCGCGGGCTGCGTGGGCCTGGCCAGGGCCGCCCTGGACGCCGCCGTGCGGTACGCCACCGAGCGCGAGCAGTTCGGCAAGTCCATCGCCCACCACCAGCTGGTGCAGGAGCTGATCAGCGACATCGCCGTCGACGTGGACGCCGCGCGCCTGCTGACCTGGCGGGTGGCCGACCTCGTCGACCGGGGGCTGCCCTTCGCCACCGAGTCCTCCAAGGCCAAGCTGTTCGCCTCCGAGGCCGCCGTGCGCGCCGCCAACAACGCGCTCCAGGTCTTCGGCGGCTACGGCTACATAGACGAGTACCCGGCGGGCAAACTCCTGCGCGACGCCCGGGTGATGACCCTCTACGAAGGCACCAGCCAGATCCAGAAGCTCGTCATCGGCCGCGCGCTGACGGGGGTCTCCGCGTTCTGAGTACTCCAGGTGAGTACGGGAGCGGATACGGCGCGGCCGCTCCCGGGCCAGGCTTGCGGGCATGAGCGAAACACCGGTCAAGCAGCAGAGCACCACGGCCTACTACGGCCAGGCGGTCGCGTCGTTCGCCGTGGCACTCGGCGCGACGGCGGTCGGCATCTACAGCCTGGACGTCAGCGGCTGGATCCGCGCCTTCCTCGCCATCTCCGTCCTGTACCTGACGACGTCCGCGTTCACCCTGGCCAAGGTGATCAGGGACAGGCAGGAGGCGGACCAGATCATCAGCCGCGTCGACCAGGCACGCCTGGAGAAGATCCTCGCCGACCACGACCCGTTCAACCCGGCCGCCTGACGGACGCCCTAAGCGCTTGCTCACCGTCAGGGGTATGGTGTCCCTCCCTGAAGGCTGAAGGAGTGGGCATGGGTACGGCGCAGGAGACGGCGGGCGAGGAGCAGCCGTGGGGCGAGGTGAGCCCCGACGCGGCCAGGCGGCTCCTCGTCGCCGCCGTCGAGGCCTTCGCGGAGCGCGGGTACCACGCGACGACGACCCGCGACATCGCGGGCCGCGCCGGCATGAGCCCCGCAGCGCTCTACATCCACTACAAGACGAAGGAAGAGCTGCTCCACCGCATCAGCAGGATCGGCCACGACAAGGCCCTCGCCATCCTGCGGACCGCGGCGGACGGCGCGGGCGGCCCCGCCGAGCGGCTGGCCGCCGCCGTGCGCTCCTTCGTCGGCTGGCACGCCGCGCACCACATGACCGCGCGCGTGGTGCAATACGAACTCGACGCGCTCGGCGACGAGCACCGCACGGAGATCGTGGCGCTGCGCCGCAGGTCGGACGACGCCGTGCGGGACATCATCAACGACGGGGTGCGGGCCGGGGAGTTCGACGTCCCCGACGTGCCGGGCACCACGCTCGCCGTGCTCTCGCTCTGCATCGACGTGGCCCGCTGGTTCAACGCGGACGGACGCAGGACGCCGGACGAGGTCGGCGCGCTCTACGCCGACCTCGTGCTGCGCATGGTGGGGGCCAGGAGTCAGGGCCTGCCGTTTGGATCAGGCCCTGGTCCTGGCGCCGCTCAGAAGTAGTAGCGGGACACCGACTGCGCCACGCAGGACGGCTTGTCGCCGCCCTCGCGCTCGACGGTGACGGTCGCCGTGACCTGCACGCCGCCGTCCTTGGTGTCGCTGACGTCGGTGAGTGCGGCGGTGGCGCGCAGCCGTGAGCCGACCGGTACCGGCGAGGGGAATCGGACCTTGTCGGTGCCGTAGTTGAGGCCCATCTTCATGCCCTCGACGCGCATGATCTGCGGCACCAGGCTCGGCAGCAGCGACAGCGTGAGGTAGCCGTGCGCGATGGTGGTGCCGAACGGGCCCCGCGCGGCCTTCTCCGCGTCGACGTGGATCCACTGGTGGTCGCCGGTGGCGTCGGCGAACAGGTCGATCCGCTTCTGGTCGATCTCCAGCCAGTCGCTGTACCCGAGTTGCTCACCGACTCCGGCGCGCAGTTCCCCGGCCGACGTGAAGATCCTCGGCTCCGCCATGTCCCTGGTCCTCCCAGACGTGTGCGACTACGTCATCGACGTATGCGACTAAGCGCTTGCTCAGCATGCTGGGTGCGTCGACGCGTGTCAACGGACCAGCCATTAGGGTTCCAGGGGTGCCCCAGATCCCAGAGAAGGTCCACGAGCTCACGGTCGGCCAGCTGTCCGCCCGTAGCGGCGTCGCCGTGTCCGCCCTGCACTTCTACGAGTCCAAGGGCCTCATCACCAGCCGCCGCACCTCGGGCAACCAGCGCCGCTACCACCGTGACACGCTGCGCCGCGTCGCCTTCGTCCGCGCCTCCCAGCGGGTGGGCATCCCGCTCGCCACGATCCGCGAGGCGCTGGACTCGCTGCCCGAGGAGCGCACGCCCACCCGCGAGGACTGGGCGCACCTCTCTGAGCACTGGCGCTCCGAACTGGACGAGCGCATCAAGCAGTTGGGCCGCCTGCGCGACCACCTCACGGACTGCATCGGCTGCGGCTGTCTCTCCCTGGAGACCTGTGTGCTCTCCAACCCCGACGACGTCTTCGGCGAGCGCCTCACCGGCTCCCGTCTCCTCGCGGAGCGCCGCACCGGGCAGTGACGCAACCGCCCGCCGTCCCCCGACGTGTAAGCAGCACAGGGAGGTTGAGCCTTAGCGCCGACGACGATCCGGGGGAGGGCCGATGTCACTCGCCATCTGCTCACTGAAGTGGGACTCCGCGGTCAGCGGACCGCAGAACGTGACGTACGACAACGACGGATACCACCTCGTGCGGTTCCCGTACGGGGCGGGAGAGGAGTCGTACGACCCGTGGAACATGCACGACCCGTCCAAGGGCGACACCAGCCCTTCACAGTTCCCGGACGCCAGGTCCGGGCTCATCTGGCCCAGCCACGAGGGCTGGGGCGTGCTCTGCGCGCTGGTCTTCTGGGCGGCGGACACCGACCCCACCGAGTACCGGGCGCGCTTCGTGCGTGATCCGCTGGGCCTGTCCACCGGGTACGACTCCACCGCGACGACCGACTCGGCGCCCACCAGGGGCGCCCAGTTCAGGTCCTACACCTGGCAGATGTTCGTGCACCCCGAGACGCCCGTGGGGCTGAAGATCACGGCACGCGGCGTGGGGGACGTGCGCATCGCCACGCCGCTGACGCTCGCCGAGTTCAAGCTCGCCATCCACACCGAGGTGGGCACGCCCTGACGGCGGCGCTCCTCAGGCCGACACCAAGGGCCTCAGCCGCCTCGACCGCGCCCGTACCACCGCGTCGTCCGTGAGCACGGGCGCGGGTACGACGATGCCGCAGCCCGTGCAGACCGCGCCCGACGACGGCTCGTGCGCCAGGCCCTGCTGCCAGACGAGGGACGTGTCGGCGCAGACGGGACAGGCGGTGCCTGGGTCCCGTTCGAGCGCCGTGATCAGCCGCCGCAGGACCTCCGCGAGCGGGGCGTGCGGGTGGACGCCCGGGTCGTCGCACCAGGCGACCCCGAAACCGCCCCAGGTGCAGCGGTGCCAGTCGTCCACGCTGCCGGGGCGCCTGAGCCCGTCGTGCTTCTCCTTGCGGCGGCGCGCCGCGAATCCCGCCTCGTAGGCGAGCCAGACGGCGCGCGCCGCCTCCAGTTCCTCGAGCGCGGACACGAGCCGCGCCGGGTCGGGCGACCGGTCCTCGGGGCCGAACCCCGCCCGGGAGCACAAATGGTCCCAGGTCGCCCGGTGGCCATAGGGGGCGAACCTCTCCAGGCACTTGCGCAGCGAATACCGCCGCAGTGCCAGATCGCTCTTCGGATCACGCACCTGTCTCGCGAGACTCCGGAATCCGGCCATCGCCCTGCACCTCCGTCACACGTACTGCCGTACTGGTACCCCGCGTTCCGTATCTGTCGGCGCCGCAGTCGAGTCGAAGTCGAAACGACGTCGCCGAGTAGACGTATCGACACGCGATTCGGCTCCCTTCCCGGGCGACCGATTTCCGCCTGCCCGTTTGAACAGGGGTGATGCCTCGCCGAGGGGGGCGCGTTGTGGTGATTCGGAAAAGGCGACGCATGTTCATCTTTCGGGTTCGGCGACCCGCCAGTAGCCTCCGCCGCATCGGCCTTCCGCAGGACCCGGAGGAGCACCCATGCGACGACGCATCGTCAGACTCAGAACTCTCACGGCGGGAGCGGCGCTCGCGCTCGGCGCCGCGCTCATCGCGCCCCTGCCGGGCGCGGGCGCCGCGCCCCGGGAGCCGGCCCCGAAGGCGGAGTCCTTCGACCACTGCGCGGGCCAGTGCGCGGACGTCCTGCCGCCCGGCGCCAACGGCAGCGCGACCCTCGCCGAGATCCTCGCCCACCGGGTCCTCGGCACCCAGCCGCCGCACGCCGACGACCAGTTGGGCCCCTACGACGCGCTGTCCTCCGGATACTCCTCGCTCACCGACGACCGGCTGACCGAGTTCTTCAACGACGCCTCCTTCGGGGTGGTGGACGACCAGGTCGCCTCCACCACCAAGCCGCGCGACGACGTGACGATCACCCGGGACAAGAAGTACGGCGTCCCGCACATCAAGGGCACCACCCGCTACGGCACCGAGTTCGGCGCGGGCTTCGCGGCCGGGCAGGACCGGCTCTGGCTGATCGACCTGTTCCGGCACATCGGGCGCGGCGAGCTGACCTCCTTCGCGGGCGGCGCACTCGCCAACCAGGGCCTGGAGCAGCAGTTCTGGCCGCAGGCCCCGTACACGGAACAGGACCTGGAGAAGCAGGTCGAGTACATCAGGACCACCCAGGGCGAGCGCGGCAAGCAGGCCATGGACGACGCCCAGGCCTACATCGACGGGCTCAACGCCTACCGCGTGAAGTCCAAGAACGGCCGCTACTTCCCCGGCGAGTACGTCCTGACCGGCAAGATCGACGCGATCACCAACATCGGTGAGATCGAACCCTTCAAGGTCACCGACATGATCGCCCTCGCCTCCGTGGTCGGCGGCCTCTTCGGCAACGGCGGCGGCGGCGAGGTCGAGGCGGCGCTCTCCCTCCTGAAGTCCCAGGAGAAGTACGGCGTCGAGCAGGGCACCAAGGTCTGGGAGTCCTTCCGCGCCCGCAACGACCCCGAGGCCGTCGAGACCATCCACGACGGCACCAGCTTCCCCTACGCGGGCAAGCCGGACCACGCGCGCGGCACCGCGCTGCCCGACCCGGGATCGGTCGAGCGCGAACAGCTCGTCTACGACCGCGAGGGCGGCGCCAAGTCCGGCGCCAAGGACCCGGTGCGGGCGCCGAAGAAGCTCAAGCCGCTCCAGGGCATGTACGACAAGGGCGTCCTGCCCTCGGACCTGTTCCGCGCGGACGGCCACAAGAAGGGCATGTCCAACGCGCTGCTCGTCTCCGGCGAGCACACCGCGAGCGGCAACCCCGTCGCCGTGTTCGGCCCGCAGACCGGGTACTTCGCGCCCCAGCTCCTGATGCAGCAGGAGCTCCAGGGCCCCGGCATCAGCGCGCGCGGCGTCTCCTTCGCGGGCGTCGGCATGTACATCCAGCTGGGCCGCGGCCAGGACTACGCGTGGTCGGCCACCTCCGCGGGGCAGGACATCACCGACACCTACGCCGTCCCGCTCTGTGAACCGGGCGGCGGCACCCCCACCAAGCAGTCCACCGGCTACCTCTACCGGGGCACCTGCACGCCCATGGAGAAGCTGGAGCGCAAGAACGCCTGGAAGCCGACGCTCGCCGACTCCACGGCCGCCGGCTCCTACCGCATGCAGGTCTTCCGCACCAAGTACGGCATCGTCACGCACCGCGCGAGCGTCGAGGGCAAACCCGTCGCGTACGTCTCGCTGCGCTCCACCTACCGCCACGAGGCCGACTCGATCATCGGCTTCCAGATGCTGAACGACCCGACGTACGTCAAGGACGCCTCGACGTTCGAGAAGGCCGCGCAGCACATCAGCTACGCCTTCAACTGGTTCTACGCCGACTCGCGCGACATCGCGTACTACAACAGCGGCGCCAACCCCGAGCGCGCGGACGGCGTCGACCCGGCCCTGCCGGTGACGGCCGGACAGGACTACGAATGGCGGGACTTCGACCCGGCCGACAACACCTCGGCGCAGACCCCGCCCGCCGAGCACCCGCAGTCCGTCAACCAGGACTACTACATCTCCTGGAACAACAAGCAGGCCAAGGACTTCAACACGGCGGGCTTCGGCGTCAGCGCCGTGCACCGCGGCGATCTGCTCGACGGGCGGGTCAAGAAGCTCACCGAGGAGGGCGGCGTCACCCGCGCCGCGCTGACCCGGGCCATGGCGGAGGCGGCCGTCACCGACCTGCGCGGCGAACAGGTGCTGCCCGAACTGCTCAAGGTGCTGCGCAGCAAGCCCGTCACCGATCCGCAACTCGCCAAGGCCGTGCAGCAGTTGGAGGCCTGGCGCAAGGCGGGCGCGCAGCGCAACCAGACCTCGGCGGGCTCCAAGGCGTACGCCCACCCCGACGCCGTGCGCCTCATGGACGCCTGGTGGCCCCTGCTGATCAAGGCCGAGTTCGAACCGGGCCTCGGCAAGGACCTCTACGACTCGCTGACCGGGGTGCAGCCCGTCGACGAGTCACCCTCGGCGGGCCACGGCCCCACCGGGGCGCACGCGGGCTCCGCTTTCCAATACGGCTGGTGGGGCTACGCCGACAAGGACCTGCGCAAGGTCCTCGGCCAGCCGGTGAAGGGTGAACTCGCCGACACCTACTGCGGGGACGGCGAGCTGGCCGCGTGCAGGGACGCCCTGCTCGGCACCCTCGCGCAGGCCGTCGCCAAGCCCGCCACCGAGGTCTACCCCGGTGACGACGCCTGCAAGGCCGGCGACCAGTGGTGCTCGGACGCCGTCATCCACCGGGCGCTCGGCGGCATCACGCACCGGCCGATCCAGTGGCAGAACCGCCCGACGTACCAGCAGGTCGTCGAGTTCCCCTCGCACCGCTGAGCGAACGGAGTAGCGAACGGAGTCAGGACGAGGCGATCCGCCCTGCGGCGAACACGACGCGTGCCAGCTCCTCGTGGCAGATGTCGCTGTGCGCACCGGAGGGCGGACCGCCGCGCTGCACCACCGCCGCCGCGTCCACGCTCACGCATCCCTTGGCGGGCACGGCCTGGCCGAGCGTGATGCGCTTGGTGCCGTCCACGGCCTGCACGCCGTCGTAGCCGATCGCGCCCCACCGCTCCCACAGGTTCAGGAAGCTCGTGGAGTCACCGGCCAGCTTCGAGGCCAGCGGATAGATCCGCCCCAGCGCGTCGTCGTGGCGCGAGTAGCAGGAGACCAGCGGTCCGTCGATGCGCCGCTGGACGCCGTGCAGGGCGCCGCCGCGCGACTTGTCCTGCGGCAGCCGGTCGGCGAACGCGTAGTGCGAGAAGGCCCCTTGGAGCAGCATCACCGACTTCACGGTGCGCACGTCCGCGGGCATCCCGCGCAGCGCGTACGAGACGAGCCGGGCGCCGAAGCTGTGCCCGATCAGATGCACCCGGACCGCGGGCACGTCACGGGCGAGCAGGCCGATCGCCGGGCCGAGGCCCAACTGGCCGATCGCGCCCGCCCGGCGCTTCATCGCGTAGTAGCTGCCCTGCCGCAGGAGTTCGTGCGCGCCGTTCCACAGCCGTTTGCGCAGCCGCCCGAAGAGCTCGGGCTGCCCCTCGGTGTCGAGCGCCGCGGCGAAGACCTCACAGACCTGGATCGCGTCGTCGGTGAGCATGGCGGGCTCGCCCGCGCCGGTGTCCTCGCCGAAGTGCCGGGCCGGATGGGTCTCGCGCAGCGACACCAGTTCGCGCACGAGACGCCCGAACTCGTAGAGCTGGGAGGGCACGTCGGAGTGCTCGGCGAGCAGCTCGGCGATCCGGTCGAGTTCCGCCTCGTGCTCGGGGAAGGCCCGGGACAGGGCCTGCCGGGTGACCGTGTCGAGCACGGGTTCACCGGGCACCACGGCGGCCCGTACGACGGCGGCCGACGGGTCGAAGTCGGGGATGGGTTCGTCGGCGAAGCGGATGGCGGGCCAGAGCACGCCGACATAACCGAGGCGCACCCGCGCCCCTGACATGGCCTGGCAGGGGGAGAAGAAGCGCTCGTACAGGCGCCTCGCGTCCCGCTGCTCGTTGTTCCAGCCGTGCGCGAAGACCAGCAGATCGGTGACGCGTTCACGTTCCGCGCCGGACAGCAGCTCTTCGCGCTGCGCGGTGTCGACGTCGCCGTCGGCGTCGAAGGTCAATTCCCAGTAGGGCTCCACGCCGGTATGGTCCTGCGGCCCGGCGTGCCTGGCCATACGCCGCGCACCACCGGGCCGCACGGCCCCGTGGCGCCGGAGCCGGTACCCACCCCCGCGGGACACCGGCCCCGGCGCGCGTCCCACGACATCGGGATGGTCCGCGAAGACTGGGATCGGCTCGACCATTCCACGGGTGCCGGGAACACATCCAGCATTTTCTGGAAGAAATCCCCAGATAATTTCCGCTGTACTCCGGATCAGTTTCCCGCTGTGGATATGCTGCATTGCCGTAAAAGCAGAGGGAGTCGGAGAGCGAGCACTCGCACATGGCATTATCAGGGCCCCACCAGTACCCCACGGATCTCCTCGACACCACGATGGACCAGTTGCGCACCCTGCTCGCGGTCCACGAGAGCGGCACCGCGCTGGCCGCGGCGCGCCTGCTCGGCCGCGAGCAGTCCAGCGTGCAGAAGCAACTGGACACGATGAACCGCACGTTCGGGACGCTGTGCGGCGAGGCGCTCGTCCTCAAGCGGGGCCGCGGCAAGGACGTCCATTTCACCCCCACCGGCGAGACCCTCGTCGAACTGGCGCGGCGCACCCTCGACCAGTGGGCGGAGGGCGTCCACGACGCCCGGCGCAGGCTCGGCAGGACCCTCTCCGTGGGCTCGACCCGCTACACCCTGGGGTTCCTCCTGGATGCCGTGGAGCGGGTGAGCGAGGTGTACGAACGGCGCGGCGTCGACCTGAAGGTCACCCATGTCCGCACCGGCGACCTCTTCGCCAAACTGCAGGCCAAAGAGCTCGACCTGGTCTGCGGCAGCATCGTGGTGACCGAGGGCCAGGAGGCCGAGCTCGAGCCGTACGACATCGTCGAGTGGCGCCGCAGCGGACTCTCGCTGCTGACCAACCTGCCCGCGGCGAAGCTGCCGGGGCCCGCCGTCACCGCGGCCGAGCTGACCCGGCTGCCGCTCGTGGTCTCCGCGGGCGGCCTCATCGCCCGCTTCCTCACCGCCTGGTACGGCCCGGACTACCGCCAGCACCTGTCCGTGGCCGCCGAGATAGAGGCCGCGCACTACGGCTTCGAGCTGCTGCGCTCGGGCGTGGTCAGCGGGGCGATGCTGGTGACCCGCGGCATCGGGGAGGCCGCCGAGAACGGCGGCCTGCCGGAGGCGGGCGGGCTGCGGCGGCTGGACATCGTCGGCGACGTCGGGCCCCGCACGGAGGTGCTCGTCGGGGTGTTCACGAGGCGCGGCGACCGCGCCTCGTGCGGTCCCGGGCACCCGTTGAATCTCTTGTGGGACGCCTTGTCGAAGGAGAACGAACGCTGGTGGCTCAGCCGCTGAATTCGGACACCCGAATTCAGCGGCGAGTTACCGCGCGTGAGGAGGGGGAATGAAAGGCTGATTCAGCCGAGTTCACGATCCCGCGTCTCCGGAAGGGCGAGGACGCACACCAGCGACACGACCGCCATGGCGCTCACGTACCAGCCCACCGAAGAGGAGCCGAACGCGGACTGGAGCCGGGTCGCCACCAGCGGCGAGACCGCGCCGCCGAGCACCCCGCCCAGGTTGTACGCGAGCGAGGCCCCCGAGTAGCGCACGCTCGTGCCGAACAGCTCCGGCAGATAGGCGCCCATCGGGCCGTAGACCACGCCCATGCAGAACAGCGCGCCGCCGATCGCGAGGGCGATCAGCACCGGCTGCTCGGTGTCCAGGAGCGGGAAGAGCACCAGGCCCCAGACCACCGAGAGCCCCGCGCCCGCGAGGACGAGCCTGCGCCGTCCCGCCCCGTCGGAGCGGGTCGCGGCGAGCCAAGTGCCGGCCGCGAGGAAGAGACAGGCGACGAGGGAGAGGCCGAGCATGGTGTTGCGCGAGACGCCCAGGGTGCCGGTGGCGTACGCCAGGCAGTACGTCGTGGCGGTGTAGAAGAGGCCGTACGCGACGACCATGCCGCCCGCGCCGAGCAGCAGTTCGCGCGGGTGGCGGCGCAGCACGTCGAGCGTGGGGACCTTGCTGGCCTCCTGCGCCGCCATCACCTTGGCGAAGACCGGCGTCTCGCTGATCCTCAGGCGCACGAAGAGCCCCACGCCGACGAGCAGGAACGAGAGCAGGAAGGGCACGCGCCAGCCCCACGAGCGGAACGCGTCGTCGGAGAGCACGGAGGAGAGCAGCCAGAAGACGCCGGTCGCGGCGAAGAAGCCCACGGACGGGCCGAGTTGGGGGAAGGCGGCGTAGAGTCCGCGCTTCTTCCTCGGCGCGTGCTCCACGGCGAGCAGCGCGGCGCCGCCCCACTCGCCGCCGAGCCCGATGCCCTGGAGGAAGCGGAGCAGGATCAGCAGGACGGGCGCCCAGATGCCCAACGTGCCGTAGCCGGGCAGGAGTCCCACGAGCGCGGTCGAGAGGCCCATCAGGAGCAGCGAGGCCACCAGGACCGACTTGCGGCCGACCCGGTCCCCGAAGTGGCCGAAGATCACCGAGCCGATGGGCCGGGCCGCGAACGCCACCGCGTAGGTGGAGAACGAGGCGAGGGTGGCGTTGACCGGGTCGAGGGTCGGGAAGAACGCCTGGTTGAGGACGAGGGCGGCCGCCGTGCCGTAGATGTAGAAGTCGTAGAACTCGATGGCCGTCCCGATGAAGGAGGCCACGGCCACCCGGCGCAGGCTCTCGGAGCGCGCCTCCTCCGGCTCGTTCCCGTCCTGCCCCAGCGGCTCGTTCCCACCCTGCTCCGGCGGCTCGTTCTCGCCCCGGACCTGCTGTTTCGCTGTTTCTGTCTGGTCGTTCTGCACGAGCGGCACTCTCGTGGTGGATGTAGGGGCCAGTCAATACTTGGTACGGCCGGTCTCGGTCATTGAGACTGCCGGTGGGCCGGGGTGACCTCGTGCAGATGGATGAGGATGTCGTGCGAGGAGCCGAGGCGGATCTTGTACGGGCCGTCCGGGTAGGCGGTGCCGATGCTCCGGGTCGTGCGTGCCTTGCTCAGCCACTGCCGGGCGGCCGGGGGAGCGGTCCGCAGGTCCAGGAAGTAGTCGTCGAGGCGGACCTTGTCGAGCGTGTGCTCGTTCGTGCCCCGGGCGGCCGGGCCCAGCGTGCGCGGCTTCCACACCTCGGAGTCCGCGCTCTGCGCCATCAGGCCGCCCCGGTCGAAGGTGAACCCGATGCTCGTGTACCGCTTGCCGAGCCGGTCGCGCAGGAAGGCGCCCTGCATCTTCGGATAGCGCGGGTCGTACGACTCGTACGCGACGTGCGCGTTGTGGGCCGAGAGGAACACCTTGCCGCCGGTGTGCCGCTGCCACCACGCGGTGTTCGCCGCCATGCTGCGGTCGCGGTAGAGCATGGCGTCCTTCTTGCCCTCGTCCGTGTCGAGCGGGAAGGCGTACATGTCCCCGGTCTGCGCGACGGAGCGGGCGTGGTGCAGGGCGAGGTCGAATGCCCCTCCCCCGCCGACGGGTTGACGCCCCTTCAGCAGCGCGTAGGCGGAGTGCGCCTTCTTCGCGAGGGCCTGCCGCTCGGGGCGCGGGAGGTTCATATAGGTGTCGCCGTCGGTCACGCGGCGCAGTGGCGCGTAGAGGGCGTCGATCCTGGCCAGCAGATCCGGCTCGTGGGCGCGCACGTAGTCCCGTACCCCGTCGAACAACTCGACGCCCTGCTGCGGGTAGTTGAGGTCATTGCCCATGAAGCGCAGCGGGCGCTCGGGATGGCGGACGTTGTAGGAGCGCATCCAGGTGAGCAGATGGACGTACTCCTCGGTGTCCCAGGGCGTCTTGGCCAGTTCGCGGTGGACGAGCGCGCGCACGTCGCCCTCGCCGCCGCGCACATAGGCGTCGAAGCGCAGCCCCGTCGTCCAGCTCACCTCCTGCGCGAAGGTGGTGAACCCCTTCTCCTTCACGAGATGGCGGAACACCCGCTCCTTCATGGTGAAGAACTCGTGCGAGCCGTGCGTCGCCTCGCCCAGGCCCACCACGGCCGCGTCACCCACCATCCGGCCGAGCGGACGCAGGTCGCCGGTGCCGCCGCCCGGGTCGGTCGACCGCAACGGGTGGGCCGCGCGCTCGATCGCCGCGACCGGATCGGCGGGCTGCGGCGCCGCCCCCGCGCCCTGCGGCGCGCACAGCACGCCCGCCCCGGCGGCCGCGACCAGCAGCAGGGGAACTCCCCGGCGCGTCACCCGTGTCATGCCGAACCTCCTCGTCACGCCGATCCGCCCGGACCGGCCTGAGGATCACGGTCTCCCGCCGGCCGGGCGCGGTGCCATGGAGCGGGCACCCCGACCCACGGTGGGGCCTGCCCCACCAGGCCTCAGGAGTAGCGCAGATAGCGGCGGCGCAGCGCGCGGAAGCGGGTCAGATCGCCCTGCCAGGCGCCCACCACCTCGTCCGTGTCCGCGCCCGCGTCGATCATCGTGCGCACCCGCGCGGTACCGGTCAGCTTGTCGATCCAGTGGTCGGAGCGCCAGGCGAAGCCGTCCCACGCCTTCTTCGCCGTCACCAGGAGCGCGATGCCGGTGCGCACCGGGTCGTACGACTCCCGCTCGTGGACGTGGAGTTGGACGCCGCCGACGGTCTTGCCCTGGAACTTGGAGAAGGTGGGGGAGAAGTACGCCTCCCTGAAGTGCACGCCGGGCAGCGCGAGCCGGCCGAGCGCCGCCGCCCACCTGGCGTCGATGCCCTCCGCGCCGAGCAGTTCGAACGGCCGGGTCGTGCCGCGCCCCTCGGACAGGTTGGTGCCCTCGAACAGGCAGGTCCCGCCGTAGGCCAGGGCGGTGTCGGGCGTCGGCATGTTCGGGCTGGGTGGCACCCAGGGGAGCCCCGAGGCGTCGTGGAAGTCGGTGCGCCGCCAGCCCGTCATCAGGACCGTCGCCAGGTCGGCGGGCCGCTCCAGGAACTCCCCGTTGAACAGCAGCGCGAGCTCCGCGACGGTCATGCCGTGCGTCTGCGCGATCGGCTCGCGCCCCACGAAGCTCGCGAACTCCTTGCGCAGGACGGGTCCGTACGCGTCGCGGCCCGTCACCGGATTGGGCCGGTCGAGCACCACCAGGCGCTTGCCCGCGATGCGCGCCGCCACCATGCAGTCGTAGAGCGTCCAGATGTACGTGTAGAAGCGGGCGCCCACGTCCTGGATGTCGAAGACCAGGGTGTCCGCGCGGGCGGCGGTGAAGACGTCGGCCAGGGCCCTGCCGCTCTTCTGGTACGTGTCGAACACCGGCAGTCCGGTGGCCGGGTCGTCGTACCTGCCCTGCGAGCCGCCCGCCTGCGCGGTGCCGCGGAAGCCGTGCTCGGGGCCGAACACCGCGACCAGGTCCACCCGCTCGTCGGCGTGCAGCACGTCCACGATGTGCCGCACGTCGCGGGTCACGCCGGTGGGGTTGGTGACGACGCCGACCCGCTGTCCTTCGAGGAGCCGGTAGCCGTCGGCGGCCAGCCGCTCGAATCCGGTGCGCGGACCGGGGCCCGGCCCGGGTGCGGGACCCGGGCGAGGGGTCGCGGAGGCCGGGGCCGAGGGCGCCATGGCCGTGCCCGCGGTGGCGGCGAGCAGTCCTCGTCGGGAGAGGTTCATGCGCCCGCACGCTAGTGGCCGCGGGGGCGCCGGGGAACGAACCCGGGCCGTGCGCCCCCCTTTCGCCACGACATACCGACTGGTTAGTCTGCGAGGAAAGCCGAGGCGCCGGGGGAGCCTGCCGAGCCGCAGGTCGAAGGAGAGCGATCGTGGAGTCCTTGCAGGACAAGGGAGTTGTCGTCACCGGCGCGGGAGGCGGCATCGGGGCCGCGCTCGCCCGCCGCTTCGCCGCCGAAGGGGCGCGCGTCGTGGTCAACGACATGGACGGCGCCAAGGCCAAGACCGTCGCCGACGAGGTGGGCGGCATCGCCGTGCCGGGTGACGCCTCGGTGGTCGTGCAGGAGGCGGCGGACGCCCTCGGCGGCACGGTCGACGTGTACTGCGCCAACGCGGGGCTCGGCTCGGGCGGCAGCGAGGCGGCCCCCGAGGAGGTCTGGGCCGCGGCCTGGGACGTCAACGTCATGGCGCACGTCAGGGCGGCGCACACGCTGCTGCCCGGCTGGCTGGCGCGCGGCAGCGGCCGCTTCGTCTCCACCGTCTCCGCCGCCGGACTGCTCACCATGATCGGCGCCGCGCCCTACAGCGTCACCAAGCACGGCGCGTACGCCTTCGCCGAATGGCTCTCGCTCACCTACCGGCACCGCGGCCTCAAGGTCCACGCGATCTGCCCGCAGGGCGTGCGCACCGACATGCTCGCCGCCACCGGCACCGCGGGCGACCTCGTGCTCACGCCCACCGCGATCGAGCCCGAGCAGGTCGCGGACGCGCTCTTCGAAGGCATGGCGCGGGACCGCTTCCTGATCCTGCCGCACCCCGAGGTCGCCGCGTACTACCAGGCGCGCGCCGCGACCCCCGACAAGTGGCTGACCGGCATGAACCACATCCAGCAGAAGTGGGAGGAGACCGAGCGGTGAGCGACCCCACCTCGATCTACGCGGCCAGGCCCTGGCTCGCGCGCCTCAACGACGCCCAGCGCGGCCCCGTGCGGCCCGCCGAGTCCGTCGTGCACGCCTTCCGCGCGGCCGTCGGGCGGGCGCCCGAACACACCGCGCTCGCCTACTTCGACGGACGCCTGAGCTACCGCGAGACGGACGCGCTCACCGACTCCGTGGCCGGTCACCTGGCCGCGCGCGGCATCGCACGCGGCGACCGCGTCGCGATCCTCCTCCAGAACACCCCGCACTTCGTGATCGCGCTGCTCGGCGCCTGGAAGGCCGGCGCCACGGTCGTCCCCGTCAACCCCATGTACAAGTCGGCCGAGGTCGGGCACGTCCTCGCCGACGCGGGCGTGGCCGCGCTGATCTGCGCCGACCGGGCCTGGGAGACGTATCTGCGCGCGAGCGCGGCCGACTCCCCGGTGCGCGTCGTGCTCACCGCCTGCCAGCTCGACCTCCAGACGCGCAACGACACCCGCGTCCTCGACTTCGAGCGCCTCCCGCAGGCGGCCGACGCCGACGACCTGGTGGCCGTCGCGCGCCGGGGCACCGCCGCGCCCGACGGCCGGGCGCTCGGTCCCGACGACATCGCGCTGATCAGCTACACGTCGGGCACCAGCGGCACCCCCAAGGGCGCCATGAACACCCACGGCAACATCACCTACAACGCCGAGCGCCAGCGCGTCGGCTGCGGGATGGCCGAGGGCGTCTGCTACTTCGCGATGGCGCCGCTCTTCCACATCACCGGCATGGTCGCGCAGGTCGCCGCGTGCTTCGCCAACGCGGGCACGCTCGCGCTCGCCTACCGCTTCGACGCCGGAGTCGTGCTCGACGCCTTCGCCGAGCACCGGCCCGCCTACACGGTGGGGCCCTCCACCGCCTTCATGGCACTGGCCGCCCACCCCGAGGCGACCCGCGGGCACTTCGACTCCTTCCAGATGATCTCCTCGGGCGGCGCCCCGCTGCCGCCCGCCCTGGTGGAGAAGTTCCGCGCCGCCTTCGGCCCCTATCTGCACAACGGCTACGGCCTCACCGAGTGCACCGCGCCCTGCGCCGCCGTGCCGCCGGGACAGGAGGCGCCGGTCGACCCGGTCTCGGGCACCCTGGCCGTCGGCGTCCCGGGACCCGAGACGGTCGTACGCATCGTGGACGACCTCGGCCAAGAGGTGCCGTTCGGGGAGCAGGGCGAGATCGTGGTGCGCGGACCGCAGGTGGTGCCCGGGTACTGGCAGCGGCCCGAGGCCACCGGTGAGGCCTTCCCCGACGGGGAACTGCGCACCGGCGACATCGGGTTCATGGACACCGAAGGCTGGCTCTACGTCGTCGACCGCAAGAAGGACATGATCAACGCGTCCGGCTTCAAGGTCTGGCCCCGCGAGGTCGAGGACGTGCTCTACACCCACCCCGCGGTCCGCGAGGCCGCCGTCGTCGGGGTGCCGGACAGCTACCGGGGGGAGAGCGTCAAGGCGTACGTCAGTCTGCGTCCGGGCAGCGTCACCGACGCCGGTGAGCTGACCGACTACTGCAAGGAGCGGCTGGCCGCGTACAAGTACCCCCGCGAGGTCGCGATCCTGGCGGAGCTCCCGAAGACGACAAGTGGGAAGATCCTCCGGCGGGAACTGCGTTCCCGTGCACGGAACAGTCAATGATGCGAAAGGCAGGTGGCGGCAGTGGCCAGGACGACGGACGGTGACGGCACGCCCGTCCCGCAGCGGCTGCTCGCCGCCGCCACCCGGCTCTTCGCCGACCGCGGCTACGACCGCACGTCGGTGCAGGAGATCGTGGAGGCGGCCGGTGTCACCAAGGGCGCCCTCTACCACTACTTCGGCTCCAAGGACGACCTGCTGCACGAGGTCTACGCCCGCATGCTCCGCGTCCAGCAGGAGCGGCTCGACGCCATCGCGGACGCGGACGCCCCCGTCGAGCGGCGGGTCCGCGACGCCGCGGCGGACGTCGTGGTCACCACCATCGACAACCTCGACGACGCGTCGATCTTCTTCCGCTCCATGCACCACCTGAGCCCGGAGAAGAACAAGCAGGTGCGGGCGGAGCGGCGCCGCTACCACGAGCGGTTCCGCGCGCTGATCGAGGAGGGCCAGGCCTCCGGCGTCTTCTCCACGGCGACACCGGCGGACCTGGTGGTGGACTACCACTTCGGCTCCGTCCACCACCTGTCCACGTGGTACCGCCCGGAGGGCCCGCTCACACCGCAACAGGTCGCGGACCACCTCGCCGATTTGCTGATGCGGGCGCTGCGGGCCCCTTGAGGGGCTAGACGTACTTCTTCAGCTCGCGCCGCGCGAGCGAGCGCTGATGCACCTCGTCGGGCCCGTCGGCGAGCTGCAAGGTCCGCGCTCCGGCCCACAGTTCCGCGAGCGGGAAGTCCTGGCTCACGCCCCCCGCCCCGTGCAGCTGCACCGCGCGGTCGAGGATGCCGACCACCGCGCGCGGCGTCGCGATCTTGATGGACTGGATCTCCGTGTGCGCGCCCTTGTTGCCGACGGTGTCCATCAGCCAGGCCGTCTTCAGTATGAGAAGACGTAGCTGCTCCACCGTGACGCGGGCGTCCGCGATCCACTCCTGCACCACGCCCTGCTGGGCGAGCGGCTTGCCGAACGCCGTGCGGGCCACCGCCCGTTCGCACATCAGCTGGATCGCGCGCTCGGCCATGCCGATCAGCCGCATGCAGTGGTGGATGCGGCCGGGGCCGAGCCGGGCCTGCGCGATGGCGAAGCCGCCGCCCTCCTCGCCGATCAGGTTCGAGGCGGGGACCCTGACCTGGTCGAAGACGACCTCGGCGTGGCCGCCGTGGTAGTGGTCCTCGTAGCCGTACACCTGCATGGCGCGGCGCACTTCGAGGCCGGGGGTGTCGCGCGGGACGAGGATCATCGACTGCTGGCGGCGGATGTCGGCGGTGTCCGGGTCCGTCTTGCCCATCACGATGAAGATCTTGCAGTCGGGGTTCATCGCCCCGGAGATGTACCACTTGCGGCCCGAGATGACGTACTCGGAGGCGTCGGCGGAACGCTCGATGCGCGTGGTGATGTTGGTGGCGTCGGACGAGGCCACCTCGGGTTCGGTCATCGCGAACGCCGACCGGATCTCACCGGCGAGCAGCGGCTCCAGCCACTGCTTCTGCTGCGCCTCGGAGCCGAACTGCGCCAGCACCTCCATGTTCCCCGTGTCCGGCGCCGCGCAGTTCAGGGCGGTGGGCGCCAGCTGCGGGGAGCGGCCGGTGATCTCGGCGAGCGGGGCGTACTGGAGGTTGGTGAGGCCCGCGCCGTGCTCCGCGTCGGGCAGGAAGAGGTTCCACAGGCCCTGCCTGCGGGCCTCGGCCTTCAGTTCCTCGACGACCGCGGGGGTGTCCCACGGCGACGCGAGGCCGGCCCGCTGCTCCTCGACGACCTGCTCGGCCGGGTGGACGTGCTCCTCCATGAAGGTGAGCAGCCTGGCACGGAGCTCCTCGGTGCGTGCGTCGAATGCGAAGTCCATGACTGTCTCTCAGCCTTCCTGTCGTCCCTGGAGAGTGGTGAGGCCGTGCTCGATGAAGACCGGGACCAGTTCACCGATCCGGTCGAAGCCCGCGCCGACGGTCTGGCCGAGCGTGAAGCGGTAGTGGATGCCCTCCAGGATCACGGCGAGCTTGAACCAGGCGAAGGCGGTGTACCAGGAGATGGCGCCGACGTCGCGGCCCGAACGCGTGGCGTACCGCTCGATCAGCTCGGCCGGGTCGGGGTGGCCCGGCGCGCCCGCCGTGGTGCTGACGGGGGAGTCGGGCACCTCCAGCTTGGCGCTGTACATCGCGAGGAGGCCCAGGTCGGTGAGCGGGTCGCCGAGCGTGGACATCTCCCAGTCCAGGACCGCCCTGATCCGGTCGTCCGCGTCGATCAGTACGTTGTCGAGGCGGAAGTCGCCGTGGATGACGGTCGGCGCGGGCGAGGCCGGCAGCGCGCGGCCGAGCGCGGCGTGCAGTTCGTCGATGCCGGGCAGGTCGCGGCCGCGGGAGGCGTCCAGCTGCTTGCCCCAGCGGCGCAGCTGCCGGTCGAGGAAGCCGTCCGGGCGCCCGAAGTCACCGAGACCGACCGCTCCGGGGTCCACGGCGTGCAGGTCGACGAGGGTGTCGACGAGGCCGAGCACCGCGGCGCGGGTCCGCTCGGGGCCGAGCGGCGCGAGCTGTTCGGCGGTGCGGTAGGGGGTGCCCTCGACGAACTCCATGACGTAGAAGGGCGAGCCGATGACCGACGTGTCCTCGCACAGGAGCACCGGCTCGGGCACCGGCACGTCCGTCGGGTGCAGCGCGCTGATCACCCGGTGCTCGCGCTTCATGTCGTGCGCGGTGGCGAGCACGTGGCCCAGCGGAGGGCGGCGCACCACCCAGCGGGAGGTGCCGTCGGTCACGGCGTAGGTGAGGTTGGACCGGCCGCCCTCGATGAGCCGGGCGGAGAGCGGCCCGCCGACCAGTCCCGGCCGTTCGCGGTCGAGGTGGCCGCGGAACGTCTCCAGGTCGAGGCCCGGTGGCTGCTCTGCGCTCATCTTTCACTCCTGATCGGCGAGGCGGTGGCGTGCCCCACCATGATGCCGACCAGTCGGTATGTCGTCTAGAGGCTACCGCGCCCCGTTAGGAGCGCGGGGAACTGCGCGCCCGGCCAAGACGAACCCGCAGACTCCCGACAGGCCCCGCAGCGCGACCCTCAGTGATCGTCCCAGTGCCCGTCATGGGCAGCATGCCGATGCCCGTCGTGCACGTAGTCGACATGATCACCGTGGGCGACGGCGGTGTGCCCGCAGCCCTCCCCGTGCTGATGGTCATGTCCCTGATGGGCCACGTGCCCAACGGCCTCGCACTCGTCGTAGTGGTCGGTGTGCAGCCGGTGCAGGTGCCCGTCGTGCGCGTAGTCGACGTGGTCCCCGTGCGGCACCTCGGGGTGGCCGCAGGCGGGGCCGTGGACGTGGTCGTGGACGGGGTGTTCGTGGTGGAGCGTGGTCATGGCGCACACCTTCGGCGGTGGGGGAGGGATGACCCTCTCAGGCTAGCTGCCAGTGCCCGATTAATGGCGTTATGGGACCCTGGTGCATGTTTCCCCGACCTCCGCGAACGGCGACCCCATGAAGGCGATCAGCTACCGCAGCTACGGCGGACCCGAAGTCCTGGAGTACGGCGAGTTGCGCGACCCCAAGGTCGGCCCCGACACCGTCCTGGTGAAGGTGCGGGCCGCCGCCGTGAACCCCGTGGACTGGAAGTGCCGCGAGGGCTACCTCGACGCCGCCCTCGACCCGGTCTTCCCCGTGATCCCCGGCTGGGACGTCGCGGGAGTGGTGGTCCAGCCGGGCGCGTCCGTCCCGGAGTTCGCCGTCGGCGACGAGGTCATCGGCTATGTGCGCGAGGACTTCCTCTCGCGCGGCACCTTCGCCGAGTACGTCGCGGCGCCGGTGCGCACCCTCGCCCGCAAGCCGCGCAACCTCACCTTCGAGGAGGCCGCGGGCCTGCCACTGGCCGGGCTCACCGCCTACCAGGTGATCACCAAGGCGCTCGACGTCACCGAGGGCGACGTCGTCCTCGTCCACGCGGCGGCCGGCGGGGTCGGCTCGCTCGCCGTCCAGCTCGCCCGGCACGCGGGCGCCCGTGTGATCGGCACCGCGAGCGAGCGCAACCACGACTATCTGCGCGAGCTCGGCGCGGAGCCCGTCACCTATGGGGACGGGCTCGTCGACCGGGTGCGCGCGCTCGCGCCCGAGGGCGTCGACGCGGCCTTCGACACCGTGGGCGGCGACGCGCTCAAGGCGTCGGCCGAACTCCTCGCGCAGGGCGGCAGGCTCGCCTCCATCGCGGACGCCGGGGTGATCGGTCTCGGCGGCCACTACTGCTTCGTACGTCCCGACGCGGCCGACCTCCAGCGGCTGACCGAACTCGCCGAGCAGGACGTCCTGACCGTCCACGTCGACGAGACGTTCCCGCTGGAGCGTGCCGCCGACGCGCACCGGCTGAACGCCGAGGGGCGTACCCGGGGCAAGGTCGTCGTCACGGTGGACTGGACGGACTGAGCGCCCGGGGGCCGCGCGCCTCAGAACACCATCGCCGCCGCGCACACGGCGAGCGCCAGCGTGCACAGGGCCGCGGCCCGTGCGGTGCCCGCCGTGAGCGGCCGGGGCCTGCACGTGGTCAGGGCGACCATCCTGCGGTGCGCGACGGCCAGGAAACCCAGCCACAGCAGCAGACACAGGGCGCAGGCCAGGACGCCGGGCACGGTCGGCCCGTGGTGCAGCGCGGCCCGCCCCGCGAGCACGGCGGCGACCGTGCACGACAATGTCGTACGCCGCCACGCGAGGCGGGTGCGCTCCGGCTGGAGTCCGGGATCGCGCACCTGTTCCCCGGCCGGTGTCACCCCTCCCACCCGAAGAGCACGACCACCACCATGGCCAGCGCGACCACCGCGACGGCGAGCCCCAGGATCGCGGGGAACCGGCTCGCGGGCAGGTCCTCGCCGCGCCGCATCGCCCGCTCGCAGCGCACCCAGTGGTTGACCGCGCGCAGTGAGCAGAGCACGCCCGCGGCGAGCAGCGCCAGGGCGAGCCCGATGCGCCACGCCCAGCGCAGGTCCGGCAGGAACTGGTCCACGGCGAAGCCGCCGCCGATCAGCGCGAGCGCGGTGCGCAGCCAGGCCAGGAAGGTGCGTTCGTTGGCGAGCGAGAAGCGGTAGTCGGGGGTGTCGCCCTCCTCGCGGATCCGCTCGGGCGCGAACCACAGCTTCAGGCTCTGTACGAAATTGCTCACGGGCGCACCCTAAGCCGTGCCGGTCAGCGCGCGCGGAAGGCCTTCAGGCGGTGATGGGCGGCCAGCCCGTCCGGCACCCACTCCCACTCGCCGAGCCGCCGCTCCAGCTCCTCCTCGGTGAGGAAGGCGTGCCAGGCGACCTCCTCGGCCTGCGGGTCCACCGGCAGGTCGCAGCGCACCTCGTACAGGTAGGACCACCAGGACTTCCCTGCGCCGTCGTCGTACAGGAACGTGAACAGCCGGGTGGGCCGCGGGAGTCCCCGGACGCCGAGCTCCTCCTCCGCCTCGCGCAGCGCCGCGTCGTCGGGGTCCTCGCCCGCGCCGACCACGCCGCCGACGAACATGTCGTACAGCGAGGGGAAGACCAGCTTCACCGGCGTGCGGCGGTGCACGAAGACGCGGCCCTCGGTGTCCCGCGCCTGGATGAAGACGCAGCGGTGGCGCAGCCCGCGCGCGTAGGCGTCCTCGCGCCGGGCCTCGCCGACCACCTCGTCGTGCTCGTCGACGATGGTGATGATCTCGTCGCGCGGGTCGGGTGCGGGGCCGTCGTTCGCCGTCATGCGGTCCATCCAACCGCAACGCCGGACGGGGGAGTTCACTGCCCCATGACGTACTTCACGGTGGGGCCGGCCGTCCAGCCGCCGTCGACGGCGAGCTCGGCGCCGGTCACGTAGGAGGCGGCGTCGGAGAGCAGGAAGACCATGGCGCTCGCGATCTCGTGCGGCTCGCCGACCCGGCCCATCGGGGTGTTGGGGTACTTGCCCTCGCCCTGCTCGATGCCGACCTGGGCGGTCATCGGGGTGTACGTCATGCCGGGGTGCACGGAGTTGACGCGGATGCGGGCGGTGCCCAGCTCCACCGCGCCGATCTTGGTGAGGCCGCGCACGCCCCACTTGGACGCGCCGTACCCGGCGGTGAGCGCGAGGCCCATGAGCCCGGCGGCGGAGGAGATGTTGACGATGGATCCGCCCCCGGCCTCCTTCATGGCAGGGATGACGCTCTTCATGCCGATGAAGACACCGGTGAGGTTGATGTCGAGGACCTTGCGGAAGTGCTCGACGGACTCCGACTCCAGGAACTGTCCGGTGGATATCCCCGCGTTGTTCACCAGGCCGTGGATGCCGCCGAACTCGGCGACCGCGAAGTCGGCCACCCGCTGCCAGTCGGCCTCGGACGTCACGTCGTGGTGGACGAAGCGGGCGCGGTCGCCGAGGGCCTTCGCGGTGGCCTCGCCCTCCTCGTCGAGGACGTCGGTGATGACGACGTTGGCGCCCGCGGCCACCGCCTGGCGGGCGGCGTCGGCGCCCAGGCCGCGGGCGGCGCCGGTGATGACGACGGTCTTGCCGGTGAGGTCGTGCTCGCTCATGGGGTCTCTCCAAGGTGGGGTCGCGGGGCCCGCAGCAGGGCCGCGGTGGTTTCGACGAGGTCGGCGAGGAAGAGCCGTTCGTCGGTCAGGGGGGTGGTGTCCGCCAGGTACTGGCGGGCGCGGTCGCCGAGGGCGGCGCCGACCAGGGTCAGCGCCAGGTCGAGCCGCTCCAGGCGCAGTGGCTCGGGCAGGCCCGCCGCGGTGAGGCAGTCCTCCACGCGGCCGATCAGCCGCCAGTAGACGGTGCCGTCGAGGGTGGGGTGCGGGGTCCTGGTGCGTACGCCGCTCTCGTGGCTGAGCTGGGCGGACACGCGCAGACAGCGCCGCCCGCGCTCGGTGCGCAGCTCGGTGGCCTCCGCGGCCACCAGGGCGCCGAGCAGACCGCGCAGATCCGCGCCGTCGCCGACGCGCTCCAGCTCCGCGGCGAGCACCAGCTCGGTGCGGTCCTGCCGCGCGGCCATCACGGCGTCGAGCAGCCCGCCGCGCGAACCGAAGTGGTACTGCACGGCGGAGGGATTGCTCTGCCCGGCGATCCGCACGATGTCCCGCAACTGGGCCCCGTCCACCCCCTGCCCGGCAAAGACCTCCTCCCCGGCACGGATGAGCTTCTCCCGAGTCTCGGAACCTGATGTCCTGGCCATACCCCCACTGTAATGCTGCCCATTATTAAAAGCGAGACGCCCTCACAGGGGACGCGCAGACAGGGACGGCTGGCCCAGTGGCGCGGGGAACCGCGCGCCCGGCCACGACGCTCCCGCAGGAATGCGCGAGAGCCCTAGTCGGAGAGCCCCCTGACCCGCAGACAGGGACGGCTAACCAAGGGGCGCGGGGAACTGCGCGCTCAGCCACGACGCACCCGCGGGGATACGAGAGCCCTAGCCACGACGCTCCCGCAGGAATGCACGAGACCCCAGCCAAGGCCCCCGCTCAGGCCTCAGGCCCGCTGAAGCTCCCGCTCCCCCGCCGCACCCCCAGACGGCATAGCCGGGTGCAACCCAAGCAGCACGACCCCCACCACAATCCCGAGAAGCCCGCCCGCCTCCCAGGCGAGCGCCCCCGCGTCGGTGCGCAACCGGTCCCCGAGGAACCCCACCCCGCACGCGATCCCCGCCAGCGGCTGCGCCGCCGTGAGCGCGGGCAGGGACATCCGCAGCGGCGCCGTCTCGAAGGCGCTCTGCACGAGGACGAGCCCGACGATGCCGAGCGCGACCACCCCGTACGGCTGCCAGCCGGCGAGCAGCCCCGCCCAGCCGTCCGCGGACAACCGCTGTCCGCTCACCCGCGTCAACGCGTCCTGCACCCCGTAGAGCAGTCCGGCCGCGAGCGCCAGCAGGGCGGGGCCCGCGCTGAGCCGGGACCGCTTCGCGAACGCCGTGAGCAGCAGCGCGCCGCCGGTCATCAGGCCGATGATCAGCCAGTGCCGCACCGGGTCCGTCACCGCGGCCCCGCCGTGCGGCTCGCCCGCCACGATGAACGCCGTGACGCCGCCCGCGAGCAGCACGAGGCCCGCCCAGCCCTGGCGGCCGAGCGGCTGGCCCGTCTGGTGGCGGGAGAGGGCGAGCGCGAAGAGCAGGTTCGTGGCCAGCAGCGGTTCGACGAGGGTCACCTCGCCGTGCCCGAGGGCGACCGCGCCGAGCACCATGCCGCACACCATCAGGCCGATCCCGGCGAGCCAGCGCGGCACCCGCACCAGGTCGAGCAGCAGCCGGGGCGAGAGGAAGTCGCTCAGCGGGGCGTGCCGCGCCGCGTTCTGCTGGAGTACGAAGCCGAAGCCGAGGCAGCAGGCGGCACCGACGGCGAGAAGGAGGACCGTAACCGGCACGTGAGGCACCTCGGGGCTCAAGGCGGGTCGGGGAGCGGGGACTTGGCGGGGCGTCGCGGCGGTGCGGCGTCACCGTGGTACTTGACCGACGATAGTCCCCTTCGTCCCGCTCCGCGCCCGCCCGCTTGACGAACTTCCGCCGTCTGTCGGTTGACGTCCGTCACTGCGCTATCCAGGATCTGACCCATCGGTAACTTCGCGGGACCCTGTCGAGGAGGACGACCCCTATGGCGTACGACGCAGATGTGATCGTGATCGGGGCGGGGCTCGCCGGTCTCGCGGCGACCGCGGAGCTGGTCGACGCGGGCCGCCGGGTCATCCTCGTCGACCAGGAGCCCGAGCAGTCGCTCGGCGGTCAGGCGCACTGGTCCTTCGGCGGCCTCTTCTTCGTCGACTCGCCCGAACAGCGCCGGCTGCGGATCAAGGACTCGCACGCGCTGGCCCTCCAGGACTGGCTGGGCACGGCCGCCTTCGACCGTCCGGAGGACCACTGGCCGCGCAAGTGGGCCGAGGCGTACGTCGACTTCGCGGCGGGCGAGAAGCGGTCCTGGCTGCACGGGCAGGGCGTGCGGTTCTTCCCCGTGGTCGGCTGGGCCGAGCGCGGCGGGTACGACGCGCAGGGGCACGGGAACTCGGTGCCGCGCTTCCACATCACCTGGGGCACCGGGCCCGGACTGCTCGCGCCGTTCGTGCGGCGGGTGCGCGAGGGCGTCGCGCGGGGTCTGGTCCAGCTGAAGTTCCGGCACCGCGTCAGCGGCCTCGGGCGCAGCGCGGGCACCGTCGACACGGTCACGGGGGAGGTCCTCGAAGACTCCTCCGTGGAGCGCGGCAAGGCCAGCAGCCGCGAGGTGACCGGGTCCTTCGAGTTCCGCGCGCAGGCGGTGATCGTGACCTCCGGCGGCATCGGCGGCAACCACGATCTGGTCCGCGCCAACTGGCCGCAGCGGCTCGGCAGTCCGCCCGAGAAGATGATCTCCGGCGTGCCCGCGCACGTGGACGGCAGGATGCTCGGCATCGCCGAGGGCGCGGGGGCGCGCCTGATCAACCGCGACCGCATGTGGCACTACACCGAGGGCATCCAGAACTGGCACCCCATCTGGGAGAAGCACGGCATCCGCATCCTGCCGGGCCCTTCCTCGCTCTGGCTCGACGCGCGCGGCGACCGCCTTCCGGTGCCGCTCTTCCCCGGCTTCGACACCCTCGGCACGCTCGAACACATCATGGGCACCGGGTACGACTACACGTGGTTCGTGCTCAACCAGCGCATCATCGGCAAGGAGTTCACGCTCAGCGGGTCCGAGCAGAATCCCGATCTGACCGGCAAGTCGGTGCGCGGGGTCATCGACCGGGCGCGGTCCGAAGTGCCCGGACCCGTCAAGGCGTTCATGGACCACGGCGCCGACTTCGTCGTCGAGAAGGACCTGGGCTCGCTGGTGCGCGGCATGAACGCGCTCACCAAGGAACCGCTCATCGACGAGGCCGCGCTGCGCCGCACCCTCGCCGCACGGGACCGCGAGATCGCCAACCCGTTCACCAAGGACCTCCAGATCACGGCGATCCGCGGGGCCCGCAAGTTCCTCGGCGACCGGCTCATCAGGGCCGCGGCGCCGCACCGGATCCTGGATCCCAAGGCCGGGCCGCTGGTCGCGGTGCGCCTGAACATCCTCACGCGCAAGACGCTCGGCGGCCTGGAGACCGACCTCTCCTCGCGGGTCCTGACCGAGGGCGGCGAGCCGCTCGCGGGCGTCTACGCGGCGGGCGAGGCCGCCGGTTTCGGCGGCGGCGGGGTGCACGGCTACCGCTCCCTGGAGGGCACCTTCCTCGGCGGCTGTCTCTTCTCGGGCCGTACGGCGGGCCGGGCGGCGGCCGCGGCGGTCCGGTAGGACGCCCCCGGGCGGAAAAGCCCGGAAAGGCAACCGGAAAGGCAACCGGAAAGTAAAGCGCATACATCCGCGACCGGGGGTTACCCCAGGTGAGGAGTGAACCCCCGCACATTGTGGGGCGAGTTGACGAAGGGCCAGCGTACGGGCGGGTCTTGACGCGGAGCGCCGCCTACCGGTTTGCTGTGAGTGATCATCCGTACACAGTCGCGCCGGGGAGGGCGTCCCGCGGTGTCACCACCCCCACCCCCACTGGGCCGTTACCGCAAGAAGCGTCCTGCCCATGCCTTCGACGCCGCACTCGACGACGTCGAACTCGTCAGCGCACGCGCCGCGTTGGGGCAGGGCCGCTGGACCGAGGTCCGCGCCCTGCTCGCCGCCACCGGGGACGACTGGGACCGCAGAGGGCACCGCGTCGACGTCCTGGCGCAGGAACCCACCACCGAGGCCTGGGCGCGCGACTGGCGGCTCGCCGAGCCGGAGAGCTACGACGCGGGGGTGCTGCTCGCCTTCGCCGCCGTGCACAAGGCGCTGCGCGGCAAGGCGCGTTCGGACGAGGTGCGCGCCGTCTGCCGTGAGACGGCCGCGCGGCGGCCCGCCGACCCGACGCCCTGGCTCGCGCTGCTCCTGCTCGAACGCTCCCTGGGCCGCGAGGAGGACGTCGTGCGCCTCTTCGACGAGGTCCGCCACCGCCACCCCTGGCACCACCACGCCCACCACCTGATGGTGGCCAGGCTCGCCGAGCGGCGCCCCGGCGCGGGACAGGACCCGCTGCACGAGGTCTACGACTTCGCCTCCTGGGCGGCCGAACAGGCCCTCGCGGACTCCCCGTTGGCGGTCCTCCCGGTCGTCGCGCACGCCGAGCGCTACCGGGTCCTCGCCGCCGCGGGCCTCGAATCCGCAGACCCGGCCGCGTCCGGGCACTGGACGGGGCGCCGCGCCCGCGGCGTGATGAAGGCCGCCTTCGACTGGTGGCTGGAGTGGCAGCGGCCCGGCGCCCCCGCCCACCCGCGCGCCTGCGTCGACCTCAACTTCCTCGCGCACGCCACGTCCTGCGAGGGCAGGGCGGCCGAGGCCGCCGCGCTCTTCCACCGCATCGGCAGACACGCGACCCCGGTCCCCTGGTCGTACCCGGACCGGGACCCCTACGAGGCGTTCGGCGCCGCACGGACCGCGGCGCTCGGCTCCGCGTGACACGCGCCCCCGATCAGCAACCCGATATCAGCGATCCGGCACCAGCACCCCCGCATCAGTAACCCGAAAGGACAACCGCGCCATGGCGAAGGGAAGTTCGCGCCCGAGCGGCACCGGCACCCTCGGTGATCGGACGGGCGGCACCGGCATCAGCACGTACAAGGGCCAGGAGACCGCGCTGCGGGCGGGCCGCCTCGGCACGGCGGGCCTGCTGCTGTCCGTGCTCGCCGCGACCGGACCGCTGATGGTCGTCGCGGGCGTCATGCCCACCACGTACGGCGTGATGGGTGTCGTCGGACAGCCGCTGCTCTTCCTCGTCCTCGGCGTCGTCCTCGCCCTCTTCAGCTTCGGGTACGCCGAGATGAGCCGGCACGTCCACAACGCGGGCGCGTTCTACGCCTACATATCCCGGGGCCTCGGCGGCACCGCGGGCGCCGGTGCCGCACTCGTCGCGCTCGTGGCCTACAGCGCGTTGCAGGCAGGCCTGTACGGCATGCTCGGCTTCGAGGTGTCCGGGCTGCTCCGGACGTACGCCGAGGTCGAGGTCGCCTGGTGGATACCGGCCCTCGTCGCGGTCGCCGTCGTCGCGGTCCTCGCCTGGCTCAAGATCGACCTGAACGCGCGCGTGCTCGGCGTGCTGCTGCTCGTCGAGGTGGCGCTCGTCGTCGTCTTCGACGTCGCGGCCGTCGCGGACCCGGCCAAGGAGGGCCTGTCCCTGCACGCGTTCAACCCGGACACCCTCACCGGCGCGGGCGTGGCCACCTCGCTCTGCTTCTGCATCGCGGCCTTCACCGGCTTCGAGCAGGCGCCCGTGTACGCCGAGGAGACCAGCCGCCCGCAGGTCGTCGTCGCCCGCGTGATGTTCCTCGCGGTGGGCTTCGTGGCCGTCTTCTTCGCGTTCAGCTCCTGGGCGCTCACCGTCGCCGCGGGCCCGTCGGGGATCGTCCCGGCCGCTCGGGAGCAGAGCGCGGGGCTGCTTTTCCACCTCACCGAGTCCCGGCTCGGCGGCACCTTCACCGATGTCCTCCACGTGCTCTTCGTGACCGGCATGTTCGCGGCGATCCTCAGCTTCCACAACGTGGTGGCGCGGTACGCCTTCGCGATGGGCCGCGAGCGGCTGCTGCCCGCCGCGTTCGGCCGCACCAACACCTCCACCGGCGCCCCCGGCACCGGTTCGCTGCTCCAGACCGTCGTCTCCGTCGTGGTCGTCGTGGGCTTCGCCGTCGCCGACGACGGCGCTGCGGGCGACCCGACGGCGCCCGTCCTGCACCTGTTCACCTGGGGCGGCAACATCGGCGCGCTCGGCGTGATCCTGCTGATGGCCACCGCGTCCGTCGCCGTCATCGTCTTCTTCGTACGCAGGGGAGCGGCCCGCGCCCAGGCCTGGCGGATCGCCGCGTCCGCGCTCGCCACGGCCGGGCTGCTCGTCATAGCCGGGTACACCGTCAAGGACTTCGACGTCCTGGTCGGCGCGGGCAAGGACTCGGCGCTCAGCCGGGTGCTGCCCGGCATCATCTTCCTCGCCGCCGCGATCGGCGTGGTTTACGGAGCGGTGCTGCGCGCCAGGAACCCCGCGGCGCACGCCCGCATCGGGCTCGGCAACGAGGCGTTCCAGCTGGAGAAGGCGTCCGGCGGCGCCGAGATGTGACGGAACGCTGACGGCGTCCCGCGGCCTCTGGCCCGAAGACGCCGCGAGTGCTCGAATCGAAGCGTGACCACACGAACGACCGGAGAGGACGACGGGCGGGGCGCCCCCGTCGGCCGCCGCATCGTCCTCGGCATGCTCGGCCTCGGCGCCCTCGGGGTGGCCGCCGCGCCCCCGCTCCAGCGCGGCCTGGAGTCCTTCCTCGGCGCCGCCGCCGACAAGGACCCCACGGGCCTGACCGACCTGCTGCCCAACGGCGGGGGCTTTCGCTACTACTCGGTCGCCGCGTCCGTGCCGCACCGGAGCGCGTCCTCGTACCGGCTGCGGATCGACGGGCTCGTCGAGCGGCCCGTCACCCACACCCTGGCGACCCTGCGCCGCTTCCCGCAGACGCGTCTCGTCCGCGACGTGCAGTGCGTGACGGGCTGGCGGGTGCCGAAGACGTCCTTCGAGGGTGTGCGGCTCGACCGGCTGCTGGACGCCGCGGGAGTGCGCCCGGCGGCCCGAGCCGTGCGGTTCACCTGCTTCGACGGGACGTACAGCGAGAGCCTCACCCTCGAACAGGCCCGCAGGAAGGACGTCCTGGTCGCCCTGCGCATGCAGGACACCCCGATCGGCCACACGCACGGCGGGCCCGTCCGCCTGTACGTCGCCCCGATGTACTTCTACAAGTCGGCCAAGTGGCTCTCCGGCATCACGCTGACCGACGAGGTCGTGCCGGGCTACTGGGAGCACCGCGGCTACGACGTGGACGCGTGGGTCGGCAAATCGAACGGGCGGGACGATGAGCCGACTCTCTGAACGGGCCGACGCGCCGGTACGGGTACGGCGGTTCAGTCGCGTCGAACGCGGGGTGCACCGGGCCACGGCGCTCCTGATGGTTCTGTGCGTGGCGAGCGCCGCCTGCCTCTACCTGCCCCAGTTCGCCGAACTGGTGGGCCGCCGCGCCCTGGTGGTCACGGTCCACGAGTGGTCCGGGCTGCTGCTCCCCGCCCCGTTCCTCGCGGGCCTGGTCTCCCGCGCCTTCCGCGGCGACCTGCGGCTCCTGAACCGCTTCGGGCCGCACGACGGGGCGTGGCTGCGGGCGGCGCTCCGGCGCCGTCGGCGCCCCGCGGCGGGCAAGTTCAACGCGGGCCAGAAGCTGTTCGCCGGGTGGCTGGCGGGCGCGGTCCTCGTGATGCTCGGCACGGGCCTGCTGATGTGGTTCACCCACCTCACCCCGCTGGTCTGGCGCACGAGCAGCACGTTCGTACACGACTGGCTGGCCCTGACGATCGGCGTGGTGCTCGCGGGCCACGTGGGGATGGCGCTGGCGGACCCGGAGGCGCGGCGGGGGATGAGGACGGGGTCGGTGGACCCGGAGTGGGCGGAGCGGGAGCATGGGTTGTGGCGCCGGAGGGACTGAACCGAGCCTGTTGGCGGCAAGATTCAGCCCCTCCGGCGATTGAGGAGCGGGGTCCGGGGCGGAGCCCCGAGGAGACGGCGCGCTAGATGACCAAGGACAGCAGCAGGACCAGACCGCCCGCCACCACGGAGATGATCGTCTCCATCACGGACCACGTCTTGATCGTCTGACCGACGTCCAGTCCGAAGTACTCCTTGACCAGCCAGAACCCCGCATCGTTGACATGCGAGAAGAACAGCGAACCCGCACCGATCGCGAGCACGAGCAGCGCCGTGTGCGTGGTCGACATGTCGGCCGCGAGCGGTGCCACCAGCCCCGCCGCCGAGATCGTCGCGACCGTCGCCGAACCCGTCGCGAGCCGGATGGCCACCGCGATCAGCCAGGCGAGAAGCAGCGCGGGGATCGACCAGTCCTTGGAGAAGTCCAGGATCATCTGGCCCACGCCGACGTCGATGAGCGTCTGCTTGAAGCCGCCGCCCGCGCCCACGATCATCAGCACGCCCGCGATCGGGGCGAGCGACTTCTCGACGGTCGTCGAGAGCCGGTCCTTGGTGAATCCGGCCGCACGGCCCAGCGTGAACATGCCGACGATGACCGCGGCGAGCAGCGCGATCAGCGGCGAGCCGACGACGTCGAAGACCCGCTGGACGGTGGCGTCGGGGTTGTCCACCACGATGTCCACCAGCGCCTTGGCCAGCATCAGGACGACGGGCAGCAGCACCGTGGCGACCGTCGCGCCGAAGCCGGGACGCTTCTCCAGGTCCTCCGAGGGACGCTGCGGCATCATCTTCTCGGGGGCCGGGACGTCCACCCAGCGCGCGGCGACCTTGGCGAACAGCGGCCCGGCGATGATCACGGTCGGGATGGCGACGAGGACGCCGAGCGCGAGCGTGACGCCCAGGTTGGCCTTGACCGCGTCGATCGCGACGAGCGGTCCGGGGTGCGGCGGGATGAGCCCGTGCATCACGGACAGGCCCGCGAGGGCCGGGATGCCGATCCGCATCAGCGAGTAGTTGCCGCGCTTGGCGACCATCAGGACGACCGGGATCAGCAGCACGATGCCGACCTCGAAGAAGAGCGGCAGACCGATCACCGAGGCGATGAGCACCATCGCCCAGGGCATCGAACGCCCGCCCGCCCTGGCCAGGATCGTGTCGACGATCTGGTCCGCGCCGCCGGAATCGGCGAGCAGCTTGCCGAGGATGGCGCCGAGGGCGATCAGCACACCGACGCCCGCGACGGTCGAGCCGAGGCCCTTGGTGAAGCTCTCGATGGTCTTGTCGAGCGGCGCGCCCGCGAAGGCGCCGAGTCCGAGCGACCCGACGGTCAGCGCGAGGAACGCGTGCAGCTTGAACTTGGTGATGAGCAGGACGATGACGGCGATGCCCGCGAGGACGGCGATCCCCAGCTGGGCATGGCCCGCCGAGGTGATCGGCTCGACGGGGTCCGCTGCCAGCATCTCGACGCTGAGATGAGTCACGGTGGGTTCCTTGTACGTGGGTACGAGTGCGCCCCTTCAGGGGCGCGGGGCACTGCGAGACCAGCGGCATGCGGCCCGCGGAGAAAGGGCTCAGCCGAGAGCCCGAAGGGCTTCGGAAGCCCGATCGGCGATCTGCTCGGGCCCACCCGAGACGTCGACGTCGACACCCGCCTCGTCCGCCCCGAGAGGCTGAAGCGTGGCGAACTGCGAATCCAGCAGCGCGGTCGGCATGAAATGCCCCTGCCGATGCGACATCCGCTCCTCGATGAGGGCCCTGTCACCGGTCAGGTGGACGAAGACGACGCCGGGCGCGGCGGCCCGCAGCCGGTCGCGGTAACTCCGCTTCAGCGCGGAGCTGCTGACCACTCCGCCCTTTCCGGCCCGCCCCTGGGCCCAGGCGCCGATGGCGTCGAGCCACGGCCACCTGTCGTCATCGGTGAGCGGCGTACCGGAGGACATCTTCTGGATGTTCTCCGCCGGATGGAAATCGTCGCCCTCGGCGTAGGGAACGCCGAGCCGGTCCGCGAGCAGGGGGCCGATCGTGGTCTTGCCGGTTCCTGCCACGCCCATGACTACGACGACGTGGGTGGTGCTCATCGCTGGTGCCTCGCTGTCTTCATGTCCTCATCGACATCGGCCGCGCCGGCCGGGACCGAAGGGGGGTGGTCCCGGCCAACGCGTTCACGCCACTGAAACCCATTAGGTCTGATGAATTCAAGTGCCTGTGACGTAAAAGTCTGACTTATTGCTTCCGGCCTTCTCCTCGTAGGCTTTCGTCATGACCGCACAGGCCCGAGGGCTGCACTCCCGCGTACTGGAAAGCCTCGGGCCCGCCATCACCGCGGGTGAGTACCCGCCCGGCAGCGTGCTGCGCACCGACGAGCTGGCCCAGCGCTTCGAGGTGTCCCGCTCCGTGATGCGCGAGGCGGTCCGGGTCCTGGAGTCCATGCACCTCGTCGCGTCACGGCGCCGTGTGGGCGTGACCGTACTGCCCACCGAGGAGTGGAACGTCTACGACCCGCAGGTCATCCGGTGGCGTCTGGCGGGCGCCGACCGGCCGCGCCAGCTGCGCTCGCTCACGGTGCTGCGCTCCGCCATCGAGCCCGTCGCCGCCGGACTCGCGGCCCGGCACGCCACCGCCGAGCAGTGCGCCGAGCTCACCGAGTGCGCGCTCGGTATGGTCGCCCACTCGCGGGGGCACCAGCTGGAGGGCTATCTGAAGCACGACGTGGCCTTCCACCGGGTGATCCTCAACGCCTCGGGCAACGAGATGTTCGCCCGGCTCGGGGACGTCGTCGCCGAGGTCCTCACCGGCCGTACGGCGCACCAGGTGATGTTCGAGGACCCGGACCCGCCCGCCGTCACCCTGCACGTACGGGTCGCCGAGGCCGTACGGGAGGGCGACGCGGCCCGCGCCGAGGCGCTGACGCGGGAGATCGCCGAGGGCGCCCTCCAGGAGCTGGACATCCTCGCGCCCTGACGACGGGCACCGCCGGGCGGTCGGCGACAATGGGCGCATGTCCCGACGCACCGCCCGCCCCGTCCGCACCGCACGCCCCGCGACCTGCCCCTGCGGCCGTCCCGAGCCGTACGAGAAGTGCTGCGGCCGGCTGCACAGGGGCGAGGCCGCGGCGGCCACACCCGAGGAGCTGATGCGCTCCCGCTACAGCGCGTTCGCGGTCCGCGACGAGGCCTATCTGCTGCGCTCCTGGCACCCGCGGACCCGGCCGCCACGCGTGGAGTTCGACCCCGGGACGCGCTGGACCGGCCTGGACATCGAGGACACCACCGAGGGCACCGCGTTCCACCCGAGCGGAACCGTCACGTTCCTGGCCAGGTACACCGAAGGCGGCCGCCCGGACTCCCTGCACGAACGCAGCACGTTCGAGCGCGTCGACGGCGCCTGGGTGTACGTCGACGGCACGTTCATCGACTGAGCCCCGACGCGCCCCCGGCCGGAGGCGGACGGGTGTCCGAGACCCGTCGTGACCCGGCCACCCGCGCACCCGTGCGCGTGGGACTGCTGGGAAGCGGAGGTTCACACGGGGTGTGTTCGCGGCGTACGGGACGGTTCCCACGATGGCCCGCGACGCCGCCGACGGGCCCAAATGCCCTGGCCCGCCCGCCTGTTCGAGGCCGGCGCGCGGCCGTGCACATAGGCGGGAACCGGCGCTGCGGGCGACCGGTGCCGCCAGTAGCGTCTGCCTGCTCCCTGTCCCTTCGCGGTTCCGCGTACGCATGCGCGGTCCCGCGCACGCAGTCCCGTACGCCGCGCGAAGAAAGAGGCGCCCGATGGCCGACACCGGACAGCACCCGCAGAGCCAGCAGAATCCCCGGAGCTACGAGCGCTACCTCGGCGGAAGCCCCGAAGCGGAACGCCGCCTCTTCGCGCGCCTGGCACAGGAACTGATGCGGGTTCAGGAGAAGAACCGGCGCGGCGCACGGGCCGCCGCCGTCGGGCGCGCCTTCCACGAGAAGGCCGCACTCGGCGTGGAGAACGCCAGGCTGCGCTTCCACGACGACCTGCCCGACGCGCTGCGCCAGGGCTTCGCGCGGCCCGGCGCCGAGTACCCGGCGACCGTGCGACTCTCCAACGCCAGCGGCATCCGGCAGCCCGACGGCATCGCCGACCTGCGCGGCGTCGCCGTGCGCGTGACGGTCTCCACCGAGGAGAGCCACGACCTGCTCGCCACCAACCACCCGGTGTCGCACGCCCGCGACGCCCGCGAGTTCGTCGCCTTCGCCAAGGTGATGGCGGGCGCCACGACCCCGCTGCGCAAGGCCTTCGGCCTGCTGGTCAAACTCCCGCTCGCCGTCGGCATCTCCACCGCCAACCGGATGCGCCGCAACGTGCGGGCCGCCTCCCGGCACGCCGTCGACAGCCTGGCCTCGGAGACGTACTGGAGCCGCGGCGCCGTCCTGTGGGGCGAGGCGGGCCCGGTCCGCTATCTGCTGCGCCCCACGGGCAGCGCCACCGCCGCGGCGGGCGGCGGCCACCGCGACCCGGAGTACCTGCGGCGCGAGCTGGAGACCAGGATCGCCCGCCAGGACGTCACCTTCGACCTCTGCGTCCAGCGCTACGTCGACGCCAGGCGCACCCCGGTCGAGGACGGCGCCGTGGAGTGGCTGGAGTCCGTCGCGCCCGCGCTGCCCGTGGCCACGCTCACCGTGCCGAGCCAGGACCTCGACACCGCGGAGGCCCGCGCGGCCGGCGGGCGCGTCGAGGTGCTCGGCTTCAACCCCTGGTACACCACCGACGACTTCCGCCCGCTCGGCAACCTCAACAGGGCCCGCAAGTCGGCGTACGAGGCGAGCGCCGCCCACCGGCAGGGGCTGCGCTTCGTCACCGACGAGCCGCTGCGCAACAAGGTGCTCGGAGTGCCCGTCGGCGGCGCGTTCCGCCTCCTGAACCGCTATGTGCCCTGGCACAAGCTGCCGTTGGAGGCGAGCCTGCTCAACCTCGTCTTCCTGCGCAAGGCGCTGCGCCGCCGCAACCTCATCGACACCGACCAGCACGAGGCCCCGCCGAAGGCCGCTCCCGTGCCCGCGCCCGTCGACGAGCGGCTGCGCACGGCGCGGTCCTACGACGGGACGTACAACGACCTCTCGGCGCCCGGCATGGGCGCCGTCGGCGCGCCCTTCGGACGCAACCTCCGCCCGCGCTACCGTCCCGACCTCTTCGACACCCCGAACCCGGTCACCGTCAGCCGCCAACTCCTGTACCGGGACACCTTCCTGCCCGCCACCTCGCTGAACGTCCTGGCCGCCGCCTGGATCCAGTTCCAGGTCCACGACTGGGTCAACCACCGCAGGTACAAGCCCGGCGGCAAGGCCGTCGAGGTGCCGCTGCCGCCCGGCAGCACCTGGCACAACACCCCGGGCGGGCCCGCCGAACACGTGATGCGCTTCGCCGAGAACGAGGGCATCGAACTGCCGGGCGGGCAGCCGCCGTTGCTCTTCGCCAACGCCGCCTCGCACTGGTGGGACGGCTCGGAGGTCTACGGCGAGAGCGAGCAGACCGCGACGTATCTGCGGGAGCCCGACGGCGGCGACAAGCTCCGCCTCGAAGAGGGCCATCTGCCCCTCGGTCAGAACGGCATCCCGCTGACCGGCTTCGCCGAGAGCTGGTGGCTCGGCCTGAGCTCCATGCACACCCTCTTCGCCCGCGAGCACAACGCGGTCTGCGACGCGCTGCGGCAGGCGTACCCCTCGATGAGCGCGGAGAGCCGCTACCACACGGCGCGCCTGGTCGTCTCGGCCCTCATCGCCAAGATCCACACCGTGGAGTGGACGCCCGCGATCCTCGCCACCGAGGCCATCGATCTCGGTCTGCACACCAACTGGGACGGCCCGCCGCAGAGTTGGCTCAACAAGCTCGGCCTGTGGCTCCTGGAGGCGCACTCCCTGACGGGCATCCCCAAGACGCTGCCCGACCACCACGGCGCGCCGTACTCGCTGACCGAGGACTTCGTCACGGTCTACCGCATGCACCCGCTGATCCCCGACGACTACGAGATGCGCGAACACCACTTCGGGCAGCGCCTGGAGACCCTCGCCTTCCGCGACATCCAGGGCGGCGCCGCCGAGGCCGCCATCCGCAAGACGGGCCTCACCGACACGCTGTACTCCCTCGGCATCGCCCACCCCGGCGCGATCACGCTGCACAACTTCCCGCGCGCGCTCCAGCAGTTCGAGCGCGACGGCGAGATCATCGACCTCTCCGTCGTGGACCTGGTGCGCACCCGCAGGCGCGGCGTGCCCCGCTACAACGACTTCCGCGAGGGCCTGCACAAGCAGCGGATCCGGCGCTTCGAGGACCTCAGCGAGGACCCCGTGACCGTCGCCCGCCTCAAGGACGTCTACCGCTCGGTCGACGAGATCGACACCGTCGTCGGCCTGTTCGCCGAGAATCCGCCGCACGGCTTCGGCTTCAGCGACACGGCCTTCCGCATCTTCATCCTGATGGCCACCCGGCGGTTGCAGAGCGACCGCTTCCTGACCGTGGACTTCCGCCCCGAGATCTACACCCCGCTCGGCATCGACTGGGTGCAGAAGGGCGGCATGAAGTCGGTGCTCCTGCGGCACGCCCCCGACCTCGCGGGCCTGCTGCCGCGCGGCGCCAGCGCGTTCGCGCCGTGGCGTCAGGTGCAGCCGATCGGCGGCGGACATGTCGGAGGGTGACAGCGCGGGGCGCGCCGCGGACACCGGCGACCTGGCCCACCCGGGCCTCGCCGACCTGTTCGCCAGGCCGCTCCTGGAGACCGTCTGGCGCCGCCGCACCCACCGGGTCAGCCGCGGCGCCGACGTCCCCGCGGGCTCGATGAGCCATCGCTCCACGCACGAGCCGCGCCCGCTGTCCGAGCTGGAGGAAGCGGTCCTGATCGCGCTGACCGGATGCACCGGGCTGACGATGCCCGACCGGCCCTTCGACGATCCGCGCGACGGCACGCCCATCATGGCCAAGCCGAACATGACGATGGCGGGCCGCACCGCGGGCAGCCCCGACAACGCGCAGGCCACGCACTTCTTCCTGATCAACGACTCGGGCACGTACTTCCTGCGCAGGCTGCCCCCGGCCCCGTCCGAACCCCTGGACGCGCGCCGCCTGGTCGAGCGGGCCCGGCTCGCGAAGGTCCGCGTCCTCGACCACCGCCTGGACGTCGCCGAAGGGCTGCGCGACTTCCCGGCCTACCTCGACTCGAACCGCTTCCTGTCGAACCTGCCGGGCACGACGCTCCTGTTCCCCGTCGTCGACCTCTCCCACCAGTACGTCAACGCCCTGATGTACCTGCTCACCCAGCCCGACCACGCCCGCCCCACCCTCGTCGACGACCGCAACTTCTACCGGCCCGCCGGGGTGAAGAAGTGGGTGCGCAACGGATTCCTCAACGGCGACCTGAAGCTCCCGCTCGGCGCGCTCGGCCCGCTGCGCACCCAGATCGAGGCGGACCTGCTGCTCCAGAACCTGATGCTGACCGCCGAGGCGATGGGCCTCGGCGCGTGGATCCACGCCTCCGTCAACCCGCAGATCGCCCTGGGCGACCCGAAGTTCTCCCGCGCCTACGGCAGGATGCTCGGTTTCTCCTTCGTCACCCCGCGCTGGCGCCTGCCCGACCTGTGGCGCTGGCACGTCCCGCTCCCCAAGTACGCGGCGCTGCGCTCGCACCCGGTGGGCCTGACGTCCCCCGAGGGCGAGACGCTGATCGCGGCCGCGTGCCCGCCCGCCCACCGGACGATGCGCGCGGCGGTCGACGCGGTCATCCGCGACAAGTTCGGGCCCGGCGGCGTGTACGGCGACAAGGACGTGTTCGCGCACATCTACAAGGAGGAGTACGGGCAGCGCTATCTGGCGGAGGCCAGCGCGTACGAGGAGCGGGTCGTCGACTGCGCGCGGGACATCTGCACGTACATCCACGACACGCACCGGCGCTTTCCCGCGCACACGGACGCGATCCACGTCCCCGGCGTCTGGCTCCAGGTCCACCACGTGGAGACGGAGTACTACGAGAGGTTCTTCCGGCACGGGCTCACGGACGTGCACCGTCGCCACGAGGAGCTGTGGGACGGCCACTGAGCTTCGGACCGGCCGGACCGGTCACACCAGCGGCGGCACCACGCAGTCGATCAGGAAGGGACCCGGTTCCGCGAGCCCCCGCTTCAGGAGCGCGGCGAACTCCTCGGCCGTCTCGGCCCGTTCGGCCGGGACGCCCATGCCGCGCGCCAGCGCGACGAAGTCGAGCGCCGGGGCCGACAGGTCGAGCAGCCGGCGGGCCCGCTCCCTGGCCGGGGCCGCCCCCACCGCCCCGAGCTCCAGGTTCAGGATCGCGTACGACCGGTTGGCGAAGACCACCGTCGTGACGTCCAGGCCCTCGCGCGCCTGCGTCCACAGCGCCTGCACCGTGTACATCGAGGCCCCGTCGCCGACCAGCGTCAGCACCGGCCGGTCGGGGCGGGCGACCGCCGCGCCGACGGCGAGCGGCAGGCCCTGCCCCATCGCCCCGCCGGTCAGCGTCAGCCAGTCGTGCGGCGGGGCGCCCGCCGTCGCGCCGGGCAGCCAGAGCCCCGAGGTGTTCGCCTCGTCGACGACCACGGCGTCCTCGGGCAGCAGCGCACCGATCACGGCGGCCGCCGACTCGGCGGTCAGTTCGCCCGTGGGCAGCGCGGGCCGCGCCGCCTCCTCCCGTACGGCGGACCCGGGACCCAGCACCTCCGCGAGCCCTTCGAGCGCCGCCGTCACGTCCTCCGCGCCCGTCGCGAGCGCGTGCACCTCGCACCCCTCGGGCACCAGATCGCCGTCCTGCCCCGGATAGGCGAAGAAGGCGACGGGCGCCGCGGCCCCGGCCAGCACCAGGTGCCGTACGCTCGCCAGTTGGCGCCGCGCTCCGGCGGGCGGATAGGCGAGCCGCCGCACGGCGGGGCGGCCCGCGCCGCGCTCCATGCGGGCGGGGAACGTCTCGCACAGCAGCCGCGCGCCGGTCGCGGCGGCGATCCGCGCCGCGGCCGCGAGCCCGGCCCCGCGCACGGCCTCGCCGCCGAGCAGGACGGCGGCGCTCCCGCCGGTGCGCAGCGCGGCGGCGGCGCCGGTCACCGCGTCCACCGAGACGAGCCCGCGCCGTGCGGCACGGGCGGGCCGCACGGCGGCGGGCGGCCCGTCCGCCGCTGACCAGGACACGTCCGCGGGCACCACCAGCGTGGCGATGGCGCCGGGCGGCCCGGTCGCCGCGGCCACCGCGTCCGCGACGTCACCCGCGAGTTCACCGGCGTGGTACGTACGCCGGGTCCAGCCGGAGACCGTACCGGCCAGTGCCTCGATGTCGGATTCCAGGGGCGCGTCGAGCCGCTTGTGGCGCAGCGCGTGGTCGCCGACGACGTTCACCAGCGGGGTCGCCGCGCGCCGGGCGTTGTGCAGGTTGGCGAGGCCGCCCGCGAGCCCGGGGCCCAGGTGCAGCAGCGTGCACGCGGGGCGTCCCGCCAGCCGTCCGTACCCGTCGGCCGCGCCGGTGGCCACGCCCTCGAACAGGCAGAGCACAGGGCGGAGTCCGGCGGCGTCGTCGAGCGCCGCCACGAAGTGCATCTCGGAGGTCCCCGGGTTGGCGAAGCAGGCGCGGACCCCCGCGCCCACGAGGCCGTCGATCAGGATCTGCGCTCCGTTCGGCATGGCGGTCCGCCTCTGCTCGGTGGCTCTGCTCGGTGGGCAGGGTGTGCGGGGGCGTCGGTGGCCGACGTCCGGCGCGTGGGAGGGGTGCCAGTCTTCACGGAGTCCGGGCCGGGGCGGCAGCCGGGATCCGGCCAGCCGGACCGGGCCCGCCTGGGCCGAACCTGCGCCTGTAGTCGGTCGGGCTGAGCCCCGTCTCGCGGCGCAGCCTGGCGCGCAGATTGGCGGCCGTGCCGAGGCCGCTGCGGCGCGCGACGACGTCCAGGCGCTCCTCGCCGCGCTCGATGAGTCGGCAGGCCAGGGCCACGCGCTCGCCGGTGAGCCAGGCCAGCGGGGTGGTGCCGAGCTGGGCGCGGAAGCGGCGGTGCAGGGTGGCGGGGCTGACGCCCGCGTGGGCCGCGAGGGAGGCCACGGTGAGGGGGCCCGCGGGGCCGGGACCCGGCGCCGGTGGCTCGCCGAGCCGCTCCTGTGCCCAGGCGAGGACCGGCGCGAGGGAGGCGTCCGGCACGTCGGGCACGGGGCGCTCCACGAACTGCCGCTGCCCGCCGTCCCGGTGGGCGGCGAACACGAGCCGCCTGCTCACGGAGTTGGCCACCTCCGCGCCGTGGTCGCGCCGCACGATGTGCAGACCCAGATCGAGGGCGGCCGAACTGCCCGCCGCGGTGAGGATGTCGCCGTCGTCGACGAAGAGCACGTCCGGTTCGAGCCGCACGGCCGGAAACCGCTCCCTGAAGGAGTCCGCCCACTGCCAGTGGGCGGTGGCCCTGCGTCCGTCGAGCACCCCGGCCTCGGCGAGCGTGAACGCCCCGCTGCAGAAGCCCACGAGCCGGGCGCCGCGCGCGTGCGCCCGGCGCACCGCGTCGAGCACCGCGGGCCGCCGCGGCACGTCGGTGTCGGGCCTGTTGGGCACGATCAGCGTGTCCGCGGTGTCGGCCGCCGCGAGTCCCGCGACGCCGGTGAGCGTGAAGAATCCGTCCCGCATCAGGGTGCCAGGCTCGGGCGAGCAGAGCGCGAAGTCGTAGAGCTCCCGGCCGAGTTCGGGCCTGCGCAGGCCGAACACCTCGGTCGCGCAGCCCAGTTCGAAGGGGTTGGAGTTCTCGTCGACGATCACGACGACGCGGTGCGGCCCGGCCGGTGCGGGGGCCTGAGAGGATTCTTGCGCCATATGCGATTTCTAGCACTCGCGGCGGGTGCGCGCCACGGCCGATGATCGGCCCATGAACAGGTCCACGCACGCCGAACCCCGCTCCCTCGACCAGGCTTTGGCCTCCTTCGACGCCCTCTGGAGCCCCCGCATCCTCACCCAGGTCAACGACTACGACGTACGGGTCGCCAAGGTCCAGGGCGAGCACGTGTGGCACGCGCACGACGACACCGACGAGTTCTTCCTCGTACTCGGCGGTGAACTCCACATCGACCTGCGCGAACCGGCGGGGGAGCGCAGGGTCACGCTCCCCACGGGATCGGTCTTCACCGTCCCGCGCGGCGTCGAACACAAGCCGTACGCCCCGGACGGCGCGCGGATCCTGCTCTTCGAGCCCACCGGGACCCTCACGGTGGGCGACCGGCACGAGGAGGTGCCGGACCACGTGGACGCGACGACGGGGCACGCGTTGGCGGGTGAGCTCGGCTAGGCGGGGTGCCCCGCGGTGCGGTCGGGCCGGGCGAAAACCGGGTGCGCCCGGTCGCCGCGATGGTGTGGGATGCGGGGCATGACGATCGTCTTGAACGAGCCCGGCATCGACGGACTGGCCGGGGCCGTGGACGCGCTCCGCGCATGGCAGGACGACCGCACACCCCTGCAGCTCCACCCGGGAGACCTCGGCTGGGCCTGGGCGCTGGGCGCGGAGCGGCTGGCCGCCGACGTCCGCACCTGGAGCGCGGACGGGCGGGTCGTCGCCGTCGGTTACCTGGACGGCCCCGACGTGCTGCGCCTGACGACCGCGCCGGACCTGCGCCAGGACGAGGCCCTGGCGCGCCAGCTCCACGCGGACCTCGACGACCCGGCGCGCGGGGTCCTGCCGGCCGGGGAGGTCGGCCTTGAGATCCCCAGCGGCGCCCTGCTCCGCGAGACCCTCCTGGCGGCGGGCTGGCATCTCGACGAGCCGTGGACGCCGCTGCACCGCGACCTCTCCGAGCCGGTGAAGGACTCCGGTCTGCGGATCGAGGTGGCCGATCAGGGGACGGCGGGGGTGCGGACCGCCGTGCACCGCTCGGCGTTCGGCAGCGAGAAGTTCACCGAGGAGGTCTGGCACGTCCTCGCTGCCGGGCCGGTCTACGCCGACGCCCGCTGCCTGATCGGCTACGACGGCCAGGGCAACGCGGTGGCCGCGGCGACGGTCTGGTCGGCGGGCCCCGGCAGGCCCGGTCTGCTGGAGCCGGTGGGTGTCCACGCCGACCACCGTGGTCGCGGCTACGGCACGGCGATCGGCGTCGCCGCCGCGGCGGCGCTGCGCGAGATGGGTGCGTCGAGCGCGTTCGTCTCCACGCCGAGTGCGAACACCGCCGCCGTCGCCACCTACAAGGCGGCCGGATACGAGCCGTCGCCGGAACGACTGGACGTCGGCCGAGCCGCCTGAGAGCCGCTTCTATTCAAGTTTGACTACACTGGGCGCATGCCCGAGAAGACGATCCCCCTCCTGCCGTGCCGGGAGATCCAGCCGGTGGTCGAGTTCTACACCGCGCTGGGTTTCGAGACGACCTTCCTCCAGAAGAGTCCCTACGCCTACGCCGTCGTCGAACGCGGCGTCGTCGAGCTCCAGTTCTTCGCCATGAAGGAGTACGACCCGAAGGAGTCCTACTCCGGCTGCTACGTCCTCACCGACGACGTGGCGGAACTGCACACCGCCTTCCGTGCCGGGCTCAAGGCCGCCTACGGCAGGATCCCCGCCCGGGGGCTGCCCCGGATCGGGCCGCTCAAGGACATGTCGTACGGCGTGCGGCAGTTCCTGATGACCGATCCCGGCGGCAACAGCATCCGCGTCGGGCAGCCCATCAGCGAGGACCCCTCGCACCGGCCCGCACCCAAGGAGACGTTCGCGCGCGCCCTGCACATGGCCGACCTGTTCGCCGACTCCAAGGAGGACCTGCCCGGCGCCGCGAAGATCATCGACCGGGCCCTCGGGCTCACCGACGAGCGGCCCACCCCCGAGCAGGAGGTGCGCCTCCTCGTGCTGCGCGGCGACATCGCACAGCGCCTGGGCGACGACGAGCTGGCGGAGCGGCTGCTCGGCCGGGCGGGGGACGTCCAACTCGCCGACGCCGAAAGGGAGTCGGTGCGCGACGCCCTGGCGCGCCTGGCCGAACTGAAGGCGTAGCCCCTGGACGCGGGGGACGTCAGCGCCCCGTCAAGGTCCCCGCCCGCGGCGCCAGGGCCGCGTCAAGGCCCGTGTCCCCGGCGGCCGTCGGGGGAGTGCGTGCGGCACGCTCCCCCAAGGGCGTCCGCCCGGGAGACCGCCCCGCAGGCCAAGAGGGGTGTCATGAGTGACGTACGACCCGGAGCGCTGAAGGTCTATCTGGGGTCGGCCCCCGGCGTCGGCAAGACCTGCCGCATGCTCGACGAGGCGCGCCGCAGAGCGGCCCGCGGCACCGACGTGGTCGTCGGTGCGGTCGCGTGCCACGGACGCCCGCACACCGAGTCGCTCCTCGCCGGTCTCGACGTCCTGCCGTCCGTGGCGGGCGGGCTCGACCTCGCCGGCCTGCTCGCCCGCCGCCCGGGACTCGCGGTCGTCGACGACCTCGCCCACGCCGACACCCCGGGCGGCGGCCGGCGCCCGCACCGCTGGCAGGACGTCGAGGAGCTGCTCGCGGCCGGCGTCGACGTCCTCACCGCGGTCGACATCCGGCACCTGGCGTCCCTCAACGACGTCGTCGAGAAGATCACCCGGGTGCCCGTCACCGAGACCGTCCCCGACCGGGTGGTCCGGCGCGCCCGGCAGATCGAGCTAGTCGACATGGACCCCGAGGCGCTGCGCCGCCGCATGGCGCACGGCGGCATCCGTGCGCCCGGGGACCCCGAAGGCATGGACGCGGCCCTCGCCCACCACTTCCGCCCCGCCAACCTCACCGCGTTGCGCGAACTCGCCCTGCGCTGGCTGGCCGGACACGTCGGCGAGCAGCTCAGGCGCCACCGGAGCGAGCACGGCGGCGACGGCGCGGGCGAGGCCCGCGAGCGCGTCGTCGTCGCGCTGACCGGCGGCCCCGAGGGCGAGACCCTGATCCGCCGCGCCGCCCGCATCGGCGACCTGCCCCGCACCCTGGGCGCCCCGCACTCCGGGGGCGACCTGCTCGCCGTGCACGTGGCCCGCAGCGACGGCCTGGCCGCCGGTGCCTCGCACGCCGCCCTGGTCCGCCAGCGGCGCCTGGTGGAGAGCCTCGGCGGCAGCTACCACTCGGTCGTCGGCGCCCATGTGCCCACCGCCCTGGTCGAGTTCGCCCGCGCCGAGAGCGCGACCCAGCTCGTCCTCGGCACCAGCAGACGGGGCCGTCTCGAACGCTTCCTGACCGGCAGCGGCATCGGCGAGACCGTCGTCGCGCTCTCCGACGACATCGACGTCCACATGGTCACCCACGAACGGGCGGGCGGCGGCAGGCTGCTGCCCTCGCGGCGCCGTACGCTGCCGCACTCGCGCCTCGTCGCGGGCCCGGTCGCCGGGCTCGTCCTGCCGCTGCTCCTGACCCTCGCGCTCGACGCGGCGCGCGGCACCCTGAACCTCACCAGCGAGGCGCTGCTCTTCCTGCTCACCGTGGTCGGCGTGGCCTGCATCGGCGGTGTCGCGTCCGCCGTGATCGCGTCGGTCACCGCTTCGCTGCTGCTCAACTACTGGTTCATGCCGCCGGTCGGCCACTTCACCCTCGGCGACCCCAACAGCATGGTCGCGCTCGGGGTGTTCGCCGTCGTCGCGGCCACCGTGGCCGCCGTCGTCGACCGCTCGCTGCGGCTCTCCCGGCGCTCGGCGCGCGCCACCGCCGAGGCCGAGACGATGTCCTCGCTCGCGGGCAGCATCGTCCGCGGCGACCGCGCCATCCCCGCCCTCCTGGAACGCACCAGGGAGACCTTCGGCATGGACTCCGCCGAACTGGTCGACGAACTCCCCGAGAGCGACGGGGCGTCGGTGGGCGTGCCGGTCGGCACCGGCTCCTACCTGGTGCTGCGCGGGCGCCCGCTGCCGTCGTCCGCGCGCCGCGTGCTCGCCGCCTTCGCCGCGCACGTCGGCGCCGCCGTGGAGCGCGCCAGGCTGGCCGAGGCCGCCGCCGAGGTCGAGCCGGTCAAGGCCGCCGACCGGATGCGCACCGCGCTGCTGCGGGCGGTCGGCCACGACCTGCGCACCCCGCTCGCCGCCGCCTTGGCCGCCGTCGCCTCGCTGCGCAGCCGCGACGTGCGGTTCTCCGACGAGGACAGGGAGGCGCTGCTCGCCACCGCGGACGAGTCCCTGGCCCGGCTCGACCGCCTGGTGGAGAACCTCCTCGACCTGAGCAGGCTGGAGGCGGGCGCGCTCACCCTCGACCTGCGTGCCACCGCCCTGGAGGAGGTCCTCGCGCCCGCGCTGGACTCGCTGCCCGACGGCGGCGGCACCGTCAGGACGCAGAACCTGGAGAGCATCCCCGACGTCGTCGCCGACCCGCCGCTCCTGGAACGCGTCCTCGCCAACCTGATGAGCAACGCGGCCCGTCACTCACCGCCCCACGAGCCGGTCCTCGTCTCGGCGAGCGCGCTCGCGGGCCGCGTCGAACTGCGCGTCGTCGACCGCGGCCCCGGCCTGCCGCCGACCGGCCGCGAGCGGCTCTTCGAACCCTTCCAGCGGCTCGGCGACACCGACAACGCCACCGGGCTCGGCCTCGGACTCGCGCTCTCGCGCGGCCTGACCGAGGCCATGGACGGCACGCTCACCCCGGAGGACACCCCGGGCGGCGGGCTCACCATGGTGCTCTCGCTGCCCTGCGCCGCGCCGCCCGCGGAGCCGGCCGTACGTGTCCGCGCGGACCTCAGCCGACGTGCACCCGCGGTCGCCGCTCCGGGTCCGGCTCGGCCCGGCGGAGCACCTCGCGGGTGACCGGGGCGACCTCGCCGTCGCCGAAGACGAGGAAGCGCAGCAGATGGCTGAGCGGGTCGCCCTCGGTCCAGTTGAAGTAGGCGTGCGGGACCTCGCCCGTACGGTCCCGGATCGCCATCAGGACGGCCGCGATGGTGTTGGGCACCCCTGGCCCCTTCACGCGCAGCCTGCGCGAGCCGTGCCTCTCGTCGCCGTGCACGGTCAACTCGGTGGTGAAGTCGGAGGAGTTGCGGACCAGGACCTCCAGGAAGAGCACGGGCTCGCCGCCGGGAATGTGGGTCTGCTCGCGCTGGCTGTACTCCTTCTTGCGGTACTCGGCGGTGCTGTGCTCCTGCGGTTCGTTGGCGATGATCCGCACCGGACCCGACGCGGCGACCTCGTCGACCAGCCGCGCCGCCGCGTCGTCGAGCACCACGCCCGACGACCGCAGTTCGAAGGCCCGGTGCACCCGCGAAGCGAACGACGTCAGCAGGATCCCGAGGATGAACAGCGCCGCGATCTTGATGCCGTCGGGCCGCTCGATGACGTTGGTGACCAGGGTGTACGCGAACACCAGGGTGATCACGCCGAATCCGCAGGCGGCCGCCCGGTGCCCGCGGTGGCGGGCCGCGACGGTCGACGCGAAGGCCGCGGAGAGCATCAGGACGAGGACACCGGTGGCGTACGCGCCGCTCTGCGCGTCGACGTCGGCGTTGAACCAGAGCGTGATGACCACCGCGATCACCATGAAGACGAGGACCAGCGGCCGCACCGCGCGCGTCCACTCGGGCGCCATGCCGTAGCGCGGCAGATAGCGCGGCACGATGTTGAGCAGCCCGGCCAGCGCGGAGGCCCCGGCGAACCACAGGATGGCGATCGTCGCGACGTCGTAGCAGGTACCGAACACCTCGCCCAGGTGCTCGTGCGCCAGATAGGCGAGCGCCCGCCCGTTGGCGGGGCCGCCGCGCTCGAAGGCGTGCTGCGGGATCAGGATCGTCGTCGCCAGGCTGGAGAGCAGCAGGAAGCAGCTCATGATGAGCGCCGCCGTGGTCAGCAGCTTGCGGGTGTCCCTGATCCGGCCCGTCGGCTTCGCGTACGTGTCCGATGCGTCGCCCCGCACCTGCGGCATCACCGCCACACCGGTCTCGAACCCGGACATGCCGAGCGCCAGCTTGGGAAAGACGAGCAGCGCCACACCGGCCATCGCGAACGGCGACGCGTGCTCCGCCGTCATCGCGTCCCACCAGTCGCCGATGTGCACCGGCTCGCTGAGCACCAGCCACACCGAGGTGGCGAGCACGACGAGGTTGAGGGTGAGGAAGGCGCCGACCAGGGCGACCGCGACGCCGATCGCCTCGCGGAACCCCTTGAGGAAGACCGCGCCGAGCCCCGCGATCAGGACGAGGGTGATCAGCACGTTCTCGCCGTCCAGCCAGTGCGGGGCGAACGGGTTCTCCACCACGTGCGCGGAGGCGTCGGCGGCGGACAGCGTGATGGTGATGATGAAGTCCGTGGCGGCGAAGCCGAGCAGGACGAGGACGAAGATCTTCCCCGACCACCACGGGAGCAGCCGCTCCAGCATGTGGATCGAACCCTCGCCGTGCGGCGACTCCTTGGCCACCCTGCGGTAGACCGGCAGCGCGCCGAACAGCGTCAGGGCGATCAGCACCAGGGTGGCGAGCGGCGAGAGCAGCCCGGCGGCCAGCGCCGCGATGCCCGGCTGGTAGCCGAGCGTGGAGAAGTAGTCCACACCGGTCAGGCACATCACGCGCCACCAGCGGTGGCCCTGGTGTTCGGCGGGCGGGGTGCCGTGCGGGCCCCGGTGCCGCGACGACTGCTCGGTCAGACCGTCGAGGAGCCAGGCGCGCAGCCGGTGCGGGGACTTCGCGGTCATGTCCTGCTTCCTGTCGTCGCTGCTCCCGCGCATCGTCACCCGCCGGGGGAGCGAGGTCGAACGCACGGGCGGTGGATTCGGCCACCTGGCCGTCAAGAACGCGTGAGGACGGCGGTGTTCGGCGCGAAGAACGCGCAAGGAGAACGTGTGCCCGCCGGATTCCGGGCCGAACCTGGGCGCACCGCCTCACCGGCGCCCGGCCGCGCCGCGCCACCCGCGTGAGCGGCCCCACCGGAACCCCAAGGAGTACGCATGACCGTCCTGACCAGTGAGCAGGGCACCGCCCCCCTCGACGAGGACCCCCCGGACACCGCCGAACGGCACCGGCTCACCGCCGTCACCGGGCTCGCGGCGCTGTCCCTGGACGCGATGGCCTCCGTCGCCTACGGCCCCGAGGCGATCGTGCTGGTGCTCGCCGCCGCGGGCGGCCACGGCCTCGGTTTCACCCTGCCGGTCACCCTCGCGATAGCCGCCCTGCTCGCGGTCCTCGTCGCCTCCTACCGCCAGGTGATCGCCGCCTTCCCCGACGGCGGCGGCTCCTACGCGGTGGCCAAGGCCCACCTCGGGCGCCGCACCAGCCTGGTCGCCGCCGCCTCGCTCGTACTCGACTACGTGCTGAACGTCGCCGTCGCCGTCACCGCGGGCGTCGCCGCCCTGACCTCGGCCTTTCCCGGTCTGTACGGTGACCGGCTGTGGATCTGCCTGGCCGTCCTCGTACTGATCACCGGCATCAATCTGCGCGGCATCGTCGACTCAGCGCGGGCCTTCATCGTCCCGACCGCCGTCTTCGTCCTGTCGATGCTCACCCTGATCGCCTTCGGACTCTTCCGCTCCGCCCCGGTCAGCACCGAGGCCGCGCAGGGGCACGCCTCGGTCCTCGCCGACGACGCGACCACCGTGGGCGCGCTGCTGCTGCTCAAGGCGTTCGCCTCCGGCTGCTCCGCGCTCACCGGCGTCGAGGCCATCGCCAACGCCGTGCCGTCCTTCCGCGCTCCCCGGGCCCGGCGCGCCCAGCACGCGGAGATCGCCCTGGGCGCCGTCCTCGGGGTGATGCTGATCGGCCTCGCCGTGCTGATCTCCCGCTTCCACCTCCAGCCGGTCGAGGGCGTCACCGTCCTCGCGCAGCTCGCGGACGCCTCGCTCGGCCACAACTGGGCCTTCTACGTCATCCAGTTCGCCACGATGATCCTGCTCGCCCTCTCCGCGAACACCTCCTTCGGCGGGCTGCCCGTCCTCCTGAAGCTGCTGGCCCGCGACAACTTCCTGCCGCACGTCTTCGCCCTCAAGGCCGACCGCCAGGTCCACCGGCACGGCGTCCTGACCCTCGCCGCGATCTCCGCCGCGCTGCTCGTCTTCTCCGGCGGCGACACCAACACCCTCGTGCCGCTCTTCGCCATCGGCGTCTTCGTCGGCTTCACGATCGCGCAGACCGGCATGGTCCTGCACTGGCGCCGCGAGCGCGGCCCGAAGTGGCGCGGCAAGGCCCTCCTGAACGGCCTGGGAGCGGTCCTGACCGGCGTCAGCGCGGTCGTCGTCACCGCTACCAAGTTCCACGACGGCGCGTGGCTGATCGTGGTCGCGCTGCCCCTCCTGGTCGCCGGCTTCGAGACCGTCCACCGGGCCTACGCCCGCATCGGCGAGCGCCTCGGCCTCGGCCGCGTACCGGAGTGCCCGCACCGCGACCGCTCCCTGGTGATCGTCCCCGTCTCCTCGCTGTCCCGCCTGACCAGCGAGGCCCTGACCGCCGCGGTCTCGCTGGGCGACGAGGTCCGCGCGGTGACCGTCTGCCACTCCGACCCGGAGGACCGGGCGCAGGCGGAGGCCCTGGAGCGGGACTGGGCGCTGTGGAGCCCCGGGGTGGACCTGGTCCGCGTCCCCGCCGAGCGCCGCACCATCGGGCGGCCCATCGCCGCGTACGTACGGGGGATCGAGGAGGCCCGTCCCGGCACCCGCGTCACCGTGCTGATCCCCGAGGTCGAACCGGCCCGCGCCTGGCAGCGGATCCTGCAGAACCAGCGCGGCGCGGTGGTGGCGCACGCGGTCCGCAGGGACACCGACGCGGCCATCTGCCGGCTGCGCTTCCGGCTGTCGTAAGAGAGCCGTCAAGACGCCTCATGGCGCCGTATGGAGGGCGTCAACGGCGGCCGGATCCGGCCGAAACAGAGGTTTCCTCTAACCGTCAGACCAAGTAGTTCATCCATCCACTTCGTTCCTCAGGAGCTCACGATGGCCGACGTGGCCTTCGTCGTCACCACGATCGCGGTCTTCGCGCTGGTGGCACTCGTCGCCAAGGGGGTGACCAAGCTGTGACCGCCGAGAACATCGTCGGCCTCGTCGTGGCCGTCGCCCTCCTGGGCTATCTCGTCCTCGCCCTCGTCTTCCCGGAGAGGTTCTGAGCACAGATATGAGCCCCGTTCTTGCCGGTGTGCTGCAGATGCTCGCGCTGATAGCGGCGCTGGCCCTCGCATACCGCCCGCTCGGCGACTACATGGCCCACGTCTACTCGTCGAAGAAGCATCTTCGTGCGGAGAAGTGGATCTACAAGGCCATCGGCGCCAACCCCGACACCGAGATGCGCTGGCCCGCCTACCTGCGCGGCGTCCTCGCCTTCTCCGCGGCCGGCGTCCTCTTCCTCTACCTGATGCAGCGCCTCCAGGGCTCGCTGCCGGGCTCGCTCGGCTTCAAGGCGATCGACCCGGACCAGGCGTTCAACACCGCCGCGTCCTTCGTCGCCAACACCAACTGGCAGTCGTACTCCGGCGAACAGGCCATGGGCCACGTCGTGCAGACCGGCGGCCTCGCCGTACAGAACTTCGTCTCGGCGGCCGTGGGGATCGCCGTGGCGGTGGCCCTGGTCCGCGGCTTCGCCCGTTCCCGCACCGGTGAGCTCGGCAACTTCTGGGCCGACCTGGTGCGCGGCACCGTCCGCATCCTGATCCCGATCTCCGTGGTCGGCGCGCTCGTCCTGGTCGCCTGCGGCGCCCTCCAGAACTTCTCCGGCATTCACGAGGTCGGCCAGTTCCTGGGCGGCAAGCAGGAGTGGAACGGCGGCGCCGTCGCCTCCCAGGAGGTCATCAAGGAGCTGGGCACCAACGGCGGCGGTTACTTCAACGCCAACTCCGCCCACCCCTTCGAGAACCCCAACGGCCTCTCGAACCTCTTCGAGATCTTCCTGATCCTCGTCATCCCGTTCGCCCTGACCCGCACCTTCGGCAAGATGGTCGGCTCGGTGCGGCAGGGCTACGCGATCCTCGCCACGATGGCGACGATCTGGATCGGCTTCACGGCGCTGATGATGTGGACCGAGTTCCACCACGGCGGACCCGCCTTCGACCTCGCGGGCGGCGCGATGGAGGGCAAGGAGACCCGCTTCGGCATCGGCGGCTCGGCGATCTTCTCGGTCGCCACCACGCTGACCTCCACGGGCGCGGTCAACTCCTTCCACTCCTCCAACACCGGCTTCGGCGGCGGCATCGACATGCTGGGCATGCAGCTCGGCGAGATCGCCCCCGGCGGCACCGGATCCGGCCTCTACGGCATGCTGATCATGGCGATCATCGCGGTGTTCATCGCGGGCCTGATGGTCGGCCGTACGCCGGAGTACCTGGGCAAGAAGATCGGCACCCGTGAGATCAAGCTCGCGGCCTGCTACATCCTCGTCACGCCCGCGCTCGTCCTCGGCTTCACCGCGGTGTCGATGGCACTGCCCACGCCCAAGGACTCGATGCTCAACACCGGGGCGCACGGCTTCTCCGAGATCCTGTACGCCTTCACCTCGGGCGCCAACAACAACGGCTCGGCGTTCGGCGGTCTGAGCGCGGACACCAACTGGTTCAACACCACGATCGGCCTCGCGATGCTGCTCGGCCGCTTCCTGCCCATGGTGTTCGTCCTCGCGCTCGCCGGATCGCTCGCGGAACAGAAGCCGATCCCGGCCACCGCGGGCACGCTGCGCACCGAGAAGCCGCTGTTCACCGGATTGCTGGTCGGCACCATCATGATCATCACCGGTCTCACCTACTTCCCCGCCCTGGCGCTGGGACCGCTTGCCGAGGGGCTGGCGTCATGAGCACACACACCGAGAAGTACGAGACGGACGAGCGGGAGCCGGCCGCGGCCGCCACCCCCGCCCCGCACACGGACCTGCCCACCGGCAACAAGTCCGCCGACGAGGGCAAGGTCGCCGCGGGTCTCTTCGACCCCGCCCAGCTCCTGAAGTCCCTGCCGGACGCGGTCCGCAAGCTGCACCCGCGCGTCATGGTCAAGTCGCCGGTCATGTTCGTGGTCCTGGTCGGCTCGGTGGTCACCACCGTGCTCGCCGTGAAGGACCCGACCGACTGGTTCGGCTGGGCGATCGCCGTCTGGCTCTGGCTGACCACCGTCTTCGCCAACCTCGCCGAGGCCGTCGCCGAGGGCCGCGGCAAGGCACAGGCCGACACCCTGCGCAAGGCCAAGACCGACACCGTCGCGCGCCGCCTGAGCGGTACGACGGAGGAGTCGGTGCCCGGCACCGAGCTGCGCATCGGCGACCTGGTCGTCTGCGAGGCGGGCGACATCATCCCCGGCGACGGTGACGTCGTCGAGGGCGTGGCCTCCGTCGACGAGTCCGCGATCACCGGCGAATCGGCCCCCGTCATCCGGGAGTCGGGCGGCGACCGCTCCGCCGTCACGGGCGGCACGAAGGTCCTCTCCGACCGCATCGTCATCAAGATCACGACGAAGCCCGGCGAGACGTTCATCGACCGCATGATCAACCTGGTCGAGGGCGCGGCCCGGCAGAAGACGCCCAACGAGATCGCGCTGAACATCCTCCTCGCGTCCCTCACCATCGTCTTCCTGCTCGCCGTCGTCACCCTCAAGCCCTTCGCCATCTACGCGGGGGCCGACGACCAGACCTCGATGATCGTCCTGACGGCGCTGCTCGTCTGCCTGATCCCGACGACCATCGGCGCCCTGCTCTCCGCGATCGGCATCGCGGGCATGGACCGCCTCGTCCAGCGCAACGTCCTCGCCATGTCCGGCAGGGCGGTCGAAGCGGCGGGCGACGTGTCGACGCTGCTCCTGGACAAGACCGGCACCATCACCCTCGGCAACCGCCAGGCCGCCGAGTTCCTGCCGGTGCGCGGCACCACCGAGGCCGAGGTCGCCGACGCCGCCCAGCTCTCCTCGCTGGCCGACGAGACGCCCGAGGGCCGCTCCATCGTCGTACTCGCCAAGGAGAAGTACGGCCTGCGCGAGCGCCACCAGGGCGAGCTGACCGGCGCCGAGTGGGTGCCCTTCACGGCACAGACCCGGATGTCCGGCGTGGACGTCGAAGGACGCAAGGTCCGCAAGGGCGCGACCGGTTCGGTCATCGCCTGGGTCAAGGAACGCGGTGGCGAGGTCGCCGAGGATGCACAGGAACTCAACGACCGGATTTCCCAGGCTGGTGGCACGCCGCTGCTCGTGGCTCTGGAAGACGCTGACGGCGCGCGCGTCCTCGGGGTGATCCACCTCAAGGACGTCGTCAAGCAGGGCATGCGCGAGCGGTTCGACGAACTGCGCCGCATGGGCATCAAGACCGTCATGATCACGGGTGACAACCCGCTGACCGCCAAGGCGATCGCGGACGAGGCGGGCGTGGACGACTTCCTCGCCGAGGCCACGCCCGAGGACAAGATGGCGCTGATCAAGCGCGAGCAGGCGGGCGGCAAGCTGGTCGCGATGACCGGCGACGGCACCAACGACGCGCCCGCGCTCGCCCAGGCGGACGTCGGCGTGGCCATGAACACCGGCACCTCGGCCGCCAAGGAGGCCGGGAACATGGTGGACCTGGACTCCAACCCGACCAAGCTCATCGAGATCGTCGAGATCGGCAAGCAGCTCCTCATCACCCGGGGCGCCCTGACGACCTTCTCGATCGCCAACGACGTCGCGAAGTACTTCGCGATCATCCCCGCCATGTTCGCGGTCGCCTATCCCTCGCTCGACAAGCTCAACATCATGGGCCTGTCGTCGCCGGAGTCCGCGATCCTCTCGGCGGTCATCTTCAACGCGCTGATCATCATCGCGCTCGTGCCGCTCGCCCTGAAGGGCGTGCGGTACCGGCCGATGAGCGCGGACAAGATGCTCCGGCGCAACCTCGGCATCTACGGCCTCGGCGGGCTCGTCGCCCCCTTCATCGGCATCAAGATCATCGATCTGCTGCTCTCCCTCATCCCCGGAATCGGTTGACCGTCATGAACAGCTCCGTAGGAAACTCCGCCCGGTTGCTGGGAGCGGGCCTGCGCGCCCTCCTCGTCCTCACCGTGATCTGCGGCGTCCTCTACCCCCTCGCGGTGACCGGCGTCGCCCAGGCCCTCTTCCACGACAAGGCCAACGGCTCCGAGGTCACGGCGGACGGCAAGGTCGTCGGCTCCGAACTCATAGGCCAGCGCTACGACCTGCCGCTCAAGAAGGGCCAGGAGACGGCCGCACCCGACCTCAAGTGGTTCCAGCCGCGCCCCTCCAACGGCCTCGGCTCCAACCAGGCCAACGGCGTCAACACGCGGTACAACCTGCTCGTGTCCGGCGCCACCAACCTCGCCGGTGACAACAAGGACCTGATCCAGCAGGTGAAGGACGCCAAGGCGGCCGTCATCAAGGACAACTCCACCGCGGACCACCGGGTGAAGCCCTCCGACGTGCCCGCCGAGGCGGTCACCTCCTCTGCCTCCGGCCTCGACCCGCACATCTCCCCGCGCTACGCCGACCTCCAGGTGCACCGCGTCGCGGAGAGGAACCACCTGACCGTCGCCCAGGTCCAGAAGCTGGTCGACGGGCACACCGACGGACGGATCCTCGGCTTCGTGGGCGAGCCGCGCGTCAACGTCCTCCAGCTCAACATCGCCCTCAAGGAACTGACCGAGAAGGGCTGATGGGCTTAACCGTCACGAGCGGGAGCCGCGCGGCCGGGCACACCCCCGGACCCGCCGGCTCCCGCGGTCACGACCCGCACGGCGAAGAGAACCACGAGGAAGAAGGCGGCACACCGATGACCCGGGTCCTTGTGGTGGAGGACGACGCCCAGCTCGTACGGGCGCTGGTGATCAACCTGGAAGCACGCGCGTACGCCGTGGACGCGGCCCCCGACGGAGCCACCGCGCTCCGCCTCGCGGCCGCCCGGCAGCCCGAGGTCATCGTCCTCGACCTCGGCCTGCCCGACATGGACGGCATCGACGTCCTGAAGGCCCTGCGCGGCTGGACCCGCGTGCCGGTCCTCGTGCTCACCGCGCGGCGCGCCTCCGACGAGAAGGTCGCCGCCCTCGACGCGGGCGCCGACGACTACATCACCAAGCCGTTCAGCATGGACGAACTCCTCGCCAGACTGCGCGCCGCCGTCCGGCGCACCGAGTCGGCACCGGCCGCCAGGGAGACCGTGGTGGTCACCACCGACGACTTCTCCGTCGACCTGGTCGCCAAGAAGGTCACCCGGCGCGGCCGCGACATACGCCTGACCCCGACGGAGTGGCAACTCCTCGAAATACTCATCTGCCATCCGGGACGGCTCATCACCCAGCGCCAGCTGCTGCTCGACGTGTGGGGCCCGTCCTACGGCACCAAGACCAACTACCTGCGGGTCTACATGGCCCAGTTGAGACGCAAGCTGGAAGCGGATCCCTCCCATCCCCGGTACCTGATCACGGAACCGGGCATGGGGTACCGCTTCGAGAGCTGACGACCCGGCGGACGGACCCAGACCCATGGCACGCGGCACCCTCAGGATCTACCTCGGCTCGGCACCCGGCGTCGGCAAGACGTACGCGATGCTCTCCGAGGCGCACCGCCGTGTCGAGCGCGGCACCGACTGCGTGGTCGCGTTCGTGGAGCACCACGGCAGGCCGCGCACCGAGGTGATGCTGCACGGCCTCGAAGTGGTCCCGCGCAGACGGCTGGAGTACCGCGGCTCGGCCTTCACCGAGATGGACCTCGACGCGGTCCTCGCTCGCCGCCCCGCCGTCGCCCTCGTCGACGAACTCCCGCACACCAACATCCCCGGCTCGCGCAACGCCAAGCGCTGGCAGGACGTCGAGGAACTCCTCGCCGCCGGCATCGACGTCGTCTCCACGGCCAACATCCAGCACCTGGAGTCGCTCGGCGACGTCGTGGAGTCCATCACCGGCGTACGGCAGAAGGAGACCCTGCCCGACGAGGTGGTGCGCCGCGCCGACCAGATCGAGCTGGTCGACATGTCGCCCCAGGCGCTGCGCCGCCGCATGGCACACGGCAACATCTACCAGCCCGACAAGGTCGACGCGGCGCTCTCCAAGTACTTCAGGCCGGGAAACCTCACCGCCCTGCGGGAGCTGGCGCTCCTGTGGACCGCCGACCGCGTCGACGAGTACCTCACCGAGTACCGCGCCGAGCACCGCGTCAAGAAGATCTGGGGCTCGCGCGAACGCATCGTCGTCGGCCTCACCGGCGGCCCCGAGGGCAGCACCCTGCTCCGCCGCGCGGCCCGCCTCGCCGAGAAGGGCGCGGGCGGCGAGGTGCTCGCCGTCTACATCTCCCGCAGCGACGGCCTCAGTTCGGCATCGCCCAAGGAACTCGCCGTCCAGCGCACCCTGGTCGAGGACCTCGGCGGCACCTTCCACCACGTCGTCGGCGACGACATACCGGCCGCGCTCCTCGACTTCGCGCGTGGCGTCAACGCCACCCAGATCGTCCTCGGCGTCTCACGGCGCAAGACCTGGCAGTACGTCTTCGGGCCCGGCGTCGGCGCGACCGCGGCCCGCGACTCGGGACCCGACCTCGACGTCCACCTGGTCACCCACGACGCGGTCGGCACCGGCCGCGGACTCCCGGTGGCCAGGAGCTTCCGGCTGGGCCGCGCCCGGCGCCTGGGCGGCTGGCTGATCGGCGTCGGGGGCCCGATGCTCCTCACCTGGCTGCTCACCGTGTGGGCGCCCGGCGTGGGCCTCGCCAACGACATGCTGCTCTATCTGTCGCTGACCGTCGCGGCCGCGCTGCTCGGCGGCGCCCGGCCCGCGCTCGTCTCCGCGGCCTTCGGCTCACTGCTCCTGAACTGGTACTTCACGCCACCCATCGGCAAGTTGACCATCAGCGACCCGGAGAACATCGTCGCCCTCGCCATCTTCATCGGCGTCGCCGCCTCGGTCGCTTCTGTCGTCGACCTCGCGGCCCGGCGTACCCACCAGGCGGCCCGACTCCGCGCCGAGTCGGAGATCCTCTCCTTCCTCGCGGGCAGCGTGCTGCGCGGCGAGACCAGCCTGGAGGCGCTGCTCGAACGCGTCCGCGAGACCTTCGCCATGGAATCCGTCGCCCTCCTGGAACGCGCGAGCGACGTGGAACCCTGGACCTGCGCGGGCCGGGTCGGCACGGCCCTCGCGCTCGACCGCCCCGAGGACGCCGACGTCGACATGCCGGTCGGCGACCACATGGCGCTCGCGCTCTCCGGCCGCGTCCTGCCCGCCGAGGACCGCCGCGTCCTCGCCGCGTTCGCCGCGCAGGCCGCCGTCGTCCTGGACCGCCAGCGCCTCCAAGGAGAGGCGAAGGAGGCCCGCGCGCTCGCCGAGGGCAACCGCATCCGCACCGCGCTGCTCGCCGCCGTCAGCCACGACCTGCGTACGCCGCTGGCGGGCATCAAGGCGGCGGTCACCTCGCTGCGTTCGGTGGACGTCGAGTGGTCCGAGGAGGACGAGGCGGAATTCCTCGCGGGGATCGAGGACGGCGCCGACCGCCTGGAACACCTGGTCGGCAACCTCCTGGACATGTCCCGCCTGCAGACCGGCACGGTCTCCCCCCTGATCCGCGAGATCGACCTCGACGAAGTGGTGCCGATGGCCCTGGGCGGCGTACCGGAGGACAGCGTCGACCTGGACATCCCCGAGAACCTGCCGATGGTCACCGTCGACAAGGGCCTCCTGGAACGCGCGGTCGCCAACGTCGTGGAGAACGCCGTGAAGTACAGCCCCGACGACTCCCGCGTCCTGGTCTCCGCCAGCGCCATCGGCGACCACGTCGAACTGCGCGTGGTGGACCGCGGCCCCGGCGTCCCCGACACCGCCAAGGACCGCATCTTCGAACCCTTCCAGCGCTACGGTGACGCCCCGCGCGGCGCGGGCGTGGGCCTGGGCCTCGCCGTCGCCCGAGGCTTCACGGAGTCGATGAACGGCACGCTCACGGCCGAGGACACCCCCGGCGGCGGCCTGACGATGGCCCTGACGCTACGGGCCGCCCCGGGCGACCCAAGGAGCCGGGAGGGAGAGCACCCGGCGGTGACCACGCCCTGACCACCGCCGCCCCCTCGGACCGCGGCAACGCAAAAGACCCCAGATGAACTGGGGTCTTTGACTGGTGTCCGAGGGGGGACTTGAACCCCCACGCCCGATAAAGGGCACTAGCACCTCAAGCTAGCGCGTCTGCCATTCCGCCACCCGGACAAGGTGTCTGTCTTCGCGGGGCGTTTCCCGCGGCGACAGAGAGAACATTACCAGGCTTCCGGGGGCACTCGATCACCCCTCCACCCCGCTGTGAACTGCTGATGACGACACCCGCCCGCCCTTGGGGGATGCGGTCGGGAGAGAGAGGATGAGGGGGACCACCAGGAGCCGAATGCGGGAGGAGTCAGCGTGAGCGGGTCCAGCACGGGCAAGGCCGTCACCGGCGAGGACGAGGTCGTCGACCTCTGTCGCGAACTGATCCAGATCGATACGAGCAACTACGGCGACCACTCGGGTCCGGGGGAGCGCAAGGCCGCCGAGTACGTGGCGGAGAAGCTCGCCGAGGTCGGACTCGAACCCAAGATCTTCGAGTCCCACCCCGGCCGGGCCTCCACCGTCGCGCGGATCGAGGGCGAGGACCCTTCGCGGCCCGCGCTGCTCATCCACGGCCACACGGACGTGGTGCCCGCCAACGCGGCGGACTGGACGCACCACCCCTTCTCCGGGGAGATCGCGGACGGCTGCGTGTGGGGCCGCGGCGCCGTCGACATGAAGGACATGGACGCGATGACCCTCGCGGTCGTCCGTGAGCGCATGCGCACGGGCCGCAAGCCCCCGCGCGACATCGTCCTCGCGTTCCTCGCGGACGAGGAGGCCGGCGGCACGTACGGCGCGCGGCACCTCGTCGACAACCACCCCGAGCTCTTCGAGGGGTGCACGGAGGCGATCAGCGAGGTCGGCGGCTTCTCCTTCACCGTCAACGAGAACCTGCGGCTCTACCTCGTCGAGACGGCGCAGAAGGGCATGCACTGGATGAAGCTGACCGTGGACGGTACCGCCGGTCACGGTTCGATGATCCACAAGGACAACGCGATCACCGAGCTCTCCGAGGCCGTCGGCCGGCTCGGGCGGCACAAGTTCCCGGTGCGCGTGACCAAGACGCTGCGCCACTTCCTCGACGAACTCGGCGACGCGCTCGGCACCGAGCTCGACCCGGAGAACATGGACGAGACGCTCGCCAAGCTCGGCGGCATCGCCAAGCTCATCGGCGCCTCGCTCCAGAACACCGCCAACCCGACGCAGCTCGGCGCCGGTTACAAGGTCAACGTGATCCCCGGGCAGGCCACCGCGCACGTCGACGGGCGCTATCTGCCGGGCTACGAGGAGGAGTTCCTCGCCGACCTGGACCGGCTGCTCGGCCCGAACGTGCGGCGCGAGGACGTGCACGCGGACAAGGCCCTGGAGACCACCTTCGACGGCGCCCTGGTCGACGCCATGCAGACGGCGCTGCGCGCCGAGGACCCGATCGCGCGCGCCGTGCCGTACATGCTCTCGGCCGGCACGGACGCCAAGTCCTTCGACGACCTCGGCATCCGCGGCTTCGGTTTCGCGCCGCTGAAGCTGCCGCCGGAGCTGGACTTCGCGGGCATGTTCCACGGTGTCGACGAGCGGGTGCCGGTGGACGGCCTGAAGTTCGGCGTCCGGGTGCTCGACCGCTTCATCGACGAGTCCTGACGGGCGGCGCGCCCGCATGGCAGGCGCTTTCCGACGTGAACAGTCCGCTTTGCGCGCTGAAACGACTTTCCAATAATCGCCAGCGCGTACGTACTTGACTGAAAAGAGTGAAAGGGGTCAGGGGCTCGTAGCCCCGCAACTCCCTCCTCGTTACAGGTGATGCAGTCCGCGGCTGGGACTGCATTTGCCAACAAGGAGGAATAATGATCAAGAAGGTCGTCGCTGCTGCGGCTGCTACTGGTGGTCTCGTGCTCGCTGGCGCGGGCATCGCCGCTGCCGACGCCGGTGCCCAGGGTGCCGCCGTGAAGTCCCCCGGTGTCGTCTCGGGCAACGTCATCCAGGTGCCCGTGCACGTGCCGGTGAACGCCTGTGGCAACACGGTCTCCGTGATCGGGCTGCTGAACCCCGCCTTCGGCAACACCTGCATCAACAAGTGACCTTGTTGTGCCTCACCCCTTGAGGGTCTGAGTCCGTCGGCCCCGGAGTGCGAGCCATGCACTCCGGGGCCGACGGGCATTTCGCGCCCGGGCAAGGAGGTCCGGGCGTTTTCCGGAAGGCAAAAGGCAGGGAAGAGCTATGCGACAGGTCACGCGCAAAGGCCTGATGACCGTGGCGGCCGCGACCGGCGTACTCGCCGTGACCGGCGGCTACGCGCACGCGGACTCGGGTGCCGACGGCAGCAGTTCGCAATCGCCTGGTGTGCTGTCGGGCAACTCCGTCCAGGTCCCGGTTGACGCTCCTGTCAACGCGTGCGGGAACACGGTGAACGTCATCGGAGTCCTCAATCCCGCGGCGGGCAACAACTGCGCCAACGGTTCCCAGCACGACGGCGGCTACGGGTCGCACAAGCCGCACGGCGGCGGGTCCACGGCGCACGGCCACGCCAGCGACTCACCCGGCGTCGGCTCGGGCAACACCGTGCAGGTGCCGGTCAACGCACCGGTGAACGTCTGCGGCAACAGCGTCACCGTCGGCGGCCTTGGCAACTCGGCCACCGGCAACGAATGCGCCAACGACGCGGGGCAGGCGGTGACCCCGCCCGGCTCCAAGCCGCCGGGGAAGCCCGAGCACCCCGGCAAGCCGGAACACCCGGGCGGCCCCGAGCACCCGGGCAAGCCGGAACACCCGGGCAAGCCGGCGCACCCCGGCAAGCCGGAACACCCGGGCAAGCCCCACCAGCCCGGTAAGCCGGGCACCTCGGAGGGCCCGGTCGACCGGGCCATGCCGAACCACCCGGGCACGCAGAGCGTCACGCCGCCCGAGGGGACCTCGCAGCTCGCGGAGACCGGCAGCTCCCTGCCGGTCGGCCTCGCGCTGCCGGTGGGCGCGGGCGCACTGCTCGCGGGCACCGTGCTCTACCGCAGGGCTCGGGCGAACGCCTGAGCAACCCTCGTGTCAGAGCATGCCGAACGGAGCGGGCCCCGCCGTCGCGGGGCCCGCTCCGTTTCGGTCTTTCCGGCCGGTGTCCCGGCCCCCGTCTCAGGTCACCAGGTGGCCCTCAGCTGGCGGATGATCCGCCGCTTCAGCCGCACCCGGCGGCTCCCGTCACGGTGCAGGCTCAGGCGGTCCAACTCCCAGTGCCCGTACTCCGCGTGGTCCGTCAGCAGGCGTGTGGCTTCCTTGCGGGTGACCCCGCGCGGTACATACACGTCGACAAATTCGTATTCCGGCATCGCATCTATTGTGCGGGCATGGGCCCGGTACGGATAGCGTCTGCACTATGTCTGATGCTGCGCAGCCCACCGCTGCCGAGGTACGTGCCGCCGCCGAGGCGGTCAAGACCGCGCTCGACCGACACCTGGCCGCGGTCGAACGCAGGTCGGGCGAGGACGATCCGGCCGTCTACGAGGCGTTCAACGAGCTCGCCGCCGCCGCCGAGGAGTACGACGAACTCCTCTACGACCGCTACGACGAGGTCACGCCCTTCGAGATCCCCGGCACGGAGGACGCGCTGCCGCCGTACCAGGGCCCGGCGGAGGCCAACGCCCTGAGCGTGCTGATCCGCCGCGACTACGCCGTGGTGGAGCCGCAGCGGCTGCTCGCCCAGGCCCAGCGGGTCGCCGCCCTCGACGCGGAGGGCGAGCCGGAGGGCACCGGCCCCGGCGACACCGTGCACGGCGCGCTCGGCGTCCTCTTCGGCGAGTTCGAACCGGACGAAATCGCCTCCCGGCACAAGGAGTTCGGCCTGGAGGAGGGCGACTCCACGCTCTGGGTCACGGCGGCGGACGCCCCCGCCGAGCCGGGGGAGTGGCTCGACGCCCCCTTCGACCAGGCCGACCCGCACCGGGTGGTGTGCCGCTTCGATGTCAGCGCGGTCTTCGACGACGAGCTGGACGACGACGCCCTGGACGGGGTCGACGTGGACGTGGACATCGACCCGGACCTGGCGGTGCCCCTCGACGAGGTCGAGGACCTCGACGACGCGGACGAGCCGGACGTGGCGGACCGGGGCGCCGGGCGCTGACGGCGGGCGGTCCCCAGACGCAGACGAGCGCGCCACCCCTTCGCGGAAGGGGTGGCGCGCTCGTCCGTGTCAGGGGCCGGTAGCGGCCGTTCCGCTCAGGCCGCCACCGAGGGCACCTGGGGGCGCAGCAGCGTCTGCAGACGCGTCGTACGGTCCTTCCAGAGGCGCTCCGCCACCGCGCGCGGCAGTGCCTGCTCCACGCCCTGCACCACCGAGAGGTGCTGCTCGCCGCGGCTGAAGGCGGTGTAGACCCACGGCCGGTTCAGCACCTGCCCGGCGTCGCCCGGCAGCACCACGACCGCGGCGGGCCAGCGCAGCCCCGTCGCCTGGTGCGCGGTGAGCGCCCACGCGTGCCGCACCTCCTGCTCGACCCGCTCCTTGTCCACGACGACGGCGACGCCCTCGCACTCCAGGTGCAGGCCCTCCGCGTCGGCCCTGACCACCCGCCCAAGCGTCGTACGCCCCGCCGCAGGGACATGGGCGACGCGGTCGCCGGGGTCGAAGCCGCCGAACCGGCCTGGGCCGGGGTTGAGCCGCTCCTTCAGTGCGGCGTTGAGCGCGCGGGTGCCCGCAGCGCCGCCGTGCCCGGGAGTGATGACCTGGGTCTGCTCGGCGGGCACCCCGATCGCCCGCGGCACCGAGTCCGCGACGAGCTGCACGGTGCGGTGGATGGCCTCGGCGGCGTCGCGCACCGGGACGATCACGACCTCCTTGCCGGGCGCCTCGACCTGGTTCAGCTCGCCGATGCCGATGCCGGAGACCAGCTCGCCGATGGGTCCTGGGTCCGGGGTGCGGGAGACGATCTGGGGGCAGCAGCGCGCCGCGACGAGATCGGCGAAGACCCGTCCGGGGCCCGCCGACCAGAGCACGCCCGGGTCGCCGCTGAGCACCAGGCGGGCGCCGTCCGGCAGGGACTCCGCGAGCATCGCCGCGGTCTCCACGTCCAGCTGCGGTGCGTCCAGGACGACGAGGAGGTCGAGCGCGAGCGCGCCGTCCGCGTCCCGCCCGGGGCCCTGTGCCCCGGCGAGCAGGCCCGCCACGGTCACCGCGGCCGCCTCCGGCACGCCGGGCGCCCCGGCGGCGCGGCGGCGTCCGTCGGCGCTGTGGGTGGCCACGCAGACCCGCAGGCCCAGCGTCGCCGCGGCCGCCACCAGGGCGGCGGGCTCGGCCCGTGCCGTCTCGCCGCCGGTGTGCAGCACCAGGCCGTGCCCGGCCACGGCGCGGACCAGCTCGGCCGCCGAGCCGGTGAGTCCGGTCGCGGCGGTCTCCCAGCCGTCGCCCGACGCGTCGTCCTTGGAGACGGAGTTGATCACCCGGGCGAGCCCGTCGGCGAGGCTCTCCTCCGCCAGCGCGTACCGCTCCAGTCCGATCAGGAGGCGGACCGGGCGCTCGGGCTCCTCCGCGTCGTCCTGCGCGTCCTCGTCGTCCGTGCGCTGGACGGGGACCTCGGCGCCCTCGATCGCGTCCTGGAAGACCAGGGCGTCGCCCTCGGCGACGGCGCTCTGCACCGCCGCGTCCGGATCCGGCACCGCGCGCTGGCCGAGCGCGGCGGTCAGCGCCGAGGCGTCGAGTGCCGTGTGCCCCGCGGCGGCGGCCTGCTCCAGGAGCCAGACGGTGATCGCACGGCCCCTGCGCTCGTCGGCGGGACCGCACTCGGCGCCGAGCAGCGCGCGAGCGAAACCGTCCGCCTGCTCGGTCCTGACACCGGGCACCCGCAGCAACTGCCAGGGGTCCTCGCGCAGTTGGCCGGCGGCGCCCTCGCCGAGCGCGGCGGCGGTCGGCGCCGCGAGCGTGGCGGGCGCGCCTCCCTCGGCGAGCACGGCCCGCACGGCGTCGACGGACTCCTCCGCGGGGGCGGCGGGTGCCATCGGCCGCTCCGCGCGCAGGGGTTCGGCGGCGGGCGCGGGAGCGGGCCTGCGGGGGGCGGGCTCCGGCTCGCGGAAGGCGCTGGCGACGGGCTTGTCGCCGCTCTCCACCGCGCGCACGGCGGCGAGCAGGTCGGCGGCGGTCCCGCTCAGCTTCGTCCCGGCCGCGATCGGCCCTTCCTTGGACGCCTTGCGCTGCTCGATCCGCTCCCTGAGCTCGCGCTGCGCGGCGATCTCGGCCTCGGTCTCCGACAACTCGGCGGCCGCGGCGGCCTCGGCACCGGCGCCTTCACCCTCGACAGCCTCCGCCGCGTCACCGTCCCCGGCTTCGCCTTCGGCATCTTGGTCGTCCGCGTCCGCGCCCTCCTGGGCAGGCGCGTCCGCGTCCGTCGCGTCCGCGCTCCCGTCCTCCGGGGCGGACGCATCGGCCTCCGTGGCGGCCACGCTGTCCGTCGCGTCCGGGGCGGCGTCCGGTGTGGCCGGCCCGGCTTCCTCCGCGGCAGCGGTCTCCGCTTCCTCCGCGGCAGCGGCTTCGGGCTCCGTACTCACAGCGTGCTCCAGTCTTGATCGGGATAGCGGTGCACGGGCGCCGACACGTCGTCGAGCGCCTGGCAGATCTCGTCAGGAAGACTAAGGGTCTCCACTGACAAAGCGGCCGTGAGCTGCTGCGCGTTGCGCGCGCCGACGATCGGCGCGGTCACTCCTGGACGGTCCCGCACCCAGGCGAGCGCGACCTGGAGCGGGGTCGCGGCGAGGCCGTCCGCCGCGGTGGCGACCGCGTCGACGATGCGGCTGGCCGCGTCGTCCAGATACGGCGCGACGAAGGCCGCCAACTGGTCGGAGCCGCCGCGCGAGTCGGCCGGGGTCGCGCGGCGGTACTTGCCGGTGAGCACGCCGCGGCCCAGCGGAGACGCGGGCAGCAGGCCCACCCCGAGGTCGACGGCCGCGGGCAGCACCTCCCGCTCGACGCCGCGCTGGAGCAGGGAGTACTCCATCTGCGCACTGGCCAGGCGGGTGCGCGTGCCGGGCGCGGCGAGCTGCCACGTCGCGGCCTTGGCGAGCTGCCAGCCGCAGAAGTTGGCGATGCCCGCATAGCGGGCCCGGCCGCTGCTGACCGCGATGTCCAGGGCCCCCAGGGTCTCGTCCAGGGGCGTGTCCGGGTCGAACGCGTGGACCTGCCACAGGTCGACGTGATCCGTGCCGAGGCGGGTGAGCGAGGCGTCGAGCGCGGCGAGCAGATGGCCGCGCGAGCCGTCGACGCGCCGCTCGGGGTCGGGCACGCTGCCCGCCTTGGTGGCGATGACCAGATCGTGCCGGGGTACGAGCCGCTCCATCAGGCGTCCGAGCAGATATTCGGCCTCCCCGTCCCCGTACACGTCGGCCGTGTCGACGAGGGTGCCGCCCGCCTCCCAGAACGCCTTCATCAGGTCGGCGGCGTCGGTCTCGTCGGTGTGCCCCCAGGTGAGGGTGCCGAGTCCGATGCGGGACACGCGCAGGCCGGTCCGGCCGAGATGCCTCTGCTCCATGGGCGCTGAGATTACTGGCCGAGCCACCGTGACGGGCGGGCCTGTGGACAAACCATCGATTGTGCAGAACCCGGCCACCCGATCCGGTCACGCCCGCCCCCGGTGCCCGCGGCCCACCGCTGACGGATCAGCCACCCGCGCGCTACAGTCCCGGGCACAGGGACGTTACTCACGAGTACAGCGGTAAGGGGATCGGCCATGCAGCTCGGGATCAACCTCGGCTACTGGGGCGCCGGGATGGACGCGGACAATCTCGCCGTCGCCAAGGAGGCCGACAAGCTCGGCTACGCGGTCTGCTGGGCCGCCGAAGCGTACGGCTCGGACGCCGCCACGGTGCTCTCCTGGGTCGCGGCGAGCACCGAACGCATCGACATCGGGTCCGCGATCTTCCAGATCCCGGCCCGCCAGCCCGCGATGACCGCGATGACGGCGGCCACCCTCGACTCGCTCTCCGGCGGCCGTTTCCGGCTCGGCCTCGGTGTCTCGGGCCCGCAGGTCTCCGAGGGCTGGTACGGCGTGAAGTTCGACAAGCCGCTGGCCCGCACCCGCGAGTACGTCGAGATCGTCCGCAAGGCGATGACCCGCGAGCGCCTCTCCCACGAGGGCGAGCACTGGACGCTGCCGCTGCCCGGTGGCCCCGGCAAGCCCCTCAAGCTCACCGTGCACCCGCAGCGCGAGCACATCCCGCTGTACATCGCGGCGATCGGCCCCAAGAACCTGGAGCAGACCGGTGAGATCGCCGACGGCGCCCTGCTGATCTTCCCGGCCGCCGAGCACCTGGAGGAGACCGCGGTCAAGCACCTGCGGGCCGGGCGTGCGAAGGCCGGCAAGACGATGGAGGGCTTCGACATCGTCCCCACGCTGCCGCTCGCGGTCGGCGAGGACAGCCAGGTCGACGCGCTCGCGGACATGTTCCGGCCCTACACCGCGCTGTACGTCGGCGGCATGGGCAGCCGCAAGCAGAACTTCTACAACCAGCTCGCGGGGCGCATGGGGTACGAGAAGGAGGCCGCCGAGATCCAGGACAAGTACCTGGCGGGCGACAAGGACGGCGCGGCCGCCGCGGTGCCGAAGCAGCTGATCGACTCGACGACCCTGCTGGGCTCCGTGGACCGGATCGCCGAGCGGATGCAGGCGTACGCGGCGGCCGGGGTGACCACGCTGACGCTGGCGCCCGCGGGCTTCACGCTGGAGGAGCGGCTCACCGCGCTGCGGGCGGGCACGGACGCGCTGGAACGCGCCGGGCTGGCGTAAGGGGAGAGGGAGGTTTCTGCGGCCGTGGTGGGGGCTCGGGGGGTCTTCCCCGCCACGGCCGTCACGGAGAACAACGCGTCACCGGGCCCCCGGTTACGGCCTGCGGACGCCGCCGTCGTCCTTCGTTCGGCGGAGCTGACCCTTACACCTGTTGCTCAGCGGCGAACCTCGCATTTGACTATTTCTTTGCGGAGGTTCGTGCGCAGGCATGGAGGTGCCAGTGATGTTGTCGGCCAAGAGCGTCTTCGAGGAGATCCTCGCCAACGACGAGTCGTTCCGGCTGTTCTGCTCCATCGCCGCCAGCGGCGAGGCCCAGGGCGGCTGGGAGAACGCCCGGATCGCCGCGCTCGTGCCCGCGGGCGAGCGGGCCCTCGCCCCCAAGATCACCCGGCACGGCGCCGACGAGGACAAGCACGGCCGGATCTTCAACGCCCTCCTGAAGAAGCGCGGGCTCGCCCCCGTGGAGGTCCCGCACGAGACCGACTACACGATGCTCCTGGAGAAGCACGGCATCGGCCTCGCGCACGAACAGCTGAAGGCCGACAAGCCGCTCGCGGTGCGGGACGTCGTCACCTACCTCGCGCACAGCAGGGTCACCGAACAGCGCGCCTCCGAACAGATGCGGCTGCTGCTCAGATACTTCGCCGACCACCCGGACATCGGCCGCGCGGTGCGGATGATCTCCGCCGACGAGGACAACCACCTGGCGTACTGCCACGAGGAGTTGCTGCGCTTCGCCCGCGCCGGGCACGGCCGCGCCATCCAGCGCGTCCTGCGGGAGTGCGCGCTCGCCGAGATCCGCGTCTACCGCGACGTGAGCCTCGCCGTCATGGACCACATGGGGCGCATCCTCGGCTGGCCCCCGGTCAAACGGCAGGTGCTCGCCACGGGCATCCACGGCGTGTACGCGTACGAACGGTGCGTCGGGTGGCGGCGGATGGTGTCCCTGACGATGCCGGAGCGCCGCGACGCCTTGGGCGGCCCTGCGGCGCCCGCGCCCGGGTTCGCCTAGGACGACCGCGGCCGCGCCCTACAGCCAGCCCCGGCGCTTGAACATGCGGTACAGGCCGAATTCGAGGACGACCATCAGCAGGATCACCGCCGGGTAGGTCCACACCCAGTGCAGCTCGGGCATGTGGTCGAAGTTCATGCCGTAGATCCCCGCGATCATCGTGGGGACCGCGGCCATGGCGGCCCACGCCGAGATCTTGCGCATGTCGTCGTTCTGCCGCACGCTCATCTGCGCCAGATGCGCGGACAGGATGTCCGACACCAGCCGGTCCAGGCCCTCCACCGATTCGTTGACGCGCGTCAGATGGTCGTTCACGTCACGGAAGAACGGCTGCGCGGACTCCTCCACGAAGGGCACGTTCGTACCGAAGGGGCCCGCTCCGGAGAGGCGGCCGATGGGCAGTGCGAGCGGGCCCGTCGCCCTGCGGAACTCCAGGATCTGCCGCTTGAACGTATAGATCCGCGAAGCGGTGTTGCGGGAACCGCCCACGTCGGGCGAGAAGACCTCGGCCTCCAGGAGCTCCAGGTCCGCCTGGAGCTCGTCGGCGACCTCCAGATAGTGGTCCACGGAGGCGTCGGCGATCGAGTACAGGACCGCGGTGGGGCCGTGTTTGAGGACGTCGGGGTCGGCCTCCAGACGGTGGCGCACCACGCCGAGCGGCGCGCCCTCGCCGTGCCGGACGGTCACCACGAAGGAGTCGCCCATGAACACCATGACCTCTCCGGAGGAGACGGTGTCGCTGTCCGGCTCGTACACGACCGGCTTGAGGACCATGAACAACGAGTCGTCGTAGACCTCCAGCTTGGGCCGCTGATGGGCCTTGAGGGCGTCCTCGACGGCCAGCGGATGCAGCCCGAACTCCTGGCTGACCTTGTCGAACTCGGCCTCCGTCGGCTCGTGCAGGCCGATCCAGACGAAGGCGTCCCCGGCGGCCCGCGCCTCGTCGAGGGCGTCGGAGAAGTCCTCGGGGCCCTCGGTCCGACGGCCCTCCCGGTAGATGGCGCAGTCGACAATCACACCGCGCATTCTTCCCAGCCTCCCCACGGGCCGCACCTCCGTGTGCGCTTAGGCTGAGTCGCATGCCCACGCTGATCCTCGTCCGGCACGGACGTTCCACCGCCAACACCGCGGGACTGCTCGCCGGGTGGACCCCCGGCGTGGCCCTGGACGAGCGGGGCGCCGCGCAGGCCGCCGCGCTGCCGGAGCGCCTGGCCGCCCTGCCGCTCGCCGAAGTCGTCACGAGCCCGCTGCAGCGCTGCGCGGAGACGGTGGCGCCGCTGCTCGCGGCCAGGCCCGGTCTCCCGGCGCACACCGAGGACCGCATCGGGGAGTGCGACTACGGCGAATGGTCGGGCCGCAAGCTCGCCGAACTCGCCGACGAGCCGCTGATGGAGGTCGTCCAGCGGCATCCGTCGGCCGCCGCCTTCCCCGGCGGCGAGTCCATGCGGGCCATGCAGACGCGGGCGGCCGAGGCGGTCCGCGAGTGGAACGCGCGCGTGGAGCGCGAGCACGGCGAGGACGCCGCCTATCTGATGTGCTCGCACGGCGACATCATCAAGTCCCTTGTCGCGGACGCCATCGGGCTCCACCTTGACCTCTTCCAGCGGATCTCCGTCGAGCCCTGCTCGGTGACCGTCATCCGCTACACGCGGCTGCGGCCCTTCCTCGTACGCCTGGGGGACACCGGGGACTTCGCGTCCCTGGCGCCCCGTGAGGTGCCGCCGAGCGCCGACGCGACGGTCGGGGGCGGTGCGGGCGCACCGTGATCGTCGCCCGCAGTAGGGTGAAGCGGTTGAAGCAGGCCCCGTAGTCGCCGTGTCACCGCTCGTGGCACGAGTACTTGAAGTCGATCCCAATGGAGACAGGACGTGTCCCGTCAGGTGTTCCTCTACGACCCGCCGGAGCGTTTCGTCGCCGGAACGGTCGGGCTGCCCGGACGCCGTACCTTTTTCCTGCAGGCCTCAGCGGGGATCAGGGTGACCAGCGTCGCCCTGGAGAAGACCCAGGTGGCCGCGCTCGCCGAGCGCATGGAGGAGCTCCTCGACGAGGTGGTGCGCCGCAGCGGGGGCAATGCCCCGGTGCCGGCCGTCGCGCCCGCCGAGGTGACCGACAGCGCGCCGCTCGACTCCCCCGTGGAGGAGGAGTTCCGGGTCGGCACGATGGCGCTCGCCTGGGACGGCGAGGAGGAGCGCATGATCGTCGAGGCGCAGGCGCTCGTCGAACTGGACGCCGAGTCCGAGGACGATCTCGCCGAGGCCGAGGAGAGACTCCTCCAGGACGAGGAGAACGGCCCGCCGATGCTCCGCGTCCGGCTCACCGGCGCCCAGGCCAGGGCCTTCGCCAAGCGCGCCCTCGACGTGGTGAACGCGGGCCGTCCGCCGTGCCCGCTGTGCAGCCTCCCGCTCGACCCGGAAGGACACGTATGCCCGCGCCAGAACGGGTACCGGCGGGGAGCGTGAGCACCGACCCCGTCACGCTCCTGACCCGCGGCGAGCTGACCGTGCGCGGGCGGATCCGTGAGGCGTCGAACGCGGTGCTCTACTGCACGGTCGCCCACGAGGGCGAGGAGGCCGCCTGCGTCTACAAGCCCGTCGCGGGCGAGCGGCCCCTGTGGGACTTCCCCGACGGCACGCTCGCGGGGCGCGAGGTCGCCGCGTACGAGGTGTCCCGGGCGATCACCCAGGACGGCTGGGACCTGATCCCGCCGACCGTGTGGCGCGACGGGCCCTACGGCGAGGGCATGTGCCAGCTGTGGATCGAGGGCTCCGACGGCACCGAGCTGCTCGCCCTGGTCGACGGCGACGAGCCGGGCGACGGCTGGAAGGCGGTCGGCCTCGCCCAGGTCGACGAGGACCGGACCGCGCTGCTCGTGCACGCCGACGACGTGCGGCTGCGGCGCCTCGCGGTGCTCGACGCGGTGATCAACAACGGCGACCGCAAGGGCGGCCACCTGCTCACCGAGGGCGGCCGGCTGCACGGCATCGACCACGGGGTCACCTTCAACGCCGAGGACAAGCTGCGCACGCTGCTGTGGGGCTGGGCGGGGGAGCCGCTGCCCGAGGAGGCCCTGGGGGCCCTGCGGACGCTGCGTGACGCCCTCAAGGCGGGCGCGGACCTCGCCGAGCGGCTGGCCGCCCTGATCACCCCCGCGGAGCTCGACGCCACCCGGGCCCGGGTGGCCGCGCTGCTGTCGTCGGGGAAGCATCCGGAGCCGGGCGGCGAGTGGCCCGCGATCCCCTGGCCACCGGTCTAGGCGGGGAGAATCGGCCACCCGGAAGCCCGCTCGGCCGATTCTCCTTGATCCCCCACTCGTATGCGGATGCCTCGTCCGGTTAGGCTCATGGCATGCATGCCTGGCCCGCTTCTGAGGTCCCCGCCCTTCCTGGCAAGGGCCGCGACCTCCGGATCCACGACACCGCGACCGGTGGACTCGTCACCCTCGACCCCGGTCCCGTCGCCCGTATCTACGTCTGCGGCATCACTCCGTACGACGCGACCCACATGGGTCACGCGGCGACCTACAACGCGTTCGACCTCGTGCAACGCGTGTGGCTCGACACCAAGCGGCAGGTTCACTACGTCCAGAACGTGACCGACGTGGACGACCCGCTCCTGGAACGCGCCAACCGCGACGGCAAGGACTGGGTCGAGCTCGCCGAGGGCGAGACCGCGCTGTTCCGCGAGGACATGACCGCGCTGCGGCTCCTGCCGCCCAAGCACTACATCGGAGCCGTCGAGGCGATACCCGGCATCGTGCCGCTCGTCGAACGGCTCAGGGACATGGGCGCCGCCTACGAGCTCGACGGCGACGTCTACTTCTCGGTCGAGTCCGACGCCCACTTCGGTGAGGTGTCCGGGCTCGACGTGGCCGCCATGAAGCTGCTCTCCGCCGAGCGCGGCGGCGACCCGGAGCGCCCCGGCAAGAAGGACCCGCTGGACCCGATGCTCTGGATGGCCGCCCGCGAGGGCGAGCCGAGCTGGGACGGCGGCTCGCTGGGCCGCGGCCGGCCCGGCTGGCACATCGAGTGCGTGGCCATCGCCCTCGACCACCTGGGGATGGGCTTCGACGTGCAGGGCGGCGGCTCCGACCTCGCCTTCCCGCACCACGAGATGGGCGCGTCGCACGCCCAGGTGCTCACCGGCGAGTTCCCGTTCGCCAAGGCCTACGTCCACGCGGGCATGGTCGCCCTGGACGGGGCGAAGATGTCCAAGTCCAAGGGCAACCTCGTCTTCGTCTCCCGGCTGCGCCGCGACGGCGTGGACCCGGCCGCGATCCGCCTCGCCCTGCTCGCGCACCACTACCGCGCGGACTGGGAGTGGACCGACGGCGTGCTCGAAGAGGCCGTCGAGCGGCTCGCCCGCTGGCGCGCCGCGGTCTCCCGCCCCGACGGCCCGTCCGCCGAGGCGCTCGTCGAGGAGATCCGCGAGGCACTCGCCGACGACCTGGACGCGCCCACCGCGCTCGCCGCCGTCGACCGCTGGGCCGCCCGCCAGGACACCGAGGGCGGTACGGACGAGGGCGCCCCCGGCGTCGTGTCCCGCGCCGTCGACGCGCTGCTCGGCGTCGCCCTGTAGAGCCAGCAGTTCCTGTAGGTCTCGTAGTTCCGCCTTCACCGCATGGGCCGCTCCGGAAATCCAGGAGCGGCCCATCAAAGTCCATGGCCCTGGCACCCGTTGAGGCGCTAGACCTCCGCCATGAGATCTCCCACGCGCTTCAGATCGGCGGCCGCGGCCGCCCTGCTGAGCCTGCTCGCGGTGTTCGCGGGACCCGGCGGCCCCGCACAGGCCGCCGAAGAGCCTTCGACCACCGTCGGTGACGTCACCGGGTTCGCCCACGAAGGGTCCGTCTACCGGCTGACCGCGGGCGCGGCCGAGGCCCGCGTCAGCTTCGTCTCGGCCGACACGTTCCGGCTCGAACTCGCCCCCGACGGGAAGTTCACCGACCCGGCGGGCAAGGACATCGTCCTGCCGCAGGGCAAGGCGCCGCGCACCACGTGGACGGAGAAGAGCGACCGTTACGAGCTGCGCACCTCCGAGGTGACGCTGCGCGCCTACAAGTCGCCGCTGCGCTTCGCCCTGTACCGTGCCGACGGCAGCCGGGTCTGGGCCGAGTCCAAGGGCCTGTCCTGGACGAAGGGCGCCACCACGCAGAGCCTGGCGCGCGGCGCCGACGAGCAGTTCTACGGCGCCGGGATGCAGAACGGCCGCGGCAACACCTCGCACCGGGGCAAGAAGGTCGAGGTGAGCGTCGACTACAACTGGGACGACGGCGGGCACCCCAACTCCGTGCCGTTCTACCTCTCCTCGGCCGGCTACGGCGTCTTCCGCAACACCTACGCGCCCAACACCTATGACTTCGCCGAGCCGGTGACGGCCACCGCCAAGGAACAGCGCTTCGACGCCTACTACTTCGCGGGGCGCGGCGACGACGCGGCCAAGGACGTCATCGGGCAGTACACGAAGCTCACCGGCAAGCCGTTCCTGCCGCCGGTCTACGGCATGGAGATCGGCGACGCCGACTGCTATCTGCACAACGCCAACCGCGGCGAGCGCCACACCCTCGACTCCCTGAAGGTCGCCGACGGCTACGTGGAGAACGACATGCCCAACGGCTGGATGCTCGTCAACGACGGCTACGGCTGCGGCTACGAGAACCTCGCCGAGACCTCCAAGGGCCTGGCCGACCGCAAGATGAAGATGGGCCTGTGGACCGAGGACGGCCTCGACAAGATCGCCGAGCAGGTCAAGGCGGGCCAGCGCGTCGCCAAGCTCGACGTCGCCTGGGTCGGCGACGGCTACAAGAAGGCGCTCGACGGCTGCAAGGACGCCTATCAGGGCATCGAGGACAACAGCGACGCCCGTGGCTTCACCTGGGCCCCCGAGAGCTGGTCGGGCGCGCAGCGCTGCGGCGTGCAGTGGTCGGGCGACCAGAGCGGCGGCTGGGAGTACATCCGCTGGCAGATCCCGACGTACGCCGGGTCCACGATGTCCGGGCTCGCCTATACGACCGGTGACGTGGACGGCATCTTCGGCGGCAGCCCCAAGACGTACGTACGCGATCTCCAGTGGAAGATGTTCCTGCCCGTCACGATGACCATGGACGGCTGGGCCGCCAGCGACAAGCAGCCCTTCCGCCAGGGCGAGCCCTACACCTCCATCAACCGCAAGTACCTGAAGCTGCACGAGTCGCTGCTGCCCTACCTGTACTCGTACGCCCACGAGGCGACGAAGACGGGCGTGGGCGCCGTCCGTCCGCTGGCCCTGGAGTACCCCCATGACCCCAAGGCCGCGACCGACGCCGCCAAGTACGAGTTCCTGACCGGCGAGGACTTCCTCGTCGCGCCCGTGTACAAGGACTCCGCCACACGGGACGGCATCTACCTGCCCAAGGGCACCTGGACCGACTACTGGACCGGGCGGACCTACCAGGGCCCGACCACCGTCGACGGCTACAGCGCGCCCCTCGACACGCTGCCGCTCTTCGTCAAGGGCGGCGCGAGCGTGCCGATGTGGCCGGGCGGCATCCGTTCGTACGAGGACCGGAAGGCCGACTCGCCGCTCGCCTGGGACATCTACCCGCAGGGCACGTCGTCCTTCGACCTGTACGAGGACGACGGCGTGACCCGGCAGCACCGCGAAGGGAAGTACGCCACGCAGCGCGCCGAGGTCGACGCGCCGCGCTCCGGGGCCGGTGACGTACGGGTGCGGATCGGTGCGAGCAAGGGCACGTTCGCGGGCAAGCAGAGCGCGCGGCCCTACGCGTTCACGCTGCACACCGGGGACGCGCCGAGCCGGGTGAAGCTCGACGGCCGCACGCTGCCCAAGCTCACCTCCAAGAGCGCGTACGACAAGGCCCGGCAGGGCTGGTTCTACGACAAGGACGACCGCGGCGGCGTCGTCCGGGTGAAGACGGCCGCGCAACGCACCGACCGGGCCTTCCAGTTGAGGCTCGACGACACGAGCGCCGTCGGCGGCGCCGTGCCGGGGGCGCAGGCCGCCGTGCGCGCCGCGGCCGGGCAGGAGCTCGGCGCGGGCACCGCGGGCAAGGTCGCCGTCGAGGTCACGGCGGGCACGAAGGACGCCACCGGGGTCGACGTCACCCTGGACGCGCCGAAGGGCTGGACCGTCGGAACGGCCACGGTCGACCGCGTCCCCGCGGGCGGCACGCGCCGCGTCGAGGTGGCCGTCACGCCCGCCGAGGACGCGGACACCGGCGAGCAGTCGCTCACCGCGAGGGCCCGCTACCGCTCGGCGGGACAGGAACGCACCAGCACCCAGCCGTTCGCGGTCGGGGTGATGCCCGCGGCGCCGGACAAGGACACCTGGGCGAGCGACATGGTCTGGCTCACCTCCACCAACGGCTACGGTCCCGCCGAACGCGACCGCAGCAACGGCGAGTCGGGCGCGGCCGACGGGCACCCGCTGACGCTGGCGGGGAAGACGTACGAGAAGGGCATCGGCACCCACGCCGACTCCGTCATCGAGGTCTATCCCGGCGGCCGCTGCACGAGGTTCACCGCGGACGCGGGCATCGACGACGAGATCAACGGCTACGGCGAGGTGGCCTTCTCGGTCGAGGCCGACGGCAAGGAGCTGTGGACGTCGCCGAAGGTGACGGGCGCCTCCGCGACCGTGCCGGTGGACGTCGACGTGCGTGGCGCCCGACACGTGGTGCTGAAGGTGAAGGACACCAACGGCTCCAAGAGCGGGGACCACGCGGACTGGGCGGCCGCCCGGTTCAACTGCGCCTAGGGGCGCGGGCGGTCAGGAGCGGCGCCGGGCGGGAAGGGTCTCCGCCCGGCGCCGCCGTCCTTCATCCCGTCACTTGGTGACCACGATGGCCAGCAGGTAGGACGGGTTGGTGGTGTCGTAGTACCCGATCACCTGCTGGCCGTAGGCGAAGGCCTCCTGGACCTCGTCGTGGGTCTGCGGGTTGGGGTTGATGAACGCGCGCCAGTTGCCGTCGACGTGCAGATAGAGGATCGACGCCTGGCCGGGCAGCGGCTGGACGACGTCCCAGAATGCCGTCGCCACGTTCGACGCCAGCGCCTGGGTGGAGACGTCGGGCGCCTGCGCCTGCGGGATCTGCTCCTGGCCGAACTGCTGGAGCAGCTGCTGGAACGGCTGCTGCTGACCGAGCTGCTGAAGCTGCTGGCGCAGCTGCGGCGGCACGTGCTGCATGCTCTGCTGGCCCGGGCCGCCCTGCTGGCTCTGAATGCCCTGGATCCCCTGCGGGCTCTGGATGCCTTGCGGGCTCTGAATGCTCTGCGGGCTCTGGATGCCCTGCTGACCGTACTGCTGTTGCCCGAACGGCTGCTGCTGGAACTGCTCCTGCTGCGGCGGGGCCGTGCTCGGGCCCTGCTGCCCCTGCGTCCCCTGCTGGCCGTACTGCTGCCCGTACTGCTGGCCTTGGTGCCGGCCCGACTGACTCATCTGCGGGGTGGTGCTCATGCTGGTGCCACCTTCCCTCAATGGTTGTGGTCCTTCAGCAGTGCTGGTCGTGCTTCAGCCCGTGACGACGAGGCCGACGACCTCGTCGTCCGAGAACCAGACGCGGACGTCCGGCTGCCCCCCGGCGAAGGCGGCGTGCACCGCCTGCCGCGTCTCGGGGGACGGGTTGTTGAGGTTGCGCCACTCCCCGGCCACGAACAGCCTGAGCCGGGGCGGGAGTTCCGCCGGATAGGGGAGCAGCTCGTCCCAGTACCGTTCGGCGCGGCCCGAACCCACCGCCGACGGCAGCAGATTGGTCACCGCGCCCTTGAGGTCGGGGCGGTTGCCGATGCGCTGCGATGCGGGCCTGCCGGGCGCGTCCTGCTGCGGCGATCCGGTGGTGCGCAGCATCGCGCGGGCCCGGTCCGGCGTCATCGGCTGCTGGCCGGACGCCTTGAGCATGCCCTGCAGCGCGGCCAGCGCGCCGACCACGATCGGCGAGGCCGACGACGTGCCGGAGAACGTGTCGGTGTACCAGGCGATCTCCTCGGCGCCGCCCTGAAGATCGCCCGCCCGGTCCCAGAAGCCGCCGGTCGACGTGGTCTCGCGGCCCCAGCCCTGCGCGTCGAGGCGTGCGCCGTAGTTGGAGAACGCCAGGCGCGAGCGGTCGGGCCCGTGGTCGCGGCCGTGGGTGCCGGGCGGCGGGGCGCCCGCGCCCACCAGGACCGCGCCGGAGGAGCGGTTGGTGGGGTTGAAGGGGTTGCGCCACCAGGAGGGGAAGCCGTCGGGGCGGCGCTCGTACGCCGCGTCGTCCAGGGACTCGGCGCCGTTGCCGGCGGCGCCCACGACGAGGACGCCCTTGGCGGTGGCGTAGCGCACCGCGGCGTAGTCGTCGGGCCACCACTCGATGGCGATGTACCCCTTCTGGTCGTCGCGCGGCTCGAAGTCGAACTTCGGTCCCGGGCGGTGCAGTTCGAGCAGGATGATGTCGCCGCGGTGCAGCCGGTCGGCGGCCGCGTGGATGGTGGCCGCCGTGCCGAGCGGCTGGAAGGAGGCGGTCGCGGTCACCGCCTCCGGCACGATGCCGGTGATGCCGCGGCTGTTGCGGTCGCCGCCGATGACGCCGATCACCGCGGTGCCGTGGTTGCGCCAGGCCACGTCCTGGAGGGGGGTGCCGATGACGACGCCCGCGAGTTTCGCCGACAGGTCCTCGTGGCGCAGCTGCCAGGCGCCCTCGATGTCGACGATCGTGACGCTCTCGCCGGAGCCGCCGAGCCGCTGCCAGGCCCACCGGGCGTCGATGCCCTCGGGCGCCGGGTTCAAGTAGCCCTGCCTGCTGGTGAAGTCGGGCGTGACGGGCATGCCCTCCTTGCGCATCCTGGTCGCCTCGTCCAGGTCCTGGGGCCGGGACGGCGAGGGGTCGATCGAGGCGGGGACCGCGCCCGGCTTCACGTACGCCGTGTCGATGCCCGGCAGCGCCGCCATCCGCGAGCGCAGCTCCTCGGTCCTGTCGTCGCCGCCGCGCACCCGGTAGAAGAGCGCGAGGTCGGGCAGGTCCTCCTCGCCGGTGCCGGTGGGGGCGGCGGCCCGCAGCCGTTCCTCGTTGCCGAACAGCGGTTCCAGGGTGAGCTGTTCGTCGGTGAGGAACATGTTCAGGGCCGACACGTCGGAGCCGGACGCCGAGCGGACCTCGTGCTCACCGGCGCGCAGCCGGGCCTCGGGCCGTGCGACGACGATCAGTTCCCGCTCGGCTCCTCGGTAGGTGAATCCCATTCCGTCGGGGCCCGGCCCGCCGGCTCCGGGGTCCTGTGCCGGGTGTGTCTGGTCGGTCATCGCTTCACCGCTCCCTTCGGTCCTTCGGGTGCCGTGCTGTGCGCGGGGCCGCGCCTCGGAGCACACCTTGCTACCGGCAGGCCGACTCGTCCACCCCTCTTTTCCGCAACGGAGTTTGAAGAGAAGTTGAAGAGGGAACCCCGGGCAATTCGGCCGGAAGGCGATGTCACGCCCCCAACGCGCCACATCCATGGCGAAGGGGCGGCACCCGGGTGGGTGCCGCCCCTTCGCGTGGCGGGAATGCCGTACCCCGCGGGTGGGGTACGTGCTGCTCGGCCTTGTCCGGCGGCCGGATCAGGCGGCCGGAGCGGTCGACCGGATCAGGCGGCCGTGTCAGTCGTCCGAGGAATCCGATGTGCCGGAATTGCCGGAATCGTCACTGTCGTCGCCGGTGGCGGATGCTCCGCCGCCGGGGCTCTCGGCGCTCTCCGCGCCCTCGGAGCCCGGACTCCCGGTGCTCTCCGGACTCTCGGTGCCCTGCTCCGTCGGCCGCTGCGACGGCTTCGGCTTCGGCGGGCGGGTGCGGTCGCTGGGTGCGTCGCGCAGGTAGGCCGCCCCCTCGCCGTCCGTGGCGTGACCCCCGGGCTGGCCGGGACCGGGCGGCCCGCCCCCGTCGCGGCGGCGCAGATAGCGCTCGAACTCGCGGGCGATGGCCTCGCCCGACGCCTCGGGGAGCTCGGCGGTGTCCCGGGCCTCCTCGAGCGACTGGACGTACTCGGCGACCTCGCTGTCCTCGGCGGCCAGCTGGTCCACGCCCAGCTGCCAGGCGCGGGCGTCCTCGGCCAGTTCGCCCAGCGGGATGCGCAGGTCGATCAGGTCTTCCAGACGGTTGAGGAGCGCCAGCGTCGCCTTGGGGTTCGGCGGCTGCGACACGTAGTGCGGGACGGCGGCCCAGAGGCTGACGGCGGGGACGCCCGCGTGCGTGCAGGCTTCCTGGAGGATGCCGACGATGCCCGTCGGGCCCTCGTACTTCGTCTCCTCCAGGTCCATCGTGCGGGCCAGGTCCGGATCGGAGGTGACGCCGCTGACCGGGACGGGCCGGGTGTGCGGGGTGTCGCCGAGCAGCGCACCCATGATCACGACCAGTTCGACGCCCAGTTCGTGCGCGAAGCCCAGGATCTCGTTGCAGAACGAGCGCCAGCGCATGGACGGCTCGATGCCGCGGACCAGGACGAGGTCGCGCGGCTTGTCGCCGCCGACGCGCACCACGGAGAGGCGCGTCGTGGGCCACGTGATCCTGCGCACCCCGCCGTCGAGCCAGACCGTGGGCCTGTTCACCTGGAAGTCGTAGTAGTCCTCGGCGTCGAGCGCCGCGAACACCTCGCCCTTCCACTCCTTGTCGAGATGCGCGACCGCGGTGGAGGCGGCGTCGCCGGCGTCGTTCCAGCCCTCGAACGCGGCCACCATGACCGGGTCGACCAGCTCGGGTACCCCCTCGAGCTCGATCACCCAGGCCTCCTTCCGACGTTCCCTTGCGTACGCCCCAACCTTACGGCGTCGGCGGGGGCCCTCCGCAGCCCCCTTGCGTGGGGGAGTGACCGGAACACTGCCCAGGTCATCCGCCCGTCACTCATGGCGCGACGCGCCGTGTCACGGATGGCGCACACCCCTGCGTCACCACCGGCTCACAGGGTGGAGCGCAGCCACTGCTCCACGCTCGCGATGTGCACCGTCGCCCACGATCTGGCCGCCTCGGCGTCACGGTCGCGCAGCGCGGTGAGGATCGCGCGGTGCTCGTGCAGGGTGCGGCTGACGGCGTCCTCCTGGGTCAGGCCGCGCCAGACGCGGGCCCGGGTGGTGGGGCCCGACAGGCCGTCCAGGAGGGAGCAGAGCACCGAGTTCCCCGAGGACTGCACGATGCCCCGGTGGAACTCCAGGTCGCAGGCGACCAGCTCCTCCACCGAGGGCGACGCGCCGAGGGCGTCCAACTGCTGGGTCAGCGTGTCCAGTTCGGCCTCGGTGATGTGCGCGCTGGCCATCGCCGTCGCCGCGGGCTCCAGGATGCGGCGCACCGCGAGGAACTCCAGGACCGTGTCGTCGCGGTGGAAGTCGACGACGAAACTCAGGGCCTCCAGGAGGAGTTGCGGGTCCAGGCTGGTGACGTAGGTGCCGTCGCCCTGGCGTACGTCGAGGATGCGGATCAGCGAGAGCGCGCGGACCGCCTCGCGCAGCGAGTTGCGCGAGAGGCCCAGGTCGGCGGCGAGTTCGCTCTCCTTGGGCAGCCGGTCGCCGGGGCGCAGCGCGCCCGAGACGATCATGCCCTTGATCTTCTCGATGGCCTCGTCGGTGACAGCCATGGGGACCTCGCCTCACGTGTCAAAGGTGTCGGATCAAAGGTGCCGGACCAAAGGTGCCGGAAAGAGATCCGATGTATCAGGCGATTATGGCCCGTCGCGCAGCCGTTGCGCACCAGGGTGGAGGGATTGCCCGTGATCCTTGAGGGCTAAGATTTCCGCACGGGCCCGGCGGACCACCGGCCCCGGTCGGCGGGCGGCACGGAGGGCGGGCGACAGATGGCCGGGAAGAAGGCGGCGCACCAGCCGGACGCGGTGGCGTCGATCATCGAGGACTGGGCGCGGGAGCGGCCCGACCTCGACACGGCGCCCCTGGAGGTCCTGGCCAGGCTGCACCGCACCTTCATCCGCTACAACACCCGGCTCACCTCCGCGATCGAGCGGCACGGCCTCGCGGTCGCCGGCTTCGACGTGCTGACCGCGCTGCGCAGGGCCGGTGCGCCCTACCGGCTCACGGCGGGCCAGCTCGCCGACTCGGGCCTGGTCTCGTCGGCCGGGGTGACGCTGCGCATCGACCGGCTGGAGAAGGACGGCCTGATCGTGCGCGAGCGCGACGCGGAGGACCGCCGCGTCGTCTACTCGCGGCTCACGGACACCGGGCTCGCCAAGATCGACGAGGTGTTCGCCGAGCACCTCGACAACGAGCGCCGGATGCTCGGCGGACTCTCGCCCGCCGAGTGCCGCCAGCTGGCCCGGCTCATGTCCAAGCTGGAGCGGTCCATCACGGACTCGGACGCGCCTCAGGAGGAGGACGCGGCCCCTGCGGGCTGAGCGGACCGAGCAGCCCGCGCCGGAGCCCCGGCCTCAGCTGCCGGAGCCCCAGCCTCCGCTGCCTGGGCCTCGGCCTCCGCGCGGTACATCCGGCGGAGCCGCACCACGCCCAGGTCGTGCTGGTAGAGGTTCTCCCGCTGGTCGGCGTCGGCCGGCATGGCCTCCAGCATCACCCGGTCCTGTTCGAGCACCTGCCAGTGGCGCTCCTCGATGAGGGTCTTGTAGAGGAAGCGCCAGGTGTCGCGCTGCCAGCCCGTCACGCGGCGGTAGCGCCAGAAGAAGACACCGGTGCGGTCCTCGTCGACGGGGCAGACCATGCCGACGATGCCGAAGGGTCCGCCGGGCCCGGCCGAGGGCGGGTAGGGGATGGTGAGGTCCACCCAGTCGACGCCGGTGCGGCAGAGCTCCACCCAGTCGAAGTTGACGCCCCGCTGGTCGGTCTTCTCGAAGAAGTAGCCCCGGTCCGTCTCGCGGATGCGGAACTTCGCGGTGGTGTCGCCGTCGTACATGGTGTGCGACTCGTGGTGCAGGAACGCGCCGTGCATCGGGTCGAGCAGGTTCTCCACCGCGAACCGCCAGGGGCCGTTCCACTCCGCGTAGCAGAGGATCGCGTCCACGTCGGGGTCGGTGAGCGGCTCGGGCAGGGTCAGTTCGGCCGGTTCGGGGTGCCGCTCGTCGCCGAAGTAGGCGAGGACCGCGCCGCCGATCTCGCGCACCGGCAGCGAGGTCACGAGCTTCTTGCCCTCCAGGTTGCAGCCGGGCAGGCCCGGCACGGAGGAGACCGTCCCGTCCGTCTCGACCTCGACCCCGTGATACCAGCAGGCCACCCGGTCGCCCAGGTGTTTGCCGAGCGAGAGGGGCGCGCCGCGGTGCGGGCAGCGGTCGGCGAGCATCGAGAGGGTGCCGTCGGAGCGGCGGAACAGGAGCCACTGCTCGCCGAGGGCGGTGACCTTGCGCATCGCGCCGGGTGCGACGAAGGAGGAGGGCACGACGGGGTGCCACTGGTTGCGCAGGCCGGTCGCGTAGATGTGGTCGGCGGTGCCTTTCACGGACAGCGTCATCTCAGGCTCCCAGTCGGTTCATCTCGGCACGGAAGGACTCTTCGGTCCAGGGGGCGCCGTCGGGCGCGTGGATCTGACGGGCGTTCAAGCCGCGTACGACATCGGAGAGTTCGTGCCCCTCCTTGGTGAAGACCTCTTCGAGGGTGGCGGCGAGCTTGTACTCGTAGGGGCTCGGCTCGTGCGTACGGGACTGGTGGACGTCCAGGTACGGCCAGGTGGTGGTCACTGTTGCCTCCGGTGGGGAATTACAGGTCGAGGACGAGGCGGCCGGACGCGCGGCGCGAGACGCAGATCATCATCGAGGTGTTGGCCGCGTGCTCGGCCTCGCTGAGCAGGAAGTCGCGGTGGGCGGGGGTGCCGTCGAGCACCCGGGTCTCGCAGCTGCCGCAGATGCCCTCCTGGCAGGAGCTGCTGACCGTGATCCCGGCCGCCTCCGCGGCCTGGAGGATCGAGGTGTCCTGATCGACGGAGAGGGTCACGCCGGAGCGGCGGCACTCCACCTCGAAGGCCGCGTCGTCGCCGTCCCGCGCCACGACGGGCGCGGCGAACCGCTCCACGCGCAGCCGGTCGGCGGGGCAGACGCCCTCCACGGCGGCGAGCAGCGGCTCGGGGCCGCAGCAGTAGACGAGGGTGTCGCCGGACAGCCCGTCGAGCGCGGCGGCCAGGTCGATGTGCCCGAGCTCGTCCTGCGGGACGAGCGTCAACGTGCCCTCCAGGGACGCCAGTTCATCGGTGAACGCCATCGAGGCACGGGTGCGTCCGCCGTAGACGAGGCGCCAGGGCGCCCCGCGCCGCGCCGCCTCGCGGGCCATCGCGAGGATCGGCGTGATCCCGATGCCGCCCGCGACGAACACGTACGCGGCGGCGTCCTCAAGCGCGAAGTGGTTGCGCGGCTCGGACACGGTGACGTGCTGGCCGGGCCGCAGCTTCGTGTGGACGTGGCGCGAACCGCCGCGCGACGCGGGCTCGTTGAGCACCGCGACGCGGTACACCGCCGGGTCCCGGGGGTCGCCGCACAGGCTGTACTGGCGGATCTGGCCGCCCACCTGGACGTCGAGGTGCGCGCCGGGCGCCCAGCCGGGCAGGGGCTTGCCTTCCGGGTGGGCCAGCTCGACGGAGAGGACTCCCTCGGCCTCCCACGTCATGCGGCGCACCCGCAGGTCGAGAAGGGATTCAGAGGTCATGGCTGCGGCCTGCCTACGTGGTGGGGATCTTCACGGGCGGGGTGAACGGGCTCTTCATCGGGCCGAGCGCGGCCAGGTCGACCTCGACGAGCACCGGGCCGTCGGAGGCGACCGCCTCGGCGACGACGGGCCCGGCCTGCTCGGCCGCGGCGATCCGCGCGTACGGCAACCCGCAGGCCCTGGCGAGGAGTTCGAAGTCGGGGGTGGCCAGATCGACGCCCGATCGGCGCTCGCTGTAGCGGTCCTGCATGTTGCGGAGCACGCCGTAGCCGCCGTCGTTGAAGACGATCAGGGTCAGCCGCGGCCGCTCCTGGGCGAGCGTGAGCAGCTCGCCCAGGTGTACCGCGAGCCCGCCGTCGCCCGCGAGGACCACGGTCGGTGCCCCGGGGCGGCCGAGCGCGGCGCCGATGCCCATCCCCAGGCCCTGCCCGATGCCGCCGCCGCGCGGGAAGACGTTGTCGCGCGGGTCGTACATCTCCAGGAGCCGGTTGCCCCAGCTGCTGGACGGGATGGTCACGTCGCGGGCCACGACCGCCGCGCGCGGCAGGGCCGCACGGATGGCGTCGCAGACCGCGGCCTGCGGCCCGATGGCGTCGCGCAGGTCCGCCCGTACCTCGTCGCGTACGGCGGTGATCCGGATGTCCCAGCCGGATTCCGCCGAGGCGCGCCGGGCGTACGGAAGCAGGGCCGTGAGCGCGTCCGACGCGTCACCGCACAGGGTGTGGGCCGTCGGGTAGACGCGGCCGAGCGCGGCCGGGTCGACGTCGATCTGGACGTGTGCGGCGGGCAGTTGGAGGCCGTAGTCGGCGGTCTCGTTGGACCGGAAGTGCGTGCCGACGCTGAGGAGCAGGTCGGCGTCCGCGAGCAGGGCGCGCCCGGCCGGGGTGGCGGCGAAGTTCCCGATGACGCGCGGGTCGTCCTCGGGCAGGGTGCCGCGCCCTGAGTTGGAGGTGAGCAGCCCGGCCCCGGTGGCGTCGAGCAGGTCGGACAGCGGGCCGCCCGCGCGCACGGCACCTCCGCCCGCCCAGACCAACGGGCGCTTCGCGGACGCCAACAGCTCGCCCGCGTCTGCCAGTTCGGCGCCGAAGGACGGTGTGAAGATCGGCTCGGGGAGGTCGATGGCGGCATCGGTCTGCGCCGCGTACTGCAGGTCGACCGGCCACTCCACGCTCGCAGGGCCGCCCGGCGGGGCGAGCGCGGCGCGGGCGGCCGCGCGCAGCACGCGTCCCGCGCCGGCGGCCGACGGCACGGTGGCCGCGTGCGCGGAGACGGCCTTCAGCATGCCCAGCTGGTCCTTGGTCTCGTGGATGAAGCCGCGCCCGCTGCCCAGGTACGCGCTCTCCACCTGCCCCGTGACGTGCAGCACGGACGTGCCCGCGCTGAGCGCCTCGACGAGCGAGCCCGCCGCGTTGCCCGCGCCGGTGCCGGTCGAGGTGAGGGCGCAGCCGATCGAGCCGCGGGCCCTGCCGTACGCGTCGGCGGCGTTCACCGCGCTCGCCTCGTGCCGCACGGGCACGAAGCGCAGCTCCCGGTCGACGGCCTCGACCAGCGGCAGGTTGTGCACGCTGACGATGCCGAACACCGTGTCGATGCCGAGTTCGCGCAGGACGGCGACGAGGAGATCGCCTCCGGTGTCGTAATGCATGAGGGGCTCCTCAGAGGATGCCGCGGCCGACTCCGCCGCAGACGTCGATGCTGGTACCTGTGATGTAGGAGGCGCGCGGCGAGAGCAGCGCGACGATCGCGTACGCCACCTCCTCGGCCCGCCCGAGCCGCCCGAGCGCGATGCCCCGGTCCGCGGCGAGCCCGGCCTGCCAGTCGTCGTAGCCGAGCCCGGATCCGGACGCGGCGTGCCGGCGCGTCCACTGGCCGGTGTCGACCAGGCCCAGGCAGACGGAGTTGACGCGGATGCCGTCCGGGGCCAGCTCGGCGGACAGGGACTTGGAGAGGTTGAGGATGCCCGCGCGGGCGGCACTGGTGGTGATCAGGCGGGTCTCCGGCTGCTTGGCGAGGACCGCGTTGACGTTCACCACGGAGGCGGCGGCCGAGGCGCGCAGCCAGGGCAGGCCCGCGTGCAGGGGGTGGAGGACGCCCGCGAACTTCAGCTCGAGCTCGTCGCGCCAGTCCGCGGCGGTCGACTCTGCGAAGCCCTTCATGCGGGACTGCCCCGCGTTGTTGACGAGTCCGTCGATGCCGCCGAACTCCTCGGCGGCGCGCCGCGTGAACCCGGCCACGGCGGCCGCGTCCCGTACGTCGCAGACGCCGGTCAGGAGCCGGTCACCGGCGCCCAGCGCGGCGCTCGCGGCGGCGAGCCGGTCGGCGTCGCGGCCGCAGGTCGCCACCCGCGCGCCCTCGTCGAGCAGGGCGCGGACCGTGGCCAGGCCGACGCCCGAGCTGCCGCCGGTGACCAGGACGGTCCGGTCGGCGAGGCCCAGATCCATAACAGTTGGCTCCTGTACGTCAGTTCATGGTGAAGCCGCCGTTGACGGCGATCACCTGTCCGGTGAGATAGCGGGACTCGTCGCCGAGCAGGAAGGCGACGAGGCCGATGAGGTCGTCGGCCCGCTGCGGGCGCGAGATCGCCCGGAGGCCCCGGTAGAGCGCGTGCCGCTCGGCGGGCACCGTCTCGGTGGCCTCGACCTCGGTGAGTCCTGGCGCCACCGCGTTCACGGTGATGCCCTTGTCGCCCAGCTCGCGCGCCATCGCCCGGGTCAGCGCGATGACCGCGCCCTTGGAGGCGATGTAGTGGGCAAGGCGAGGTGATCCGTGGAGGGCCGCGTCCGACGCGATGTTGACGATCCGTCCGGGGGAGCGGAAGAGCGGGTGGAGGGTCTTGGCGACCAGCCATGGGCCCCGGGCGTTGACGGCCATCAGGCGGTCCCACGTCGCGACGTCGATGTCCTGGAACTCCTTGCCGCCGACGCCGTTGGCGAGCGCGGCGTTGTTGACCAGTCCGTACAGCGGGCCCAAGTCGGCTATGGCGGAGGCCAGTTCATCGACCGACGCCGGGTCCGCCACATCGCACCGGACGAAATGCGCGTCCAGGCCCTCCGCGCGCAGCTCTGCGACGGCCGCCCCGCCCCGCGCCGCGTCCACCTCGGCGACGACGACCCGGAAGCCGTCCTCGGCCGCCCGGCGGGCCATGGCGAATCCCAGGCCACGGCCCGCCCCGGTGACGACCACCGTGCGCGGATCAGTCACGGGTGACGCCGTGCATCGGCGAGTACTCGGGGTAGGAGGGGACCTGCGGCTTCTGCGTGCCGATGACGACGCAGAACAGTGCGTCGGTGTCGCCCTCGTTCTTCAGGGAGCGGGTGACCCCGGCCGGGACGACGATCATGTCGCGGTAGCCGAGCGTGCGGTACTCGACCTCGTCGGCGCCGCGGTGCACCCCGACGCGGACCTCGCCCTCCAGGACGAAGAACGCCTCCTCCACGTCGTGGTGGGTGTGCGCGGGCCCCTCGGCGCCGGGCGGCAGCAGCATGTTGGAGAAGGTGAAGCCGCCGGACGGCAGGATGCGGCTGTCGCCCTCGTGGTTGCCGGTGGCGCCGGAGCCGACGTAGCGGATCTGGCCGCGGCGGTACTGCGGGCCCGCCTTCTCCTGGAAGGAGAGCGTGTCGAAGTCCGCGACGCGGGACTCCTTGGAGGCGATCAGGGAGTCGGTGTAGCGGGCGAGGTCGCCGCCGTTGTCGTACGCGGTGGTGGTCAGAGGCATGACGGGAACTCCTGCTCGGGAAGGCGGGCGGTGATGCGGAGGTGGGAGAGCACCCAGGCGTTGAAGCGCTCGGGCTGCTCCTGGTTGGCCAGGTGACCGGCGTCCTTGACGATCACGTAGGCGGTCTTGTGCAGGGCCCCGGCGATGACCTGCGAGGCCTCGACGCCGGTGACCCGGTCCTGGTCGCCGCAGAGGACGAGGGAGGGCGCGGAGATCGCGGGGAGTTCCGCGCGCAGATCGGTGGCGGCCATCGATTCGGCGGCGTACGCGTAGCCGGGCAGCCGGACGGAGCAGGCCATGGTGTCGACGACCCGTCGCACGAGCTCGGGCGGCGCGCCGGATGAGACGAGCCGGGGCCCGCGCCGCTCGGCGAACTCCCGCGGCCCGGCCCCGGCCAGCTCGGCGGCGCGCTGCCGCATGGCGGCGGCCTTGGCCGGATCGGTGCCGGAGCCGGGGCTGGAGTCCGCGACGATCAGCGAGTCGACCAGTTCCGGGTGGCGGGCGGCGAGCCGCAGCGCGATCACGCCGCCCCAGGAGACGCCGAGGACGTGCGCCGACGCGCCGTGGGAGCGGATCACGTCGGCCGCCGCGTCCGCGAAGCCGTCCAGGTCCAACGGGCCATCCGGGTCGGGGGACTTGCCGTATCCGGGCGCGTCCCAGGCCAGGACCCTGAGATACCCCGAGAGCGCGGCGAGCTGCGGCGCGAACGCGGCAGAGGAGGAGCCGATGCCGTGCAGGCACAGCAGCAGCGGTCCTGTCGATCCCGCCGTCTCCAGGTGGACGCTCACAGGATCTGCCCCGTCCGACCGGCGAGCGCCGCGAGCGAGCGCAGCACCGAGTACGGCACGACCTGGCTGGTCGCGGGGTTCTCCGGGTCCGGCAGATGGGCCACGTCGAAGCGGTACGACCCGTGCGCGCCGGACGCCTCGACGACGTGCCGCGTGTGGTGCGCGCCCGGATCGGCGACGACCTGGACCCGCACAGCGTCCAGGTCGCCGACGGCGAGGGCGACGGAGGCCGCGACGTTCGTCGACTTGGGGAACTTCACCGGGATGTCGCGCGCGGTCCCCGACATCACCTCGACCGGACCGGTCGCCGTCCGAAGGCGGCCGAGCAACTCCTCGTCCATCCACGGCTGTTCGAGCGTGCCGGGCAGCTTCGTGGTGGTCAGCCGCACCTCGTCGAGCGGGCCGAGCGAGCGTACGGCCTGGAGGAGATCGAGCCCGCCGACCGCGCCGCCGGTGAAGTACACCCGCCCCGGACCCGCCGCGAGCAGGCGCTCGGCCAGCTCCTCGTCGGTGAGGGCGCCCGTCGAGGCGATCAGCAGATCGGTCCCGGAGCTGAGCACGCGCTCGCCCCATTCACGTACGACGCCCTGGCCCGCCGCCTCCACGATCAGATCGCAGCGATCAAGCGCCTCGTCGAAGGTGAGCTGCGGCGCGGGCGCCGTCCCGCCGAGCGGGCGGTTGTCGACGACGCACGCCAACTCGGCGCCGGGGACGCGGTGTTCGACCAGCGCGGTGCCGACGACGCGGCCGATGGCGCCCCAGCCGACGAGACCGACCTTCCTGGTGGCGTTCACGCCCGTGCTCCTTCCGGCGAACCGGCCATGTGACAGCGGATCTCCTTGGACGGCGCCCCCGCCGTGCCCCACAGGTCGGACAGCTCGGGCACCCGCCGCCAGACCTTGGCGATCCAGCGGTCCTCGACGACCTGCGCGACCTCGGAGGTGTACTCGCACACGAGCCCGGTCGGGTCGGTGAAGTAGGAGAAGGTGTTGTTGCCGGGCCCGTGCCGCCCGGGACCCCACTGCGGGGCGATCCCGTGGTGGCGCAGCCGGCCCAGGCCCCGCATGAAGTGGTCGATCGAACTCATCTCGTACGCCACGTGGTTGAGGGAGACCCACTCGGCCTGGTTGAACGCGACGCAGTGGTGGTCGGCGTTGCAGCGCAGGAACGCCATCTGGTGCTCGGACCAGTCGGAGACCCGCAGGCCAAGCACGTCGGTGTAGAAGTCGACCGATGCGTCGATGTCGGTGGTGTTCAGGACGGCGTGGGTGACCCCGACGGGCACCGCGCCGTCCCGGCCGCGCGGGGCGACGGCCCAGGTCTGCGCGGAGAGTTCGATCAGCCGGCCCTCGTGGTCGGTGAAGCGCAGCCCGTAGCCGCCGCCGACCTGGTCGAGCGGTCCTGGCCCCGCCACGGGCGTGATGCCGCGGGCTTCGAGCCGCCGGGCGGCCTCGTCGACCTCGGCGGGGGTGCCGACGGAGAAGGTCAGGCGGCCGAGGCCCGTGCGCTCGGAGCGGGTGAGCTGGAGGGCGTGGTGCTCCTCGCCGGTGCCGCGCAGCCAGCTAGCGCTGTGCTCGGCCTCGACGACCTCCAGGCCCCAGGCGTCCTCGTAGAAGTCGGTGGCCTCGGCGAAGGAGGGGGTGAGCAGCTCGACGGAGCGCAGCGCGCGCAGCCGGGCTATCGGGGGGTGGGACATCAAGTACTCCGGTGGGGTGGTCAGTTGGCCCAGGGCAGCGGGGTCTCGGCGGTGCCCCAGTACAGGGACTTCTGGCGCTGGTAGGAGCGGATGCCGTCGCGGCCCTTCTCGCGGCCGAGGCCGCTGTCCTTCATGCCGCCGAAGGGGGTGGAGATGCTGAACTGCTTGTAGGTGTTGATCCAGACGGTGCCCGCCTCGATCCGGCGGGCGATCCGCCACGCGGCGCGGTGGTCGCGGGTCCAGATCCCGCAGGCCAGGCCGTAGACGGAGGCGTCGGCCTGGGCGACGAGGTCCGCCTCGCCGTCGAAGGGCAGCGCGACGAGGACCGGGCCGAAGATCTCCTCCTGGCAGGTGCGCGCGGAGTTCGGCAGCCCGTCGAGGACGGTCGGCAGGTAGTACGCCCCGTCGCGGTACTCCGCGCCGTCGGGCGCCGCGCCGCCGCACAGGACCCGGGCGCCCTCCTCGCGCGCCAGGTCGACGCGCGAGGCGACCGCGTCCCGGTGCTCGTGGTGCACCAGCGGCGCCACCTGGGTGTCCGGCGATGTGCCGGGGCCCACCCGCAACTTCCGGGTGCGCTCGACCAGTTCACCGACGAACTCCGCGTACAGCTCGCGCGCCACGAAGAGCCGCGAACCGGCGATGCAGGACTGCCCGCTGGAGGAGAACACCCCGAACATCACCCCGGCCAGGGCCTGTTCCACGTCGGCGTCGGCGAGGACGATCGTCGGCGACTTGCCGCCGAGCTCCAGGGAGACCGGCATCAGCTTCTCGGCGGCCGCGTGCGCGATCGTCCGGCCGGTCGCGGTGCCGCCGGTGAAGGTGACCTTGCCGACCTGCGGATCGCGCACGATCGCGTCGCCGACGACGCTCCCGCGCCCGGGGAGCACGGACAACAGGGCCGCGGGCAGGCCGAGTTCGTCGAGCGCCCGGCTGATCAGTCGGCCCAGTGCGAGCGAGACGAGGGGCGTCCACTCGGCGGGTTTGAGGAGCACCGCGTTGCCGCCCGCGAGCGCGGGGGCGAGCTTCTGCGCGTCGCTGGCGACGGGGGAGTTCCAGGGGTTGATCGCGCCGACGACGCCGATGGGCTCGTGGACGCTCATCGTGACGTAGTCGCCGCGCGCGGGCGTGAGCGCGTCCTCGGCGGTCTCCAGGGCCGCGGCGGTGTAGCGGAAGGTCCCGGCGGCGCTGGCCACCAGGGCGCGGGTCTCGGCGAGGGTCTTGCCGGTGTCGGCGGTCTGGAGCGCGGCGAGGCCCTCGGCCGCCTCGTCGATCAACCGGGCGACGCGGTGCAGGAGTTCGGCGCGGCGGTGCGGCGGCAGGTCCCGCCAGCGCGGGTCCGCCGCGGCGCGGGCCGCGGCCCGCGCCGACTCCGCGACCTCCTCGACGGTGACCGCGTGCACGGTGGCGAGCACGCGGCCGGTGGCCGGATCGACGGTCCTGACGGGGTCGCCCGCGCCGCGCCGCCACCGGCCCGCGATGAGCGCTTCGTCTGCGGGTGTTCGGGGCATGCGGGGGCCCTCCTTGCGGAGCTCGGACGTTGTTCCGGGGCGTGCTTGACTAAGCGCTAGAAATCTAAGGGCTTAAATATCTGGGACGCAAGACCCGGCCGCCTGTTCTTTCCTTGCTCAGACCCTTGACGGCCTCCGGTCGCAGGACGGTACAACTTAAGCGCTTAGAAACTTTGCGCTAACTCGCCCCCGGTCTCGGGACGTCGAGACCCCGCTCCCGTCCCCTCATCGCCGCGGAGTACCTGTATGACGCTCAACGCTTCAGACACCCCACCCGACCACGCGGTGCCGGCCGCGCGGGCCGCCATGGCCGCCCGCTTCGAGCGGCTGCCCCTGTGCCGCTGGCACGTCACCGTCCGCCTCATCGTCGGCGCGGTCACCTTCTTCGAGGCCTTCGACCAGCTCCTGATCGCCTACGCGCTGCCCGAGCTGCGCCACGAGTTCGACCTCAGCACCTCAGGAGCCACGCTCCTGCTCACCGTCGGCTCGATCGGCATGCTCGTCGGCGCCCTGCTCTCCGGGCGGCTCGCCGACCGCGTCGGCCGGGTCAAGGTCATCGCGATCTGCGTCGCCGTCTCCAGCGCCGCGAACCTCGCCCTCGCCGCGGCCCCCTCCGTCGACCTCTTCATGGGCCTGCGCTTCGTCCAGGGCCTGGCCATCGGCGGCGAGGTGCCGGTGGCCGCCACCTTCATCGCCGAGATCACCCGCAGCCACCGGCGCGGCCGCTTCGTGCTCCTGTACGAGCTGGTCTTTCCCGCCGGACTCACCGTCGGCGCCCTCGTCGCCGCCTGGGTGGTGCCGATCCTCGGCTGGCGCTGGATGTACGCCATCGCCGCGCTGCCCGGCCTGCTCTGCATCCTCGTCCAGCGCAGGGTCCCCGAGTCGCCGCGCTGGCTCGCCGACCACGGCAGGACCGCCGAGGCCGCCGAGGTGATGGACGGCATCGAGCGCGAGGTCGAACGCATCACGGGCAAGCCGCTGCCGCCCGTACCGGAGGCGGCGCCCGAGGCCGTGCCGACCGCTGCCGTGCCGACCGCTGCCGTGCCGACCGCTCAAGAAAGGGCGGCCACCAGCGGCCTTCGCGGCCTGTTCACCGGCCGCTACCGCCGCCGCACCCTCGTCATCGGCGTCCTCTGGTTCACCGGCTACTTCGTCAACTACGGCATCACGTCCTGGCTCCCGACGATCTACCAGAACCGCTACGACCTGTCCCTGTCGGACGCGCTGCTCTACTCCACCGTCACCTCCTGCGCCGGGCTGCTCGGCTGTCTGATCGCCGCGCTCACCGTGGACAGGGCCGGGCGCAGGCGCGTCATCACCGGCTGTCTCGGCGGGGCCGCCGCGATGCTGCTCGTCCTCGCGTTCCTCGGCGCCCGCACCCCCGTCGAGGTGCTGATCTGGACCTCGCTCGCGGCGGTCTTCTTCTTCGGCTCCAACATCTGCCTGTACCTGTACACGCCCGAGCTGTTCCCCACCCGCATGCGGGCGCTCGGCTCCAGCGTGGGCGGCGCGATGAACCGGCTCGGCGTGATCCTCGGCCCGATCGTGGTGGGCGCGGTCTACGCGGACGGCAGCGTCTCGACCGTGTTCGTGATGCTGGGCGCGGTGGCCGTCGTGGGCGCCGTCGTCGCGGCGCTCGGCGCGGAGGAGACGGCCGGGCGGCGCCTGGAAGAGGTGTCGCCGTAGCCACGGCGACGCCCCTCCCGGCGGTCAGCCGAAGCGTTCGATCCTGATCCGGTCGACCGGCTGGCCGCCCGCCACCAGGAGCCGCGAGGCGTGCTCCGCGAAGCCGTTGGAGCCGCAGATGTACGCCTCCCAGCCGCCGTCGCCGTCCGGCCGCCCCGCGGCGTCGAGGAAGGGCGCCAGGTGCCCGGCGGCGAGCCGCCCCTCCGTGCGGGTCAGGACGACCGTGGTCTCCTCGGCGTACTCGGCCGCGTAGATCAGGTCGTCGCGGGTGCGCGCGGAGACGACCAGGCGCAGCGGCAGGTCGAGCCCGGCGGCCCGGTGGTGGCGGACCATCGACATCAGCGGGACCACGCCCGAGCCCGCGCCGAGCAGCAGCGCGGGCCGGTCGCCCGGCCAGGCGAAGAAGCCGGACAGCGGGCCGCGCACCTCGACCGTGTCGCCGACGCGGGCGACGGTGTGCAGATGCCCGGAGACCTCGCCGCCCGGCACGTGGTCCAGGGTCAGCTCGATCTCGCCGCCGCCGTCGGGCGCGGACGCGATCGAGTAGTGCCGCTGGGCGACGTAGCCGTCCTCGGCGGTGAGCCGCAGCATCAGGTGCTGGCCCGGCAGATGTCCCTGCCACTCGGGCACCTTGAGGCGGAACGTCGAGGCGGCCGGGGTCTCCCCGCGGATCTCCAGGACGGTCGCGCGCTGCCAGGTGGCGGCGGCACGGTTGCTGACCGCGATGCGCCCCGGCACCGCGAACCGGCTCGGCGGCACGAAGCCCTGCGGGGTACGGGGGGTGTCAGTCACCGGAGTAGCGCTCCTCCGCCCACGGGTCGCCCCGGTGGTGGTAGCCGTTCTGTTCCCAGAAGCCGGGCTCGTCGTGGTCGAGGAGGCGCAGCCCCGCGACCCACTTGGCGCTCTTCCAGAAGTAGAGGTGCGGGACGATCAGCCGGGCGGGACCGCCGTGCTCGGCGGGCAGCGGCCCGTCCCCGTACTCCCAGACGATCCACGCCCTGCCGCCCGTCACGTCGGCGAGCGGCAGGTTCGTGGTGTAGCCGGTGTGGGAGTACGCGACGACGTGCGTGGCGCCGGGCAGCGGGCCCGCGGCGGCCAGGAACGAGTCCAGGCTCACCCCGCCGAACCGCACCCCGAACTTGGACCAGCTGGTCACGCAGTGGATGTCGCCCCGGTACTCGGACGCGGGCAGCGCGTGCGCCTCGTCCCAGCTCCAGGTGCGCGGCCGCGCGACCAGGCCGTCGACGCGGAACGTCCAGTCGGCGGCGGCCAGTTCGGGCGTCACCTCGGCGGACAGGACGGGCCAGCCCTCGCGCGCGTCGTACTGTCCCGGCGGCAGCCGCGGATCACGGTCGGCGGCGCGGGCGCGCCCGGTGAAGCCGCGGGTCGGTTCGACGGCGGTGTCCGGGGTCATGCCGTGCTCCTCTCGGGCTCGGCGGCCGCCGCGGCCAGGGCGCGCAGGACCGCGGGCTCGTCGAGCGTGCGCAGGGCGCGGTCGCGCATCAGGACGCGCCCCTCGACGACGGTGTCGCGCACGTCCGACGCCGCCGCCGCGTACGCGAGCGTCGACCACGGGTCGTGCCGGGGCAGCAGATGCGGCCGGTCCAGGTCGAGGACGATCAGGTCGGCGCGCTTGCCGGCCTCCAGGGAGCCGAGAACGTCGCCGAGGCCCAGCGCCCGCGCCGACTCGACGGTCGCCATCCGCACGGCCTGCTCGGCGTTGACGGCCGTGGGGTCGCCGCCCGCCTTGTGCACCAGGGCGGCGATCTTCACCGCGCCCAGCAGGTCCAGGGTGTTGGAGGACACCGCGCCGTCCGTGCCGAGGCCCACCGTGACGCCCGCGTCAAGCAGCTCGGGCACGCGTGCGATGCCGCAGCCCAGCTTGAGGTTGGAGACCGGGCAGTGCGCGACGGGCGTGCCGGTGCGGGCGAGCGTCGCGATCTCGGCGTCCGTGAGGTCCACGGCGTGCGCGAGCAGCGTGTCGGGGCCGAGCACGCCGAGCGAGTCGAGCAGCTCGACGGGGCGCATGCCGTGCTGCGCGACGACGGTCTCCACCTCGGCCGCGTTCTCGGACGCGTGGACGTGCAGCAGCGCGCCGTGCTCGCGGGCGAGCGCGGCGATCTCGGTGAGCTGCGCCGGGTTCAGGGTGTACGCGGAGTGCGCGCAGACGACCGGGCGGGTGCCCGGCGCCGGGACGTAGGCCTTGAGGTGCCCGGTCGCCCAGGCGAGCCGCTCGGCGTACGGCCTGCCGTCCGGCGGGCCCGGCACGTCCATGAAGGTGGGTCCGGTCAGCAGCCGCCAGCCGGCCTCGCGGGCCGCGGCCTCGGCGGCCTCGTGGAACCAGAACATGTCGAGCGCGGTGGTGACGCCGCCGCGCACCGACTCGGCGATCGCGGCGCGCATCGCGGCCGCCACCGCGCCCGGCGAGAGGATCGCGGCCTCGCGCGGCACGACCCGCTCCAGGAAGCCCTGGAGCGTGACGTCGTCGGCGATGCCGCGCATCAGGTTCATCGCGAGGTGCGTATGCGTGTTGATCAGGCCGGGCAGCACGAGGCAGCCGCGCGCGTCGATCTCCTCGGCCGCCTCGTACGCCGGGCGCAGCCGGTCGGCAGGACCCACCTCGACGATGCGGCCCGCGCGGACGGCCACGGCGCCGTCCGGCACGACGGTCCCCGCCTCGTCGACGGTCAGGACGTCCCCGCCGTGCACGAGCAGGTCGATGGGGCCGCCGCGGTCCTGGGCAGGGAGGTCAGTGGATTGCATGGTTCCGTTCTCCGTGGTCGGTCGCGGCGTGCGCTGCGGTCGTCCGGGTCCTCGGCGTCCCGGGCCCAGGCTCAGCTCTCGGCCGAGGCCAGCAGGCGCAGCGCGTCCAAGGTTATCCGGGCGCCCCGGTCGACCCCGTCGGCGACCACGTCGCGGTGCGGGTCGTAGCCCCCGGTGGCTTCCGCGTCGACCAGCTCGTCGGCGTTCGCGCCGTCCACGACCAGGGCGCCGCCCGCGGTCAGGCCGTGCGTCGAGGCGAAGACGTACAGCGCCGAGAGCTCCATCTCGATCGCGGCGATCCCGGCGGCCGTGTACGCCTCGCCGGGCAGCGGCAGGAAGCCCGGCTGGAACGCGGCCCGCGTCCAGACCACGCCGCGGTGGTACGGCGCACCGGCCGCCCGCGCCGCGCGCTGCAGCGCGAGGACCGCCTCGGGCGCCGAGAACGCCGGGTACTCGGCGGGGATCAGCTGCTGCGTCACCCCGTCGTCGCGCACCGCCGCGTCCGCGATGACCAGGTCGCCGTCGCGGATGCCGGGGCGGATCGCGCCCGCGGTGCCGAGCCGGATCAGCGTGCGCACGCCCGCCTCCGCGAGCTCCTGGAAGAGGAGGATCGCACCGGGGGCGCCCACGCCGTGCGAGGCGACGACCACGTCGGTGCCCTGCCAGCTGCCGGTGAAGACGCGGTACTCGCGGTGGTAGGACACCTCCTTGGCGTCGGAGAGCAGCTCCGCGACGGCGGCCGCGCGGCCCGGGTCGCCGACCACGACGGCCCGCGCGGGCAGTCCGGTGCGGGGCACCCGGGTGATGGGCAGGGTGTCGGACGGCGTCGTCATGAGGAGGCTCCTGCCAGGGGTTCGGGACGCTTGCGGCGCTTGCGGCGCGCCGTGGTGAGGAAGAGGGCGACCAAGGTCACCACATAGGGGGCCGCGTCGGTCGCCTGCTGCGGCAGACCGTTGCCCTGCAACCGGAAGCCGACCGCCTCCGCGATGCCGAAGAGCAGCGCGGCGAGCAGCACCCCCACCGGCAGGGCGCGGCCCAGCATGACCGCGACCACGGCGATCCAGCCGCGGCCCGCCGTCATGTTCTCCGAGAACAACGTGACGTTGCCGAGGGCGAGTTGGGCGCCCGCGAGCCCGCATAGCAGACCGCTGGCGAGCACGGCGGCGTACTGGTACTTCGCCGGGCTCACCCCCAGGGTCGCGGCCGCGTCGGGCGCCTCGCCGACCCCGCGCAGCCGCAGCCCCCAGGGGTGGCGCGCGAGGAACACGGCGGCGACGGCGACGGCCGCCCACGAGAGGTACACGAGGGCGGAGTGCCCGGACAGGACGGGACCCAGGAAGCCCAGGCCGAGGTTGCCGAGGCCCGCGAGATCAGGGTCGGAGAAGGTGCCCTGCACGCCGAAGACCGTACGCAGCAGGAACCCGGTCAGGCCGACCGCGAGGAGGTTGAGCGCGACGCCGAGGACGACGGCGTCACCGCGCAGGCTGATGGTTCCCACGGCGAGGATCATCGCGTACGCCGCCGAGGCGAGGGCCGCCAGGGCCACCCCCAGCCAGGCGCTGCCGGTGAACCAGCTGCCCGCGACCGCGCTGAAGCAGCCGATCAGCATCATGCCTTCGAGGCCGATGTTGAACACGCCCGCGCGCTCGCAGATCGCGCCGCCGAGCGCGGCGAGCAGGATCGGCGTGAGGGCGAGGAGCGCCGAGTGGAAGAGCGCGGAGTCGACGGACATCAGAGGTCCCCCTCGGTACGGACGGACTTCACGGGCTCCTCGGGCTTCTCTGGCTTCTCGGTGGATGCCACCGCCTTCGTGGCCGCCGGCTTCCGGGCGCGCCGCCAGGTCAGCCTGAGCCGCGCGGCGAGGAAGACGATGACGACGGCCTGGAGCACCTGCGTCAGCTCCCGCGGCACCTCGGTGGCCCGCTCCATGGCGAGCCCGCCGACTTCGAGCGCGGCGAAGAACAGCGCGGCGAGCGCCGTGCCCAGGGGCGCGGCGGAGGCGAGCAGCGCGGCGGTCAGGCCCGTCCAGGTGTGCCCGGCCGCGGTCAGCGAACCGTCGATGAAGCGGTACGGGAAGCTGAGCACGCCGATCGCCCCGACCAGTCCGGCGACCGCCCCGGAGAGTCCCATCAGGCGCAGCGTGAGCCGGGGCCTGTCGATCCCCGCGTACGCCGCGAAGCGCGGGTTGAGCCCCGTCATGCGGATCTCGTATCCGGCGGCGGTGCGGGCGTCGGCGAACATGAACACGGCCGCGGCGAGCACGACGAGCACCAGGCCCACCGTGACCGTCGAGGAACCGAAGGCGGGCAGCTCGACGCCGTCCGGCAGCCGCCGGGTCTGCGGCAGGCTCGACCCCTCCTCCTTCAGCGGGAAGCGCGCCAGATAGGAGGCGAACGACATCGCCGGATAGCCGAGCAGCAGGCTGCTCACCAGGAGCGGTACGCCGAACCTGTTCTGGCAGACCGCGGCGAGCGCGGCGTAGGCGGCGCCCGCCAGCATCCCGGCGAGCAGCGCGGCGAGCACCGCGAGCGGGGCGGGCAGCGGGACGTAGAGGCCGGTGGCCGCGGCGGCGATGCCGCCGAGCACCAGCTGGCCGTCGCCGCCGAGGTTGAGCAGCCCCGCCCGCATCGGGATGGCGAGCGCGACGGCGAGCCCGATGATGCTGGTGCCCGTCGTCAGGGTGGACCCGATGCCGTCGGGCCCGAGGGCACCGCTGAGCACGGAGCCGTACGCGCCGAGGGGGTCGGCGCCCGTACCGACGAGGAACAGCGCGCCGACGAGCACGGCGGCGACGACGGAGTGCAGCGCGGGGGAGCGCAGGGCGCGTCCCGCGAGCGAGCGCCCCCGGGGCAGGGACTCGACGGCCATGTCAGGGGGCCTCCTTGGCGGGTGCGGCGGTGGCGGGGGCAGTGGCGGCGGCAGCGGCGGCAGGGTCGGTGTCGGTGTCCGCCGAGGACCCCGCGCCCGCCATCGCCAGACCGAGCCGTCGTTCGTCCGCCTCCTCGCGGGTGAACTCGGCGGCGATCCGGCCCTCGTACATCACGAGGACCCGGTCCGAGAGGCCCCGGATCTCGCTGAGTTCGGCCGAGACGAGGAGGATCGCGTGGCCCGCGTCGCGGTGGGCGATCAGCTGGTCGTGGATCGTCTGGATGGCGCCGATGTCCACCCCGCGGGTGGGCTGCTCGACGATCAACAGGGGTGACTCATGGGCCAGTTCACGGCCGATGACGAGCTTCTGGAGGTTGCCGCCGGAGAGCGAGCCCGCCGGATGCCGGGTCGACGCCGCCTTGATGCCGAAGCGTTCGATCAGCACGCGCGCGTGCTCGCGCAGCCGTCCCGGCCTGAGTAGGCCGCGCCCCCGGTGGTGGCCCATGGCGAGGTTCTCCGCGATGGTCGCGGCGGGCGCGGTGCCGACCGCCGTGCGGTCCTCGGGGACGTACGCGAGGCCCGCCGCACGCCGCCGCGCCGCCGACGCGTCCGTGACGTCCAGGCCGCTGAGCGTGACCCGGCCCGCGCGCACGGGGCGCAACCCCGCGACCGCCTCGACCAGTTCGGACTGCCCGTTGCCCGCGACGCCCGCGATGCCGACGATTTCACCGGCGCGCACGTCGAACGACACGTCCCGCACCGCGTCCGTGGCGAGCCCGCCGACCGAGAGGACCGCGCCGCCCGGCGAGCCCGCGGGGTGCACCCGGTCCAGCTCGACGGCGCGCCCGGTCATCGCCTGCGCGATGCCGTCCGCGCTGGTGCCGGCGGTACGCATCCGCGCGGCGACCCGCCCGTCGCGCAGCACGGTCACGGTGTCGCTGCCCTCCATGACCTCGCGCAGCTTGTGCGTGACCAGCAGGACGGTGCGGCCCTCGTCGGCGAGGGAGCGCAGCACACGGAAGAGCGCGTCGGCCTCCGCGGGCGTGAGCACCGCCGTCGGCTCGTCGAGGATGAGCGTACGGGCGCCCCGGTAGAGGAGCTTGAGGATCTCCACACGCTGGCGCACCCCCACCGGCAGGTCCCCGACCTTCGCCGTGGGATCCACGGCGAGCCCGTGCTCCTCGGCGAGCGCGGCCACCCTGCGGACGGCCTCGGCCCGGTCGGTGAGACCGAACCGGCGCGGCTCGGCCGCGTACACGACGTTCTCGGCGACCGTGAACGAGGGGAACAGCTTGAAGCTCTGGTGCACCATCCCGAGCCCCGCGGCGATCGCCTCGCTCGGGCTCGCGAACGACACCTCGCGCCCGTCCAGCAGGATCTGCCCGGCGTCCGGGCGGTGCAGCCCGTACAGGACGGACATCAGGGTGGACTTGCCCGCGCCGTTCTCGCCCATCAGGGCGTGGATCTCGCCGCGCCGCACGGTCAGGTCCACCCGGTCGTTGGCGAGCGTGCCGGGGAACTCCTTGGTGATGCCCCGCAGTTCGACGGCGGGCGCCCCGCCGTCGTGCTCAGGCGGCGGGGTCATCGACGGTCAGCTTCCCGGCGACGATGGCGTCGCGCAGCTTCTCGACGCGCGCGAGCACGTCCTTGTTGGCGGACTTGGCGATCAGGCACCCGGAGTCCGCGCCCCCCGGCTCCAGGCCGGTCAGCGACATGCCGCCCTCCTTCAGGCCGTACGACACGGTCGTGCCGCCCTTGCCGGCCAGGATCTGTGCGATGCCCTTCTCCACGGCGACGTCGGTCTTCTTCAGGACGTTGTCGACGACGACACCGGGGTTGCCCGCGCACTGGTTGGCGTCGACGCCGTAGGCCTGGAACCCCTTGCGGTTCTTGGCGGCCTGGAACACGCCCGTGTTGCCGCCCGCCGCGGCCGCCATCACCTGGTCGGCGCCGCCCGAAGCGAGCGTCGCCGCCTGGTCCTTGGCGCGCGCCGCGTCGTTGAACGGCGACTGGCCGCCGACGAACAGCGTCCGGGAGGTGACACCGGGCCGCACCTTCTTCGCGCCCGCCGCGAACGGCTCGCTGTAGCGCCGGAACTGCGGGGTGTCGAGCACGTCGACCGCGCCGACCTTCTTCCCCTTGGTGAGCAGGCCCGCCTCGGCGCCCGCGAGATAGACCGCCTCGTGCTCGCGGAAGACGGCACACGTGACGTTCTCGTAGCTCTTCTTGGTGCACGCGTCGACGAGCAGGAACTGCTGCTCGGGATGCGCCTCGGCCTGCTGCGCGACGATGTCCGCGAACTCGAAGCCGACGAGCGCGATGACGTCGGGCGCCGAGTCGACCGCCGAGGCCACGTTCTGCTGCCGCGAGTCGTTGTCGCTGCTCTGGAACACCTTCTGCGAGCCGCCCTGCGCCTTCGCCGCCGCCTTCACCCCGCTCACGGCCAGCTTGAGGAACTCGTTCTGGGCGACGGGGTCGGGCGTGACGAGCGTGAACGCCTTCCCCTTCCCCTCGTCGTCCGCGTCGCCGTTCTTGGCGGCGGCGTTGCAGCCGGTGGCGAGGAGGACGGCGCCGACGGTCGCGGCGGTGAGCCGCAGGGACGTACGCGTACGCAGGGACATGGGATCGCCTTCGTGGAGGTGCCCGGGTACGCCCCGGGCGGTGACAGGAGATTCGTACGTGCAGGAAGTAGCGTCGCTCAGCGACAACAGCGGCGACAGCGGCACATTCGGCTGCCGCGGGACACGGCGGGGCAGCGCGTCGCGTCCGCTTTCGCGGTCATGTCCGCGCGCATCGCTGTCCTCCTCGCACCGTGGATCGGATCGATCTGTCCTGGGTGGCGGTGAGGGTAACACCGGATTTCGGACAGCCGCACGAACGTCTCGAAATGTGGTTCGAGCACGTCAGGTACGGTGACGGCACCCCTCCTCCCGTGGCCGAATCGCCCCCTTTCCTTCGGAGTTGAGCCCATGAACAGCCAGGAACTGCGCGCCGTGACGTGGACGGCGGCCGCGGAGGACGGCCGTCCCGCGCTGTCCCTCATCGACCAGACCGCGCTCCCGCACGCCCTGGAGCGCCTCGCCGTCACCACGGTCGACGGCCTCATCGACGCGATCGTGCGCCTCGTCGTGCGCGGCGCCCCCGCGATCGGCGCGGCCGGTGCCTACGGAGTGGCGCTCGCCATGGCGCAGGCCGGGCGCGAGGGCTGGGACCGGGCGCGCCTGGACGCCGAGATCGCGCGCGTGCGCGAGGCGCGGCCCACCGCGGTGAACCTGATGGTCTGCGTCGACCGCGTCGCGCCGCTCGTCGGCGACGGCATCGCCGCGGTGCTCGCCGAGGCCGACGCGATCGTCCGCGAGGACCTCGCGGCCAACCACGCGATGGGCGCGTACGGGGCGGACTGGCTCCTCAAGCGGGTGCCTGCCGCCCAGGAGCGGCCGCTGCGCATCCTCACCCACTGCAACACCGGCGCCCTCGCCACGGCGGGCTGGGGCACGGCGCTCGGCGTCATCCGCGAACTGCATGCCAGGGGCCGGATCGAGTCGGTCTACGCCGACGAGACCCGCCCGCTCCTCCAGGGCGCCCGCCTCACGGCCTGGGAGCTCGCCCAGGAGGGCATACCGCACTACGTCCAGGCGGACGGCGCGGCGGCGGGCACGATCCTGCGCGGCGAGGTCGACGCGGCGATCGTCGGCGCGGACCGCATCGCCGCGAACGGCGACACCGCCAACAAGGTCGGCACGGTCGGCATAGCCCTCGCGTGCGCGTACGCGGGCATCCCCTTCATGGTGGCGGCGCCCACCACGACGGTGGACCTGGCCACGGAGTCCGGCGACGCGATCCACATCGAACTCCGCGGCGAGGACGAGGTGTTGCGGTGGTCTGGCCTCCGCACGGCCCCGGCCGCCTCCCGCGGCCACAACCCGGCGTTCGACGTGACGCCGGGGTCCCTCGTGACGGCGCTCGTCACCGAGCGGGGAGTGCTTGAGGTCTCGGCGGGGGAGCTACCGGGGGGTGGGCCGGCGTAGACCGCGTGCTCCTGGGCTTCGCCACGGGGCCGATGCCATCACCGGCTCCGCCGAGTTCGTCCTCAAGCGCCGGACGGGCTGGTACTTACCGGCCCGTCCCGGAAAGGTTCAGCTCCGCGCCAGTTCCAACTCAAGGAGCCACTCCACCACTTCCGCCCGATGCCGCGCCTCCCGCGCATCCGCACCCCAGACGTAGATCCCGTGCCCGGCCACCACGACCCCCGGCATCCCGGGGGTCAACGCCGCCTCCAGGCGGTCCCCGAGCACCGTCATGTCCTGGCTGTTGGCGATCACCGGGAGCGTCACCGACACCTCGTGCGTCGGGTGCCCGAGGCCCTTCAGCATCTCCAGGCCCTCGAACACGATCCCCTCGGGGGACCGCTGCCCGAGCACCACGGACGCCACCGTGTGGACGTGGACCACGGCGCCCGCCCCGGTCAGCCGTGCCACGCGCGCGTGCAGCGCGGCCTCGGCGGACGGCCGCCCGGGGCCGACCGCGGCGCCCGCCCCATCCGTCAACACCACGTCGGACGAGGTCAGTTCGCCCTTGTCGCGGCCGCTCGCCGTGACGGCGAGCCGCAGCGGGTCCCGGGAGAGCACGAGGGACAGGTTGCCCGAGGTGCCCCGCATCCAGCCGAACGAGGCGAACCGCGCGGCCTCCGCGGCGAGCACGGCCCCCGCCTCCTCCAGATCCAGTGCGGTGACGGCGGTGTTCTCGGTCATGAACTGCTCCTGGGGACAGGGGTTTTCGAGGCAGGCGATATCGGGGCGAGGGAAATCTGGGAGAAGGACGTGACCCGCGGATGATCGCCGAAGTCCGCATCGGCGTACGGCTCGCCCGCCCGCCGCACCCCGACCGCCCGCCAGCCCGCGGCCCGCGCCGCGTCCAGCTCACCGGGCCGGTCGGAGAGGAAGAGCAGCCGCTCGGGGGCGACACCCGCGGACGAGGCGATCACCCGGTAGGAGTCCGCATCCTGCTTGGGCCCCGCGTTCACCGTGTCGTACAGGCCGCCGACGAGCCCGAGCAGATCGCCCTCGGGGGAGTGCGCGAACCAGGCGCGCTGCGCGGCCACCGAGCCGGACGAGTAGACGTGCAGCCGCACGCCCTCCGCGTGCCAGCGCCGCAGCACCTCGATCACGTCCGGGTAGAAGTGCGAGACGAGCTCGCCCCGGGCGAAGCCCTCCGCCCACAGGATGCCCTGGAGCGTCTTCAGCGGCGTCGCCTTGCGGTCCTCGTCGACCCAGCGGCCGAGGATCTCCTCGACGCGCGCGGCATCCGCGCCCGGCTCACCGGCCTCGGCCCGCACCTGCGCGACGGCCCGCGCCACCTCGGGCTCGGCGCCCCGCGAGGCGAGCAGCGCGCCGAACCGCTCGCGCGCGTACGGGTAGAGCACCTCCACCACGAAACCGGTGGCGCTCGTGGTGCCCTCGATGTCGAGCACCACGGCGTCCACGTCGAACACGTCGGGCACGTCGAGCACGTCCGGATCCGTCACGCGGCGTACCCCGCGTGGATCTCGTCGAAGTCGGGGAAGCGGTCCGCGATCGGGCTGCCCGTGAAGTTCCCGATCCAGCCGTCCTCCTCGTGGAAGAAGCGGATCGCGGTGAACGCGGGGGACGTGCCCATGTCGAACCAGTGCGTCGTGCCGCGCGGCACCCCGAGCAGGTCGCCCTTCTCGCAGTACACGGCGTGCACCTCGCCCGCCACGTGCAGATAGAAGATCCCGGCGCCCGCGACGAAGAAGCGCACCTCGTCATCGTCGTCGTGGGTGTGCTCGGCGAGGAACTTCTGCCGGGCCGCCGCGGCCTTCGCGGGCCACTCGGGGTCCTCGCTCGGATGCAGCGCCACGACGTCCACGGTCTGGAAGCCTTCTTCGGCGTTGAGCTTGTCGATCTCCGCGCGGTAGGCGGCGAAGACCGTGTCGCTGTCGGCATCGGCGGGCACGTCGTCGCGCACCGGCCACTGCTCGTAGCGCACGCCCATGGGGGCCAGCGCGGCGGCGATCTCCGCCGGGTTGGAGGTGCGCCGCACCACGATGTCGTGGCCGGCCTCCGGCCAGGTCGTCAGGAGGGTCATCGATCACTCCAGGGCAGGTCAGGGCTGTTCTTCGGATCGTAGCTCCCGGTGCGGGGACGTCACGGGGTGTCCCACAGCGTGGACGGCGCCGCCGCGCGCACCACCGGCGCGATCTCCGCCGCGAACCGCTCCAGGGTCTCGATCTGCTCGGCGGGCCCGAGCCCGAAGGAGTCCACCGAGATCGACTGCAGATCGTGCCCGTACACCTCGTGGTATCCGAGGATCTTGTCGATGATCTGCTGCGGGGAGCCGATGAGTTGGGGCCCGTCGGCGATCGCGTCCTCGATCGTGCGGAACGGCGTGTTGTACCCCGGCCTGCCCGCCAGATCGGGCCGGAAGGTCTGCGCCACCTTCGCCTCGTACAGCTCCTTGTAGCGGGCGACGGCCTGCTCCGCCGTGTCCGCGATGAGCAGCCCGCCCGAGCCCGCCGCGACGTGCGCGCGGGCCGGATCGTGGCCGTACGCCTCGAAGCGCTCACGGTAGTGGGCGATGAGTGAGGCGTACGCCGAGCGCGGCTGGATGGCGTTGGCCGTGAACAGCGGGTCCCCGTGCCTGGCCGCCAGTTCGGGGGAGTTGAGGGAGGTCGCCGAGCCGTGCCAGACGCGCGGCGCGCCGTCGTACGGCCGCGGGACCGTCGTCACGTTCTTCAGCGCGGGCCTGAACTCGCCCTGCCAGTCGACGTTCTCCTCGGTCCACAGGCGGCGGAGCAGCTCGTACTTCTCGCGCTGGAGGTCCCACTGGCGTTCCTCGTCGAGCCCGAACAGGTCGAAGTGCCCGGCCTCCGCGCCCTTGCCGACGACGAGTTCGACGCGGCCGCGCGAGAGCTGATCGAGCGTCGCGTAGTCCTCGGCGACCCGCACCGGATCGAGGATCGCGACGACGGTGACGCCGGTCAGCAACCGGATGCGGGAGGTGCGCGCGGCCAGCGCGCCGAGCACGACCGTGGGACTCGACGACAGGAACGCGCCCGCGTGCCGCTCGCCCACGGCGTACGCGTCGTAGCCGAGCCGCTCCGCCGCGACCCCGACCTCGACGACCTCCGCGAACCGGTCGGCGGCGGAGGGGAGTCGGCCGGTCAGCGGGTGCGGGGCGTGGGAGATGAGGGAAAGCACCTGAAACTTCATGCTTCAAATGTGCGCGCGCAACATTGCGGCGCTGTGGCGGCGGCATGGCACCCGGTCCGGCCGCCCGCACGCGCGTGAAGGGGTCGCCCGCGCACGCGTGAGGGGCGGCCCCCGAACGGGAGCCGCCCCTCAGAAACCGCCGGGCGTCAGGCCTTCTTGCCCAGCAGGTCCTCGACCTTGCCGCGCACCTCGTCCGTGGCCAGGCCGCGGATCGTCAGCGTGGTGCGGCGGCGCAGCACGTCGTCCGCCGTCTCGGCCCACTCGCTGTCACGCGCGTAGACGACCTGCGCCCAGATCTCCGGGGCGTCGGGGTGGACGCGCTCGGCGAGCTCCGGGTTCTCGTTCGCCAGGCGGGCGATGTCGAAGGAGAGCGAGCCGTAGTGCGTCGCCAGGTGCTTGGCGGTGTCGGCGGCCATGCGCGGACCGGGGGCCGGGCCGTCCACCAGGAGGCGGTGGGCGACGGCGCGCGGGTTGGCGATGCCGGGCAGCGGCAGCTTCTTCGGCAGCGAGGAGACCGGCTCGTAGTCGTCGCCGAGCGGGTGACCCGGCAGGGCCTCCAGCTTCTTCATGATCGTCCGGCCGATGTGGCGGAAGGTCGTCCACTTGCCGCCCGCGACCGACAGCATGCCGCCCTGGCCCTCGGTGACGACCGTCTCGCGCTTGGCCTTGGAGGTGTCGCCGGGACCGCCGGGCAGCACCCGCAGACCCGCGAAGGAGTACGTGATCAGATCGCGCGACAGCTGCTGGTCGCGGATGGAGAACGCGGCCTCGTCCAGGATCTGGGCGGTGTCGGACTCGGTGACGCGCACGTCCGCCGGGTCACCCTCGAACTCCTCGTCCGTCGTACCGAGCAGGAGCATGTCCTCCCACGGCAGCGCGAACGTGATGCGGTACTTGTCGATCGGGGTCGCCAGCGCGGCCTTCCACGGGGCGGTGCGCTTGAGGACCAGGTGCGCGCCCTTGGACAGGCGGATGGAGGGCGCCGCGTCCGGGTTCTCCATCTTGCGCAGGTGGTCGACCCACGGTCCGGTCGCGTTCAGGACCAGGCGGGCGTTGACGCCGAACTCGTCGCCGCTCATGCGGTCCTTGAGCTCCGCGCCGGTGACCCGGCCCTTGGTGAAGCGCAGGCCGGTGACCTCGGCGTGGTTGAGGACGGCGGCACCGGACTCGACGGCCGCGCGGACCGTCATCAGGGCCATGCGGGAGTCGTTCATCTGGTCGTCGCCGTAGACCGCGACGGCCTTCAGGTTGTCCGTGCGCAGCTCCGGCACGTCCTGCGCGGCCTTGGCGGGGGAGAGCAGGTGGCCGACGCCGTCGCCGAACGCGGACAGCGCCGAGTACGCGAAGACGCCCGCGCCCAGCTTGGCCGCGCCGTGCGGACCGCCCTTGTAGACGGGCAGGTAGAAGGTGAGCGGGTTCGCCAGGTGGGGGGCCACCTGACGGGACACCGCGCGACGCTCGAAGTGGTTCTCCGCCACCAGCTTCACCGCGCCGGTCTGCAGGTAGCGCAGACCGCCGTGGAGGAGCTTGGAGGAGGCGGAGGAGGTGGCGCCGGCGAAGTCACCGGCGTCCACCAGAGCCACCCGCAGTCCCGACTGCGCGGCATGCCAGGCGGTGGAGATGCCCAGGATTCCGCCGCCGATCACCAGGAGGTCGTACGTCGCCTTGGAAAGCTGCTCCCGGGTCTCGGCGCGGCTCGCCACTCCAAAAGCGGCACGTGAACCGGCAGCCGGATGCGTCCCGAGGGCAGGGACGCTCTGCAGGGTGGTCATTGTTCTTACTCCTCGCCACTCTCATCGAGCCAACCCATGGACCGCTCGACGGCCTTGAGCCAGCTCTTGTACTCACGGTCGCGGGTGTCCGCGTCCATGTGGGGGGTCCACTCCGCGGCCCGCCGCCAGTTGGCGCGCAGCTCGTCGGTCGAGGACCAGAAGCCGACGGCGAGACCGGCGGCGTAGGCGGCACCGAGGCAGGTCGTCTCGGCCACCATCGGGCGCACCACGGGCGCGTCGAGGAAGTCCGAGAGGGTCTGCATCAGCAGGTTGTTGGAGGTCATGCCGCCGTCGACCTTGAGGGCAGCGAGCTCGACGCCGGAGTCCTTCGTCATGGCGTCGGTGATCTCGCGGGTCTGCCAGGCCGTGGCCTCCAGGACGGCGCGCGCGATGTGCGCCTTGGTGACGTACCGGGTCAGACCGGTGATCACGCCGCGGGCGTCGGAGCGCCAGTACGGGGCGAACAGGCCGGAGAAGGCCGGTACGAAGTAGGCGCCGCCGTTGTCCTCGACCGACGACGCGAGCGTCTCGATCTCCGCGGCGGAGTTGATCAGGCCCATCTGGTCGCGCATCCACTGCACCAGCGAACCGGTGACGGCGATGGAACCCTCGAGGGCGTAGACCGGCTTCTGGTCGCCGATCTGGTAGCCGACCGTGGTCAGCAGGCCCGAGTACGAGTTGATGGCCTTGTCACCGGTGTTCATCAGCATGAAGGTGCCGGTGCCGTAGGTGGACTTGGCCTCGCCCTCGTCGAAGCAGGTCTGGCCGAACAGGGCCGCCTGCTGGTCGCCGAGCGCGGAGGCGACGGGGATGCCGCCGAGCAGGTCGCCGAGGGGACCGCCGGTGACCTCGCCGTAGACCTCGGCGGAGGAGCGGATCTCGGGGAGCATCTGCGTGGGGACGCCGATGGACTCGGCGATGCGCTCGTCCCACTCCATCTTGTGGAGGTTCATGAGCATCGTGCGCGAGGCGTTGGTGACGTCGGTGACGTGCTTGCCGCCGTCGACCCCGCCGGTCAGGTTCCAGATGACCCAGGAGTCCATGGTGCCGAAGAGGATGTCGCCCGCCTCGGCGCGCTCGCGCAGGCCCTCGACGTTGTCGAGCAGCCAGCGGGCCTTGGGCCCGGCGAAGTAGGACGCCAGCGGCAGGCCGGTCTCGCGGCGGAAGCGGTCCTGGCCGACGTTGCGCCCGAGCTCCTTGCAGAGCGCGTCGGTGCGGGTGTCCTGCCAGACGATGGCGTTGTACACCGGCTCGCCGGTGTTCTTGTCCCAGAGCAGCGTGGTCTCACGCTGGTTGGTGATGCCGATCGCCTTGATGTCGTCGCGGGTGATCCCGGCCTTGGAGACGGCGGAGGCGACGACCTCCTGGACGTTGGTCCAGATCTCGGTGGCGTCGTGCTCCACCCATCCCGGCTTCGGGAAGATCTGCTCGTGCTCCTTCTGGTCGACGGAGACGATCCGTCCGTCCTTGTCGAAGACGATGCAGCGGCTCGACGTGGTGCCCTGGTCGATGGCCGCGATGAAGGGGCCTGCGGTGTGTGCGTCGGTCACGGTGTGCTCCAGAAGTTCTTGCTGTGGCTCTCGGGCTCTGAGGCGGTCATCGGTCGCTGTCGGGGTCCTACTTGAACGCGACGTTGTAGAGACCGCCGGCGATCGCGCCGCCGATCAGCGGACCGACGATCGGCACCCAGGCGTACGTCCAGTCCGAGCTGCCCTTGTTCGGCAGCGGGAGCAGCGAGTGGACGATGCGCGGGCCGAGGTCACGGACGGGGTTGATCGCGTAGCCCGTGGGGCCACCGAGCGAGAGGCCGATGCTGACCACGACGAGCGCGGTGATCAGGGCGCCGAGCGTGCCCAGGCCGTTGCCGCCGTCGTTCAGACCCTGGGTCAGGATGGCGAGGACCAGCACGACCGTGGCGATGACCTCGGTCAGCACGTTCTGGACGTAGTTCCGGATCTCCGGACCCGTCGAGAAGATGCCGAGCACCGGGCCCGCCGAAGGCGCGGCCTTCTGGTCGACCATGCCCTCTGCCACCGGCTGCGCCGCGAGGATCTCGGGGTCGGTCAGGTGGGCCTTGAACTGGCCCATGTAGGTGACCCACACCAGGAAGGCACCGATCATCGCGCCGAGCAGCTGGGAGCCCAGGTAGATCGGAACGTCACTCCACTTGGTGCCGCCCTCGATCGCGAGACCGAGCGTGACCGCCGGGTTGAGGTGGGCGCCGGAGACGCCCCCCGCGAGATAGGCGCCGGTCAGCACGGCGAAGCCCCACCCGAAGGTGATGGCCAGCCAGCCGGCGTCCTTGGCCTTTGAGCGCTTGAGCGTGACGGCGGCACACACGCCACCGCCCAGCAGGATGAGCACGGCGGTACCGATGGTCTCGCCGATGAAGATGTCGGAGCTGGACACCCGCGACTCCTTTGTCCTTCGTCCAGGGGAAGGCGAACCCCGGGTCCCTCCGGTGGTCCGCGACCTCAGGTGAGGTCGTTGCCGGCCCTTGGCCTTGTCACACTCTAGCGCGTAATGCCGGTAGGTGTTCGACAATGCCGACCGATGGACGCGAGTCTCGCTCCGGGGTTACTCGCTCGTCAAGAGTTCTGTTATTGAAAACACGATCGTTATTGATCGTTCCGCGTTATCGGTGATCCCGCAGTCCGAGCGGGCGCGGCCGCAGCTCAGAAGCGCCCGGCGCCCAGGTCACGGGAGACGGCGCGCGCGCAGTCGCGCACGGCGGCGATCAGCTCGGGCCGCAGCTCCCCGTCCCTGCACACGCGCTCCACCGCGCCGGTGACGCCGACCGCGCCGACCGGCATCCGCCGCCGGTCGTGGATGGGGGCGGCGACGGAGGCGATGCCCTCCCAGGTCTCCTCGACGTCCGCCGCGTACCCGCGCGCGCGGGTCAGGTCCAGGACGCCCTCGAAGCCGTCGGGGTCGGTGACGGTGTGCGCCGTGAACGTCTTGCGCTCGGCCTCGACGGCCTCGTTGTGCGCGACCGGGTCGTACGCCGAGAGGACCTTGCCCAGGGCCGTGGAGTGCAGCGGCTGCATGGCCCCCACCTCCAGGACCTGGCGGCTGTCGTCGGGCCGGAAGACGTGGTGGACGATCAGTACGCCCTGCTGGTGCAGTACGCCCAGGTGGACGCTCTCGCCGCTGGAGCGGGCCAGGTCGTCGGTCCACACCAGGGCGCGGGCCCGCAGCTCGTGGACGTCCAGATAGCTGTTGCCCAGGCGCAGCAGCTCGGCGCCGAGCTGATAGCGGCCCGACGCGGAGTCCTGCTCCACGAAGCCCTCGGCCTGGAGGGTGCGCAGGATGCCGTGGGCCGTGCCTTTGGCCAGGTCGAGCGAGGAGGCGATCTCCGAGAGACCGAGCCGCCGCTCACCGCCCGCGAGCAGCCGCAGCATCGCCGCGGCCCGTTCGAGCGACTGGATGTTGCGTGCCATCGCAGCCCCGACCTCCGTCCCCTCGCCACACATTCCACGTTCGACAATGCTGAACACTATCGGTCGTTGTCGACCTCCCGCCAATGTGCGGACGGCCCGTGTCGCACCCGGATCACCTGTCAAGCACCCGTTCCGGTCAGCCTCGGCGCACAGGTCCGCCCCCTGGACGCCTTCCCTTCCGGACCAAGGTCCCGGCTACCCTGGCCGTGTGCGCCGTGGGACAGCGGCGCAAAGCCGACAGCCGTCGCACTCCAGGGAGCTCTTTCATGGCCTCGTCGCCAACCCCGTCGTCGCAGTCCGCGCAGTCCGCGCCCTCGGCGCAGCCCGCGCAGTCCACGGCCTTCCCGCCCGAGAGCAGGGCCCGAGTCGAGGCCTTCCGCGAAGCCCTCGCCACCCGCGTCGTGGTGGCCGACGGCGCGATGGGCACGATGCTCCAGGCGCAGGACCCCACCCTCGAGGACTTCCAGAACCTCGAAGGCTGCAACGAGGTCCTCAACATCACCCGGCCCGACATCGTGCGCTCCGTGCACGAGGAGTACTTCGCGGTCGGCGTCGACTGCGTGGAGACCAACACGTTCGGCGCGAACTACGCCGCCCTGAACGAGTACGACATCCCCGAGCGGAACTTCGAGCTCTCCGAGGCCGGCGCCCGCATCGCCCGCGAGGTCGCCGACGAGTTCACCGGGCGCACCGGACAGCAGCGCTGGGTCCTCGGCTCGATGGGCCCCGGCACCAAGCTGCCGACGCTCGGCCACGCCCCGTACACGGTGCTGCGCGACGCCTACCAGATCAACGCCGAGGGCATGATCGCCGGCGGCGCCGACGCGCTCCTGGTGGAGACCACCCAGGACCTGTTGCAGACCAAGGCCGCGATCCTCGGCGCCCGCCGCGCCCTGGACGTCACCGGGGCGAACCTCCCCGTCATCTGCTCCGTCACCGTCGAGACCACCGGCACGATGCTCCTCGGCTCCGAGATCGGCGCCGCGCTGACCGCGCTTGAACCGCTCGGCATCGACATGATCGGCCTGAACTGCGCCACCGGCCCGGCCGAGATGAGCGAGCACCTGCGCTACCTCGCCCGCCACTCGCGCGTCCCGATCTCCTGCATGCCCAACGCCGGCCTGCCGGTCCTCGGCAAGAACGGCGCGCACTACCCGCTGACCGCGCCCGAGCTCGCCGACGCCCAGGAGAACTTCGTACGCGAGTACGGCCTCTCCCTGGTCGGCGGCTGCTGCGGCACCACCCCCGAGCACCTGCGCCAGGTCGTGGAGCGGGTGCGCGGCACGGCGACGAGCGTGCGCGAGCCGCGCCCCGAGCCCGGCGCCGCCTCGCTCTACCAGACCGTCCCGTTCCGCCAGGACACGTCGTACATGGCGATCGGCGAGCGCACGAACGCCAACGGCTCCAAGAAGTTCCGCGAGGCCATGCTGGAGGGCCGCTGGGACGACTGCGTGGAGATGGCCCGCGACCAGATCCGCGAGGGCGCGCACATGCTCGACCTCTGCGTCGACTACGTGGGCCGCGACGGCGTCAAGGACATGGAGGAGCTGGCGGGACGCTTCGCCACCGCCTCCACCCTGCCCATCGTCCTCGACTCCACCGAGCTCCCGGTGCTCCAGGCCGGCCTGGAGAAGCTCGGCGGCCGCGCCGTCATCAACTCCGTCAACTACGAGGACGGCGACGGACCCGAGTCGCGCTTCACCAAGGTCACCGCGCTGGCCAAGGAGCACGGCGCCGCGCTGATCGCGCTGACCATCGACGAGGAGGGCCAGGCCCGCACCGCCGAGCACAAGGTCGCCATCGCCGAACGCCTCATCGAGGACCTCACCGGCAACTGGGGCATCCACGAGTCGGACATCCTCATCGACACTCTGACCTTCACCATCTGCACCGGGCAGGAGGAGTCCAGGGGCGACGGCATCGCCACCATCGAGGCGATCCGCGAGCTCAAGCGCCGCCGCCCCGACGTGCAGACCACGCTCGGCCTCTCCAACATCTCCTTCGGCCTCAACCCGGCCGCCCGCGTGCTCCTCAACTCCGTCTTCCTGGACGAGTGCGTCAAGGCCGGGCTCGACTCGGCGATCGTGCACGCCTCCAAGATCCTGCCGATCGCGCGCTTCGACGACGAGCAGGTGAGCGTCGCCAGCGACCTCATCTACGACCGTCGCTCCGAGGGCTACGACCCGCTCCAGAGGCTCATGGAGCTCTTCGAGGGCGTCTCCACCAAGTCGATGAAGGCGGGCAAGGCCGAGGAGCTTCTTGCCCTGCCGCTCGACGAGCGGCTGCAGCGCCGCATCATCGACGGCGAGAAGAACGGCCTGGAGGCCGACCTCGACGAGGCCCTGACGCACACGCCCGCCCTCGACATCGTCAACAACACCCTCCTGGAGGGCATGAAGGTCGTCGGCGAGCTCTTCGGCTCGGGACAGATGCAGCTGCCGTTCGTGCTCCAGTCCGCCGAGGTCATGAAGACCGCGGTCGCCCACCTCGAACCGCACATGGAGAAGTCCGACTCCGAGGGCAAGGGCACCATCGTCCTCGCCACGGTCCGCGGCGACGTCCACGACATCGGCAAGAACCTCGTCGACATCATCCTGTCCAACAACGGCTACAACGTGGTCAACCTGGGCATCAAGCAGCCCGTCGCCGCGATCCTGGACGCCGCCGCGGAGCACCGGGCCGACGTCATCGGCATGTCGGGCCTCCTGGTCAAGTCCACCGTGATCATGAAGGAGAACCTGGAGGAGCTCAATCAGCGCGGCATGTCCGCCGACTTCCCGGTGATCCTCGGCGGCGCCGCCCTGACCCGCGCCTACGTCGAGCAGGACCTGCACGAGATCTACGAGGGCGAAGTGCGCTACGCCCGCGACGCGTTCGAGGGCCTGCGCCTGATGGACGCCCTCATCGCGGTCAAGCGCGGCGTGCCCGGCGCGACCCTGCCCGAGCTCAAGCAGCGCCGCGTCCAGAGCAAGGCGTCCGCCGCCGTCCTGGAGGCCGACGAGGACGAGGGGCCCGCCCGCTCGGACGTCTCCATCGACAACCCCGTCCCCACGCCGCCGTTCTGGGGCACCCGCGTCGTCAAGGGCATCCAGCTCAAGGAGTACGCCTCCTGGCTCGACGAGGGCGCCCTCTTCAAGGGCCAGTGGGGCCTCAAGCAGGCCCGGACCGGCGACGGACCCACGTACGAGGAGCTCGTCGAGACCGAGGGCCGCCCGCGCCTGCGCGGCTGGCTGGACGAGCTGCACACCAAGAACCTGCTCGAAGCGGCCGTCGTGCACGGCTACTTCCCCTGCGTGTCCAAGGGAGACGACCTGATCGTCCTCAACGACGACGGCTCGGAGCGGACCCGCTTCTCCTTCCCGCGCCAGCGCCGCGGCCGCCGCCTGTGCCTCGCGGACTTCTTCCGCCCCGAGGAGTCCGGCGAGACCGACGTCGTCGGCTTCCAGGTCGTCACCGTCGGTTCGAGGATCGGCGAGGCCACCGCCGAGCTCTTCGCCGCCGACTCCTACCGCGACTACCTCGAACTGCACGGCCTGTCCGTGCAGTTGGCCGAGGCGCTCGCCGAGTACTGGCACGCGCGCGTGCGCGCCGAGCTCGGCTTCGGCGGCGAGGACCCCTCCGACGTCGAGGACATGTTCGCCCTGAAGTACCGCGGCGCCCGCTTCTCGCTCGGCTACGGCGCCTGCCCCGACCTGGAGGACCGCGCCAAGATCGCCGAGCTGCTCCAGCCGGAGCGGATCGGCGTGCAGCTCTCCGAGGAGTTCCAGCTGCACCCGGAGCAGTCCACCGACGCGATCGTCATCCACCACCCGGAGGCGAAGTACTTCAACGCGCGCTGACGTCCCCTCCGGACGTCGCCCCGCGCCCCGCCCGGTAACCGGAGCGCGCGTTTCGCGGACGAGTCGTACACTGGTCGGTCCAGTTCAGGCCGGTTCCCCTCGGGGAACCGGCCTTCTCGTCCCTCATGGAAGGTGTGGTCGCATGACCAGTACGGTTCCCGCGCTCGGCACCCGAACGGCCGAAGGCTCCGCCCTGCAGGGCGTCCTGCTCGACATGGACGGCACGCTCGTGGACACCGAGGGCTTCTGGTGGGACGCCGAGGTCGAGGTCTTCGCGTCCCTCGGCCACGCCCTCGACGAGTCATGGCGCGACGTGGTCGTCGGCGGGCCCATGACGCGCAGCGCGGGCTTCCTCATCGAGTCCACCGGCGCCGACATCACCCTGCCCGAGCTCACCGTGCTGCTCAACGACGGCTTCGAGAACCGCATCAGCCGCTCCCTGCCGCTGATGCCGGGCGCCGCCCGGCTGCTCGCCGAACTCGCCCAGCAGCGCGTGCCGATGGCCCTCGTCTCCGCCTCCCACCGGCGCATCATCGACCGCGTGCTCGACTCGATCGGCGCCCACCACTTCGAACTGACCGTCGCGGGCGACGAGGTGACCCGCACCAAGCCGCACCCCGACCCCTATCTGCTCGCGGCCGCGGGCATCGGCGCGGACCCCGCGCGATGCGCCGTGATCGAGGACACCGCCACCGGTGTGGCCGCCGCGGAGGCCGCGGGCTGCCGCGTGGTGGCCGTTCCGTCGGTCGCGCCCATCGCACCGGCTGCGGGCCGCACCGTCGTGCCCTCGCTGGAACAGGTCAACCTGCCTTTCCTGCAAGGGCTGATGACGTTCTGAGGGCCCGCCAGTTCCGTCCACGGCACGGTTGAAGGTGTGACGTTTCCCACTCGGATCGGGGTCGACAGTGGGGCCCTTGTGTGCCGGGACCCCTTCTGGGGCATGCGGGGGCGTGACGTTGTGTCCCGATTGGTGGGAGCCTGCACGAAACCTTCCACTGTCGGGTTATCGGTGCGTCCACGCCCGGTTTCGCAGCGTGATTGGCCGCATCCCTCCCACCCTCTCCGGCGCTCGCCTGGTGCGGACTAATCTCATCGCGAGAACATCGCCCCACCCCCCGTGCCCCACCAACCCACACCCCGCGTTGCGGGATTCACGGGATCCAAGAGCTCTGGAGAACGTCGAGCATGAACCGCAAGACTTTGGTGCTGCCGGCCGTGATAGGTCTGCTCGCTCCCGCGCTCGCCGCGTGTGGCGGTTCCGGCAGCGGAGATGGCGACGACGCGATCGCGGTCGGCACCACGGACGCGTTCGCCATCTCGAAGGAGGTCCCGGCACCCTTCGACCCGGCCTACGCCTACGACGCCGGTTCCTGGAACATCCTGCGCCAGACCGTGCAGACGCTGATGGCGCTGCCGCGCGGCGACGGTGAACCGCAGCCCGAGGCCGCCGAGCAGTGCGGCTTCACCGACACGGGCAACGAGCGCTACGCCTGCACCCTGCGCAAGGGACTGAAGTTCTCCGACGGCAAGGCGCTGACGGCCGCCGATGTGAAGTTCTCCATCGAGCGGGTCCGCGACATGAAGATCAAGGACCCCAGCGGTTCGGACGGTCTGGTGTCCAACGTCGAGGAGATCGAGACCGAGGGCGACCGCGAGGTGGTCTTCCACCTCAAGACGCCGGACGCCACGTTCCCCTACAAGCTGGCCACGCCGACCGCAGGCATCGTCAGCAAGGACCACTACAGCAAGAGCAAGCTGCGCGACGGCTTCGAGGTCTCGGGCTCCGGCCCCTACACCGCGAAGCAGGAGGTCAAGGACGACCGCCTGGTCAAGACGGTCTTCACCAAGAACCCCGAGTACAAGGGGCAGTTCAAGCCCCAGAGCGACAAGGTCGAGCTCCGCAACTTCGCGGACACCGACGCGATGGGCAAGGCGCTCAAGGACGGCGACATCGACCTGATGACGCGCACCATGTCGCCCGAGCAGGTCAAGCAGCTCGACGCGTCCCCGGACAAGAACATCGACCTGGTCGAGATGCAGGGTCTGGAGATCCGCTACCTGGCCTTCAACACCGACGCCCCCGCGGTCAAGACCAAGGCCGTCCGGCAGGCCATGGCGCAGATCGTCGACCGCGGCGCGCTCGCCTCGCAGGTATACGGCTCGACCGCCGACCCGCTGTTCTCGCTGGTGCCGACCACCATCACCGGCCACGCCAACTCGTTCTTCAACAAGTACGGCAACCCGAGCCCGGCCAAGGCCCGCCAGGTCCTGGAGAAGGCCAACATCTCCACGCCGGTGAAGCTGACGCTGCACTACACGACCGACCACTACGGTCCCGGCACCAAGAAGGAGTTCGAGATCCTGCAGAAGCAGCTCAACGACTCCGGCCTGTTCGAGGTGTCGGTCAAGGGCGTGCCGTGGAGCACCTTCCGCGCGGCCGAGCGCGACGGCAAGTACGCGGTGTACGGCATGGGCTGGTTCCCCGACTTCCCCGACGCCGACAACTTCCTCGCGCCCTTCCTCGACAAGGACAACTTCCTCGGCTCGCCGTACGTCAACGGGACCATCAACGACCAGTTGATCCCCACCTCGCGCCGCGAGGCCGACCGGCTCGCCGCGTCCAAGAGCATCCGCAAGATCCAGGACATCGTCGCCGAGGACGTCCCGGTGCTTCCGCTCTGGCAGGGCAAGCAGTACATCGCCGCGCGCGACGACATCACGGGTGTCGAGTGGGCCCTCAACTCGGCGTCGAACCTCCAGCTGTGGGAGCTGGGCCGCGGCGTCAGCGGCTGACGATCCCCTGAGGGGGCGGCCGACCATCCGCCCCCTCCGCTCCACCGAACGACCACAACACCAAAGGCACGTAAGTGAAATGTCGTAACCAGTGGCTGGCCCTCCCGCTCACCGGAGGACTGGCCGCCGCCCTGCTGACCGGCTGCGGCACGGAGACGGGCGGTGCGGGGGACACGGGCGACGCGGTCGTGATGGGGATGTCCGACGACGTCCTGGCCACCGACCCGGCCGCGGGCTACGACCCCGGGTCGTGGCTCCTGTTCAACAACGTCTTCCAGTCCCTGCTGAGCTTCCCCAAGGGCGCCACGGAGCCGGCGCCCGAGGCGGCCAAGTCGTGCGGGTTCACGGACACGGACGCGAAGGTCTTCAAGTGCGAGCTGCGTGACGGGCTGAAGTTCAGCAACGGCAACGCGCTCACCTCGAAGGACGTCAAGTTCTCCTTCGACCGCATGCGCACCATCAAGGACGACGCCGGACCGGCGATCATGTTCCCGATGCTCGACCGCGTGCAGGCCCCGGACGCCAAGACCGTCGTCTTCAAGCTGAAGTACCCCGACGCGACCTTCCCCAGCAAGATCGCCTCGGGCGCCGGTTCGATCGTGGACCACCGCGAGTACGCCATCGACAAGCTGCGTACGGACGGCAAGGCCGTCGGCTCCGGTCCCTACGAGCTCGACTCGTTCGGCGAGGACCGGGCGACCTTCTCGGTCAACTCCGACTACCGGGGCACCGCGAAGGTCAAGAACGAGGGCGTGGCGATCAAGTTCTTCCACGGTGACCAGAAGGGCCTGAAGCAGGCCCTCATGGACAACGAGGTCGACGTCGCCTACCGAGGCCTCGCCGCCGCCGACATCGCCGACATCGAGCGCGACACCTCCGAGGCCGGGCGCGACGTCGACATCGTCGAGGGCACCAGCGCCGAGGTGCAGCACCTGGTCTTCAACATGAAGGACCCGGTCGCGGGCAAGCTCGGCGTGCGCCAGGCCATCGCCTACCTGATCGACAGGGACGCGCTGGTCAAGGAGGTCTACCAGGACACCGCGACCCCGCTCTACTCGATCGTCCCCGCGGGCATCGGCGGCCACAACACCGCGTTCTTCGACACCTACGGCGCCCGTCCGCAGCGCGCCAAGGCGGCCGCCGCCCTGCGCGGCGACGGCATCGAGGGCAAGGTCAAGCTCACGCTCTGGTCGACCCCCTCGCGCTACGGCCCGGCCACCGACCACGAGCTGCGCGCCGTCGCCAAGCAGCTCAACGCCTCCGGCCTCTTCACGGCCGACGTGCGGTCGGTGGGCTTCGAGCAGTACGAGAAGGACATCGAGGCCGGCAAGTACGGCGTGTACGTGAAGGGCTGGGTGCCGGACTACCCGGACCCGGACAACTTCACCCAGCCGTTCTTCGGCAAGGGCAACGTCCTCGGCAACCACTTCGAGAACCGCGACATCACCGGGAAGATCATCCCCGGCACCGCGAAGCAGAGCGACCGCGGCAGGACCGACAAGCAGTACGCCGAGCTCCAGGACGTCGTCGCCGACCAGGTGCCGATCCTGCCGGTCTGGCAGGCCAAGCAGTACGCGGTCGTGCGCGACAGCGTCTACGGCGTCGAATCCTGCCTGGACGCCTCGACCGTGTTCCGCTTCTGGGAGATCAGCAAGGGCTGAGCCCGTAAGGGCCCGGGGCGACACCGGGCCGGGACCGCACGACGAAGGCGGCCACCCCCTCGGGGGTGGCCGCCTTCGTCGCGTATCAGAACCCGCTACTGCGCGCCGGGCCGCACCAGACCGCTCTCGTACGCGTAGACCGCCGCCTGCACGCGGTCGCGCAGGCCCAACTTGGTCAGCACGTGGCCGACATGGGTCTTCACGGTCGTCTCGCTCACGAAGAGGTCCGCCGCGATCTCCGCGTTCGACAGGCCGCGGGCCACCAGCTTCAGGACCTCGACCTCGCGGTCGGTCAGCGTGTGCAGGGTGTCCGGCACCGGCTCGTCCCCGGAGGGCAGGTGCGCGGAGTACTTGTCGAGCAGCCGGCGCGTGATGCTCGGCGCGAGCATCGCCTCGCCCGCGGCGACCACGCGGATCGCCTGCACCAGCTCGTTGGCCGGGGCGTCCTTGAGGAGGAAGCCGCTGGCACCGGCGCGCAGCGCCTCCACCACGTACTCGTCGAGGTCGAAGGTGGTCAGGACCAGGACCTTCGCCGGGCCGTCCCGGCCGGGCCCGGTGATCTGCCGGGTCGCCTCGACACCGTCCATCCGGGGCATGCGGATGTCCATCAGGACCACATCGGGCTGCAGGGCCCGCACCTGATCCAGAGCCTGCAGGCCGTCTCCGGCCTCGCCGACGACCGCGATGTCCTGCTCGGCCTCCAGAATCATCCGGAACCCGGTGCGCAACAGCGGCTGGTCGTCGACCAGTAGGACGCGGATGGCCACGTAAATCTCCTTCGCTAGGCCGGGCCCATTCTGCCCTGCTCGGCCTCGGCGGACTCGGGCACCCTCACCGGAAGGGGATACGGCGGGGGAGTCCCCCCGAATTCCGGACAGACCGCCTGATGGTCACACCAACCGCACAATTTCGTGGGCCGCGGCCGCCAGTTCCCCGTCTCCGTGGCGAGCTCGATCGCCTCCCAGAGCGCGAGCAGCTTGCGCTCGACCCGCTCCAGATCGGCCACCACCGGGTCGTACGTGATCACGTCGCCGCTGCCCAGGTAGACCAGCTGGAGACGGCGCGGCACGACACCCTTCAGGCGCCACACCACCAGTGCGTAGAACTTCATCTGGAAGAGGGCGCCCTCCGCGTACTCCGGACGCGGGGCCTTGCCCGTCTTGTAGTCGACGATGCGGACCTCACCCGAAGGGGCCACGTCCACCCGGTCGATGATGCCGCGCAGCTTCAGGCCCGACTCCAGCTCGGCCTGCACGAACAGCTCGCGCTCGGCGGGCTCCAGGCGGGTGGGGTCCTCCAGGGTGAACCAGCGCTCGACGAGCTTCTCCGCGTCGGCGAGCCAGCGCGCCATGCGCTCGCCCTCCGGATCGTCCGCGAACAGCTCGGTCAGCTCCGGCTTCGCCTCGCGCAGCCGGTCCCACTGACCGGGGATGAGCGACTTGGCGCGCGGCGCGGTGCGCTCACCGGCCGGCGCGTCGAAGAGCCGCTCAAGCACCGCGTGCACCAGGGTGCCCCGGGTCGCCGCCTCGCTCGGCTTCTCGGGCAGCTTGTCGATCACCCGGAACCGGTAGAGCAGCGGGCACTGCATGAAGTCACCCGCCCGCGAGGGAGACAAGGACGCCGGGCGCACGGCCGCCGCGGCACCGTCGGTGCTGGTTTCCATGAGGACAGACCCTACGACCCGCCACTGACAACAGCCGCATACCATCGACGGCAGACCCTCTCGCCCTGCATGATCGTGCGGGTAACCGCGCCGTACCGGGGCGAGGGACGCTTCGAACGAGGGGACATCGTGGACGAAAGCGGCGGGAGCGGCAGGCCGCAGTCCGACGGCGCCGAGGACCGGCGGCCGGGCGGAACGAACGGCTCCGCGGAGCCGGCGCACCCGGTCGACACGGCGCGGCCCCGGCACGACGAGGCGGTAGGACCCGCGCCGGTACCCAGAGACGAGACCCCGGAGACCGGCCACGCGACCAGGACGCCGAACGAGACCCAGGACACGCCTGAGACTCGGGAGCCCCGCGAGACCCATGAGGTCCAGGAGGTTCACGAGACCCCTGAGGTCCAGGAGGACCACGAGATCCGCGAGGTCCGCGAGGGCCACGAGACTCACGAGGTCCGGGAGGGTCACGAGACCCGTGAAGCCGGTGACGCCCGCGAGGTCCGGGAAGCCCCGGTGCGCGACCGCCTGACCAAGGCGCCGCCCGAGCCCGCCAAGGCCGCCCCCGACGACTCCGGCCCCGAGCGCGCCCACGCCACCCACGGCCCGGCCGCGGGCAAGGGGACACCGCCCACCAAGGCGCGGCGCGGCCCCGGCGGCGGACTGCTCATGGGCAGGCCCTTCGGCGTCCCCGTCTACGTCGCGCCCAGCTGGTTCCTCGTCGCCGCCCTGATCACCTGGGTCTTCGGCGGCCAGCTCGACCGCGTCCTGCCCGAGCTCGGCGGCGCCCGCTACCTCGTCTCCCTCTTCTTCGCCGTCGCCTTCTACGCCTCCGTACTCGTCCACGAACTGGCCCACACCGTCGCGGCCCTGCGCTTCAAGCTGCCCGTGCGCCGCATCCAGCTCCAGTTCTTCGGCGGCGTCTCGGAGATCGAGAAGGAGTCCGAGACCCCCGGCCGCGAGTTCGTCCTCGCCTTCGTGGGCCCGCTCCTGTCCCTGGTGCTCGCCGGCGTCTTCTACGCGGGCATGCGCGCCGTCGAACCGGGCACCGTCCCCGGCGTCCTCCTCGCCGGCCTGATGATCTCCAACCTCATCGTGGCCGCCTTCAACCTGCTGCCGGGCCTCCCCCTGGACGGCGGCCGCATGCTGCGCGCCGTCGTCTGGAAGATCACCGGCAAGCCGATGAGCGGCACCGTCGCCGCCGCCTGGGTCGGCCGCGCCCTCGCCGTCTCCGTACTGATCGGCCTGCCCCTGCTCAACCAGTCCGGTGCGCTCGGCGGCGAGCCCCAGGACATCGGCGGCATGGACACCGTCACCGACGCGCTGCTCGCCGCGATCCTCGCCGCGATCATCTGGACCGGCGCGGGGAACAGCCTGCGCATGGCCCGGCTGCGCGAACACCTGCCCGAGCTGCGGGCCCGCACCCTGACCCGCCGCGCCGTGCCGGTCGAGGGCGACACCCCGCTCTCCGAAGCGCTGCGCAGGGCCAACGACGCCGGGGCCCGCGCCCTCGTCGTGGTCGACCCCGACGGCGACCCGCTGTCCGTCGTCCGCGAGGCCGCCATCGTCTCCGTGCCCGAACACCGCCGCCCCTGGGTCACCGTCAGCGGCCTCGCCCAGGACATCACCGAGGGCATGCGGGTCTCCGCCGAGCTGGCGGGGGAGGAACTCCTGGACACCCTGCGGGCCACCCCCGCCACCGAGTACCTGGTCGTCGAGGACTCCGGCGAGATCTTCGGAGTGCTGTCCGCCGCGGACGTGGAGCGCGCCTTCGTCAAGGCGATGGCACGGCCCAGCTGACCGCCCGCCCCACGCGCCCGTGGTCCGCGGGCCGCGCCGCGGCCGGTAGGCTGGTCACATGTCCGAACCGACCGGTGCCGCCCGCCGTCGCGGGCCCTTCAAGGTCGGGGACCAGGTCCAGCTCACCGACCCCAAGGGACGCCACTACACGTTCACGCTCGAGGCCGGGAAGAATTTCCACACCCACAAGGGTTCCTTCCCCCACGACGAGCTGATCGGCGCTCCCGAGGGCAGTGTTGTCCGTACCACGGGAAACGTCGCCTACCTGGCGCTGCGACCCCTGCTCCCCGACTACGTCCTGTCCATGCCCCGCGGCGCCGCCGTGGTCTACCCCAAGGACGCGGGGCAGATCCTGGCCTTCGCCGACATCTTCCCCGGCGCGCGCGTCGTCGAGGCGGGCGTGGGCTCCGGCTCGCTCAGCAGCTTCCTGCTGCGCGCCATCGGCGACGAGGGCATGCTGCACTCGTACGAGCGCCGCGAGGACTTCGCCGAGATCGCCAAGGGCAACGTGGAGCGCTACTTCGGTGGCCCGCACCCGGCCTGGCAGCTGACCGTTGGCGACCTCCAGGACAACCTGACCGACGGTGACGTCGACCGCGTCATCCTCGACATGCTGGCCCCCTGGGAGTGCCTGGACGTCGTCAAGAAGGCGCTCGTCCCCGGCGGCATCCTGTGCTGCTACGTGGCCACGACCACCCAGCTCGCCCGCACCGTCGAGTCCATCCGCGAGATCGGCTGCTTCAACGAGCCCACCTCGTGGGAGTCGATGATCCGCAACTGGCACGTGGAGGGCCTCGCCGTCCGCCCCGACCACCGGATGATCGGCCACACCGGCTTCCTGCTGACCGCCCGCAGGCTCGCGGACGGCGTCGAGCCGCCCATGCGCCGCCGCCGCCCCGCCAAGGGCGCGTACGGCGAGGACTACGACGGCCCGAACGCCGACGGCGGCTCGCCGCGCTGACCGCGCGGGCCGACCCCCAAAAAGCAGGCGCCGCCGCCGAGTTCCCTGACCGACCAGGGAACTCGGCGGCGGCGCCGTTTCGTTGACAGGACACCAGCGGCGTATCAGAGGAATCGTCCGACCCACCGGACCCCGGTGTTCCACCTCACTGTGAGGTATGGCACGATGCTGGCCACCTCCCCCACCGGCACAGCCCTCACAGGAGACACTTCCTCGTGCAGCACCCCGCCGTCCCGGAACTGGCACACACCTCCGCGCGCCCCATCCACTGGCTGGCCACCGCGGCCGCCCTGGCCGCCGTCATCGCCGGCTCGGCGGTCCTCCAGCCTGACCCGGCGAACGCCGCACCGACCGGTCCGAAGCCGCACAGCAGAGCCGCCGCGGCCCCCGCACCCGCGCCCGACGCGGGCGCCGTGGACTTCCCCCTGGAGTGCGGCACCGTCGAACCCGTCGTCAAGAAGAAGGCATCGGGGGACCTCGACGGGGACGGCAGGCCGGAAACCGTCGCGGTCGTGCACTGCCAAGCAGGCTCGGGCACCCCGCCCGACGGGGTCTACGTGATCACCAGGGCCGGGGCGGGCAAGCCCCGCGTGGTCGCCACGCTCGTCGACCCGAAGGACCGGCTCAACGTCATGGACTTCGCCGTCCGCGGCGGCGCGGTCACCGCCACCCTGCTCGGCTACTCCTCGCCGGACGTCCCCCGCTGCTGCCCCGACCGCGAGGACAAGGCCAAGTGGCGATGGAACGACGGCACGTTCGAGCGAACAGATCCCGCCGAGGCGCGCAGCGTCTGACGCCCCGGCGGGCGGCGGGTCACTCCGCGTCGGGCCCGTAGACCTCGACGCTGTCCGAAACGCGGCGCACGTGAATGCAGTCCCCGGGACACTCCTTCGCCGAGTCCACGACGTCCCGCAGGAGCGGCAGCGGCACGGGCGTTGTGGCCCCCGGGGCCTGCAACAGCTCGTCGTCGCCGCTCTTTACATAGGCCAGCCCGTCGATGTCCAGCTCGAAGACCTCGGGCGCGTACTGCGCACAGATGCCGTCTCCGGTGCAGAGGTCCTGGTCGATCCAGACCTCCAGCAGATCGTGGCCCTCACTGCCGGTCTCGGCGTCGTGCCGCACGGTCATCTCTCCTGCCGTTTGCTGCGCCGGGCGGGCCCACGCATGCGCAAGTCGGGCCAGCCCTGACGGGTGTTGAACACTTCGACGATACAACCGCCCGCTTTCCGATGTTGTTGGGTGGGTATTCCCCTGACGTGAGGGAGAGCGCAAGGGTGAAGATCGGACACACCCCCATCGTCTTTGTGATCTAGGGGTTTCAATCGACACCCACCCAGGTAGGGTCTGGAAGCGTCCAGCTCCCCTTGGAGGAGGTGAGGACCGTGGCAGCCCACGACGACGACATCAACCGCGGCATCCGGCCCGGGCGAGGGTCTGAGGACCCCGCCGGACAGGTTGCCTATCTCGAGCAGGAAATCGCCGTCCTGCGACGCAAGCTCGCCGACTCTCCGCGTCATACGAGGATTCTCGAAGAGCGGATCGTCGAGCTGCAGACCAACCTGGCCGGCGTGTCCGCGCAGAACGAGCGGCTCGCCAACACGCTCCGTGAGGCCCGCGACCAGATCGTGGCCCTCAAGGAGGAAGTCGACCGGCTCGCACAGCCACCGGCCGGCTTCGGTGTCTTCCTCGAGGCGAACGAGGACGGCACGGCGGACATCTTCACCGGGGGCCGCAAGCTCCGGGTGAACGTCAGCCCCAGCGTGGAGCTCGAAGAGCTCAGGCGCGGCCAGGAAGTAATGCTCAACGAAGCGCTCAACGTGGTCGAGGCCATGGAGTACGAGAGCGTCGGCGACATCGTCACCCTCAAGGAGATCCTCGAGGACGGCGATCGAGCCCTGGTGGTCGGACACACCGACGAAGAACGGGTGGTGCGGCTCGCCGAACCCCTCCTCGACGTCACCATCCGCCCCGGCGACGCCCTCCTGCTCGAACCGCGCTCCGGCTATGTCTACGAGGTCGTTCCCAAGAGCGAGGTCGAGGAGCTCGTCCTCGAAGAGGTCCCCGACATCAGCTACGAGAAGATCGGCGGCCTCGGCGGTCAGATCGAGATGATCAGGGACGCGGTGGAGCTTCCTTACCTCTACCCCGACCTCTTCAAGGAGCACGAACTGCGGCCGCCCAAGGGCGTGCTGCTGTACGGGCCCCCCGGCTGCGGCAAGACGCTCATCGCGAAGGCCGTCGCCAACTCCCTTGCCAAGAAGGTCGCCGAGGTGACCGGGCAACCCGCGGGGAAGAGCTACTTCCTCAACATCAAGGGCCCCGAGCTCCTCAACAAGTACGTCGGTGAGACCGAGCGCCACATCCGCCTGGTCTTCCAGCGTGCCCGGGAGAAGGCGAGCGAGGGCACCCCCGTCATCGTCTTCTTCGACGAGATGGAATCCCTCTTCCGCACCCGCGGATCCGGTGTCAGCTCGGACGTGGAGAACACCATCGTCCCGCAGCTGCTCGCCGAGATCGACGGCGTGGAAGGCCTGGAGAACGTCATCGTCATCGGCGCCTCCAACCGCGAGGACATGATCGACCCCGCGATCCTGCGGCCCGGACGACTCGACGTGAAGATCAAGATCGAGCGCCCGGACGCCGAGGCGGCGAAGGACATCTTCGCCAAGTACCTCACCGAGCGGCTCCCGCTGCACGCGGACGATCTCGCCGAGCACAGCGCCGACCGGCGCGCCACGGTGCACGGCATGATCCAGTCCGTCGTCGAGCAGATGTACGCGGAGTCCGAGGAGAACCGCTTCCTCGAGGTCACGTACGCCAACGGCGACAAGGAAGTCCTGTACTTCAAGGACTTCAACTCCGGCGCCATGATCGAGAACATCGTGGGCCGCGCCAAGAAGATGGCCATCAAGGCCTTCCTCGAGGCGAACCAGAAGGGCCTCAGGGTCGCTCACCTCCTCCAGGCTTGCATCGACGAGTTCAAGGAGAACGAGGACCTGCCCAACACCACCAACCCCGACGACTGGGCCAGGATCTCCGGAAAGAAGGGCGAGCGGATCGTGTACATCCGCACCCTTGTCACCGGAAAGCAGGGCGCGGACACCGGACGCTCCATCGACACGGTGGCCAACACCGGTCAGTACCTGTAGAACCCAGGGCGGCTGCGGGTGTCCTTCACGGGTACCCGCAGCCGTCTGTTTTTCAATGACAGCAATGATCTCCCCACCAGCGCAAAGGCGTTCTAGGCTCTTCGGTACCGCCGAGTCGCGCAGTGCGGGGACGGGCACCGCACACGCACCGGAGAACCAGCGGTACTTGAGCGCCGTTCCCGAAGGGGAGCGCCGCCGGGCAAGGAGGGCCGCATGACCGTACGGCGAGTAATGGGCATCGAGACGGAGTACGGCATCTCCGTCCCCGGCCACCCCAACGCCAATGCCATGCTCACCTCGTCCCAGATCGTCAACGCCTATGCCGCGGCGATGCACCGGGCGCGACGCGCCCGCTGGGACTTCGAGGAGGAGAACCCGCTCCGGGACGCGCGGGGTTTCGACCTCGCCCGCGAGGCCGCCGACGCCAGCCAGCTGACCGACGAGGACATCGGCCTCGCCAACGTCATCCTGACCAATGGCGCACGCCTGTACGTCGACCACGCACACCCCGAGTACAGCTCGCCGGAGATCACCAACCCCTGGGACGCCGTCCTGTGGGACAAGGCCGGCGAACGCATCATGGCCGAGGCGGCCGAGCGCGCGGCACAGCTCCCCGGCGCCCAGCCGATCCACCTCTACAAGAACAACACCGACAACAAGGGCGCCTCCTACGGCACGCACGAGAACTACCTGATGAAGCGGGAGACCCCCTTCTCGGACATCGTGCGGCACCTGACGCCGTTCTTCGTCTCCCGGCAGGTCGTCACCGGCGCGGGCCGCGTGGGCATCGGCCAGGACGGCCACGAACACGGCTTCCAGCTGAGCCAGCGCGCGGACTACTTCGAGGTCGAGGTCGGGCTCGAGACGACACTCAAGCGGCCCATCATCAACACCCGCGACGAACCGCACTCGGACGCCGAGAAGTACCGCAGGCTGCACGTGATCATCGGGGACGCCAACCTCTCCGAGATCTCGACGTACCTCAAGCTGGGCACCACCTCGCTCGTCCTCGCGATGATCGAGGACGGCTTCATCGCGGTGGATCTCGCGGTCGACCAGCCGGTGCGCACCCTGCACCAGGTCTCGCACGACCCCACGCTCAAGCACCTGGTCACGCTCCGCAGCGGCCGCTCACTGACCGCGGTCCAGCTCCAGATGGAGTACTTCGAGCTGGCCCGCAAGTACGTCGAGGAGCGCTACGGGGCCGACGCGGACGAGCAGACCAAGGACGTGCTCGCCCGCTGGGAGGACGTCCTCGGGCGCCTGGAGAGCGATCCGATGAGCCTCTCCGGAGAGCTGGACTGGGTCGCCAAGCGGGAGCTCATGGAGGGCTACCGCCGCCGTGACGGCCTCGACTGGGACGCCGCGCGGCTCCACCTGGTCGACCTCCAGTACGCCGACGTACGGGCCGAGAAGGGCCTGTACAACCGCCTGGTGGCCCGGGGCAAGATGAAGCGGCTCCTGGACGAGGTGGACGTCGAGCGGGCCAGGAGCAAGCCGCCGGAGGACACGCGCGCGTACTTCCGCGGGCGCTGCCTGGAGCAGTACGCGGACGACGTGGCCGCGGCCTCCTGGGACTCGGTCATCTTCGACCTGCCGGGCCGTGACTCGCTGCAACGGGTACCCACGCTGGAGCCCCTGCGCGGCACGAGGAACCACGTCAAGGAACTCCTGGACCGCTGCCGTACGGCGGAGGACCTGGTACGGGTGCTGTCCGGGGGCTGAAAGGTCCGGAGCGTGGGAATCATCCAGGTGGTCCCCGGACGTTGTGGAAGTAAGGGGCCAATGTCAGACCGCGCTTGTAGGGTCTGATCAAGAACGTCTAACCGAGCGGGGTGAGGTAGATGGCGACCAAGGACACCGGCGGCGGGCAGCAGAAGGCGACGCGCTCCACCGAGGAGACCGAGGAGCAGACGCAGGACGCACAGGGCTCCGAGGACCTCAAGGAGCGCCAGGAGAAGCTGAGCGACGACGTGGACTCCGTCCTGGACGAGATCGACGATGTCCTCGAGGAGAATGCCGAGGACTTCGTGCGGAGTTTCGTGCAAAAAGGTGGGCAATAGGCGATATGTCCGATTCAGAGGTCGGGAAGTACTGCGCAGGCTGTGAGCGGACGCTGGCGACGGCTTGCTTTGCTGCCGACCGGAATCGGCGTGACGGCCTTCAGCCGCGCTGCCGGGAGTGCGTGGCGGCGTACAGCGCCGCGCACTACCGCCGCCGTAGGGCGGCGATGGGCGAGACCGTGCGTGAGGCGGTCGAGGTGCCGGAGGGGCACAAGCTCTGCCGCGTCTGTGGCGAGATCAAGCCCCACGGCGAGTGGCACCGCAACGCGACCGCCTCCGACGGCCTCTCGACGCGCTGCAAGGCGTGTCGGGCTGTCCAAGGCCGTGCGGGCCACCTCAAGCGTCAGTACGGCATGACCGAAGCCCAGCGCGACGAGCTGATCGCCTCTCAGAAGGGGCTCTGCGTGATCTGTCTCAGTGCCCCCGCAGTCCATGTGGATCATTGCCACGAGACGGGTAAGGTCCGTGGCGTACTGTGCTTCAACTGCAATTCAGGGATCGGCAAGTTGGGGGACGACCCTGACAAGACCCGCCGAGCCACCGCTTACCTGGAAGGAAACTCGTGGAAGCCAATCCTCGTAGCACCGGGCGTCTACCAGCTGCCTTCCTGACGCCTGGTTCGTCGTCCTTCATGGACTTCCTGTCCGAGCATCAGCCTGAGATTCTGCCCGGCAACCGCCAACTGCCGCCCACCCAGGGCGTCATCGAGGCGCCGCACGGCACGACCATCGTGGCCGTCACCTTCCCCGGCGGAGTCGTCCTCGCCGGTGACCGGCGGGCGACCATGGGCAACGTCATCGCGCAGCGCGACATCGAGAAGGTGTTCCCTGCCGACGAGTACTCGGCGGTGGGCATCGCGGGCACGGCGGGTCTCGCCGTGGAGATGGTCAAGCTCTTCCAGTTGGAGCTGGAGCACTTCGAGAAGGTGGAGGGTGCCACGCTCTCCCTGGAGGGCAAGGCGAATCGCCTCTCGACGATGATCCGGAGCAATCTCGGCATGGCCATGCAGGGCCTCGCCGTGGTGCCGCTCTTCGCGGGGTACGACGTGGACCGCGAGAAGGGGCGCATCTTCTCGTACGACGTCACGGGCGGGCGTTCGGAGGAGCACGGCTTCGCGGCGACCGGTTCGGGTTCGGTCTTCGCGCGCGGTGCGATGAAGAAGCTCTACCACGACGCTCTGACGGAGGAGCAGGCGACGACCCTGGTCATCCAGGCGTTGTACGACGCGGCCGACGACGACTCGGCGACCGGTGGTCCCGACATGGCCCGCCGGATCTTCCCCATCGTCACCGTGATCTCCGACGAGGGTTTCCGGCGGCTGACGGAGGAGGAGTCCTCGGCGATCGCGCGCTCGATCCTGGAGAAGCGGATGGAACAGCCCGACGGCCCGCGTGCCGCGCTGCTCTGATCGCTCCGAATTCGCCACTGACTGAAGTTTTTTGACAGAAAGGGACGGATCCGGTGTCGACGCCGTTCTATGTCTCACCCCAGCAGGCCATGGCCGACCGGGCGGAATACGCCCGCAAGGGCATCGCCCGCGGCCGAAGCCTTGTCGTGATGCAGTATGCCGACGGCATCGTGTTCGTCGGCGAGAACCCGTCCCGTGCGCTGCACAAGTTCAGCGAGATCTATGACCGGATCGGCTTCGCGGCCGCCGGCAAGTACAACGAGTACGAGAATCTGCGGATCGGCGGCGTGCGCTATGCCGACCTCCGTGGATATACCTACGACCGTGACGATGTGACGGCCCGTGGGCTCGCCAACGTCTATGCCCAGACGCTCGGCACGATCTTCTCCAGCAACGCGGAGAAGCCGTACGAGGTCGAGCTGGTGGTCGCCGAGGTCGGCGCCACGCCGGACGGCGATCAGATCTACCGCCTGCCGCACGACGGTTCGATCGTGGACGAGCACGGCTCGGTCGCGGTCGGTGGCAACGCCGAGCAGATCAGCACCTACCTCGACCAGCGTCACCAGGACGGGATGACGCTCGCCGAGGCGCTCAAGCTCGCGGTGCAGTCGCTGTCCCGCGACACCAACGGAAGCGAGCGGGAGATCCCCGCGGAGCGCCTTGAGGTGGCCGTTCTGGACCGGACGCGTCCGCAGCAGCGGAAGTTCAAGCGGATCGTGGGCCGTCAGCTCTCCCGCCTCCTGGAGGAGGGCGGCTCGACGGACGCTCCCACGGATACCGAGCCCGAGGCGGACGCCGAGGACGAGTAGGGCGCGGTCTTTCGTAAGCCCCGTCGCCCCGTGTGCCGGCCTTCGGGCCGGGGCGCGGGGCGTACGCGTGTGTGCGGGGCCCCGGCGGATTGCGGACGTGCTCAGCGGGGTGCGGGGCCGGTCGAGCCGCGGACCACCAGGTGGACGGGGAGCGGGGCCGGTTCGGGGGCGCGCCCTTCGAGCACGTCGAGCAGGGAGCGCATGGCGCGCTCCCCGAACAGTTCGGCGGGCAGATGGACGGTGGTCAGCTCGGGTTCGACCGCGGTCGCCAGGGTCAGATCGTCGAAGCCGGTGACGGAGAGGTCTTCGGGGACGCGCAGGCCGAGTCGGCGCGCGGCCTTGCAGAGGCCGGCGGCGAGGATGTCGTCGTCGCAGATGACCGCGGTGGGGCGGGGGCCCGGGGCGGACAGGGCGGCTTCGGCGGCGGTGCGGGCGGCCTCGATGGTCAGGGGTGCGGCGGCCTTGCGTACGGCGGTGTCCGTGCCGTGCAGGGTCTTGGCGAGGGCGTCGGCGCGCACGTCGAAGGTCCAGGAGTCGACGTCGGCGGCGAAGTGCAGGATGTCGCGGTGGCCGAGGGCCAGCAGATGTTCGGTGGCCAGGCGCATGCCGTCGGCGATGTCGAGGTTGACGGTGGCGGCGCCGAGGCTGTCGGCGGGGTCGCTGTCGAGCATGACCAGGGGCAGGCCGTCGCCGCGGATGCCGTCGAGGACGTCGGAGGCCATGGACGAGGCGAGGATGCCGTCCAGGGAGGCGCGGGCCGATGCGAAGGGGTCGCGGGCCGGGCCGATGCCGTCGGGGGAGGGGTAGAGCAGTACGCCGAAGCCGTGTTCGGCGGCGACGCGGGCGGTGCCGGTGTAGAGCCGGGCGAAGAACTCGTTGGTCAGCGCGGGCACGACGAGCAGGGCCGTCCTCGTCCTGCCGAGGCGGAGGTTGCGGGCGGCGAGGTTGGGGCGGTAGCCGAGGGTGCGGGCGGCGGCTCTGACGCGGTCGGCGGTGGGTTCGGCGACCCGGCCGCGCCATTTGTCGCCGAGCACCAGCGAGACGGTGGCCTGGGACACTCCCGCGGCGCGTGCGACGTCGCGGCTCGTGGGGCGCGGTGCCCCGGTTTCCTGCTGTGGCCCGGCCACGGACACCTCCCAGGTCGTGCCCGCGAGGCGGAATCGGGTGGACCCACGGACTGCGCTCATGGTACGTATGACGCTCGAAGTTATACGTAAAACCTCGGCCGTGGCGGCGCGGGGGAGGGGCAGGAGAGCATGGCGGCGGGATACGCGGAGATCCTCAGGACCAGACACGCGACACGGCTGCTCGCCGGCACACTGGTGGGCAGGCTGCCCAACGCCACGGCCGCGATCGCGATCGTCCTCTTCATCCGGGCCGAGGGCGGCACCTACAGCCTGGCCGGCGCGCTCGCCGCGGTGTACGGCGTGGCCAACGCCATCGGGCAGCCGCTGCTCGGGCGCCTCGTCGACCTGCACGGCCAGCCGCGGGTGCAGCTGCCCGCCGCGCTCGTCTCGGCCCTCGGCATGGCGGCCTTCGCCTTCACCGGGCCCGACCGGCTGGCCCTCGCCTATGTCTCGGTGGCCGTCGCCGGTCTCTTCACGCCACCGCTGGAGGGCGGCCTGCGGGCGCTGTGGCCGAGCGTGCTGGGCAAGGAGGAGCAGGTCCACACGGCGTACGCGATGGACGCCATCGCCCAGGAAGTCATGTTCACCGTCGGACCGTTGCTGGTGACCGGCTGTGTGGCGCTCTGGTCGGAGCAGGCCGCACTGCTCGTCGTCAACGCCATCGGTGTGCTCGGCGCCCTCTCCGTAGTGGTGTCGGCGCCCTCGCGCGCGTGGCGTTCGGCGCCCCGCGAGGCGCACTGGCTCGGCGCGCTCCGCTCGCCCGGACTGCTCGCGATCCTCGGCGCGTTCCTCTTCGTCGGGATGGCCCTCGGCTCCATCACCGTGGCCGGCGTGTCGTACGCGGACGCGCACGGCGGCGACGGGGTGTACGGCTGGCTGATGGCGGCCCTCGGTCTCGGCGCCCTGATCGGCGGCTCGGTGTACGGGGCGCGCCAGTGGGCGGGGGTCCCGGAGAGGCGGCTGAACGCCCTCGTCGCGCTGCTGGCCCTCTGCTACTGGCCGTTGACGCTGACGCCGGGCCCGGTCGCCATGACGGCGCTCGCCGCGCTGGCGGGGGTGTTCCTGGCGCCCGCGCTCGCGTGCTCCTTCATCATCGTCGACCGGCACGCGCCCCGGGGCACCGTCACCGAGGCGTTCTCCTGGCTCGTGACCACGTTCACGGTCGGCGCCTCGCTGGGAACGGCCGCCGCGGGGCCGGTCGTCGAGTGGGGCGGGACGGTGTGGGGATTCGCCGTGCCGGGGCTCGCGGGCGCGGCCGCTCTGCTCGTGCTGCTGGCCACGGCGCGGGCGCTCGTCGTGCCCGTGGAATCGGCGGTCGTTGCGGGTTCATCGGAAAATGATCGAAACGGCGCCGTCGAACCCGGTTTCAGCGCCGGGCATCAGGCGTAATGTTCAGTCATGGACCGCCGCATTTTCGGGCTGGAGAACGAGTACGGCGTCACGTGCACGTTCAGGGGACAGCGCCGCCTGTCGCCTGACGAGGTGGCGCGCTACCTCTTCCGCCGTGTTGTGTCATGGGGCCGCAGCAGCAACGTCTTTCTGCGGAACGGCGCCCGCCTCTATCTTGACGTGGGATCACATCCGGAATACGCAACACCCGAATGTGACAACGTGACCGAGCTGGTCACCCACGACAAAGCAGGCGAGCGCATTCTGGAAGGCCTGCTCGTCGACGCCGAACGCCGCCTGCACGAGGAGGGAATCGCGGGCGACGTCTATCTCTTCAAGAACAACACCGACTCGGCGGGAAACTCCTACGGTTGCCACGAGAACTATCTGGTGGCCCGTCACGGAGAGTTCTCCCGGCTCGCGGACATCCTCATTCCGTTCCTCGTCACGCGGCAGCTGCTCTGCGGCGCGGGCAAGGTGCTGCAGACTCCGCGCGGCGCCGTGTACTGCGTGAGCCAGCGAGCCGAGCACATCTGGGAGGGCGTGTCGTCCGCGACGACCCGCTCCCGGCCGATCATCAACACCCGCGACGAACCGCACGCCGACGCCGAGCGCTACCGCAGGCTGCACGTCATCGTCGGCGACTCGAACATGTCCGAGACGACCATGCTCCTGAAGGTCGGCGCCACCGACCTCGTGCTGCGCATGATCGAGGCGGGCACCGTCATGCGTGACCTCACCCTGGAGAACCCGATCAGGGCGATCCGCGAGGTCAGCCACGACATCACGGGCCGCCGCAAGGTGCGCCTGGCCAGCGGCCGCGAGGCCTCGGCACTCGAAGTGCAGCGCGAGTACTACGAGAAGGCCGTGGACTTCGTCGACCGCAGGGGCATCCGCACCGGCACCGTCGAACAGGTCCTCGAACTCTGGGGCCGCACGCTCGACGCGATCGAGGCCGAGGACCTCGACCGGATCGGCACCGAGATCGACTGGGTCATGAAGTACAAGCTCATCGAGCGGTACCGGGCGAAGAACAACATGACCATGTCGCACCCGAGGGTCGCGCAGATAGACCTCGCCTACCACGACATCCACCGTCGCCGAGGGCTGTACTACCTCCTGGAGAGGAAGGGCCAAGCCGCCCGCATCTGCAACGACTTGAAGATCTTCGAGGGCAAGTCGGTGCCGCCGCAGACGACACGCGCGAGGCTGCGCGGCGACTTCATCCGGCGCGCCCAGGAACAGCGCCGTGACTTCACGGTCGACTGGGTGCACCTCAAGCTCAACGACCAGGCGCAGCGCACCGTGTTGTGCAAGGACCCCTTCCGGTCGGTCGACGACCGGGTGGAGAAGCTCATCGCCGGCATGTGAGCCGGTGGGGCCCCTGTGAGGGCAGTTGCGTGCTGGGAACGCAACACGGGCGCCGTACGTTCCTCGTACGGCGCCCTTCTCACGCCGTAGAGTTGCGCGCACGCCAACCCACAAGATCGACCGATACGAGGCCCCCACCGTGCGCCGACGCTCACTTCTTCTTGCCGTCCCGGCCGGCCTGCTCACGCTGGCAGGCTGTGGCGACGACAAGGCCGACAAGGCCAAGTCCAAGACCAGCGACAGCCCGACCAACTCCCCGTCGGCCGCGCCGACGGCGAAGATCGTCGACGGGCCGGTGCCCGAGATCACGAAGGGCGACAAGTTCGGCGAGAAGCCGACCGTCGCCAAGGGTTCCGGCAAGCCGTCGTCCGACCTCGCCGTGAAGACCCTGATCGAGGGCAAGGGCAAGGAGGTCGCCAAGGGCGACTACTTGCAGGCCCACTACCTCGGTCAGATCTGGGCCACGGCCAAGGTCTTCGACAACTCCTACGACCGCGGCAACCCGACGGTCTTCCCGATCGGCACCGGCCAGGTCATCCCCGGCTGGGACCAGGCCCTGGTCGGCAAGAAGCTGGACAGCCGCGTGGAGCTCGCCATCCCGCCGAAGATGGGTTACGGCGAGCAGGGCAACCAGCAGGCGGGCATCAAGGGCTCGGACACCCTGGTGTTCGTCGTCGACCTCGTCGGCACCTTCAACGGCAAGAGCTCGGCGAAGGGCAAGGAGGTCGCGCAGTCGAACAAGGACCTGCCCAAGGTCGGCACCAACACCGACGGCAAGGCCCCTTCGATCGACATCCCGAAGACCGACGCCCCGACGAAGCTCGTCTCCTCTTACATCCTCGAGGGCGACGGTGACGTGATCAAGGAGACCGACAGTCTCCTGTGCCAGTACGAGGGCGTGCTCTGGGCGGACGGCAAGGAGTTCGACTCCTCGTACAAGAGGGGCCAGCTCGCGCAGTTCCAGCTGGCGCAGGTCGTCAAGGGCTGGGCGCAGGGCCTGACCGGCAAGAAGATCGGCAGCCGCGTCCTGATCGTCATCCCCCCGAAGCTGGGCTACGGCGACAAGCCCCCGCAGGGCAGCCCCATCAAGAAGGACTCCACGCTGGTCTTCACCGTGGACATCCTCGCGAAGTCCTGACCCGCCGGGGATGTAAGACTGTCCGCGCTGACCTTTCGTATCAAGCAGGAGCATTTTCGTGAGCATTGACAAGCCCGAGGTCGACTTCCCCGTCGGCGAGCCGCCGGCCGAGCTGCAGGTCAAGGACATCTGGGAGGGTGACGGGGCGGTCGCGAAGGCGGGCGACTTCGTCAAGGTCCACTACGTGGGCGTGGCCTTCAGCACCGGCGAGGAGTTCGACGCGAGCTGGAATCGCGGCAACCCGCTGGAGTTCCAGCTGGGCGCCGGCCAGGTCATCTCCGGCTGGGACCAGGGCGTGCAGGGCATGAAGGTCGGTGGCCGGCGCGAGCTGACCATCCCGGCCCACCTCGCGTACGGCGACCGCGGCGCCGGTGGCGGCCGCATCGCCCCGGGCGAGACGCTGATCTTCGTCTGCGACCTGGTCTCCGTCTGAGGACGTCTGTGACCTGATCTGTCCGTCAAGGGTCCATGCCTGTCTGGCATGGACCCTTGGCTTTTGCCACGACACCCCGGGGCGGTACGGTCATCGGTTGGAAGCACTGTCTGTTGTAAGGCCGAGAAAGGGCGTCGATGGCCATTGCCAAGGCCGAGCGGCTGATGAATCTGGCGCTGTGTCTGCTCGGGACCCGGCGACCGCTCAGCAAGCGCGAGCTGCGCGATTCCATCGAGGCGTACGTCGAGGCCTTCGGGCCGGGCTCGGAGGACTCCTTCAACCGGATGTTCGAGCGGGACAAGGACGACCTCCGCGAGCTCGGCCTGGTCATCGAGACAGTGGAGAACCTCGACGGTGAGGTCGGTTATCTGGCCCGCAGGGACAGCAACCGGCTGCCGCCCATCACCATCGACGCCGAGGAGGCCGCCGCCCTCGGCCTGGCCGCCAAGGTCTGGCAGCAGGCCAGGCTCGCCGGAGCGGCCAGCGGCGCCCTGCAGAAGCTGCGTGCCGCGGGACTGCCCGAGGACGTCGACCCCTACGAGGCGCACGGCGCCCTGGAGCCGCGCATCCCCGCGCACGACGCGTCCTTCGAGCCGCTGATGCTGGCCTGCCGCGACCGCCGCCCGGTCGTCTTCGACTACCGCAAGGCCACCGCGGCCCGCCCCGAGCAGCGCCACGTCGAGCCCTGGGCCCTCGAATGCTGGCGCGGCCACTGGTACCTCGCGGGCTGGGACAGGGACCGGGGTGCCGAGCGCGTCTTCCGGCTCTCCCGGATCACCGGCAAGGTCCGCGCCCGTGCCGGGAAGTACACCGCCGACGTCCCCGACGTCGTCACGGTCCGCGAGACCGTCGCGAGCTGGGCGGGGGAGACTGCCGACCGCACCGCCCTGATCCGGCTGCGCAAGGGCGCGGGCTACCCGCTGCGCGCCAAGGCGGTCGCGGTGCGGGAACGCGGCGAGGGGTGGGACGAGTTGGAGATTCCGTACGGCCATGGGCTCGATGCCTGGCTGGTGGAGTTCGGGCCCGACGTGGTGGTCCTTGAGCCCGCCGAGCTGCGGGCCGACGTCATGGACCGGCTGCGCGCCGTGGCCAAGGGCTGAGGGGGGAACGGAAAGACCATGGCCTCGAACGCCATCGACCAGACCCGGCGGATGCTGTCGCTCGTGACCTATCTGCGCGAGCGCCCCGGCGCCCACGTGGGGGACGTCGCCCGCGCCTTCGGCATCACCCCGGACGAACTGATCTCCGACCTCGACGTACTGCCGCTGTGCGGCACCAGCTTCCGCGGCGGCGACCTGCTCGACATCGACACCGACGGCGACCGCATCTGGTGGCACAACCCGGACGACGTCGCGGCGCCGCTGCGGCTCGCCGCCGACGAGGCGACCGCGCTGCTCGTGGCCGCCCGCGCGGTGGCGACGCTGCCCGGACTGCGCGAGAGCGACCGGCTCGCGCTGCTGCGCGCCACCGCCAAGCTGGAGACAGCGGCCGGTGAGGCGGCCGGTGCCAGCTCCCGGCTCTCGGTGACCTTCGAGTCCGAGGGCGGTGTCTTCGCCGACGTCGACCGGGCGATCTCCGAGCGGCGCAGGCTCTGGATCCGCTACTACTCACCCGCCCGCGACGAGCTGACCGAGCGCGAGATCGACCCGATCCGGCTGGTGAGCGTCGGCCACACGTACGTGGAGGCGTGGTGCCGCCGCTCCGAGGCGCGCCGCACCTTCCGGCTCGACCGGGTCGCCGAGATCAAGATCCTCGACGAGCCCTCGGCGCCGCCCGAGGTGGAGCTGCGCGATCTCTCCGAGGGCCTGGTGCAGCCCGCCGCCGAAGACCCCGAGGTGGTCGTCGAGGTCGGCCCCGGCGGGCGCTGGGTCGCCGAGTACTACCCGCACGACAGCGCCGACGAGCTGCCCGACGGCGGTCTGCGGATCACGCTGCGCACCCCCGATCCCACCTCGCTGCGCAGGCTCGCGCTGCGGCTCGGCGGCGACGGACGGATCGTGTCGCCCGCGCAGCTCGCCGACAGCGCGCGACAGGCGGCGCGCGAGGCCCTTGAGGCGTACGAGCAGGACTTCACCCGGCACGACGAGCACAGCGAGCGCGACGAGCGCGACGGGCAGGAGCAAGGGCGTTGAGCACACCGACCATGTCCGGACTGCCGGGAGTGCCGGCGCAGCCGAAGCCCTCCCCGGTCCTCTTCACCGCCGCGTGCCCCGACTGCCGCGCCCGCTTCGAGCTCTCCGCGGGGGCGCTGCGCCTGGCGATCGGCGGCAGCCGCCGCACCACCTTCTACTCCTTCACCTGCCCCGAGTGCGGGGCCGCGGTCCGCAAGCCCGCGGGCGAGCGGATCGTCGAGCTCCTCACCGGCGGCGGGGTGCGGACACTGCGTCTGCACTCGACCGTCTAGGCTCGGCGCATGTTCTGGGCGATGCTCGCGATCGGGGCGGGCTTCTTGGGTCTCGCCGTCCTCGGCGTACTGGCGGTCAAGGTGTTCGTGGAGGCACAGCGCCTCGGACGTCAGGTGAGTGAGACCACACAGAAGATCAACAGAGCCGCCGAGGACCTGGAGCGGGCGGCGGCCGGTGTGGCCCGTGCGGGCGGAGAGGCCCTTTAGCCTCCGCGACCTGTCAACTCCCCAGGGAGGGCGGGTACGCTGCGAAGGCGGCCCGGGATCGAGGCGGGGGCCGTACTCGGAGTATGCGCGGGGATTGCCGAGCGTTTACCCCGGGGGGTTACGATCGCTGCCAGTGCGGAGGTCGGATGAATGTCCGGTCTGCGCGCAAACCAGACTCCTGTCGCCTCGGTGAAGAAGGTATACAGCTATGGGTAGGCTCGGCCCCACCGAGATCATTCTCATCCTCGTCGTCATCGTCCTGCTGTTCGGAGCCAAGAAGCTGCCCGACATGGCGCGCTCCCTCGGCAAGTCGGCCCGCATCCTCAAGAGCGAGGCCAAGGCCATGAAGTCCGAAGGCAAGAAGGACGAGGCCGCGCCGGCCGACCCGCCGAGCGACCCCGCCGTCCAGCAGCGCACCATCCAGGCGGCCCCCGGTGACGTGAGCAGCTCGCGCCCGGTCACCGAGCCGACCGACCGTACGACGCAGCGCTGATCCAAGGTCGGTGACGACCGGCCTGCCGCACGAGATGAGGACGTGGGTTGCTCAAGTCTGCCCGCAAGAAGGAGAAGGACCCCGAGGGGCGGATGCCCCTCGCGGAGCACCTGCGCGAGCTCCGCAACCGGCTCGCCAAGGGCATGCTGGCGATCGCGATCGTGTCGATCGCCGCCGCGTACTACAGCGAAGAACTGATGAAGTTCCTCGCTTCCCCGGTGCCGCGCTGTCCTGACGGCGGCCTGGAGAGCAAGGGCGGCGAGTGCGCCGTCGTCGCCTACACCGACCTGCTCTCGCCGTTCACCACCACGGTGAAGGTCAGCGTCATGGCGGGCATCATCATCGCCAGCCCGATCTGGCTGTACCAGCTGTGGGCGTTCATCGCGCCCGGACTGCACAAGAGCGAGCGCAAGTACACGTACGCCTTCGTGTCCGCCGCCGTCCCGCTGTTCGCGGGTGGCGCGCTGCTCGCCTACACGATCCTGCCCATCAGCGTGCGCGTGCTGCTCGGGATCACGCCCGACGGCTCGGCGAACATCCTGCCGATGGACAAGATCCTCGACTTCACGGTCCGGATGATCCTGATCTTCGGCGCGGCCTTCGAGCTGCCACTGATCCTGATCATGATGAACCTGACGGGCATGGTGACCGGTCGGCGGATGGCGGGCTGGTGGCGCGGTGTCGTCATGGGCGTGTTCATCTTCGGCGCGGTCGCGACGCCGACCACCGACCCGTTCGGCATGATGGCCCTCGCGGGACCGATCGTCGTCCTGTACTTCATCGCCGTCGCCTTCTCGCTCGTGAACGACAAACGACGGGCGCGCAAGAACCCCGACGCCGAGCTCGACGACGACGAGGCGTCCGATCTGGACCTGACGCCCGAGCCGATCGACCAGGTCGAATCGGTGCGGCCGCCCAGGGCGCTGCCCGAGCAGGCGGGCTCCGGACGGTCCGATCAGCGCGTGAACGGCTTCGACGACGTGACGTAAACGGTTCCTGCGAAGCGACCCGACCTTGTAGTGTCCGCCCGTGACCAGCGAGATCACCCTCTTCGTCAATCCCACCGCGGGCCGCGGCCGGGGCGCTCACGCAGCGCAGCCGGCCGCTTCCGCGTTGCGGGCCCGCGGCTTCTCCGTACGCACGGTCATCGGGGAGGACGCCCCCGACGCGCTGCGCAGGGCCCGAGAGGCCGTCGACGGCGGTACCGGGGCGCTGATAGCCGTCGGCGGGGACGGCATGGCGAGCCTCGCCCTGCAAGCCGTCGCAGGGACGCGCACCCCGCTCGGCGTGATCGCCGTGGGCACCGGGAACGACTTCGCCAGGGCGCTCGGCCTGCCGGTGCGCGAGCCCGCCGCCGCGGGGGAGGTGGTGGCCGAGGCGCTCAAGGGGGCACGCACCCGCGACGTCGACCTGGGGCGGGTCGGCGGGACCTGGTTCGGGACCGTGCTCGCCTCCGGCTTCGACTCGCGGGTCAACGACCGCGGCAACCGGATGCGGTGGCCCACCGGGCGCTTCAAGTACGACCTCGCGATGATCGCCGAACTCGCCGCGTTCACGACCGTCCCGTACCGCATCACCCTGGACGACGGGGAGGTCCACGAGGTCGAGGCCACGCTGGTCGCGGTCGGCAACGGGTCGTCGTACGGCGGCGGCATGCGGATCTGCGCCGGGGCCGACATGAGCGACGGGCTCTTCGACATCACGGTGGTGGGGGACTGCAGCCGCACGACGCTCCTGAAGGTCTTCCCGCGCGTCTACAAGGGCACCCACCTCGACCATCCCAAGGTCACCGTGTACCGGGCCGCGAAGGTCGAGCTCGCCGCGCCCGACATCACCGGATACGCGGACGGGGAGCCGCTCGGCGCGCTGCCGCTGACCGCCGAGTGCGTACCGGGGGCGGTGCGGATCCTGGCGCCCTGAGGCGGCGGACAACCACTGTGCACGGAGAGCCCGCCGTGCCGGCGGGGGCACGGTGGGCCGTGGCCGGATGATGCCGTCCGGCGCGTCCCGCGCGCCGCGCTCCACCCCGCCGCGCACGCCGTGAGCTGCCGTTTCCCGCTCCCTTCGAATAATGATCGTCCGTTGTCAGTGCTGGCCGGTAGTCTCGAAAGCACGATGACAGAGGACCTCTCACCGGCCGAGCGGTACGCGGCGGCGCGCAAGCGCGCTGTCGAGCAGGCCACCGCACTCGCGTCCTTCCGCGAGATGTACGAATTCGGCCTCGACCCCTTCCAGATCGAGGCCTGCCAGGCGCTCGAGGCGGGCAAGGGCGTGCTCGTCGCCGCCCCCACGGGCTCGGGCAAGACGATCGTCGGCGAATTCGCCGTGCACCTCGCCCTTCTGCAGGGCAAGAAGTGCTTCTACACCACGCCCATCAAGGCGCTCTCCAACCAGAAGTACGCCGACCTCGCCAAGCGGTACGGCTCGGACAAGGTGGGCCTGCTCACCGGGGACAACAGCGTCAACTCCGATGCGCCGGTGGTCGTCATGACCACCGAGGTCCTGCGGAACATGCTGTATTCGGGCTCGCAGTCGCTGCTCAACCTCGGGTACGTGGTCATGGACGAGGTGCACTACCTCTCCGACCGCTTCCGGGGCGCCGTCTGGGAGGAAGTGATCATCCACCTCCAGGAGTCGGTCACGCTCGTCTCCCTGTCGGCCACGGTGTCCAACGCCGAGGAGTTCGGCGACTGGCTGGACACCGTGCGCGGCGACACCGAGGTGATCGTCTCCGAGCACCGGCCCGTGCCGCTCTTCCAGCACGTGCTGGCGGGCCGTCGGATGTACGACCTCTTCGAGGAGGGCGAGGGCCACAAGAAGGCGGTCAACCCCGACCTCACGCGCATGGCGCGGATGGAGGCCAGCCGTTCGTACAACCCGCGCGACCGCCGCAAGGGCAAGATGGTCCGCGAGGCCGACCGCGAGCGCGAGCGCCGACAGCGCTCACGGATCTGGACGCCGGGCCGCCCCGAGGTCATCGAACGGCTCGACTCCGAGGGCCTGTTGCCCGCCATCACGTTCATCTTCAGCCGCGCCGCCTGCGAGGCCGCCGTCCAGCAGTGTCTGTACGCGGGCCTCAGGCTGAACGACGACGAGGCGCGGATGAAGGTCCGCGAGATCGTCGAGGAGCGCACCGCCTCGATCCCGAACGAGGACCTCCACGTCCTCGGGTACTACGAATGGCTCGAGGGCCTGGAGCGCGGCATCGCGGCGCACCACGCGGGCATGCTGCCCTCCTTCAAGGAGGTCGTCGAGGAGCTCTTCGTGCACGGCCTGGTCAAGGCCGTCTTCGCCACCGAGACGCTCGCGCTCGGCATCAACATGCCCGCGCGCAGCGTGGTCCTGGAGAAGCTCGTCAAGTGGAACGGCGAGCAGCACGCCGACATCACCCCCGGTGAGTACACCCAGTTGACGGGCCGTGCGGGCCGCCGGGGCATCGACGTCGAGGGCCATGCGGTGGTCCTGTGGCAGCGCGCCATGAGCCCCGAGCACCTGGCCGGGCTCGCCGGCACGCGCACGTACCCGCTGCGCTCCAGCTTCAAGCCGTCGTACAACATGGCGGTGAACCTGGTCGAGCAGTTCGGGCGGCACCGCTCGCGCGAGCTCCTGGAGACGTCCTTCGCGCAGTTCCAGGCCGACAAGTCGGTCGTCGGGATCTCCCGCCAGGTGCAGAAGAACGAGGAGGGCCTGGAGGGCTACAAGGCCTCCATGACCTGCCACTTGGGCGACTTCGACGAGTACGCGCGACTGCGCCGCGACCTCAAGGACCGCGAGACCGAGCTGGCCAAGCAGGGCGCCGCGCAGCGCAGGGTGGCGGCCGCCGCCGCCCTGGAGAAGCTCAAGCCGGGCGACGTCATCCACGTCCCCACGGGGAAGTACGCGGGCCTCGCGCTCGTGCTCGACCCGGGCCTGCCCGCCGGGCGGACCAACGGCCACCGGGGCTTCGACCACGTGGACGGGCCCCGGCCGCTGGTGCTCACCGCCGAGCGGCAGGTCAAGCGGCTCGCCGCGATGGACTTCCCGGTGCCCGTCGAGGCCCTGGAGCGGATGCGCATCCCGAAGTCCTTCAACGCCCGCTCGCCGCAGTCCCGTCGGGACCTGGCGTCCGCGCTGCGCACCAAGGCCGGGCACATCGTCCCCGACCGGCACCGCAAGGGACGCGCGGCGGCCGCGGACGACCAGGAGATCGCCCGGCTGCGCACGGAGCTGCGCGCACACCCCTGCCACGGGTGCGACGAGCGCGAGGACCACGCGCGCTGGGCGGAGCGTTACCACCGCCTCAAGCGCGACACCTCGCAGCTGGAGCGGCGCATCGAGGGGCGGACGAACACCATCGCCCGCACCTTCGACCGCATCGTCGCCCTGCTCACCGAGCTCGACTACCTGCGGGGCAACGAGGTCACCGAGCACGGCAAGCGGCTCGCCCGGCTCTACGGAGAGCTGGACCTGCTCGCCAGCGAGTGCCTGCGCGCCGGGGTCTGGGAGGGGCTCAGCCCCGCCGAACTGGCCGCGTGCGTCTCGGCGTTGGTGTACGAGGCGCGCGTCGGTGACGACGCGCTCGCGCCCAAGCTGCCGTCCGGTGCGGCGAAGGCGGCGCTCGGCGAGATGGTGCGGATCTGGGGCCGCCTCGACGGTCTCGAGGAAGACTTCAAGATCAGCCAGACCGAGGGCGTCGGGCAGCGCGAGCCGGACCTGGGCTTCGCCTGGGCGGCGTACATGTGGGCCAACGACAAGGGCCTCGACGAGGTCCTGCGCGAGGCGGAGATGCCGGCCGGTGACTTCGTGCGATGGTGCAAGCAGGTCATCGACGTCCTCGGCCAGATCGCCGCGGCGGCGCCGCGCGAGGACAGCACGGTCGCGAAGAACGCGCGCAAGGCGGTCGATCTGCTGCTGCGGGGAGTCGTGGCGTACAGCTCCGTGGGCTGATCGGGGCGCCCCGTCAGGGGCGCGGGGAACCGCGCGCCCAGCCACATCCGGCCTGCGGATGCGGCTGGGCGTCCAGTTGAGGACTCAAGCGCTCTGCGGGGCGGGCTCCGTCGTGTTGGCCGGCGGCTGCGGGTTCGTCGTGGCCGGGCGCGCGGTTCCCCGCGCCTCTCCGCGGCGCTCCCGCCTCGCCACCTCCTCGCGCACGAGCGGGATCACCTGGCGGCCGAAGTCGATCGCGTCGTCCAGGAGGTCGTAGCCGCGGGCGGAGAGGATGTCCACGCCCAGGTCGTAGTAGTCGAGCAGGGCCTGCGCGACCGTCTCCGGAGTGCCCACCAGGGCCGTCGAGTTGCCCGCGCCGCCGGTCTCCGCGGCGGTCGGCGTCCAGAGCGCGCGGTCGTACCGCTCGCCGGCCGCGGCCGCCGCGAGGAGCCGCCGCGAGCCCGCGTTCTGCGGCTCGCCCGACGGGTGGCGCCGGGAGAGCGGGGCGCCCGCCTTGCGGGCCTTGATCCGGTCGAGGGTCGCGTACGCCTTCTCCCAGGCCAGTTCCTCGGTCGGCGCGATGATCGGGCGGAACGCCACCTGGATCCTCGGCACGTCGGTGCGCCCCGCGGCCTTCGCCGCCGCCTTCACCGACTCGATCTGCTCGGCGGTCTGCGCGAGGGGCTCGCCCCACAGGCAGTAGATGTCCGCCTCGGCGCCGCCCGCGGCGTACGCGGCGGGCGAGGAGCCACCGAACGAGACGGGTGGGTGCGGCTGTTGGACCGGGAAGGTGTCGCTGACGAAGTCGCGGAAGCGGTAGTGCGCGCCCTCGTGGTCGAAGGGGTCGTGCGACGTCCAGGCCTTCTTGATGATCTGGATGGCCTCACGGGTGCGGGCGTACCGCTCGTCCTTGGTGAGGAAGTCGCCCTCGCGCTGCTGCTCGTGGTCGTTGCCGCCGGTGATGAAGTGCACCGCGAGGCGCCCCTCGCTGATCCGGTCGAGGGTCGCGAAGGTCTTCGCGGCGAACGTCGGGTACGAGACGTTGGGCCGGTGCGCGACCAGGATCTGGAGCCGGTCGGTGCGGGCCGCGATGTAGGCGGCGGCGGGGGAGGGGTCGGGGGAGCCGGACCCGTAGGCGAACAGGACCCGGTCCCAGCCGTGGTCCTCGTGGGCCCTGGCGAGCCTGAGGGTGTACTCCTTGTCGAAGGACGCGCCGGAACGCGCGGTCACTTCGGATCCTTCGTTGGTGGCGGCGATGCCGAGGAACTCGACGGGCATGGCGAAGCCTCATCTCCTGCTGCTCCGGCTGCGATGAACCGGACTGTGGCGTCTGGTCGTTGAGGTCGAGGCGGAACCGTCAACAACACGCCGCGGACCACACGCGACCGAAGTCGATGTGGTCGCGGGTCACCAGCCGCGGCTGACGGCGCAGGCGCGCGGCGGAGCAGTCGTCCATACGGAGCGTCAACCGCCGTGCGACGCGGTCCATTCCCGCTCCGGCCACCGGTTCTCCGCTGCTTCTCCGCCACGTCTCCGCCGCGTTCGAACCGGTTACTCCAGGTGTTCGAGTGATCGCCGGGAGTGCAAATGGGGGAGTGTATGCCCTTGGGCGAGGCGGATGCAGGGGGTTGCCGAATATGACTCGGCGATGATTCCGGCGGACTAAGCTCGCCCGGAGCGCGGCGAGTTGAAACGAGTTGCGATGAATTCGCGCGCTTGTTCAGAGATCTTTCGAAAGTTCGTTTTGTTCCACAGCTCCATCGCGCCATCCCCCAGCGTCACCCCAGCTCCACCAACCCCAGCACCACCCCCAGCACCACACCCCTTCCCGCAGAGTCCCCCCGATTTCCCCCAAGACGAGTGTTCAGAGGGCATACATGGTGAGTGTTCAATCGCCTCCCGGTGGCCGAGAAATCCCTTACGCGCGTGTGCTGTTGCTGCCTGCCATGCTGATGGCCGCGGCGACCGGCGCGGCCGTCGCCACGGTGACGGAGACGGCCCGCCCCGCCGTGGGCTGGTGCGGCGCCGTCGCGACCCTCATGGTCGTCGTGGTCGGCACCGAAGCCGTACGGCGCGGCCGGACCATCCGGGGGCTGCGCGCGCACTACGCACAGCGGCTCGCCTTCCTCGAACGGCGCATCGCATCCCATGACGACGAGACCGTCCGCCTGGGCAGGGAGATCCTGCCCGAAGCGCTCTGGCGACTGCGCCAGGGCGAATCCCCGGTGGAAGTGGTCCGCAACGTCGTAGACAACGACGAGGCCTACCGCGATCTCCCGGACTCGCAGCGCGAGTTGCTGCGTTCCGTGCTCGACACCCTGGACCGCGAAGAGGCCATGCGCGAGTCCGCGCAGCGCGCCTTCGTGAACATCGCGCGGCGCGTGCAGTCCATCGTCCACCAGCAGGCCGCGGAACTGCGCGACATGGAGGAGTTCCACGGACGCAACCCCGAGGTCTTCGACGACCTGCTCCGCATCGACCACGGCACCGCGCTGATCGGCCGTCTCGCCGACTCCATCGCGGTACTCGGCGGTGCCCGCCCCGGCCGCCAATGGCCCAAGCCCGTACCGCTGTTCAGCGTGCTGCGCGGCGCGATGTCCCGGATCCTCGACTACCCGCGCGTCGAGCTCCACTCGATCGCGAACGTCGCCATCCACGGCACCTCCGTCGAACCGCTCATCCACGCCTGCGCGGAACTCCTGGACAACGCCACCCGCTACTCGCCGCCGCAGACCAAGGTGCACGTCACCGCCGTCGAGGTGCAGACCGGCATCGCCGTCGAGATCGAGGACGGCGGCGTCAGCCTCAGCGAGGAGGCGCGGGCCAGGGCCGAGCGCATGCTGGAGCAGGCGCAGGCCGGCATCGACCTGAACGACCTCGGGGAGACCCCGCGCCTGGGCATGGCCGTGGTCGGCAGGCTCTCGCAGATGTACAACCTCCAGGTCTCGCTGCGGCAGTCCGCCTACGGCGGTGTGCGCGCGGTGCTCATCGTGCCGCGCGAGATGATCACCACGGGTCCCGCGCCCGGCCTCGCGCACGGCATCGGCGCCTCCGCCGTACCCCGCGTGGACAACGGCGGACGGCCCATCGAGGAGCCCGCACGCAACATCCGGCGCAAGAAGCCCCGCGTCGTCACCGCGGGCCCGCCGTTGCGCTCCCCGCTCACCGCGACCATGGAGGACGACGTCCCCGAGGTCACCGAGTGGACGCCCAACGGCCTTCCGCAGCGCCGCAGTCGCGTCAAGATGTCGCTCAGCGAGCGGTACGCGCAGGAGGCCGAGTCCCAGCGGATCGCCGACGCGCACGCCGCCGCGACCGCGCCGCCGCCGGCCCCCGCGCCGAAGCGCGAGGAGCCCGAACCCGGATTGTGGATCGAGGCGTTCATGAAGGGCGTCAAGGGCGAGGAGCCCCACGATCCCGATCCGTCCGCCCCGCAGGGAAACACCCCTCAGCAGGGAACCAGCCAGAACGACCACGGCATCGCCGACGAGGGGGGCTGGAAGTGATCCAGCAACGCGCCAATTTCGACTGGATGCTCAAGGAGCTCGCCGACGGGGTGCCGCAGACGCGGCAGATCGTGGTGCTCTCCGCCGACGGCCTGCGCATCGCGCGCTACGGCGGCGACCCGGACGCGGCCGACCGCATCGCCGCCGCCTGCGCGGGACTCCAGAGCCTGGCCGCCGCCGTGGCCACGGAGATCCCGCACAGCGACGGCAACATGAAGATGGTGATCATCGAGATCAACGGCGGCTACTTCTACCTGATGGCCGCCGGGGCAGGGGCCTATCTCGCGGTGCTCGCCGACGAGACGGTCGACGCCGGGCTCATCGGCACCCGCATGCGGGACCTCGTCGTACGTATCGGTGCCCATCTGACGAGCCCGCCGCGGCGTGACGGGCAGGCCGTATGACTCCTCCGCAAGGCCCCCCGCACGGCGATGTCCCCGCCCGGGACGGCGCGGCGGGCCGCGAGGCCCCTCCGCAGCGCGAACGCCGCAGCCCGGAGAATCCCGAGCGGCTGTACATCCTCACGGGTGAGGACACCGAGCGCGCGCCGCTCGACCTCGTCACCCTGATCGTGGCCGCGGGCGAGGCGTCCCCCATGGCACAGCCGGAGCACTCCGCGATCCTGCGCCTGTGCACGACGCCGCTCTCCGTCGCCGAGCTCTCGGCCTACATGGCGCTGCCGTTCAGCGTCGTGACCGTCGTCCTGACGGAGTTACTGGCGACCGAGCTCGTGCAGGCGCGTGCCCCCATCGTCCGCTCCGCGCTCCCCGACCGGTCCCTTCTCGAAGCGGTGATGCATGGACTTCAGAAACTCTAAGAACACCGACACGATCACCGGCCCGCGCAGCGAGGACGTCCTGCCGCACACGGCCACCGCCGCCGTGAAGGTCGTGGTCGTGGGCGGGTTCGGGGTCGGCAAGACGACCATGGTCGGCTCGGTCAGCGAGATCCGGCCGCTGACGACCGAAGAGACCATGACCCAGGCGGGCATCGGCGTCGACGACAACTACGGCTCCGACTCCAAGACGGCCACCACGGTCGCCATGGACTTCGGGCGGATCAGCATCTCCGAGGAGCTGGTGCTCTACCTCTTCGGTACCCCGGGCCAGGAGCGCTTCTGGTTCCTGTGGAACGGCCTGTTCGAAGGCGCGCTCGGCGCGGTCGTCCTCATCGACACCCGCAGGCTGGAGGTCAGCTTCGACGTGATCGGACGTCTGGAGGAGCGCGGTGTGCCCTTCGTGGTCGCCGTCAACTCCTTCCCCGACGCGCCCGACCACCCGATCGAGACCCTGCGCAGGGCCCTCGACCTGGAGGCCGCCGTGCCGATCCTCAGCTGCGACGCCCGCCGCAGGGAGTCCAGCAGGGACGTCCTGATGACGCTGATGCGCTATCTCCACTCCCTGACCGTGGCCCGCGTCTGACCGCGGCACGGCTCCCTCACCGAACCCGGAATCCCTTCCGCAACCCCGGATTCCTTCCGCAACCCCGGATCCCCTTCCGCGAACCCGGAGCGACGAACGTGACGACTCCTCCCTCCCCCTCCTGGCCCGGCACCGACGACGCGGCCGCGCCGCCGCCCGGCTGTCCCGCCCACGGCCTCGGCCCCGGCGGCCTGCGCCGGCTGTACGGACCCGAGGCCGACACCGATCTCGCGGGCCTCTACGAGAAGCTGCGCGCCGAGCACGGCCCGGTCGCGCCCGTCCTGATCCACAACGACGTGCCGATCTGGGCGGTCCTCGGCCACAGCGAGAACCTCCACATGGTCCGCACCCCCTCGCAGTACACCCGCGACTCGCGCCAGTGGCGGGCCGTGCGGGACGGCAGCGCGGGCCTGGACCACCCGCTCGCGCCGGTCTTCACCTGGCAGCCGATGGCCAGTTTCGTGGAGGGCGACGAGCACCAGCGGCTGCGCGGCGCGGTCACCGGCGCCATGGCGGGCATCGACCACCGGGGCATCCGCCGCTACATCAACCGCTATACGAACCACCTGCTCAACGACATCTGCCAGGACGGCCACGCCGATCTGGTCAGCCAGTTCGCCGAGCACCTGCCGATGATGGTGATGTGTCACGTCCTCGGCATGCCCGAGGAGTACAACGAGCGCATGGTGCAGTCGGCCCGCGACATGATCAAGGGCACCGAGACCGCCATCGCCAGCAACGCGTACGTGATGGACGTGCTGATGCGGCTCGTGGCGCGCCGCCGCGCCCACCCCGAGGAGGACTTCACCAGCAGCCTCCTCGCGCACCCCGCGCAGCTCACCGACGACGAGGTCGGCGCCCATCTGCGCCTGGTCCTCATCGCCGCGTACGAGGCCACCGCCAACCTCATCGCGAACGTGCTGCGGATGGTCCTCACCGACCCGCGCTTCCGCGCCCAGCTCAGCGGCGGGCAGATGACCGTCCCCGAGGCGGTCGAGCAGTCCCTGTGGGACGAGCCGCCGTTCAGCGCGATGGTCGGCTACTTCGCCAAGCAGGACACCCAGCTCGGCGGCCAGCGGATCAGGGCGGGCGACGGACTGATCCTGGGCATCGCGCCCGGCAACGTCGACCCGGTGGTCAGGCCCGACCTCGCCGCCAACATGCAGGGCAACCGCTCGCACCTCGCCTTCAGCGGCGGACCGCACGAGTGCCCGGGGCAGGACATCGGGCGCGCCATCGCCGACACCGGCGTCGACGCGCTCCTGATGCGGCTGCCGGACGTCGAACTCGACGTGGACGAGAGCGAGTTGCGCTGGACGTCGTCGATCCTGTCGCGGCACCTGGTGCAGCTGCCCGTGCGGTTCGCGCCGCGCCCGCCGCAGGACGTGATGGCCCGGCCTTCGGCCCAGGTGCCCGCGCCGCGCAGGGACTGGCAGGTGTCGTCCCCGCCGCCGCGCAGGCCGGAGCCCGTGGCCCCCGCGCCACAGCCCGTGCCCGCGCCGGTCGCGGACGCGGAGCGGCCCAAGGGGGCCTGGCGTCGCTTCCTGACCTGGTGGCGGGGGTACTGAGCGGTCGGTGGCCGGCTACCGGGCCACCCAGGTCTACCGTGCCCCCAGGTCTACCGGTCCGCCCAGGTCTCGTACGCCGACCAGGCGCCCAGCGTCCGGCCGCTGACGAAGCGGTGCGCGGCGCCGGTCACCGGGTCCGTGAACTCCAGGACGCGGGCGAGGAGTTGCAAGGGCCGCCGGAAGTCGTCCGGCGGCACCGGGTCCGCCACCACCGGGTAGACCGGATCGCCGAGGATCGGCAGGCCCAACGCGTTCATGTGGACGCGGAGTTGATGGGTGCGTCCGGTGTGCGGGGTCAGCCGGTAGCGGCCGAGTCCCGCGCGCTGCTCGACCAGCTCGACGTGGCTCTCGCTGTTCGGCTCCGCGTCCGCCACCTCGTACGCCGCGATGATCCCGCGCACCTTCTCGATGTGGCTGCGCACGGTACGCGGCAGGTCCACGGCCGGATCGTACGCGGCCACCGCCTCGTACTCCTTGTGGATGCGGCGGTGGCTGAACAGCGTCTGGTACGCGCCGCGTTCCTCCGGGCGCACGGTGAACAGGAGCAGTCCCGCGGTCAGCCGGTCCAGGCGGTGCGCGGCGCCGAGCGTCGGGATGCCCAGCTCGGCGCGGAGCCGGGCGAGGGCGGTCTGGGTGACGTGGGAGCCGCGCGGCATCGTCGCCAGGAAGTGCGGCTTGTCGACGACGACGATGTGCTCGTCCTGGTGGACGACGTCGAGCGTGAAGGGGACCGGCACCTCCTCGGGCAGGTCCCGGTGGAACCAGACGAAGGCCCCGGGTGCGTACGGCGCGTCCGGGGTCACCGCTTTCCCGTCGACGCCGACGATCCTGCCGTCGCGCAGCAGGGCGTCGACGACCCCGGGCCCGGCGGAGAGCCGCTCCACGAGGTGGTCCCGCACGGTGTGCCACGTGCCGTCGGGCGGCAGCTTGACCCGGACGGGGTCGACGCCGTCGCGCTGGGGGAGGGGCGCGGGCGGAATGCGGGGCTTTCGTGTCATCAGGAGGTCAGGGTACGGGGCGGTGCCGGTCGGGGTGCGGGGAAAATCGGTGCCCCCCCGGCACGGCCCGCTGACACGATGAGGCCATGCCCTTCAAGATCGCAGAGATAGTCGAGTCCGGTACGCTCGCCCGCCGCGAACAGCCCGTCATCCCCGTCCCCGGCGGTCTCGCCATCCGTCCCTGGGCCGCCACCGACGCCCCCGCCGTGTACGAGGCCTTCCAGGACCCCCTGATCCAGCGCTGGCACGCGCGCGTGGCGGAGTCCGAGTCCGAGGCGCTCGGCTGGATCGAGGAGTGGCGCGCGAGCTGGGCCGGGGAGCGCGACGCGTACTGGGCGGTCGCCGACGCCGGTACGGACGAGGTGGTGGGCCGGATCGCCCTGAAGTGCATGCTGCTCGCCGACGGCCAGGCGGAGATCGCCTACTGGACGATGCCGACGGCGCGCGGCCGGGGCGTGGCTTCCCGCTCCGTCACCGCGCTCACGCACTGGGCCTTCACCGAAGTGGGCCTGCACCGCCTGGAGTTGACCCACTCGACGGCCAACGAGGCGTCGTGCGGGGTCGCACTGAAGACGGGCTTCGCGCTGGAGGGAACGAAGCGGGGCGCGGGGCTGCATGAGGATGGGTGGCATGACATGCATGTGCATGCGCGGGTCGCGGGGGACGGGGGCGCCGCGTCGGTGTGAGGTCGGGCTCGGTGCCCCCTGCTTCATGAACCGACGTTCTGGGGGCTGGCTTCACCGGGGCGGGGGCCCGGGGGCGTCCGCGTGGGTGGCTGCGCGGGGCTGGGCTTTCCCGGGGCCGGTGGCCGGGGAACTGGCTTGCCCGGGTCCGGCTGCCGGTGAACCGGCTTACCTGCGGGGCGGCTGCCCGGGGGAAGGTTTCCCTGTGAGCGGTTGCCTCGGGGTGGCCTCCCCAGGTCCGGCGTCCAAGGAACCGGTGTTGCCGCAGTCGGCGGCCGGGGAACGGTTCTCCTGCGGGCCGCGACCCGGGAACGGCTTGTCCGGGTCGCGGCCCAGGAACCGGCCCTCCCCAGGCCCGGCTTACCCGGAAATCGCCGCGCCGCTTACGCCGCCCGCTCCTGCTCCGCCTCCACCTGCGCGTTCCACTCACGCTTCGACGCCTGCCAGCCGTCCTCGTTGTGGCCCACGCGCCAGTAGCCGGAGATGGAGAGGCGCTCGCGGGGGACCTCGCGGTCCATCCGCAGGTAGCGGCGCAGTTCCTTCACGAAGCCCGCCTCGCCGTGGACGAAGGCCTGGACGTCGGGGGAGGGGAACTCCAGGGCGCGTACCGCCTCGACGAGGAGTTCGCCGACCGGGCGGTCGCCGCGGTGGAGCCAGACGACCTCGGCGTCCGTCGCGATCTTCTGCTCCTCCTCGGGGCCCTCGACCTCGATGAAGACATGGGCGACCGCGCCCTGCGGAAGCGCCTCGGCCGCGGCGGCGATCGCCGGCAGGGCGCTCTCGTCGCCGGCCAGCAGGTGCCAGCCCGCGGCCGCGTCCGGGGCGTAGCCGCCGCCGGGGCCGAGGAAACGGATGGTGTCGCCGAGGCGGGCGTCCCGTGCCCACGGTCCGGCGAGGCCCTGGTCGCCGTGGATCACGAAGTCCACGGCGAGCTCGCGGGCCTCGGGGTCCCACCAGCGCACGGTGTAGGTCCGCGTCACCGGCCACTGCTCGCGCGGGAACTCCTCGCGGATGCGCTGTATGTCGAAGGGCTCGGGATAGGTGACGCCCTCGGCGTCGAAGAGCAGCTTCACGTAATGATCGGTGCACTCGCCCGCGGCGAACTCGGCGAGCCCCTCGCCGCCGAGGACCACACGCTGCATGTGTGGGGTGAGCCGCTCCGTCCGCACGACGTGTGCGACATGAGCCTGCGGTGCTTTGCGTGCCGGACGTTCTGCCATGGCGACGGCCTCCCCTGATCCACTATTACTTAGGCAAGCCTAAGTTAACACCTCAGGCGTGCAGAGTGGAGAGCAGCCGCTGCAGGGAGCCGCCCAGATTCCACCGCGCCGCCAGTTCGTCCAGCGTCGCGGGGTCGCGCGGCTCGTGCGGCAGGGCGAGATCGACCTCGGGCAGCGGGACGTCGTCGGCGACCCTGACGACCTTCGGCGCGACCGCCACGTACGCCCGCGCCTCGTCGAGCCGCTTGCGCTGCGACGGCGTGAGCTTCGCCTTCGGGTCTTCCACCGCCGCCATGATCCCGGCCAGGTCGCCGAACGCGTCCAGGAGCTTGGCCGCCGTCTTCTCGCCGATGCCGGGGACGCCGGGCAGGCCGTCGCTCGGGTCGCCGCGCAGCAGGGCCAGGTCCACATAGCCGGGGCCGTCCACGCCGTACTTCTCGCGCAGCCAGCTCTCGTCCGTGATCTGGAGGGAGCCGACGCCCTTGAGGGGGTAGAGGACGCGGATGCCGCGCTCGTCGTCCACCAGCTGGTAGAGGTCGCGGTCGCCGGTGACGATGTCCACGGGGCTCGTGGCGTGCGCGGCGAAGGTGCCGATCACGTCGTCCGCCTCGTAATCCCGTACGCCCACGCGCGCGATGCCGACCGCGTCGAGCACGGCCTCGATGATCGGGACCTGCGGGGCGAGCGTGTCCGGGGTCTCCTCGGCGTCCGGGCCCTCGGGGACCTCCTCCGCGACACGGTGCGCCTTGTAGGAGGGGATGAGCTCGACCCGCCAGTGCGGGCGCCAGTCCGCGTCCATGCACGCGACCAGGTCGTCGGGGCGGTGGTCCTGGACGAGGCGCGTGATGAAGTCGAGGAGTCCGCGCACGGCGTTCACCGGGGTGCCGTCCGGGGCCTTCATCGACTCCGGTACCCCGAAGTAGGCCCGGTAGTAGAGGGAGGCCGTGTCGAGCAGCATGAGGCGTCGAGTTCGCTGAGTCACGTTGCGCATCATGCCGCACGGCACCGACAGTGGGGCCGTGCGGCACCACGGGCGAAGGGCACTCCGTGCCGCCGCGGGGACCTCGTTGCGCATTGCGCGGAAGCCTTGCCGAGAGTGCAACAAATGTGAGCTGGAACACTCCTCGGTTTGATTCGTGTAAGCCCGGGAAGGCGCGCAGCCGGAGCGAACCCGGTCGAGGATTCAACATTTCGATCGGGCAAGTGGGCAGAAGCCACTGCGTTCCACGGCCCGCCGGCGGGGGAGGCGGGCCGTCTTGGTTCGACCCGAGAGGTGTATGTGTCCAGGCTGCAGGCCGAGCACTTGTACAAAGTGTTCGGCAGACGACCCGATGACGCGGTGGAGCGACTCCGCCACGGAGCCGACCGAGAGGAGCTGCGCGCCGACGGCACCACAGCCGCCGTGATCGACGCTTCCTTCGAGGTCGAGCCGGGCCAGATCTTCGTCGTCATGGGTCTCTCCGGATCCGGCAAGTCCACGTTGCTGCGCATGCTCAACGGACTGTCGGAGCCGACGGCCGGTCACGTCCGCTTCGACGGTCAGGACCTCACCGAGCTGAGCGCCCGTGAGATGCGCGAGGTGCGTTCCAAGAAGATCAGCATGGTCTTCCAGCACTTCGCGCTCTTCCCGCACAGGAGCGTCCTGGAGAACGCCGGTTACGGCCTCGAGGTGCAGGGCGTGCCGCGCGCCGAGCGCGAGAAGCGGGCCACCGAGGCGCTGGAGCTGGCCGGCCTGAAGGGCTGGGAGAAGTCCTGGCCCGACGAGCTGTCCGGCGGCATGCAGCAGCGCGTGGGCCTGGCCCGCGCGCTCGCCACCGACGCCGACCTGCTCCTCATGGACGAGTCGTTCAGCGCGCTCGACCCGCTGATCCGCCGTGACATGCAGGACCAACTCCTGGTGCTCCAGAAGCGGCTGAAGAAGACCATCGTCTTCATCACCCACGATCTGAACGAGGCCATGCGCCTGGGCGACCAGATCGCCGTCATGCGCGACGGCGAGATCGTCCAGATCGGCAACGCCGAGGACATCCTCGTCACCCCGGCCAACGACTACGTCGCCGCGTTCACGCAGGACGTCGACCGCTCCCGGGTCCTGACCGCGGGCGCGATCATGGCCGACCCCGACGAGAACTTCGTGCGGTCCGACGCCCCGGCGACGGTCACCGAGGACACCCCGATCATCGAGCTGTTCACGCCCTGCTCCACCAGTGGGGTGGCCGTCGCCGTGACCGACGACAAGGGCGAGCTCGTCGGCGTGGTGCCGCGGGCCAGGCTGCTCGCGGTGCTCGGCGAGCCGATGCAGTCGGAGACGGAGCCGCACGACGCGGCCGTCCCCGCACGGCAGGACGCCGATGACGACGCGCAGGACAACGGCGGCAAGAGCGCGGGCAAGGTGAGCAGCGGTGCCTAGGATTCCCTTCGGCGACTGGGTCAACGACTCGGTCGAATGGCTCAGAACCCATATGGACTGGCTGTTCGACTTCATCAAGACGATCTTCCAGAACATGTGGGACGGCGTCTACGACGTCCTCTCCGGGCCCGAGCCGCTCCTGATGGCGGGCATCCTCGCCGTCATCGCGTTCTGGCTGCGCGGACTGCTCGGCGGTGTGCTCTCCTTCGTGGGCTTCGCCTTCATCGTGTCCCTGGAGTTGTGGGACAACGCGATGATGACGCTGTCCCTGGTGCTCGTCTCCACCTTCGTGGCGCTGGTCATAGCCGTGCCCGTGGGCATCTGGGCGGCGCGCTCCAAGACGGTCAGCGGCATCGTCAGGCCCGTCCTGGACTTCATGCAGACGCTGCCCGCGATGATCTACCTCATCCCGGCGCTGCTGTTCTTCCGCATGGGCGCCCCCGCGGGCATCGTCGCCACGATCGTCTTCGCGCTCGCCCCCGGTGTGCGCATGACCGAGCTCGGCATCCGCCAGGTCGACAAGGAGCTGGTCGAGGCCGCCGACGCGTTCGGCACCACGCCCCGCAACACCCTGTTCCGGGTGCAGCTGCCGCTGGCGCTGCCGACGATCATGGCCGGTGTCAACCAGGTCATCATGCTCGGCCTCTCCATGGCGGCCCTGACCGGCATGGTCGGTACGCCGGGTCTGGGTGCCGACGTCAACGCGGCCATCGGCCAGCTCGACGTCGGTCTCGGCGCCGAGGCGGGCGTCTCCATCGTGGTCCTCGCCATCTACCTGGACCGCGTCACCAGCGGTCTGGGCGGCCAGGTCTCGCCGCTGGGCCGTCGCGCGCTCGCCAAGCTGCGGGCCGCGCAGGGTCTGAACGTCTGGAACTACCGCCCCCGTCCGGTCGTCGCCATGGTCGGCGTCGTCGTCCTCGCGCTCGTCGCGGGCGGCATGGGCATCTTCGGCGGCAGCAAGTCCGAGTCCGTGGCCGACGCCAAGAACGTCGGCCAGGGCAAGGAGCTCAAGGTCGGCTACATCCCCTGGGACGAGGGCGTCGCCTCCACCTTCCTCTGGAAGGAGATCCTGGAGCAGCGCGGTTTCAAGGTGACCGCCAGCCAGCTGGAGGCCGGTCCGCTCTACACCTCGCTGGCGCAGGGCGACATCGACTTCCAGACGGACTCGTGGCTGCCCACGACGCACGCCTCGTACTGGAAGAAGTACGGCAAGGACCTCGAGGACCTGGGCTCCTGGTTCGGGCCCACCTCGCTGGAGCTGACCGTTCCCGCGTACATGAAGGACGTCAACTCCCTCGAGGACCTCAAGGGCAAGGGCGACACCTTCAAGGGCAAGATCACCGGCATCGAGTCGAGCGCCGGAATGATGGGTCTGCTCAAGGACAAGGTCCTCGACGCGTACGGCCTGAAGAAGGAGTACAAGGTCGTCGACGGCTCGACCCCGGCGATGCTGGCCGAGCTGAAGGCCGCGTACGCCAAGAAGGAGCCGATCGTCACCACCCTGTGGTCGCCGCACTGGGCCTACAGCGACTTCAAGCTGAAGAAGCTCAAGGACCCGAAGGGCGCCTGGGGCAAGGGCGACGGCGTGCACACGCTGGCGCGCAAGGGCTTCTCGAAGGAGAACCCCGAGGTCGGCAAGTGGCTCAAGGACTTCAAGATGAGCGAGAAGCAGCTCACCGATCTTGAGGCGGAGATCAACAAGGCCGGCAAGGGCCAGCAGCAGGACGCCGTGCGCGCCTGGCTGAAGAAGAACCCGGGCGTCGTGGACAAGCTCGCCCCGCTGCCGAAGAACTCCGGCAGCGACGAGAACAAGCGTCCGCTGAAGGCCGCGTACTTCGCGTGGGACGAGAACATCGCCGTCACCAACCTGTGGAAGCGCGTCCTGGAGAAGCGCGGCTACAAGATGGACCTGACGCCGGCCGACGTGGGTCCCGCCTACACCGGCCTCGCGCAGGGCGACCTCGACCTCAACCTGGACGCGTGGCTGCCCACCGCCCAGAAGACGTACTGGGACAAGAACAAGGCGAACCTCAACGACCTGGGCTCCTGGTACAGCCCGACCTCCCTGGAGGTCGCCGTCCCGTCCTACGTCAAGGGCGTGAAGTCCCTGGAGGACCTCAAGGGCAAGGGCGACAAGTTCAAGGGCAAGATCATCGGCATCGAGCCGGGCACCGGCGTGATGCAGGCACTCAAGGACAAGGTCCTGCCCGGCTACGGCCTGGAGGACGAGTACGAGATCGCCGCGGGCTCGACCCCCGCGATGCTCTCCGAGCTCAAGGCCGCCTACGCCAAGAAGGAGCCGGTCGCCGTGCTCCTCTGGTCGCCGCACTGGGCGTACAACGAGTACGACCTGACCAAGCTGAAGGACCCCAAGGGCGGCTTCGGCAAGGGCGACACGATCCGCACGCTCTCCAGCAAGGACTTCCCCGACCAGTACCCGCAGCTCACGAAGTGGCTCAAGAACTTCAAGATGAGCGAGCAGGAGCTGGCCAGCCTGGAGAACGAGATCAACAAGGCGGGCAAGAACAACGAGCCCAAGGCCGTCGACGCCTGGCTCAAGAAGAACCCGGGCTTCGAGGAGAAGATGACCTCCGCGAAGTAGCCGCACCGACGGCCGCGCGGTAGTCGTACGCGGCCGGTGACGACAGGGGTGGGCCTCGCCTTGTGGCGAGGCCCACCCCTTCCGGCGTTCCGGCGGGGCCTCCCGGTCCCTAACCTCGACTGGGCCCGGATCGAACATCTGAACGTGAGACCCCACCCGTGACCGCAAGGCAGCCCAGGACGGCGCTCTTCACCGTCGCCGCCGTGCTCGCCCTCGCCGCGGCCCTGCTGGTCTCGCAGCTGGCGCGGGCCGACGCCACCCCCGCGTCGCCCGCCACCGCGCGCCTGGCCGCGCTCGCCGACGACGTGCCCTCCTCCCAAGGCCACCGCTACGACGCGCGGGACCACACCGGGCGCACCATGGACGCGGCCCAGATCCAGCAGGCCCAGGACGGCAGCTACCTCGCCGTCTACCACTCGCTCCGGCCCGACGGCCGCTTCCACGCCGCCGTCGCCACCTCCACGGACCTGCGCCACTGGCAGCGCCGCCACGACTTCGGGCCCGGCACCCACCAGGCATCCCTCGCGCACGACGGACGCGGCGGCTACGTCCTCGCCTACGAGAAGGACCCGCGCAACCACATCGCGGTGCGGGCGTACGAGGATCTGGCCGCGCTGCTCGCCGGGCGGGCCGACCGGGCGTTCGACGCGCCGCTCACCCTCTCGCGCTGCGCCGAGGGCACGCCCAGCATCACCTCCGTACGCGGCGCGACCATCCGGCTCACCGGGCACTACCGCGCGGGCTGCGACACCGACCGCCAGCTGCGCGCCACGCTCACCGGCTTCCGGCACTGGCACGCCGAGCCCGACCGGCGCCTCGACCGCGCCCTCGGCCGGTGGGGCAACGGCGGCAACATCGGCGACCGGGCGCCCGTCGAGCTCGGCGGGCGGCGCGTGGTGCTCGTCGAGGGCCAGCGCAGGCGCGGCGACTTCGGCAGCTGGGGCACCTACGCGTACGACCCCTCGAGCGGGCGTGCGGACCGGCTCGACATCCGTACGCACGGCGGCAGCCGCGCCTTCGCCAACCCCTCGGCGACCCTGCTCACCGACCCCGAGGGGCAACCCGCCCTGCTCGTCAGCCTGTTCGTGCCGGCCGAGGGTTCGGCCCCCGGGGAGGCCGGACAGCTGCTCTACTGGCACAAGCTGTGACCCCCGGTCGGGGCAACGGGGCAAAACCGTTTGGCGAACATGCGTAGGGTGCAGAGAACCCCTCAGGGTTGAGAGTGGACCGATGCGCTGAAGGGAGCCGAGGCGATGGACGAGCACAAGGAGACCCTCCGGGTGGGCTCGGCCGTGCGGCGCCGCCGCCGGCAGCTGGAGCTCACCCTCGCCGTCGTCGCCGAGCGCAGCGGCCTCTCGGTGCCGTTCCTCAGCCAGATCGAGAACGAGCGCGCCCGCCCCAGCATGCGCTCCCTCCAGCGCGTCGCCGACGCGCTGTGCACGACCGACGTGGAGCTGCTCGCCGCGGCCGACCCGGCCCGCACGGTCGAGGTGGTGCGCGCCGGCGACGACACGGATCTGGACACCTCCACGCCGGACGCCCGGGTCCGCGAGCTGACCCGCGGGCACCATCAGCTGCACGCCCTGGAATTCATCGGGGACCACGACGAGGGCCGCGAATTCCAGCACCGCAACGACGAGTTGATGTACGTCGTCGAGGGCGCCGTGGAGATGGAGGCGGAGGGCCGCGCCTACCGCCTCGGGCGCGGCGACACCCTGTTCCTCACCGGCGGGGTCCGGCACCGCTGGCGGGCCACCGTGCCGGACACCCGGGTCCTGGTGGTCGCGGTGGGTGATCACATCGAAGCGGTGGACGACGGGGGGCGCTGACGGTGTCCGCCGCCCCGCCGCGCGTCGTCTCGCTGGTGCCCTCGCTGACCGAGGCGGTCGCCGTGACCGTGCCGGGAGCGCTGGTCGGGGCGACCGACTGGTGCAGCCACCCGGCCGGCCTCGACGTCACCCGGGTGGGCGGCACCAAGAACCCCGACGTGCCCCGGATCCTCGCGCTCGCGCCCGATCTGGTGATCGCCAACGAGGAGGAGAACCGCGCCCCCGACCTGGCCGCCCTGCGCGCGGCAGGACTCCCGGTGCTCGTCACCGAGGTGCGCGACCTGGACCAGGCGTTCCGTGAGCTGACCCGGGTCCTGGCGGCCTGCGGCGCGCGGCGGCCCAGGTGGCTGGAGGAGGCCGAGGCCGCCTGGTGGGACCCGCACCGCCCCGACATCCGGCCGCGCGCCGCGATACCGATCTGGCGGCGCCCGTGGATGGTTCTCGGCCGTGCCACCTTCGCGGGCGACCTGCTGGCCCGCATGGGCGTCGACAACGCGTACGCCGGTCATGCCGAGCGCTATCCGCGGGTCCCGCTGGAGGAGCTGCGGGCCGCGGACCTCGACCTGGTGGTGCTGCCCGACGAGCCGTACCGCTTCACCCGCGACGACGGCCCCGAGGCGTTCCCCGCGCGCACGGCGGTCGCGCTGGTCAGCGGCCGCCATCTCACCTGGTACGGGCCCTCGTTGGCGGAGGCGCCCGCCGTGCTCGGGGCGGCGCTGCGCGCGGCGGCACCGCCGGGCCTGTGACTACGCCTTCGCCGGCTGCGGCACGGTCCGCTGGGGCGCCGCGAGCAGCCTGCCGCTGACCAGGCCGCGCAGGGTGTGCGCGAGGGCGATCGCCCAGGCGGTCACGAGCAGCAGGTACAGGGCGGTGGCGAGCCAGTCGAAGGCCGCGAGGCCGGTGTGCTTGCCCAGGCCCTCGGCGCCGGTCACACAGGTGCCGACGGGGAAGGTGAAGGCCCACCAGGTCATCGCGAAGCCCATGCCGCGGCGCCGGGCGCGGGCCACCATCGCGACCGCGAGCGCCAGCCACATCAGGGCGAAGCCCATCACGGGGACGCCGTAGAGCACGGCGAAGGCGAGGAAGCCGCGGTCGAGCGGGGCGGGGACGACTCCGGGCGCGAAGTCGGCGAACTTGTTGGCGGCGGTCGTCGACTGGCCCAGCGGGCCGAGCACCAGGAAGAGGGTGGGGGTCAGCGCCAGCGGCAGCGGCCCCGCGGTCACCAGCCGGGCGAAGATCACCGGCAGCATCACCAGGGTGGCGAGCAGGCTCAGGCCGAACATCGCGAAACAGGCGTACAGCAGGGTCTCCTCGGCCTGTCCGGCCGGCAGGTGGGGGATGAACAGGGGGCCGATGGCGGCCGACACCATCGGGGCCACCACGGGCAGCAGCCACACGGGGGACGCCTGGTCGGCGGCGATCTTGTGGCGGACCACCATCAGGTAGGGGATGGCGACGGCGGCCGCGAGGCCGATGGCCGTGCCGGTGGTGAACAGGACGGTGGCCAGCGGCACCGCCACGCCCGCGCCGAGCCAGTCCACGCCCACCAGCAGGGTGCCGCCGCCGACCGCGAGCAGCGCCATCGAGAGGCAGCCGTAGAACGGCGCCATGGTCGGGTCGAGAAGGTGGGTGCGGGCCTGGTCGCGGTGGTGGACCCAGTGGGCGGTGCGGGCGGTGAGCAGCGCGGCGAGCATCACGAAGGAGAGCGCCCAGACGACGGTGCAGGCCGTGCGCAGCCCCGTGAACTGGTACGGCAGGGTGGCACCCGCGTTGGCGACGATGGCGGTGCCCATGACGGAGGCGTACCAGTTCGGTCCGAGGTGCCGGACGGCGGCGGCGCGGCTGACGGTGGCCGCGGGCGCGGTGTGCGCGGGGTGGGCGGTGGTGACCATGCGTCCACGGTCCCGCGTCCGGGGGCCGGCCACCAGAGAGCATTCCACTATGGGGTCATAAGCTGTCTTTATGAGCACTTCTCCGCGATCCGCCGCCTCCGCAGCCGCCACCGGGTCCTTCGCCCCCGACCGGCCCCCGGAGGCCACCCTCGCGCACCGGGTGCCGGACCTCGGGGCCTTGCAGCTGCTGCTCGCGGTGGCCCGGCTCGGCAGCCTCGGCCGGGCCGCGCGGGAGCTCGGCATCACCCAGCCCGCCGCGAGCAGCCGGGTACGCGCCATGGAACGGCAGCTGGGCGTCGCGCTCGTGGACCGTTCCCCGCGCGGCTCGCGGTTGACGCGCGCGGGCGCGCTGGTCACCGACTGGGCGGGGCGGATCGTGGAGGCGGCGGAGGCCTTCGACGCGGGGGCGCAGGCGCTGCGCGACCGGCGCGACTCGCGGCTGCGGGTCGCGGCGAGCATGACCATCGCCGAGTACCTGCTGCCCGGCTGGCTGATCGCGCTGCGCACCCAGCGGCCCGACACGGCCGTGTCCCTGCTCGCGGGCAACTCGGCGACGGTCGCCGAACGGCTGCTCGCGGGCGACGCGGACCTCGGCTTCGTCGAGGGCCTCACCGTCCCGGAGGCCCTGGACGGCGTCGTCATCGCGCACGACCGGCTCGTGGTGGTGACGTCGCCGGCCCACGCGTGGGCGCGGCGGCGCAAGCCGCTGGCCGCCGCGGAGCTGGCGGCGACGCCGCTGATCCTGCGCGAGGAGGGCTCGGGCACCCGGCAGGTGCTCGACGCGGCGCTCGGCGGCCTGGCCCGGCCGCTGATCGAGCTCTCCTCCACGACGGCGGTGAAGGCCGCGGCGGTGAGCGGCGCGGGCCCCTCGGTCCTCAGCGAGCTGGCCGTCGGCGAGGAACTCGCGGCCCGGCGCCTGGTCGAGATCCCCCTGGCGGACGTACGCCTCGCCAGGGAACTGCGGGCCGTCTGGCCGACGGGACACCGGCCCGCGGGGCCGGGCAGGGACCTGCTCACGCTGACGCGGGGCGGGGCGGGGACCGGACGGGAGTAGAGCCCCTACGGCGGCTCCCGGTCCCGGCCCCGCCCCGCGCTCACTCCTCGCGCAGGCTCAGCACGAGGTCGCGGGGCAGGCCGTGGGTGTCGTGGAGGTAGTGCAGGGTCTCCTCGTCCAGCGGGCCGCGGAACCGGGGCCGGGCGAGGATCTGCCTGCCGCGCTCCAGGAGCTGCCGGAACCGGCGCTCCTCCTCGCACAGCACGCGGCGCACGTCGTCCGTGTCCATCTCCTGGCGGAAGTGGTCGCGGGTGTGCAGGAACAGCTCGTCCGGCAGGTCGCCGACGCCGCGCGTGGAGTCGTCGCGCCACAGGGCCGTGAGCAGGCGCCGGACCAGGCGGCGCAGGACGTAGCCGCGGCCGGTGTTGGCGGGGCGCACCCCGTCGCCGATCACCACCATGGCCGAGCGCAGATGGTCGCAGACGAGGCGCAGCGAGCCCTCGTCCAGCGGCCACAGGGCCGGTACGAGACGGCGCCAGGGCGTGAACACGTCGCAGTCGAACACCGACGTGCCGCCCTGGAGGAGCGAGGCGAGGCGTTCCAGGCCGAGGCCGGTGTCGACGTTGCGCTGGGGGAGCGGCACGAGGGAGCCGTCGGGGAGCCTGCGGTGACGCATCATCACGTGGTTCCAGATCTCCACCCAGCGGTCGTCGCCGGTGGGCGTCGAGCGCGGCGGGGTGTCGCCGGTCCACAGGAAGATCTCGGAGTCGGGGCCGCACGGGCCCGTCTGCCCGTTGGGCCACCAGTTGTCCTCCACGGTGAGCTCGACGGGGACGCCGCGCTCCTGCCACACCTCCAGCGAGGCGGTGTCGGGTCCCACCTGGTCGTCGCCGCCGAAGACCGTGGCGTGCAGCAGTCCGGGGTCGATGCCGAGGCCCTCGGTCAGCAGGTCGTAGCCCCAGGTCAGGCTCTGCGGACCCTCGTAGTCCCCGAGCGACCAGGTGCCGAGCATCTCGAAGACGGTCAGATGCGTGGGATCGCCGACCTCCTCCAGGTCCGTGGTGCGCAGACAGCGCTGCACGTTGACCAGCCGGTCGCCGAGGGGGTGCGGGCGGCCCTCCAGATACGGGATGAGGGGGTGCATGCCCGAGGTGGTGAACAGGACCGGGTCGCCGGGCGGTGGCAGCAGCGTGGAGCCGGTGATCCTGTGGTGTCCGCGCTCCTCGAAGTACTCGACGAACGTACGGGTGATGCCTTCGGTGCTGAGGTCGGTGTTCATGGGGAGGGCTCCTTCGCGTGGACGCGGGAGGCGCCGGACAACGGGTCCGCACGATCACCGGAGTCAGGGCGGGAGCCATGCACCATCGGCGGGCCGTTTCCGGTCGCCGAGGGGAAGAGGGAAGGTCAGGCGGCGGCAACCGGCGAGCTGGTCGCTCGCGCGGTCGCGGTGGTGCGTGGGCCGGTGACGTTCATGGGCCGAGGGTAACTCCGTCCGTGTACGCACGGCACGCGGTTTACGGGCGGGGGTGATGGGTCCTTTGTGGTGGGTCCCTTGCGGTGGGCCCTTTGTGGTGGGCCCTTTGTGGTGAGCACCGCATGGCAGTGCAAACAAAGTGTTCACAACGAACTGTTGACTTCTCGTCGTGCCCCACCCGATGCTGGACGCATGTCACCGAGCCCAGAGCAGCCCCAGGCCACCGCCGACCCGTTCACGCCCCCGCATCCCGAACAGGCCCGCGCCCACCGGGTCTACGCGTCCCTGACGCGCGTAGCCGAGCGGCACGCGGCCGACGAGGGCCAGCGCGCGCGCCAGGTCCACCCCACCGTGCTCGGTCCGCACGAGGCGGTCAGGCTGGTGGCGTTCCTGCTCAGCGGCGCGGCGAAGCCCGTCGACGGGGAGCCGGAGGTGGACCACGCGGACATCACCGCGGCGCTCACCCTGATCCCGCTGGCCCGTGGCGAGATGGACGAGCTGGAGACCGGCCTGCTCCAGATGGCCAGGGGGCGCGGCATGACCTGGCCCGAGATCGCCTTCGGCCTCGGACTCGGCACCCCGCAGGCCGCGCGGCAGCGGTACGAGCGGCTGGCCTCGCGTACGGCGAGCGAGACGTAAGGAGTCGAGGCGTCGCGATGAACGGGGGCGGGGCTCCCCGGGAAAAGGCCTGGCGCCCGCCCCGAAGCGCTGCCCATCATGGGGCATGAATCCCACCGCGCCCCCGGCCACCGGCGTCCGTACTCCCTGGGAGGTGCTTCCCGCGCAGGTGAAGACCGCGCTGGAGGCCGAGCTCGGTGGGGCCGTGGTGGCCGCGGTGACGCAGAGCGGTGGCTTCTCGCCGGGTGTCGCGGCCCGGGTGCGGCTCGGTGACGGGCGGCGCGCCTTCGTCAAGGCCGTCAGCGCCGAGGCGAACCCCGGCAGCCCCCGGCTGCACCGCGCCGAGGCCAGGCACTCCGCGGCCCTGCCCGACTCCGTGCCCGCGCCCCGGCTCCTCGCGTCCTACGACGACGGGGTCTGGGTCGCCCTGGCCTTCGAGGACATCGAGGGGCGCCAGCCCCAAGTACCGTGGCGATCCGACGAGTTGGCTCTCGTGCTCGATGCCGTGGCGGACCTCTCGTACGCCCTGACACCCGCGCCCGTCGCGGCACGCTCCGTCGTGGACACCGAGGGGGAGAGCTTCCGGGGGTGGGCGCAGCTGGTCGAGGCCGACGGCACGGTGGTGGACCGGCTCGACCCGTGGGCGCGCCGCAACCTGCGCGCGCTCGCCGAACTCGCCGCGCCCTGGGCCGGTTTCGCGGCCGGGGACACCCTCGCCCACGCCGACCTGCGCGCCGACAACATGCTGATCACCGCCGAGGGGCGGGTCGTCTTCGTCGACTGGCCGCATGTCGTGCGCGCCGCCCCTTGGTTCGACCTGCTCGTCATGCTGCCGTGCGTGCGGGCCCAGGGCGGGCCGGACCCGGAGGACGTCTTCACCGCCCACCCGCTGGGCAGGGACGCGGACCCGGCGGGCGTCACCGCGACGCTCGCCGCGCTCGCCGGCTATTTCGTACGGGGATCGCTCAAGCCCGATCCGCCGGGCCTGCCGACCCTGCGCGCCTTCCAGGCCGCCCAGGGCGCGGCCGCCCTCGACTGGCTCAGGAAGCGGCTCGGACCAGCGCTGCCATGACGCGCGTGTCCTCGCCCATCTCCGGGTGCCACTGCACGCCCAACGCCCAGGTGGGGCCGGGGAGTTCGATGGCCTCGACGGTGCCGTCCGCCGCGTGCGCGGACACCACGAGGTCCTTGCCGAGCCGGTCCACCGCCTGGTGGTGGTAGGTCGGCACGACCGTCTCCTCCGGCGCCACGCTCGCGTACAGCGTGCCGGGCACCGGAGTGACCGCGTGCGTGCCGAAGACGCCGGTCCCCGCGGTGTGCCCCTCCATGTGCTGCACCAGCGTGCCGCCGAGCGCCACGTTCAGGAGCTGCATGCCGCGGCAGATGCCGAGCAGCGGCTTGCCCGACGCCAACGCGGCCTCGATGAGCGCCAGTTCCCAGGCGTCCCGCTCCCGCGCGGGCGGCCCGGTGCGCTCCTCGCGCTCGGCGCCGTAGCGCACGGGCTCGACGTCGGGCCCGCCCGCGACGACCACGCCGTCGAGGCGGGCGACCACCTCGGCGGCGTACGAGGGATCGTCCGGCGGCACCATCGAGGCGAGGCCGCCCGCCGCCTGCACCAGGCGGGGATACCCGGCGGGCAGCAGGGCCGCGGGCAGCTCCCACACGCCCCAGCCCACCTTGGACTCCAGATAGGTGCTGACTCCGATCAGCGGCCTGCCGCTCACTGTGTTCTCCTTCGCCGTGCCGGTCCCGTGGTCGTCGTGCTCAGTCGCGTGCCAACTCTGCCTCGGCCGCGGCGAGCGCCGCGAACTCCTCCTCCGGCGCGCGGGCCACCAGGTGCTTGCGGCTGTACATCCCGAAGTAGCCGATGGCGACCACGTACACCGCGAGGGCGATGAGCGCCGCCGTCACGTCCACCAGGAACGTGGCGATCAGCGCCGCGCAGGCGAGGACCAGGGCCACCGACGAGGTCAGGATGCCGCCGGGCGTGCGGTAGGGGCGTTCGAGGTCCGGCTCGCGGCGGCGCAGGACGATGTGCGAGAGGGACATCAGGGCGTACGAGATGGTCGCGCCGAACACCGCGACGTTCAGCATGCGGGCGCCGTCGCCGGTCGCCGCGGCCAGGCCGAAGCCGATCGCGCCGGGGACGAGGAGTCCCAGGTAGGGGGCCTTGCGGCTGCTGGTGAGGGAGAGGAAGCGGGGCAGGTAGCCCGCGCGGGAGAGCGCGAAGAGCTGGCGCGAGCCCGCGTAGATGAGGGAGAAGAAGGACGCCACCAGTCCCGCGAGGCCCGCGTAGTTGACGATGCGGCTCAGCGTCGTCGCCTCGCCGCCCGGCTGGAGGGCCGCCACCAGCGGGTTGCCCGCGTCCTGGATCGCGTTCGCGCCGCGCGCCCCGGCGGACGCGAAGAAGGTGAGGAGCGCCAGCACCACGAGGATGGCCATCGACCAGCGGATCGCGCGGGGCAGCGTGCGGGCGGGGTCCTTGGTCTCCTCGGCGGCCAGCGGCACGCCCTCGACGCCGAGGAAGAACCACATGCCGAACGGGAACGCGGCCCAGATGCCCAACAGGCCCATCGGCAGCCAGGAGTTGGCGCCGAACGCGGAGGACTCGACCGGGATGTCGTTGAGCTTGGACGCGTCGAAGTCCATGAAGGCGCCGACGGCGAAGACGAGCAGCGCGGTCACCGCGATGCCGGTGACGACGAAGCTGAAGCGCAGCGCCTCGCCGACGCCCCACAGGTGGATGCCGATGAAGACGACGAAGCAGGCGAGGTAGACCGGCCAGCCCGAGGTCAGGCCGAACAGGCCGAGCGACTCGACGTAGTCGCCGATGAAGATGGAGATGGCGGCGGGCGCCAGGACGTACTCGATGAGGATCGCCGTGCCGGTCAGGAAGCCGCCCCACGGGCCGAGCGCCCGGCGCGCGAAGCCGTAGCCGCCGCCCGCGGTGGGCAGCACGGACGACAGCTCGGCGAGCGAGAAGACCATGCACGCGTACATCACGCCCATGAGGCCCATCGCGATGGCGAGACCGCCGAAGCCGCCCTCGGCGAGGCCGAAGTTCCAGCCGGAGTAGTCGCCGGAGACGACATAGGCGACGCCGAGCCCGGTGAGAAGCAGCCAGCCCGCGCTGCCACGGCGCAGGGTTCTGCGTTCCAGATAGTCGTCCGCCGGTTCGGCGGTACTCGGCTTGGTGGACTCCACGGTCATGGCACGGCTCCTATGCGGCGGCAGGCGGCAGGCATATGGATCAGCTCAGGGCACTCAATGGAACGGATCCATACCTTTGCCGTGTGGCACGGGAGAAATCAAGCCCCCTGCGTTACCCCGTGGTTAATCCCGCCTCACGTACTCGCGTACTCACGCCCTCGTGCAGTCACGCCCTCACGCCCTCACGCGCTCACGTCAGAAAACCTCGCAGCAGCGCCGCCGTCCCCCCGCAGTGCTCCCGCATCATCTCCCGCGCGCCGTCCGCGTCCCCGTCGAGCACGGCCTCGACCAGCGCGGTGTGCTGGCGCTGCGAATGCTCCAAGTTCCTTACGAGCAGCGGGATGCAGTCCAGGAGGTCGTTGACCGTGGCGCGGACCGCCGCGTACTGCGCGGTGAGCGTCGGGGAGCCGCACAGCTCGGCGAGCGTGAGGTGCAGCAGGGTGTCCAGGCGGCGGTACTCCGACAGGGGCGCGTCATGCGTCTGGGCGAGCGCCGTGCGCAGCCGGTCCGCCTGCTCGCCGGTCAGCCCGTGCGCCGCGCACAGCCCCGCCGCGCCCACTTCGAGGACCTCGCGGAAGCGCAGCGCGTCCTCCACGTCGACGTCCTTGATGCGGCGGCGCAGCTCGTCCTCGCCGGGCGCCTCGGGACGCGGGCGCACGAACGTGCCGCCGTAACGGCCGCGCCGCGACTCCACCAGACCCTGGTCCTGGAGGACCTTCAGGACCTCGCGCAGCGTGACCCTGCTGATGCCGAGCCGGTCAGCCAACTCCCGCTCCGACGGCAGGCGTTCACCGCCGGGCACCAGGCCGAGCCGGACCACCTGGAGGATCTGCTCCAGGGCTTCCTCGAAGCCGTTGCCCGCCCGTACCGGGCGCAGGACCGGTGTCAGCCGGTCGTCGTCCGCCGCCGTGCCCTCTTCCGTGTGCGACATGCCCGTACCCCCTTCCCAAGCAATGGTTCTCCGCAATACCTTATGGCTCCCGGCTGACCCAAGGAGGCTTTTCCCGTGGCAGACCGCACACCCCCGCTCGCCGTCGAGGAGCTGAAGGCCCTCGTCGCGAGCGGCGAGATCGACACTGTCGTCCTGGCCTTCCCCGATATGCAAGGGCGGCTCCAGGGCAAGCGGTTCGCCGCCCGCTTCTTCCTCGACGAGGTCCTCGACCACGGCACGGAGGGCTGCAACTACCTCCTCGCCGTCGACACCGAGATGAACACCGTCGACGGCTACGCGATGTCCTCCTGGGACCGCGGCTACGGCGACTTCGCCATGCACGCCGACGTCTCCACCCTGCGCCGCGTCCCCTGGAACGAGGGCACCGCGATGCTGATCGCGGACCTCGCCTGGAACGACGCCTCGCCCGTGGTGGCCGCGCCCCGGCAGATCCTGCGCCGCCAGCTGGAGCGCCTGGCCGAGCTCGGCCTCACCGCCCACGTCGGCACCGAGCTGGAGTTCATCGTCTTCAAGGACACCTACGAGCAGGCCTGGGACGCCGGATACAAGGACCTCACCCCGGCCAACCAGTACAACATCGACTACTCGGTGCTCGGCACGGGCCGTATCGAGCCGCTGCTCCGCCGCATCCGCAACGACATGGCGGCCGCCGGGCTGACCGTCGAGTCGGCCAAGGGCGAGTGCAACCCGGGCCAGCACGAGATCGTGTTCAAGTACGACGAGGCCCTGGTCACCTGCGACCAGCACGCCATCTACAAGACCGGCGCCAAGGAGATCGCGTCCCAGGAAGGTGTCTCGCTCACCTTCATGGCCAAGTTCAACGAGCGCGAGGGCAACTCCTGCCACATCCACCTCTCGCTCCAGGACGCCGAGGGCGACAACGTCATGGCGGGCTCCGCCGACGACCCCGGCGGCATGTCGCCCGTCATGCGGCACTTCCTGGCGGGCCAGCTCGCCGCGCTGCGCGACTTCTCCCTGCTCTACGCGCCCAACATCAACTCCTACAAGCGGTTCCAGCCGGGCTCCTTCGCGCCGACCGCCGCCGCCTGGGGCTACGACAACCGCACCTGCGCGCTGCGCGTCGTCGGCCACGGCCGCTCGCTGCGCTTCGAGAACCGCCTCCCCGGCGGCGACGTCAACCCGCACCTGGCGGTCGCGGGCCTGGTCGCCGCGGGCCTGTACGGCATGGAGCAGAAGCTCGAACTGCCCGACGAGTGCACGGGCAACGCCTACACCGGCGGCTACGAACACGTTCCCACCAGCCTGCGCGAGGCGGCCGAGCTCTGGGAGAACAGCCCCATCGCCAAGGCCGCATTCGGTGACGAGGTGGTCGCGCACTACCGCAACATGGCGCGGGTCGAACTGGACGCCTTCGACTCCGCGGTGACCGACTGGGAGCTCCGCCGCTCCTTCGAACGCATGTGAGGCACCCTTGCTTGAGGTACTGAACCCGGCGACGGAAGAGGTCGTCGCCACCGTCCCCGCCGCCACCGCGCGGGACGTCGACGCCGCCGTCGCCCGTGCCGCGCGGGCCCAGGAGCAGTGGGCCGCGGCCGCCCCCGCCGACCGGGCCAGGCTGCTGCGCCGCTTCGCCGACCAGGTGGACGAACACCTGGAAGAACTGGCCCAGTCGGAAGTGCGCGAAGCCGGGCACGTCATCGGCAACGCGCGCTGGGAGGCGGGCAACGTCCGCGACCTCCTCGACTTCTCGGCCGGGGGCGTGGAGCGACTGAATGGCCGTCAGATTCCGGTCCCCGGCGGCCTGAACGTCACCGTCCTTGAGCCCCTCGGGGTCGTGGGCGTCATCGCCCCGTGGAACTTCCCGATGCCGATCGCCGCCTGGGGTACGGCCCCCGCCCTCGCGGCGGGCAACGCGGTGATCCTCAAGCCCGCCGAGACGACCCCGCTCACCGCGCTCCGCCTCGCCGAACTCGCCTTGGCGGCAGGCCTGCCCGAGGGCCTCTTCCAGGTTCTGCCCGGCGAGGGCGGCGTCGCGGGCAACGCGCTGGTCGAGCACCCCGGCGTCGCCAAGATCGTGTTCACCGGCTCCACCCGCGTCGGCAAGCAGATCATGGCCAGGTGCGCCGACCGGGTGAAACGTCTGACCCTCGAACTCGGCGGCAAGAGCCCGAACATCGTCTTCGCCGACGCCGACGTGGAGGCCGCCGCACTGGCCACCCCCATGTCGTATCTCGACAACTCGGGACAGGACTGCTGCGCCCGCACCCGCGTGCTCGTCCAGCGCTCGGTGTACGACCGCTTCCTGGAGGTCGTGGCGCCCGCGATCGAGTCCGTGGTCGTGGGCGACCCCTCGGACGAGAAGACCCAGATGGGCCCGCTGATCTCCAGGACCCAGCTGGACCGGGTCCGCGCCCACGTCACCCCCGGGGACGGCATCCACGGGACGGTGCCCGAGGGCCCCGGCTTCTGGTTCCCGCCGACGCTGCTCACCGACGTGGACCCGGCCGCCCCGGTGGCCACGGAGGAGGTCTTCGGGCCCGTCGCCGTCGTCATCCCCTTCGAGGACGAGGCCGACGCGATCCGGCTCGCCAACGCCACCGACTACGGCCTGTCCGGATCCATCTGGACGCGTGACGTCGGCCGGGCGCTGCGGGTGTCCGGGGGAGTCCGGGCAGGCAACCTCTCCGTCAACTCGCACTCCAGCGTCCGCTATTGGACCCCGTTCGGGGGTTACGAGCAGTCCGGACTCGGCCGTGAGCTCGGTCCGGACGCGCTCACCGCTTTCACGGAAACCAAGAACGTCTTCATCAGCACGGAGGCCTGAACCCATGTCAGAAAACATCTGCCGCCGCCTCGTGGGCCGTACCGCCGTCATCACCGGCGCCGGCAGCGGCATCGGCCTCGCCACCGCGCGCCGCCTCGCCTCCGAGGGCGCGAACGTCGTCTGCGGCGACATCGACGAGAGCGCGGGCAAGGCCGTCGCCGACGAGGTCGGCGGGACCTTCGTGAAGGTCGACGTGACCGACGCCGAGCAGGTCGAGGCGCTCTTCAAGACGGCGTTCGACACCTACGGCTCCGTCGACATCGCCTTCAACAACGCGGGCATCTCGCCGCCCGACGACGACTCGATCCTGGACACCGGCCTCGAAGCCTGGAAGCGCGTCCAGGACGTCAACCTCACCTCCGTGTACCTGTGCTGCAAGGCCGCCATCCCCTACATGCGGCGCCAGGGCAAGGGCTCCATCATCAACACCGCCTCGTTCGTGGCCAGGATGGGCGCGGCGACCTCGCAGATCTCCTACACGGCCTCCAAGGGCGGCGTGCTCGCCATGTCCCGCGAGCTCGGCGTGCAGTTCGCCCGCGAGGGCATCCGCGTCAACGCGCTCTGCCCGGGGCCCGTCAACACCCCGCTCCTCCAGGAGCTGTTCGCCAAGGATCCCGAGCGGGCCGCGCGCCGCCTCGTGCACATCCCCGTGGGCCGCTTCGCCGAGGCCGAGGAGATGGCGTCCGCCGTGGCGTTCCTCGCCAGCGACGACTCCTCGTTCGTGAACGCCACCGACTTCCTCGTCGACGGCGGTCTCACCGGGGCGTACGTCACCCCGCTCTAGGGCCCGTCCGCCGGACCGGCCCAGGCCCCACCGGCAGTTCACCCCGCAGCCACCCACCCGTCAGCCGGGCGTCGCGCGACGCCCGGCTGACCTGCGTAAACCTGGAGCGTGTTCGTGAACTTCAAGCGCCGCGCCGCAGCGGCCACCGCAGTCCTCGCCGTCGCCGGAGCCGGTCTCGTCACCGTCCAGGCCACCGCGGAAGCCACCCAGCCCACCGCTCACCAGCGGCCCAGGACCTGTCCCGACCTCACCGTCTCCCAGGGCTGGTACGGCGCGAACAAGGCGCGGCTCGAGGAGATGATCGACCGGTACGGCCACTGCGGTCCGCAGCGCCACAAGGGCGGTGCCAAGCCGGTCGCCACCTTCGACTGGGACAACACAGTCATCAAGAACGACATCGGTGACGCCACCATGTTCTGGCTGCTGCGCAACGGCAAGATCCGTACGCCCGAGCGCGGCGACTGGCGCACCACCAGCCGCTATCTGACCGGCACCGCCGCCAAGGCCCTGGCGAAGGCCTGCCCGGCCACCGGCACCACCCTGCCCACGCACCGGAACACCGCCTGCGCCGACGAGGTGCTCTCCGTCTACAGCGAGGGCACCACCACCGCGGGCAAGGCGGCCTTCGACGGCTTCGACCACCGCCGCATGGAGCCGCAGTACGCCTGGCTCGCCCAGCTCACCCGCGGCTGGTCCACCCGCCAGGTCAAGGAGTTCGCGGCCGCCGCCCGCAAGGAGAACCTCAAGGCGCCCATCGGCACCGAACAGCGGGTCGGCACCGGCAAGGTCACCGGCTGGGTCCGCTACTACGACCAGCAGCGCGACCTGATCCGTACGCTCAAGAAGGCCGGGTTCGATGTGTACGTCGTCTCCGCTTCGCCCGAGCCGATCGCCGAGGTGTGGGGCAAGGGCGTGGGCGTCGACGCCCGGCACACCATCGGCATCCGCAACGTCACCGCGCACGGCAAGCACACCGCCCACCTGAAGGGCTGCGGCACCGTCAGGGACGGCGACGACTCGATGATCACGTACATCGACGGCAAGCGCTGCTGGATCAACAAGGAGATCTTCGGGGTGCGCGGCGCGGCGGCCGAGAAGGTCCAGCCGGCCGCGCGGCGCCAGGTGTTCGCGGCGGGCGACTCCGACACGGACATCTCGTTCCTGCGCGACGCCACCGCCCTGCGGCTCGTCCTGAACCGCAACAAGAACGAACTGATGTGCCGCGCCTACGAGAACGGCGACGGCCGCTGGCTGGTCAACCCCATGTTCATCGAGCCCAAGGGCAAGAAGACCGACCCCTACCCCTGCGCCACCACCGGCTACACCGCGCGGGACGGCTCCGCGGGCCCGGTGCGCCGCGCGGACGGCTCGGTGATCCCCGACCAGAAGGACACGGTGTACGGGGCGTCGGCACCGTCGTCAGCGCGGTAGGACTGATGTACGGTCCACTCACATGCGTAACAGAAACATTTTGGCGCTGACCCTGGCCTCGGCCGCCGCCCTCGCGGCGGCCGCGTCCACGGCTCTTCCCGCGGCCGCCGCCACGGCCGCGCACCCCGCGAACTCCCGCACCGTGCACGGGGATTGCCCGCAGCTCTCGAAGAAGCTGGAGTGGTACGGCGCCAACCGCGCCAAGCTCCAGCGGACCATCGACGAGCGCGGCACCTGTGCCAACCCCGACCTGGGGCACGGCAGGAGCAAGCGCCCGGTCGCCGCGTTCGACTGGGACAACACCGTCACCAAGAACGACGTGACCGACGCGACCATCGCCTGGTCGCTGCGGCACGACAAGATCCTGCGCCCCAAGACCTGGAAGTCCACCAGCAAGTGGATGACCGACGACGCCGACCGCGCGCTCACCAAGGCGTGCGGCACCAAGGTGCCCGTCGGCAAACCGCTGCCCACCTCCACCAACACCGCCTGCGCCGACGAGATCTTCGAGGTGCGCGAGGACGGCAAGACGATGAGCGGCGCCGCCGCCTTCGCGGGGAAGTGGGACCACCGGCACACGGTCCCGCAGTACGCCTGGGTGCCGCAGCTCTTCGCCGGGCACACCGTCCCCGAGCTGGAGTCCTACGCGGCCAAGGCCCGCAAGGAGGCGCTCGCCGCCCCTGTCGGCGCCACCCAGACCGTCGGCACCCACGAGATCCCCGGCTACGTCCGCTACTACGACCAGCAGCGCGACCTCATCCGTACGCTCAAGAAGGCCGGGTTCGACGTCTACATCGTCTCGGCGGGCTCGGAACCGGTCACCGAGGTCTGGGCCGCGGGCAAGGGGGGTGTGGGCATCGACCGCGAGCACACGGTCGCCATCCGCTCCGTCCTGGACCGCAAGGGCCGCATCACCACCTGGAACCAGGGCTGCGGAGGCGTCCCCGTCAACAAGGGCGAGGCCATCCCGTACATCGACGGCAAGCGCTGCTGGATCAACCAGGAGATCTTCAAGATCAAGGGCAAGAAGGCCTGGGACAAGCAGGACTTCAGGCACCGCATCGCGCTCGGCGGCGGCGACGCCGACACGGACGTGACGTTCGTCGGCGACGCGACGGGCTCGCACCTCGTCCTGAACCGCAACAAGAGCGAGTTCATGTGCCGCGCGTACGACAACGCGGACGGACGCTGGGTCGTGAACCCCATGTTCATCGAGCCGCTGCCGCAGAAGAGCGGCACCTACCCCTGCGCGAGCGCCGCGTACAACGAGCACGACGGGAGCAAGGGCCCGGTGCTGCGCGACGACGGCTCGGTGGTGCCCGACCAGCGGGACTCGGTCTACTGACGATCCGCGCCCCGCAAGGGGCGCGGGGAACCGCGCGACCAGCCACGTCCGGCCCGCGGATTTCGCTCCGGCCTTCCTCTGCCGCCCAGCGAAGCGCCTAGAGTGCCGGGATGAGCATGTCGCCGTCGCCCGGCTGGTACCCGGACCCCCACCAGCCCTCCGTCGAGCGCTGGTGGGACGGGACCGCGTGGACCGAGCACCGGCGTGGTCCCGGGGCCGCCCAACAGGCCCCGGGACAGCAGGGGTTCGGCCCCGCCGACCCCGCGGCGACCGCGGTGATGGCCCCCGTGGGGAGCGGCGGCGGCGCCCGCACGAAGGTCGTCGCGCTGACCGTCGCCGCCGTCGTCCTGGTGGCCGCGATCGTCACCGGCGCCGTCTTCCTCACCGAGGACGACGGGGACCCCCGGGGCGGCACGCCCGCGCCGACCGGGCCCGTGTCGGAGGAGCCCGAGCCGACGGCGACGAAGTCGTCGGCGACCTCGACGGCCGACCCCGACCCGGACACGCTCGTCGACGACCTCAACGGCGTCACGCTCCCCGTCCCCGACGGCTGGGAGAAGGACGCCGACACCTTCGGCGGCGGCGCCACCATGCAGACCCCGGACATCGTCGACTGCCCCGGCGACGCCGGCCTCTGCCGCGAGGGCGTCGTCACGTCGAGCACCGTGACGGACTCCGACGAGACCGACCCCGAGAAGATCGCCCGCGGCGACATCGAGGACGCCGCGAACGCCGCCTACGACGAGGACAAGCTGGACAAGCAGCCCTACGGCGGCATCACGCGCCACGAGAAGCTCAAGGAGGGCCAGATCGCGGTCGCGGGCCGCACCGGCTACTACGTGCGCTGGCGCGTGCACACCGCCAAGGGGGACGGCGGTTACGTCCAGTCCCTGGCGTTCGCGTCGAGCGTCGGCTCGGAGTCGATGGTCATCGTCCGCTTCTCCGTCGGCGCGGGGAAGGGGGCGCCGCCGGTCTCCGTCATGGACGACATCACCCGGGGGATCAGGTCGGTCGACGACAGCGCGACCGGCGGCGGCGTGGGCAACAGCCTCGGCCCCGCCACGCCCACGCCCTAGTGCCCTTCTGGCGGCGGCTCCCGCTACAGGAACGTGCGGCCCTCGCCGCGGTACGTCGGCACGCTCGCCGTCACCTCGTCACCCGTCACCAGGTGCAGCGTGTCGAACCGCTCGCACAGCTCACCGGCCTTCGCGTGCCGGAACCACACCTTGTCGCCGATCAGCAGATCGTCGGCGGGCGGGCCGTGCAGCGGCGTCTGCACCTCGCCCGCGCCCTCCTGCGGGTCGTAGCGCAGCCCTTCGGGCAGGTACGGCACCGGCGAGCGGTCCGCGCCCGCGACGCCCGACGCCGGATAGCCGCCGCCGAGCACCGTCACGACCCCCACGCCCGGCCTGCGCACCACCGGCTGCGCGAAGAGCGCGGCCGGGCGCCCGCTGAACGACGTGTAGTTGTCGAAGAGCCGCGGCACGAAGAGCCCGGACCCCGCGGCGATCTCCGTCACCGCGCGCTCGGCCGCGGTGTGCTGCACGCTGCCGGTCCCGCCGCCGTTCACGAACTCCAGGTCCGGCGCCACCCGCCGCACCGCGGCGATGGTCTCGCCGCGGCGCGCGGCGAGCTCCTTGCGGGCCGCGGCCTGCATCATCCGGATCGCCCTCGACCGCGCCGGATGCCCCTCGACCGCGTCGCCGACCCCGGCCACATGACCCTCGTACGCCATCACGCCCACCAGCCGGAACCCCGGCCGCCTGGCGATGGCGCGGGCCAGCGCCGCGACCTGGACCGGCGAGTGCAGCGGGGAGCGCAGCGCGCCGATCCGCACCTTGCCGCCGAGCGTCTTGAAGGAGGTGTCCAACTCCAGGCACACCCGGACCTCTTCGGTGCCGCCGCCCCGCGCCTCGTCGATCAGCCGCAGCTGGGCCGGGTCGTCGACCATCACGGTCACGGCTGCCGCGAGCTTCGGGTCGGCGGTCAGCTCCGCGAAGCCGGAGCGGTCCGCCGACGGATAGGCGAGCAGCACGTCGTCGAAGCCGGAGCGGGCCAGCCAGAGCGACTCGGCGAGCGTGAACGACATGACTCCGGCGAACCCCTCGCGGGCCAGGACCCGTTCGAGCAGGGCACGGCAGCGCACGGACTTGCTCGCCACCCGGATCGGTTTGCCGCCCGCCCGGCGCACCAGGTCGTCGGCGTTGGCGTCGAACGCTTCCAGGTCGACGATGGCGACGGGGGCGTCGAGGTGTGCGGTGGCCCGGTCGTAGCGGGCCCGGTCTGCGGTGTTCCGCGGCGCGCAGCGCCTCGATGAGGGGCGGTGGCCGGGAGACGGGCGGGCTGTCATGGCCGAAGCCTGCCAGACGCGATTACCCGAGGGTAGGGGGATGATCCGGGCAGATCGCCCGGGGGTGCGGACTGGGTTCCCTGGTGGCCTGGGTCTGCCCGTAGAGTGACGCGCACGGAGCCTCGCCGGGCCGAGCGTTCCGGCCGGGCCGAGCGCGAGGAGACGGGGGAGCATGAGCACGGAGGCGCCTCGCAGCCCCATTCCGCCGCGCCCCGGCACGCCGCCGCCCCGCCCCGGCACCCCGGCGGACGCCGCCGACCAGGACCGCGACCCGGAACCGCCGCCCGCGCCTTCGGCCCGCTTCCCCGACGTCCCGCCCCCGGTCGACCGCGACTGGGTCCTCGGCAGCCCGCGCCCGCGCGCCGCGTCCGACGACGAGTCCGGCACGGCGGCCCGCATAGAGGACCTGCTGGCCCCCTTCGAACAGGCCCGCGCGGAACGCGAGGCCGCCGGCGCCCTCCCCGAAACCCCGCCCCCACCCCCGGCATCGGCCCGCCTGCCCGACACCCCACCTAGGGCCACGCCCCCGACGCCCACCCCGGACGCCCCCGCCACCCCGACCGGACCCCACCCGACCCCACCCCACCCTCGCGCCGCCTCCGACATACGCGAATCCCCCACCGCGAACCCCGAACACCCGCCGCGCCCTGAGACGCCACCGCGCGATGCTTCCGTCGTACGTGATGTGCCCGGTGGGACGGGCGGGGCCCGGGTCGACGGCGTCGCTCCGCCGCGCCCTGCGTCTCCTCCGCGCGGTGGGGGTGGGGTGTCTGTCATACGTGAAGTGCCCTGTGAGACCGGCGAGTTCCGGTCCGACGGCGTCACTCCGCCGCGCCCTGCCGTGCCTCCGCGCGGCGCGGGTGACGCTGCCGCTCCGCCTCGGCCCGCCGCACCTCCGCGCGGCACGCGCGAAGCGTCCGTCGCAGGCGAAGTGTCCGGTCGGACCGGCGAGGTTCGGGCTGGCGCCGCCGCTCCGTCGGTCCCCGCCACGCCTCCGCGTGCCGCTTCCGTCGCAGGCGAAGTGCCCGGTCGGACCGGCGAGGTTCGGGCTGGCGCCGCCGCTCCGTCGGTCCCCGCCACGCCGCCGCGTGCCGCTTCCGTCGCAGGTGAAGTGCCCGGTCGGACCGGCGAGGTTCGGGCTGGCGCCGCCGCTCCGTCGGTCCCCGCCACGCCGCCGCGTGCCGCTTCCGTCGCAGGCGAAGTGCCCGGTCGGACCGGCGAGGTTCGGGTCGGCGCCGCCGCTCCCTCGGTCCCCGCCACGCCGCCGCGTACCGCCTCCGTCGTACGCGAAGTCGCCGGTGTCGACAGGGCGGGATCCGGTGACGGCGACGCCATGTCGTCGCGGGCGTCCGTCGCCCCCGTGCTGCCCGCCGCGCCCAGACGTTCCGGCACCGGGCTGCCGCCCGCGCCCGGTGTGCCGCCCGAGGAGGCCACGGCCCGACTCCGGCCCGTCACCGAGGAGTTGGCGGATCCCGTGCCCGCTCCCCGTACGGGCGGGGAGCGGGCACGCGCCTCGGCCGCGCGCCGCGCCGTCGGCGCCGTCGACCTGACGCCGGGGCCTGACGCCGGACGGCCCTTCGTGTCGTTCGCGCGGCCCGCGCTGTACGACGACAGCACCACGCGGCTGCGGCCCGTGGGCGCCCGCCCCCGCGCCGCCGCGGCCGCGGCCTGTTTCGTCATCGGGCTCGGCCTCATCGGCGGTGCGGTGACCGGGAGTTGGCTGACCGACGACTCCGGCTCCACGGGCGGCACCCGCAGCGCGTACGCGGTCACCGGCGAGCTCTGGCACAGCGCGCCCGTCGACAAGCTCTTCCCGCCCACCCTCAAGGGCGAGGGCGCGGGCCCCGGCGGCGCCGACCGCGCCTGGACCCGGATCGCCGTCGCCCCGGACAGCAGATGCAAGGGCGCCTTCGACCCGCTCCTGAAGAAGGCGCTCGACCCCGTCGGCTGTCTGCGGCTGCTGCGCGCCACGTACACCGATGCCACCCGCAGCCATGTCACCACCGTGGGACTGCTGTTCACCATGGCCAACGCCGACGGCATGCGGTCCCTGCGGACCCGGTTCACCGAGGAGGGCCTGGACCGGCGCACCGATCTGATGCCCCGTCCGTACGCCGCCGAGGGCACCCCCGCCGAGGGCTTCGGCGACCGGCAGCGTGCCTCCTGGACCGTGTCCGTGCTCCCGGACGCCCCCGTCGTCGCGTACGCCGTCTCCGGATTCGCCGACGGCCGCGCCGTCACCGAACCGCAGGCCGCCACCGAGGCGATGGGCGCGGACACCACGTCGGCGCCCGCACAGGCCGGGCTCGGCTACGAGGCCAAGGGCATCGCCGACCGCGTCGAGCGGGGCCTGCGCAAGACCATCGCGGCAGCGGAGAAGAGCTCATGAGGACCCGTCGGCCGTTCCTCGTCGCGGCGGTCGCCGCCGCCCTGACCCTGGCGCCCGCCACCACCGCGTACGCCGACGACGGCATCCGCGCCCAGCAGTGGGGCCTGGCGGCCATGCACACGACGCAGGCGTGGCAGACCACCAAGGGCAAGGGCATCACCGTCGCGGTCCTGGACACCGGCATCGACTCCCGCCACCCCGACCTCGCGGGCAACGTCATCGAGGGCAAGGACATGGTCGGCTTCGGCGCGGGCCGCGGCGACCGCCCCTGGGCCAGGCACGGCACCGCGATGGCCGGGATCATCGCGGGCCACGGACACGGTCCCGGCCGCGCCGACGGCGTGCTCGGCATCGCCCCCGAGGCCAAGATCCTGCCGGTCCGGGTGATCCTGGAGGACGGCGACCCCGCCCGCAAGAAGGCCCGCAGCACCCGGGGCAACGCCCTCGCCGAAGGCATCCGCTGGGCCGCCGACCACGGCGCCGACGTCATCAACCTCTCCCTCGGCGACGACTCCAAGTCCGCCCACCCCGAACCGGCCGAGGACGCGGCCGTGCAGTACGCCCTGAAGAAGGGCGTCGCCGTCGTCGCCTCCGCGGGCAACGGCGGCAAGCTCGGCGACCACGTCTCCTACCCGGCCGCCTACCCGGGCGTGATCGCCGCCACCGCCGTCGACGCGAACGGCGAGCGCGCCGCCTTCTCCACCCGCCGCTGGTACGCCACCGTCGCCGCGCCCGGCGACGACATCGTCATCGCCGACCCCGACGGCGAGTACTACGAGGGCTGGGGCACCAGCGCCGCGTCCGCCTTCGTCTCGGGCGCCGTCGCCCTGATCCGCGCCGCGCACCCGGACCTGGCCCCCGCGCAGATCAAACAGCTCCTGGAGGACACCGCGAGGGACGCCCCCGCGGGCGGCCGCGACGACTCCCGCGGCTACGGCCTCATCGACCCCGCGGCCGCCCTCGCCAGGGCGGGCAAGATCAAGCCGGCGGGGCTGCACGCGGCGGCGTACGGGGAGAAGTACTTCGGCGCGGGGCCCGACCCGGCCGGTTTCGAGGACGGGCCCGCGGGCTGGGTGAGCCCGGTCGCGGGCGGCACGGGCCTCGCCCTGCTGGCCGCCGCCGTCTATCTGTGGCGGGGCAGGCGCGGCCCGGCCCGAAAGCGCCCCGGCCTGCCTCTGTAGGGTCGGAGCGTGGCGAACAAGAACATTCCCGACCCCGGTTTCTCCGACGACGACGGGACGGCGGACCCCCGGCTCGCTGCGGCGCTCGCCGCCTGGTCGCAGGACCGCACGGCCCACGGCCCGGTCCTCGAAGCGCTCGCAGGAGCCCGGCTCCTGGTCCCCGTCGTCGCCGTGCTCGGCGAGGTCGAGGAGGACGAGAACGGCCTGCGCCGCGAGAAGACCAGTGACATGGCGGTGCCCACCCTCAAGGCGGGCGAGCGCACCGCGCTGCCGGCCTTCACCTCGACCGAGGCCCTGGCCCTGTGGGACCCCGCGGCGCGCCCCGTCGCCGTCCCCCTGCACCAGGCGCTCCAGGCCGCCGCCCACGAGCGGGCCGACACGATCGTGCTCGACCTCGCGGGACCCGTGCCCTACGAGCTCGGCAGGTCCGCGCTGCTCGCGCTCGCCGAGGGCCGCGCGAGCGCCGATCCGCTCGCCGATCCGGCCGTCAGCGCCGCCGTGCGCGCCGCCGTCGCCGCCGAGCCCGCCGTGCTCCGCGCCCACCTGGGCCCCGGCGACTCCGACGGCACCCTCGCCCTGGTCCTCGACCCCGCGGCCGACCCGGCCGAGGCGGCCCAGCGGGTGGCTCGGCGCATCGCCGCCGACGAAACACTGAGGGCCCGCCTGGTGCGCGGCCTCGACCTGGCACTGCTGCCTGTCGAGGCGACGCCGCCGGGCGAGCCCCTCTACGTGCGGACGGTGTGACGGGCCGGACGTCCGGCCCGCAGGATCAGCCGAAGACCGGTCCCGTGTACTTCTCGCCGGGGCCCTGACCCGGCTCGTCCGCCACCAGCGACGCCTCGCGGAACGCCAGCTGCAGCGACTTCAGGCCGTCCCGCAGCGGGGCCGCGTGGAAGGAGCTGATCTCCGTGGCGGACGCGTCGAGCAGCCCGGCCAGGGAGTGGATCAGCTTGCGGGCCTCGTCCAGGTCCTTGTGGCCCTCGCCGCCCTCGGCGAGGCCCAGATTCACGGCGGCGGCGCTCATCAGGTGGACCGCGACCGTGGTGATCACCTCGACCGCGGGGACGTCCGCGATGTCACGGGTCAAGGTGTCGAAGTCGGGAGAATCAGAGACCGAGCCGGTGGGGGACTCGGGGGAAGGGGTCGCGTCGCTCATGTCCCACACGATAAGCCGAGCCCCCGGCGGACCCGGTCCACGGGCCAGTGGTTAGCGGCACGGCCGGGGTGCTGCTAACCTTGTGTAACGACCGGCCGGAGACCCGCGTGCCAACGCAAGGATCCGGCCCACAAGTGGAGGCTCCGATCTCCCACCTGGCCGCTCCTAGGAGCGGCGGGTCACCGGTCAGGCGGTCGAAGCCTTCGAGGCTTCGGGCCGCCCGATGTGCGCCCCGCGATCACCGCGGAGGTGCTCCGGTAGTACGTGGAGCCCCTTCAGTGATCGGTCGGGGCATTTTTTATGGCCTCGCTCGGTTGGTCCAGATAACAGACGTAACGCGGCTGTCCGCCAGACGGTCGCGTGGTGCTACCGAGGAGGATCCATCAGCGCCGAGCCCCGCATCAACGACCGGATTCGCGTTCCCGAGGTGCGACTTGTCGGTCCCAGCGGCGAGCAGGTCGGGATTGTTCCGCTTGCCAAGGCCCTGGAGCTTGCGCAGGAGTACGACCTTGACCTGGTCGAGGTCGCGGCGAACGCCCGTCCGCCCGTGTGCAAGCTCATGGACTACGGGAAGTTCAAGTACGAGTCGGCCATGAAGGCCCGTGAGGCGCGCAAGAACCAGGCGCACACGGTCATCAAGGAGATGAAGCTCCGGCCGAAGATCGACCCGCACGACTATGACACCAAGAAGGGTCACGTCGTCCGGTTCCTCAAGCAGGGCGACAAGGTCAAGATCACGATCATGTTCCGTGGTCGCGAGCAGTCCCGCCCCGAGCTGGGCTTCCGACTGCTGCAGCGTCTCGCTTCGGACGTCGAGGACCTCGGGTTCATCGAGTCGAACCCGAAGCAGGACGGCCGAAACATGATCATGGTTCTCGGTCCGCACAAGAAGAAGACCGAGGCGATGGCCGAGGCCCGTGAGGCCCAGGCGGCTCGCAAGGCGGACGCGAAGGCCAACCCGGGCCGCTCGCAGAACTCCGCCGAGGACGAGGAGCTTTCCGAGGCTCCCGCCGAGGCCCCGGCCGAGGCTCCCGCCGAGGCCTGATCCCCCCCGGACGCAAGTCCAGGGAGATCGCCAACTGACACATCTGGTGCTCCCGGATGCCCGGTTTCACGACCGGGCATCGGAGTGCCACTGACGAGGAGAGAACGGCGCTATGCCGAAGAACAAGTCGCACAGCGGTGCCAGCAAGCGCTTCAAGATCACCGGCTCCGGCAAGGTGCTCCGTGAGCGCGCCGGCAAGCGCCACCTGCTCGAGCACAAGTCGTCCCGTCTGACGCGTCGCCTCACCGGCAACGCCGAGATGGCCCCGGGCGACGCCAAGAAGATCAAGAAGCTTCTCGGCAAGTGAGCTCGGGTGCCGGACACGGCACCTGACCTCTGACCGGGACCCAATCGATACCGGGTCGTGTGAGTCCAACCACGGCCCCGCTGCAAGGAGTTAAAAAGTGGCACGCGTCAAGCGGGCAGTAAACGCCCACAAGAAGCGTCGGGCGATCCTCGAGGCGGCCAGCGGTTACCGCGGCCAGCGGTCGCGCCTGTACCGCAAGGCCAAGGAGCAGGTCACCCACTCCCTGGTCTACAACTACAACGACCGCAAGAAGCGCAAGGGCGACTTCCGTCAGCTGTGGATCCAGCGCATCAACGCCGCTGCCCGCCAGAACGGCATGACGTACAACCGCCTCATCCAGGGTCTGAAGGCCGCCAACATCGAGGTGGACCGCAAGATCCTCGCCGAGCTGGCCGTCAACGACCAGAACGCGTTCGCCGCGCTGGTCGAGGTCGCGCAGAAGGCGCTGCCCTCGGACGTCAACGCGCCCAAGGCCGCTGCCTGAGCCGTGCGTTTCTGAGCGCCCCCCGGACCCGTAGGCCATCCGTGGCTTGCGGGTCCGAGTGCGTCCGCCGTCCTTTCTCCGCGGGCCGGCGGGGGCTGGTCGCGCAGTTCCCCGCGCCCCTGAAGGGGCGCCCCCGTTATCCACGAAGGTGAGTTCATGGTCGACGCTCCTGAGTTGATCTCTCCCAAGTCCCCCCGCGTCAGTGCCGCCCGGCGGCTCGCCAAGCGGAATTTCCGGGGGAAGGAGCGGCTGTTCCTCGCCGAGGGGCCGCAGGCCGTGCGGGAGGCCGCCGCGCACGAGGAGACGCTCGTCGAGCTGTTCGCCACCGTCGACGCCGCCGAGCGCTACGCCGACATCGTGGGCGAGGCCCGTGCCGCGGGCGCCCGGGTGCACCTCGCCGACGAGGACGTGATCGCCGACATCTCGACGACCGTGACGCCGCAGGGACTCGTCGGTGTCTGCCGGTTCCTGGACACGCCCTTCGAGGAGATCCTCGCGGCCAAGCCCAAGCTCGTCGCCGTCCTCGCGCACGTCCGCGACCCCGGCAACGCGGGCACCGTGCTGCGCTGCGCCGACGCGGCGGGCGCCGAGGCCGTCGTCCTGACCGACGCCTCCGTGGACCTCTACAACCCCAAGTCCGTGCGGGCGTCCGTCGGTTCACTGTTCCATCTGCCGGTGGCCGTCGGCGTACCCGTCGAGAAGGCCGTACAGGGTCTCAAGGACGCGGGCGTACGCATCCTGGCCGCCGACGGCGCGGGCGACGACGACCTCGACACGGAACTCGACAAGGGCACCATGGGCACCCCCACCGCCTGGGTCTTCGGCAACGAGGCCTGGGGACTGCCGGAGGAGACCCGCGCACTCGCCGACGCCGTGGTGCGTGTTCCGATCCACGGCAGAGCCGAAAGCCTCAACCTCGCGACCGCCGCCGCCGTGTGCCTCTATGCCTCCGCCCGTGCACAGCGCGCCGCCGGAGGGTGCCGCTCCGTCACATCGAGCTAGTAGTGTGACGTGCTCGGGGCCCACTGCACGGTCCAAGAGGTGGGGTAAGGGGAATGAGCGTCGGCACCAGCAGAGCACCGGGAGTACCGGACTTCGTCCGTACCCGCGCGGAGCGCGGCGGTCCCGGTGACCTCGGCGGCCTCGGCCTCGACCCCGACGAGCTGCCCGACGGGCTCGTCGTCGCGGACGAGACGGGCCACGTCATCTGCTTCAACGCGGCGGCGGTCCGGATCACCGCGGTCCGCGCGGCCGACGCCCTCGGCGCCCCCCTGGAGCGCGCCCTCCCTTTAGAGGACCTGGAAGGCCGCCGCTGGTGGCAGCTGACCGATCCCTACGGCGGCCTCGCCATCCGCGTCGGCCAGCCCGAGCGCAACCTCCTGCTGCCCGGCGGTCGTGAGGTCCTCGTCTCCGCCCGCTACGTGCGCACCGCCCGCACCGGGCCCGTCCGCCGCGTCGTCGTCTCCCTCAGGGACACCGAGGCCCGCCGCCGCACCGAGCGCAGCCACGCCGAGCTGATCGCCACGGTCGCCCATGAGCTCCGCTCGCCGCTGACCTCCGTCAAGGGCTTCACGGCGACCCTCCTCGCCAAGTGGGAACGGTTCACCGACGACCAGAAGAAGCTGATGCTGGAGACGGTGGACGCGGACGCCAACCGCGTCACGCGGTTGATCGCCGAGCTCCTCGACATCTCCCGTATCGACTCCGGACGCCTGGAGCTGCGCCGCCAGCCCGTCGACATAGGCGCGGCGGTCGGCAGGCACATCCAGGCGTACGTCGCCGCGGGACAGGACGCGGACCGCTTCCTGCTGCGGGTCCAGCAGCCGCTGCCCGATCTGTGGGCGGACCCCGACAAGGTCGACCAGGTGCTCAGCAACCTGATCGAAAATGCGGTGCGGCACGGCGAGGGAACCGTCACCATCGACGTGGCGCCCTTCTCGTCACCGCGCGAGCGGGGCGGCGCAGAGACCGCCGTGACCGTGAGCGACGAGGGTCCCGGCATTCCGGAGGAATCCATGGGCCGCGTCTTCACCCGCTTCTGGCGGGGCAGCAAGCGCGGCGGGACAGGACTGGGGCTGTACATCGTGAAGGGCATCGTGGAAGCGCACGGCGGGTCGATCACCGTCGGCCGTGCCCCCGGCGGCGGTGCCCAGTTCCGATTTACGTTGCCCGTGAGCACTCCGGCGTATCTCCTCTGATCCGCCCGAGCACCGCCCGCGGGCTCTTTCACCTGCGTCACCCCCGTTAGACTCGATCCTTGGCACGTTTGCGTCCCTGATCTGTGGACGATTCGTCTCCGAGTCGTTGACGGGGACCATCAGCCAAGCCAACCGGAAGCACGGGAAGAGATGTCCGCACCGAACAAGTCGTACGACCCTGTCGAGGTCGAGGCACTGAAACCTGAAGAGATCGAGCGCATGCGGGACGAGGCGCTCGCCGCCCTCGCCGCCGCCGACTCCCTCGACGCGCTCCAGGAGGCCAAGGTCGCGCACACCGGCGGCACCTCGCCGCTGGCCCTCGCCAACCGCGAGATCGGCGCGCTGCCCCCGCAGGCCAAGGCCGAGGCGGGCAAGCGCGTCGGCATGGCGCGCGGCGCCGTGAGCAAGGCGCTGGCCGCCCGCCAGACCGAGCTCGAGGCCGAGCGCGACGCCCGCGTCCTGGTCGAGGAGGCGGTCGACGTCACGCTGCCGTACGACCGCACGCCCGCCGGTGCCCGGCACCCGTTGACCACGATGATGGAGCGCGTCGCCGACGTCTTCGTCTCGATGGGCTACGAGATCGCCGAGGGTCCCGAGGTCGAGGCGGAGTGGTTCAACTTCGACGCCCTCAACTTCACGCCGGACCACCCGGCCCGGCAGATGCAGGACACCTTCTTCGTCCAGGGGCCCGAGGGCGCCGAGGGCGACGAGTCCGGTGTCGTGCTGCGCACGCACACCTCGCCCGTGCAGGCGCGCGCGCTCATCGAGCGCCGTGAGCCGCCGGTCTACATCGTCTGCCCCGGCCGCGTGTACCGCACGGACGAGCTGGACGCGACGCACACCCCGGTCTTCCACCAGATCGAGCTGCTCGCCGTCGACGAGGGCCTGACCATGGCCGACCTCAAGGGCACCCTGGACCACATGGTCCAGTCGCTGTTCGGCCCGGACATGAAGACCCGGCTGCGGCCGAACTACTTCCCGTTCACCGAGCCGTCCGCCGAGATGGACATGGTCTGCTACGTGTGCCGCGGCGAGTCCGTCGGCAACCCCGACCGCCCCTGCCGCACCTGCGGCAGCGAGGGCTGGATCGAGCTCGGCGGCTGCGGCATGGTCAACCCCAAGGTGCTGACCGCCTGCGGCGTCGACCCCCAGAAGTACAGCGGATTCGCCTTCGGGTTCGGCATCGAGCGCATGCTGATGTTCCGCCACAACGTCGAAGACATGCGAGACATGGTCGAGGGTGACGTCCGTTTCACCAGGCCGTTCGGGATGGAGATCTGATGCGGGTCCCGCTTTCCTGGCTGCGGGAGTACGTCGATCTCCCCGCCACCGAGACCGGCCGTGACGTGCAGGCCAAGCTCATCGAGGTCGGCCTCGAGGTCGAGACCGTCGAGCAGCTCGGCACCGGCCTCAAGGGCCCGCTCGTCGTGGGCAAGGTCCTCACCATCGAGGAGCTGGAGGGCTTCAAGAAGCCCATCCGCTTCTGCACCGTCGACGTCGGCACGGCCAACGGCACCGGTGAGCCGCAGGAGATCGTCTGCGGCGCCCGGAACTTCGCCGTCGGCGACAAGGTCGTCGTGGTCCTGCCCGGCGCCGTGCTGCCCGGCGACTTCGCCATCGCGGCCCGCAAGACGTACGGCAAGACCTCGCACGGCATGATCTGCTCCGGCGACGAGCTCGGCATGGGCGACGACGGCAGCGGCGGCATCATCGTCCTGCCGCCCGAGCACGAGGCCGGCACCGACGCCATCGAGCTCCTCGAACTCGTCGACGAGGTCCTGGACATCGCCGTCACGCCCGACCGCGGCTACGCGCTCTCGATGCGCGGCGTCGCCCGCGAGACCGCCATCGCCTACGGCCTGCCGCTGCGCGACCCGGCGCTGCTCGACGTGCCCGCGCCGAACTCCTACGGTTACCCGGTCAAGATCAGCGACCCGATCGGCTGCGACCGCTTCACCGCGCGCACCGTCACCGGGCTGCAGCCCGAGGCCCGCTCGCCGATCTGGCTCAAGCGCCGCCTGCAGAAGGCGGGCATGCGCCCGATCTCGCTGGCCGTCGACATCACCAACTACGTGATGCTGGAGCTCGGCCAGCCCCTGCACGCCTACGACCGCTCCCGTGTGCAGGGCACGATCGGCGTGCGCAGGGCCGAGCAGGGCGAGAAGTTCACGACGCTCGACGGCGCCAAGCGCGTCCTGGACGCCGAGGACCTGGTGATCACCGACGACCGCGGGCCGATCGGCATCGCCGGCGTCATGGGCGGCGCGAACACCGAGATCGCGGACCACGGGGACGAGGCCGGTGTGACCACCGACGTCGTCATCGAGGCCGCGCACTTCGACGCGCTCTCCATCGCCCGTACCGCGCGCCGCCACAAGCTGGGCTCGGAGGCCGCCAAGCGCTTCGAGCGCGGCGTGGACCCGCAGGCCGCGTCCGCCGCCGCGCAGCGGACCGTCGACCTGCTCGTGCTGCTCGCGGGCGGTACCGCGGAGGCCGGTGTCACCGAGGTCATCGCCCCGACCGCGCCGCGCACGATCACGATGCCCGCCGCCCACCCGGACCGGGTGGCCGGGGTGGACTACGGCCGCGAGACCGTGGTGCGCCGCCTCCAGCAGGTCGGCTGTGACGTGTACGGCCAGGACGACCTGACCGTGACGGTGCCGTCCTGGCGCCCGGACCTCGCCGAGCCGAACGACCTCGCCGAAGAGGTCATCCGGCTCGAGGGGTACGAGAACCTGCCCTCGACCCTGCCCAAGCCCCCCGCGGGCCGCGGCCTGACCGAGCGGCAGCGGCTGCACCGCCGCGTCGGCCGCGCCCTTGCCGGGTCCGGCTACGTGGAGGCGCCGAGCTACCCGTTCATCGGCGAGGGCGTCTTCGACCAGCTGGGACTCGACGAGGACGACGCGAACCGCCGCGTGGTCAAGCTCGTCAACCCGCTCTCGGACGAGGAGCCCGCGCTCCGTACGACGCTGCTGCCCGGCCTGCTCCAGGCCCTGCGGCGCAACGACGGCCGTGGCAGCCACGACCTGGCGCTCTTCGAGACGGGCCTGGTCTTCCACCCGCGCGAGGAGCGCAAGGTCGCGGTGCGGCTGCCCGTCGACCGGCGTCCCACCGACGAGGAGATCGCCTCCCTCACCGAGGCGCTGCCCGTCCAGCCCCGGCACGCCGCCGTCGTCCTCGCGGGCGCCCGCGAGCAGGCCGGCTGGTGGGGCAAGGGTCGCCCGGCCGACTGGGCCGACGCCGTCGAGTCCGCGCGGGCCATCGCCCGTGAGGCCGGTGTCGAACTCATCACGGACCAGGGGCAGTACGGCCCCTGGCACCCGGGCCGCTGCGCCGAGCTGAAGGTCGTCGTCGACGGCGAGATCGTCTCCGTCGGTCACGCCGGTGAGCTGCACCCGCGCGTCGTCAAGGCGTTCGGCGTGCCCGCGCGCACCTGCGCGATGGAGCTCGACCTGGACCTCCTGGAGCAGGCCGTCGACGGGGTGCTGCGCGCGCCGCGGATCTCCGGCTTCCCGGTGGCCACCCAGGACGTCGCGCTCGTCGTCGACCAGGAGGTGCCGGCCGCCGTGGTCGAGTACTACCTGAAGGGCGGCGCCGGTGAACTCCTGGAGTCCATCAGGCTGTTCGACGTCTTCGAGGGCGAGCAGATCGGCGAGGGCAAGAAGTCCCTGGCGTACGCGCTGCGCTTCCGCGCGGCCGACCGCACGCTGACGGTCGAGGAGGCGACGGCGGCCAGGGACGCGGCCGTCGCCCGCGCGGCCGAGGCCACGGGCGCGGTGCTGCGCGGAGCGTAGTCACCGCTCGTAGTCGAGAACAGGCGCACAAGGGGCGCATAGAGGGGCTTATCCGGACCACCGGATGAGCCCCTCACTCGTTTGAGTGACAAGCCCTTTCACTCTGGCCCGATCGGTCCATACGGTCGACAGAATCAATCCGGCCGTAGGCACCGGCCTGCTCGCTGAACAGGGCCTTAGGGGGGCCGTCGGCATGATCCGTAGCAAGGCTGGGGCTCCCTCCCGGACGAGGCTCCGGGCGAGGGTGGGGGCAAGGGCGCGCGGCAGGTCGCGCCGACGTATTGCCCGGTTCCCGCGCCGAGTCGAGGGGCGGCGGGCCGGGCGCGCGCTCTCACTGGGGCTGCCGACCGTGTGGGGCGCCTTCGCCATCACCTACAAACTGGCCTGCCCGCTCGCGCAGCAGGACGGCATGGAGGCGCGCATCGTCAGCAGCGCGGTCTTCTTCGCCGTCGGGACCGGGCTGATATTGCACGTACGCCGGGCGCTGCTCAGGGAGTTGCGGCAGATCCGCGAGGTCGCGGGCGCCGCACAGAACGTACTGCTCAGGCCGCTGCCACCGCGGATCGAGGGGCTCGCCCTGGCCGCCGGGCGGCTCTCCGCCTCGCGCGGTGCCTCCGTCGGGGGCGATCTGTACGAGGTGGCCGCCACCGACCACGGCGTCCGCGTGATCATGGGCGATGTGCGCGGGCACGGCCTCGGCGCCCTGGCCACCGTCGCCGCCGTCCTCGGCAGTTTCCGCGAGGCCGCCCACGAGGAGCCCGAACTGCCGCTGGTGCTGCGGCGGTTGGAGCGGGCCCACGGACGTCACTTGCGGGAGCGCTCCCGCGCGGAGCATCCGGCGTGCGGCGGGGCGGCGCCGGACAGCCCGCTCGCCGAGGAGTTCGTCACCGTACTGCTCCTGGAGATCGGCAAGGACGGCGAGATCTCGGCGCTCAACTGCGGCCATCCCTGGCCCCATCTGCTGAGCGGCCAGGCGCGGCCCCTGACGGACCACGAACCGCTGCCGCCGCTCGGCCCGTTCCCGCTCCCCGCGGAGCTGCCGGTGCTGCGGTGCGGACGGCTGCTTCCTGGGCAGGCGCTCGTCCTGCACACGGACGGCATGGAGGACGCGCGGAACGCGGCGGGGACGTTCTTCCCGCTGCGGGACGAGCTGACCGAGGCCGCGCGCGTCCCGCCGGTCTCTCCGCAGTCCCTGATCCGCTCGGTCTACGCCGAACTCCTGCGCCACACGGGGAAGTTGCCGTCCGACGACGCGGCGCTCCTCGTCCTGCGCAACGACCGGAAAAGAGTCCCCGTCCAGCAGCCGGGGTCCGGGTGCACCGCCGGCACCATGAGCTGACCGGGTGCGCGGGGGCGCGGCCGGAGAGCGGCGTGCGCCATCCGCCCCGCCATGGAGTTGTCGGGCAGACGGCGGGACGGACGGCGCCTGGTGAGGGCCGCCGCACTGTACGAGGGGGGAGCCGGCGGCCCGGCCGGCCTCCTTAACTGATGAGGCATCTCAGTCAAGCGATCCCACCCCGTGCGCGGCAGAGCGCACACCCCCCGGATCCGGGCACTCCGTTCACACCCCGTGTGAAGCCGCCTCCACTAATCTGAACAGCACCGAGCCACCGGAGGGCATTCATGCAGCCCAACACCCTGCTCGACGCGATCCTCGACGAAGCAGGCGTCTCTCACGCGGGACTTGCCGCACATGTGAACCAGGCAGGCAAGTCAAGAGGTCTCGCACTGCGGTACGAACACACCGCGGTGGCACGCTGGTTGAAGGGCCAGCGGCCGCGCGGACAGGTGCCCGATCTCATCTGCGAGGTGCTCGCCGCCCGGCTGCACCGGCCCGTCACCCTCGACGACATCGGGCTCGGCGTGCCCGGACTGCCCGCCGCCCGGCTCGGCTCGGCGGCCTCCACGCTCTCCGGCTTCGTCGAGCGCGCCACGGCCCTGTGGCGCTCCGACGAACAGCAGCGCCCGCACCTGCTCGGGGCGCCCGCCGTCACCGGCACCCCCGCCGTGATGCCCGTCTGGGAGTGGGAGAACCCGCCCGAGGACGTCGACGTGTCCCGCGGCGGCAGGCATCCCGTCAGCACGGCCGACGTCGAGATGATGCGGGCGGCCCGCGCCCACTACGAGCAGATGTACCGCAAGACCGGTGGCATCGCGACGCGCACCCGCATCGTCGGCTTCCTCAACGCCGAGGCCGCGCCCCTGCTGCGCGGCAGCTACACCGACGCCATGGGGCGTCAACTGCACCGTTCCACGGGCGGGTTGGTGGCCATTGCCGGCATCTGCGCGTACGACTCCGACGCGCACGGCCTCGCCCAGCGCTACTTCCACCAGGCGCTGCGCCTCGCGAAGGCCAGTGGGGACCAGGGGCTGGGGGCGTACGTCATCGCGCTCCTGGTCAACCAGTCGCTGTTCATGCGCGAGTTCCGCCAGGCCGTCGCGTTCGCCGAGGCGGCGCTGCGGGCCGCCGGCCGCGACCTCACCCCCGCGCTCGCCTCCGACCTGTACGCGATGCAGGCCAAGGCGTACGCGCACCTGGGCGACGGCAGGAGCGCGCTGTCCTGCATCCGGCGTGCGGAGGCGGCGGCCGACCGGATCCTGCGCGGCCGCGAGCCGGACGAGACGGGCTATGTCCAGCCGGGTCTCGTCAACGTGCAAGTGGCGGAGGCGTTGCTCAGCCTCGGCGATCTGACCAGCGCCCGTGAGCACGCCGCGGCGGCGGTGGACACTCCGGCGCACGACCGGGGCCGCGTCCACCGGCTCGCCATGCTCAGCCAGATCGAACTGCGCCAGGGCAACACCGAGGAGGCGGTGGCCACGGCGGTGAAAATGGCTGAACAGGCCCGGGGAATGGAGTCGCAGCGGCTGCGTGACCGGCTGCGCGCGGTGCGCGAGTATCTGGTGCGCAGCGACTGCGCGGGGACGGCCGAGGCGGCCGAACTCATCGACGGGGCCCTGCGCGTCCCGCTGTAGTGCGCGCCTGACGCGCGTCGTACGCCGCTCCGACGGCGTTGTGCACACTCTGCTCTGACAATCCTCCTGCTGCGATATTGCCATCTATTCGGCGGAAGGTGGCAGAACCGTGCAGTGGACGAAGCAGAGCGAACAAACTGTGTATGGAAACCGATGGTTCACGGTCAATCTCGCAGATGTCGAGCTGCCGGACGGCCGGCATCTCGACCACTTCCTCATACGGTTGCGGCCCGTCGCCGTGGCCACCGTCGTCAACGACGCCAATGAAGTGCTGCTGCTCTGGCGGCACCGCTTCATCACCGACAGCTGGGGCTGGGAGCTCGCGGCAGGCGTCGTCGAGGACGGCGAGGAGATCGCGTACGCGGCGGCACGCGAAATGGAGGAGGAGACCGGCTGGCGGCCGGGCCCGCTGCGGCACCTGATGAGCGTCGAGCCCTCGAACGGGCTCACCGACGCCCGGCACCACATCTACTGGTCCGACGAAGGGACCTACATCGGCCATCCCGAGGACGACTTCGAGTCGGACCGCCGCGAGTGGGTCCCGCTCAAGCTCGTCCCCGACATGGTGGCCCGCGGGGAGGTCCCGGCCGCCAATATGGCCGCGGCGCTCCTCCTCCTGCACCATCTGCGTCTCGGCCAGGACGCGCGCTAATGGCCGAGTGCCTGCCAGACCGCCACGGCGAGTGCCGCGACCGACGCGAGAGCGATGATCGTGGGCAGTGGCCAGCGCGTGTGTTCCAGGGCGGCGACCCGGGTCTCCAGGGCCTCCACGTTCTTGGCGGTCTGTTCGTCGTGCTGAGTGAGCAACGCCAGCCGTCCGTCGACGCGGGTCAGTCCCACGTCCTGGCTACGGCGTAACTCGGCGAGTTCTTCCGGGACCACGGCTATCTCGCCGTCGGTGGTCACGAGTCCACTCCTCTCTGTAGTGGCGCGTCCCCCCTTCATCCGTACAGAAAGTCAACTCGTCTGGTGGGTAAGGCGGGAGAGTGTGCGAAGGGCATATGCGAGCCCATTGCGCACACGGTGTGTGAACGCAGCGGGCCCGGCACTCGCAGGAGTGCCGGGCCCGTGTGTGACGGAGGGTGAGATCCGTCAGGCGTACGTGTAGAAGCCGGAGCCGGTCTTGCGGCCCAGGCGGCCCGCGTCCACCATGCGCTGGAGCAGCGGGGGAGCGGCGTACAGCGGCTCCTTGTACTCGGCGTACATGGAGTCGGCGACCGAGGCGACCGTGTCGAGGCCGATCAGGTCGGCGAGCTTGAGCGGGCCCATCGGGTGGGCGCAGCCCATCTCCATGCCGTTGTCGATGTCCTCGCGCGAGGCGATGCCCGACTCGAACATCCGGATCGCGGAGAGCAGGTACGGGATCAGCAGCGCGTTCACCACGAAGCCCGAGCGGTCCTGGGCGCGGATGGCGTGCTTGCCGAGGATCTTCTCCACCATGGCCTGGGCGCGGCTGATGGTGCCCTCGGACGTGGTGAGGGCCGGGATAAGCTCGACGAGCTGCTGCACCGGCGCCGGGTTGAAGAAGTGGATGCCGATGACCTGGTCGGGACGGGACGTCGCGACGGCCAGCTTCACCAGCGGGATGGAGGAGGTGTTGGAGGCGAGGATCGCGTCCTGCCGGGTCACCACCTGGTCGAGCACCTGGAAGATCTCGGTCTTGACCTGCTCGTTCTCCACCACGGCCTCGATGACCAGGTCACGGTCGGAGAACTCGCCGAGGTCGGTGGTGTAGCTGAGGCGGGCCAGCGTCTCGTCGCGCTCCTCCTCGGAGATCTTGCCGCGCTCGGCCGCCTTGGAGAGCGAGTTGTACAGCCGCGTACGGCCGATCTCCAGGGCCTCGCCGGTGGTCTCCGCGACCTTCACATCCAGTCCGGAGCGGGCGCAGACCTCTGCGATTCCGGCGCCCATCTGGCCACAGCCCACCACTCCGACGCGTGCGATATCGGTCATGGAGTCGGTCACCTCGTGCCTTTCGCTGATCAACGGGGCCGGCAGGACCCCCGTACTGATGCGGTGCCTGCCCTGGGGGGAGACTTACGGATCCGGAAGTCTCCCCCCAGGCCGTGAACGTTACTCCGCAACGACGGGTGCATGACGGGCCGGGTCGGGCATGCTGTGCGGGGTGCCAAGGGGTGCCGGTGCACAGCGAGCTCTGGGGGTGGACTGATGAGGCGTATGTCACGTCGGGGATTCTCCGCGGTGGCCGTCGCGACGGTGGCGGGTCTGGCGATGGCCGGGGACGCGGCGGCGGTCGGCGGGCGGGGGCACAGGAAGGGCCGTGAGCTGCGGGGCATGTGGCTGGCGAGCGTGGCCAACCGCGACTGGCCCTCCAAGCCGGGGCTGCCCGCGGCGCAGCAGCGCGCGGAGTTGCTCGCCTTCCTGGACTCCGCGGTGAACCGGAGGCTCAACGCGGTGGTCTTCCAGGTGAGACCCACCGCCGACGCGCTCTGGGCCTCGCCGTACGAGCCGTGGTCGGAGTACCTCACCGGCGTGCAGGGCAAGGACCCGGGCTGGGACCCACTGGGCACCGCGGTGAAGGAGGCGCACCGCAGGGGCCTGGAGCTGCACGCCTGGTTCAACCCCTTCCGGGTGGCGAATCACACCGATCCGTCCCGGCTCGTCCCCACACACCCCGCGCGCGTGCACCCGGACTGGGTTATTCCGTACGGCGGGAAGCTCTACTACAACCCGGGCCTGCCCGAGGTGCGCCGGTTCGTGCAGGACGCGATGCTCGACGCGGTGCGCAAGTACCCGATCGACGCGGTGCACTGGGACGACTACTTCTACCCGTACCCGGTCGCGGGTCAGGTCTTCGACGACGACGACGCCTTCGCGCGCTACGGCGGCGGCTTCCCCGACCGGGCCTCCTGGCGGCGCGACAACATCGACCGGCTGGTGCGCGAGATGGTGCGGCGGGTGAAGAAGGCCAGGGCGCGCACCCAGTTCGGGATAAGCCCGTTCGCGGTCTGGCGCAACATCGCGACCGACCCGACGGGTTCGGACACCAGGGCGGGCGTGCAGACCTACGACGACCTGTACGCGGACACCCGGGGCTGGGTGGAGAAGGGCTGGATCGACTACATCGTTCCGCAGGTCTACTGGAACATCGGCTTCGCCGCCGCGGACTACGCGAAGCTGGTCCCGTGGTGGAACGACGTCGTGCGCGGCACGGGCGTGCGCCTCTACATCGGCGAGGCCCTCTACAAGGCGGGCGACCCCGCGCAGCCCGCCGCCTGGCAGGACCCGGCGGAGCTGTCCCGCCACCTCACGTACGCCGAGGGGTTCCGCGAGGTGCGCGGGCACGTCTTCTTCTCGGCGAAGGAGGTGGGCGTCGACAAGATCGGCGCGATGGCGCGGGTGGTCGCCGACCACTACCAGGAGCCGGCCAAGCCGCCGCGCTGAGCCGTCGCCGCGCAGGGCCGCCGCTACTGCGGCCGCGCCGCCGGTCCCTGATGCCGTACGACGGTGTCGGGGCCCGGCGACATCAGGGTCTCGTGACCGTCCTCGAAGCGGACGCGGTACGGCGGTCCGCCGTCCGCGCCGAGCACCTCGACGATGGTCGCGAGGCGGTCGTGCTGCCCGACGATCCTGCCGTGCACCACCAGCTCGTCGCCTACGGTTGCACGCATCTGGAGTGCCCCCTCGTCCCGCTCTGTCGGCCGTGCCAGGTCGCGATCCGTGGCCGCAAGTGTACGACGGGCAGCGGGAGTTGGGGCCTGTCGGGCCGTTCCCTGTCAGCTCCGGGCCCGTTGGGTGACGGCGATGCAGACGAGCACGGCCGCCGCGGTGAGCGGGGCGGCGACGGTGAGGTGCTCGCCGAGCAGGAACACCGACCAGACCAGGGTGAGCAGCGGCTGGGCGAGCTGGAGCTGGCTGGCCTTGGGTACGCCGATGGCGGCCATGCCCCGGTACCAGACGACGAGTCCGAGGAACTGCGAGCCGATCGCGGAGTACAGCAGGCCCGCCGTGCTGTGGCCGGTGAGCTGGAACGCCTCGTGCCGGAGCGCGAAGCTCACGCCGACGGCGTTGAGCGGCAGGCAGAGGATCAGGCCCCAGCCGATGACCTGCCAGCCGGGCATCTCGCGGGCCAGCCGGCCGCCCTCGGTGTATCCGGCCGCACAGATCAGCAGCGCGCCGAAGAGATAGAGGTCGGCGGTGGTGAGGGCGCCGCCGCTCTGCTGCACGGTGAACGCGATGACCGCGGCGGCCCCGGCGAGCGCCGCCGCCCAGAACGCGCGGGACGGCCGCGCCCCGGTGCGCAGCGCGGAGAAGACGGCGGTCGTCAGGGGGAGGAGACCCACGACGACGGCCGCGTGCGCGGTGGTGGAGGTCTGCAGGGCGAGCGTGGTCAGGAGCGGGAAGCCGACGACGACTCCGGCGCCGACCACCACGAGCCCCGCCCAGTGGCGGCGGGCGGGGACCGGGACGCGCAGGGCGAGCAGGCAGCCGCCCGCGATGAGCGCGCTCAGCACGCCGCGCAGGGTCACCAGGGTCCAGGGGCCCATGCCCTCCAGGCCCCAGGCGGTGGCGGGGAAGGTGAGCGAGAAGGCGGTGACGCCGAGGGCGGCGAGCACGGTGCCGGTGCGGCGGGAGCCGTGCGGGGCGGCCGGGGAGGCCCCACGGTCGGCGGGGCGGGGCGCCACGGAGGTGCCGGGCGACTCCGTGGTCTCGACCGCTATCCCGGTCGGACGAGTAGCGCTATCCTGTGCTGTCATGCATGACGGTAGCAGTGTGGGCGAACTGGCGAAACGGCTACGAGACGAGCTCGACCGCTACTCTCCAGGTGGAAAGCTGCCGTCGAGCCGGGCGCTGGTCGAGCGGTTCAGGGTCAGCCCGGTGACCGTGTCGCGGGCACTCGGGCAGCTCGCCGCCGAAGGTCTCGTCGTCACCCGGCCCGGCGCCGGGGTCTTCCGCGCGCAGCCGCAGGCCGCCGCGGCCCCGGCCGGTGACACCTCCTGGCAGGAGGTGACGCTGAGCGCCGACGCCGCCGCGGAGCCCGTGCCCCGCGCCGTCGACGCCTCCGGGGTCCTTGTCACCCTGGCCGCGCCCGCCCCCGGCGTCATCGAGTTCAACGGAGGCTATCTGGACGCCTCCCTCCAGCCCGAGCGCGCCATGGCCGCCGCCCTCGCCCGCGCCGGACGGCGTCCCGGGGCGTGGGGGCGGCCGCCGGTCGACGGTCTGACGGAGCTGCGGGAGTGGTTCGCGCGGGGGATCGGCGGGGCGATCACGGCCGCCGAGGTGCTCATCACCGCGGGCGGGCAGAGCGCGCTGACGACGGCGTTGCGGGCGCTCGCCCCGCCCGGCGCCCCGGTCCTCGTCGAGTCGCCCACCTATCCGGGGATGCTGGCCATCGCCCGTGCCGCGGGGCTGCGTCCGGTGCCCGTCCCGGTGGACACCGACGGGGTGCGCCCCGAGCTTCTCGAAGCGGCGTTCCGGGCGACCGGGGCGCGGGTCTTCGTGTGCCAGCCGCTGTTCCAGAACCCGACCGGGGCCGTGCTGTCCGCCGCGCGACGGCCCGAGGTGCTGCGGATCGCGCACGCGGCCGGCGCGTTCGTCGTCGAGGACGACTTCGTGCGCCGGCTCGTGCACGAGGACGCGGGGCCGCTGCCGCGCCCGCTCGCCTCCGACGACCTCGACGGCGTCGTCGTCCACGTCTGCTCGCTCACCAAGGCCACGTCGCCGAGCTTCCGGGTGAGCGCTCTGGTGGCGCGCGGGCCGGTCCTTGAGCGGCTGCGCGCCATCCAGGTCGTCGACCACTTCTTCGTGCCCAGGCCCCTCCAGGAGGCGGCGCTCGAACTGGTCGGCTCGCCCGCCTGGCCACGCCACCTGCGGGCGGTGGCGGGCGAGTTGAAGGACCGCAGGGACGCGATGGCGGCGGCGCTGCGACTGACCTTCCCGGACATCGCGCCGCCGCACATCCCGGCGGGCGGCTACCACCTGTGGCTGCGCATGCCCGACGGCACGGACGAGGCGGCGCTGGTCTCGGCGGCGCTGCGCGCGGGCGTCGCCGTCGCGCCCGGCCGCCCGTACTTCGCGGCCGAACCCCCCGCAGCGTACATCAGGCTGAGCTTCGCGGGGGTCGCGGGCCGGGGGGAGATCGCGGAGGGTGTCCGCAGGCTCCGGGCGGCCTGCGACGAGGTGCTGGGCTGACCGCGCCCCGCACGAAGACCTGCCACCGCCCGTCCCGCCGGGCGAAACACGCTGGACGGCGCCTCGGTCGAACTGCCAGGGTCGGGGCATGAGCGACAGCGCAGACCTCTCCGGCGACCGGATGCCCGACGGCTACGAGATATCCGCCGACCCCGCCCGCATCGACGCCGCGCGCGTCCACCGGTGGCTCTCCACGGACGCGTACTGGGCGCTCGGCCGCGCCCGCGAGAAGCAGGACGCGGCGATCGCGGGATCGCTCAACTTCGGTGTGTACGACGAGGCTTCGGGGGAGCAGGTCGCCTACGCCCGCGTGGTGACCGACCGGGCCACCTTCGCCTGGCTCTGCGACGTGTACGTGGCGCCCGCCGCCCGCGGCAAGGGCCTCGGCACCACCCTCGTCGCCGAGATACGCGCGCATCTGGAGCCGTTCGGTCTGCGCCGCATCCTGCTCGCCACGGCCGACGCGCACGGCGTCTACGCGAAGCTCGGTTTCGCGCCGCTGGACAACCCGGAGAAGTGGATGGCGCTCGACCTTCAGTGAGGCCGTCCGGGCCCGGCGGCGGACGAGCCGTCGGCCCGGCCCTCACCGCAAGCCCTTGACCTGCGCTCCCGTGCGCCTCAACATCACCGCATGCACGCTCGCGTCACACTCATCGCCGCCGCACGGAGCGCCTCGCTGCTCGCCGAGCGCTTCGAGGACGACCGGCCGCTCGATCGGGCCGGCTGGCACGACGTACAGGCCGCCGCGCCCGCGCTCCTGCCGCTCGGCGTGGCCGAGTCGCGCTACTGCTCGCCCACCCCGCGCAGCCGCGCCACCGGCGACGCGCTGGGCTTCGGCCCGCTCGCCCAGCCCGCGCTGCGGGACTGCGACATGGGGCGGTGGCGGGGCCACACCCTCGCCGAGGTCACCGCGCGCGAACCGGCCGCCGTCGACGCCTGGCTGAGCGACCCGCGCTCGGCGCCGCACGGCGGTGAGTCGCTGCACGCCTTCATCTCGCGGATCGGCGGCTGGCTCGACACCCGCCCCGTCGGCGACGGCGCGCGGATCCTCGCGGTCGCCGAGTCCACGGTGGTGCGCGCGGCGCTCGTCTACGGCCTGAAGGCGCCGCCGTCGACGTACTGGAACATCGACATCCGTCCGCTCTCCACCGTCACGCTGACCGGCCACGGCGGGCGCTGGAATCTGCGGCTCGACGCGCCGGGACCCGTACATAGTCCGTGACGAGCAGCAGGTCCTTGGCGGGTCCGCCGACCCGCCACCTGGTCCGCCAGTGGTCCTCGTCGGCGACCTCGAAATCGCCGCGGTAGAGGTCGGCGGCGCAGGGATGGTCCGTGGTGTGGCGGCCGGTGCGCAGATCCAGGTCGTGGAAGTAGCGGCCGTCGGCGAACTCGACGCGGGCGGTGCCGGGCACCTCGCCCGACAGGAAGCGCAGGGTGCGCTCGGCGGGCCGCGCGACGCCGCGCCAGACGAAGGTGCCCGACTCGTGGTGGAGCAGCCCTCCGTCGGCCGCGCCGGACAGGGGAGTGAAGCGCGTCGTCCCCGTGAAGTGTCCCGCCGAGCCGTCCGCTAGATCGCGCACGGAGCGCTCCACCTGCCACTCGCCCACGAGATACGCCACGACGTCCGGCACCCGGTGGTGCCCGTGCACGGCGCTCACCTGGGGGTCCGGCCGGTCCGCGCCGCCCGGTGTTCCGCCCCCGCCAGCAGCGCGTAGCGGGCGTTCGGGCGGCCGTGCACCCGCAGGTGGACGTTGCAGCGGCGGGCGCCGACCGGCGGCGCGAAGACCAGCTTGCTGTCGCGGTGGCCGAGGGAGAGCTCCGAGCGGTTCCACGGCTCCGGGCGGCACCGGAAGCCGGTCGCCGCGAGCAGTGGCACGTCCCGCGCCTCGTCCAGGGAGCTCATCCGCACCTGTACGTCGACGCAGTCCTTCGCCGCGAGCCCCGGCACGGCCGTCGAGCCCACGTGGTCGACGGCGACCGCGAGACCCGCGAGCGAGGTCCTCAGCTGCTCCGCGACGCGCTCGAAGTCCCGCGGCCACTCGTCCTGGTAGTCCACCACCGTCAGCGGATGGGCGCTCTCATCGGGGAAGGGCATGACCTTGAGGCTACGTCCCCGCCACGGGACGCCCGTGGCTAGTGGTCGACCACGGCCAGGCTCCGCTCGTCGTACCGGGTGCCCGCGACCCCGCCCACGGGCGCCGCCGCGTCGATCGAGGCCAGTTCGTCGGCGGAGAGCTCGATCGCGACGGCGCCGACGTTCTCCTCCAGGTACGACTGGCGGCGCGTGCCCGGGATCGGCACCACGTCGTCGCCGCGGTGCTGCACCCAGGCGAGCGCCAGCTGCCCCGCGGTGACGCCCTTCTCGGCGGCGAGCTCGTCCAGGGTCTCCACGATCGTCAGGTTCCGCTCCAGGTTGCCGTCGGCGAACCGGGGCTGGGTGCGCCGCAGATCGTCCTCGGGCAGCCCCTCCAGCGTGGTGTAGCGGCCGGTGAGGAAGCCGCGGCCGAGCGGCGAGAACGGCACGATGCCGACGCCGAGCTCCCGGCAGACCGGCACGATCTCCGCCTCCAGGTCCCTGGTCCACAGCGACCACTCGCTCTGCAACGCGGCTATCGGGTGCACGGCGTGCGCACGCCTGATCGTGCGGGCGCTCGCCTCGGAGAGCCCGAGGTGGCGCACCTTGCCCGCCTCGACCAGCTCGGCCATCGCGCCGACGGTCTCCTCGATCGGCACGGACTTGTCCACCCGGTGCAGGTAGTACAGGTCGATGTGGTCGACGCCGAGCCGCCGCAGGGAGGCGTCGCACGCCTGGCGTACGTAGGCCGCGTCGCCGCGGATGTCCAGGGGCTCGCCGAGCCGGTTGGCGAAGCCGAACTTGGTGGCGACGACGGCCTGTTCGCGCCGCTGCCCGGCCAGCGCGCGGCCGAGCAGCTCCTCGTTGTGGCCGGAGCCGTAGAAGTCGGAGGTGTCGAGCAGGGTGATGCCGAGGTCGAGGGCGCGGTGGATCGTCGCCGTCGACTGCGCGTCGTCCGACGTGCCGTAGCCATGGCTCATCCCCATGCATCCGAGCCCCTGCGCCGAGACCGTGAGCGCGCCGAGGTGCCGCGTGGGAAGGCTGGTCATGGTGGAACCTCCTGGGTCGTTCCCGATGAACGTGCACGACCTTATGAGTTGGAGAGAACTCCAGGTCAACCGGGACGGCGCGGCCTCGCACGGGCAACGGCGCGCCTGGTGACCCCCCGGCACCAACTGGGGTTGTCCCCACCCCGGTTCGGGCGGACAGCCCGATGGATCGGTGCCGCGCGCGCTCCTAATGTCGTGATCACTTCCTCCACCCACCGGAAAAGACCGGCCGAGCACCAAGGAGCACGATGCGCATCGCCTCAGCAGTCACGGCAGGGCTTGGCCTGGCGGGACTCCTCGCCTCGGGGGTGGCGTCCGCCGCCCCGCACGGCACCCCGGGCGGCCCTCGCGCCGCGGTGAAGTGGGGCGCCTGCTCCGCCGCCCAGAAGGAGCTCAACGAGGCGGGCGCGCAGTGCGCGAAGGTCGCCGTGCCGCTCGACTACAGCGACCCCGGCGGCCGCACGATCGACCTCGCGATCTCCCGGATCAAGGCGAAGTCGCCGGGACAGCGGCGCGGCATCCTGCTCTCCAACCCGGGCGGCCCCGGCGGCTCGGGCCTCGCCACCACCCTCTCCCTGCGCCCCACCCTCAAGGACGTCGCCGACCGCTACGACCTGATCGGCTTCGACCCGCGCTTCCTCGGCGAGAGCACCCCGCTCACCTGCGGCACGGCGCCGAGACCGACCCCGCCCGCCGAACACACCACCCCGCGTAAGGACTTCGACGCCTCGGTGCGCGCGGCGCGCGACACCGCGCGCCGCTGCCAGGAGCACGGCGACAACGCCGCACTGCTGCCGCACGCCTCGACCCGCAACGTCGCCCGCGACATGGACGCGATCCGCGCCGCGCTCGGCGAGCGCAAGATGTCGTACTACGGCATCTCCTACGGCGCCGACCTGGGCGCGGTCTTCACCCAGATGTTCCCGCGCAGGGCCGACCGGATCGTCATCGACTCCTCGACCGATCCGGCGGCCACGCAGTACGAGCTGTTCCAGCAGTCGGGGGCGCCCGCCGAGGCGGCGCTGTCCCCGGGCATGCGGGCCGACATGGAGAAGCTGCTCGCCCGAGCGGAGCGCCGTCCCATCCCGATCGCCGGACAGCGCCTGGACGCGAAGCTGGTGCGGGTCATGTTCAAACAGCTCGTGCAGCACGAGGAGAACGACGAGCAACTCGCGGGCATGGTCAGCGACCTGACGAGGGCGGCCGCCGGTGAGGAGGTCGAGCCCGGTCCCGCTCTCGCCGCGATGCTGGCGTTCCTCAACTCGCCCGAGGTGGAGAACAGCATGCTCGGCGGCGCGATGTTCATGTGCGGCGACGGCGGCTGGCCCGCGGGCGGCTGGCCCAAGGACCCGGAGACGTACTGGAAGAACATCCAGCGCAGCAGGACCGACCAACCGGTCTTCGGCCCCTACGTGAACTCGATGATCGCCCCCTGCGCCTTCTGGGACTCGGAGCCCCGCGAGCCAGGCACGAGGATCGGCAACAAGGTGCCCGTCCTGATGCTCCAGGCCCGCCTGGACAACAACGTTCCCTACGAGGGCGCGGTCGCGCTGCACCGCAAGCTCAAGGGCTCCCGGCTGCTGACGGCCGACATCCGCTCGCACGGCGTGTACGGCAGGGGCGAGGGGGGCCTCACGCCCGTCCCGTGCGCCGACCGGACCGTCAACGACTATCTGCGCGACGGAAAGCTGCCCGCCGCCGACCTCACCTGCGCGCACCCCGGGAAGAAGACGGGGGCGCGGCGATGATCACCAGGCGTGCCGGACTCGCGGCCACCGCCGCGGCGCTGCTCGGCGGGACGGTGGCGACGACCGAGGCGCGGGCGTCCGCGCCACGGGCGCGTCGCACGGCCCCTGCCGGTTCCGCCCTCCAGCGGAACGTCGAGGCCGTCCGGGCCACCGGAGTGTCCGGTGTCGTCGCCGAGGTGCAGAGCGCGCACGGGAGCACGAGCGCTCGCGCGGGCGTCGCCGACCTCGACGCGCGCGGGCCCGTGCCGGCCGACGCGTACTACCGGATCGGCAGCGACACCAAGACCTTCACCGCCACCGTCGCCCTCCAACTGGTCGGCGAGGGGCGCCTGAAGCTCACCGACACCGTGGAGCGGTGGCTGCCGGGAGCGGTCCAGGGGCACGGCAACGACGGCCGTCGGATCACCGTCGCCAACCTGCTGCGCCAGACCAGCGGCCTCAACGACTACTTCGCCGTCGGTGACCCCGGCGAGTTCACGCCGGAGGCCTACCGCCGCAACCGGTTCCGCGCGCAGTCGCCCAAGGAGCAGCTGACGGCCGCGCTCGGCGCGCCGCCGCAGTGGCTGCCGGACGCCGACGATCCGGCGGGGGAGCGGCGTTGGGGGTACTCCAACACCAACTACGTGGTGGCGGGGCTGCTGATCGAGGCGGTCACCGGGCACTCCTGGTCGCAGGAGGTGCACGAGCGGATCATCGAGCCGCTCGGTCTGCGCCACACGTTCACGCCGGGCACGTCGCCGTACCTGCCGATGCCGACCGCCACCGGATACACGTACTTCCCGAAGGAGACCCGCCCCACCGACACGACCGTCGGCCAGGGCGGCTGGGCGGACGGCAGCGTCATCTCGACGACCCACGACCACGCGGCGTTCCTGCGCGCGCTGTTCGGCGGGCGGCTGCTGCGGCCCGCCCAACTGGCGGCGATGCGCCGTACGGTGCCCGCGCCCGACTGGATCCCGGCCCCCGGCGTCCGCTACGGGCTCGGCATCGCCTGGCGTCCGGTGGCGGGGATCGGCGACGGCATCTGGTTCCACGGCGGCACCAGCCTCGGCTGCGTGTCCGAGTGCGGTGTCACCGCGGACGGCGCCACCGCCGTGACCAGTGCCGCCTTCACCCTGCGCCTGGGCGGCCCGGAGCAGGACGAGCAGGCGGCACGGACCCTGCGGATGGTGGAGTCGGCGCTGCGCTGACCGGGGACGGCGCATCCGCTCCGGTGGGCTCACTGAGCTCGGTGGCCACGGCGGTCCGGCGCGGCAGCCGGGCCGCCACGAGCGCGCCGCACGCCGCGACCACCGCGAGCACCGTGAGCGTCGGGCCCATCGCGGCGACGAAGTCCCCGTCGCTCCAGTGCGGAGCTGTGGCACCGGGCCGTGCGGCGGCCGGGGCGAGGAAGGTCATCAGCGCCGTCGCGAGGGCGACGCCGAGCGCGGGGCCCACGTTCATGGCGGTCTGCTGGAGCCCGCCCGCGACTCCCGCGTCGCCCACCGGGGCATGCCGTACGACGACGGCGGTCGCGGCGACCATCACGGTGCCGAACCCGGCGCCGACGAGCAGGAACCCGCCGCCGACGGCCACGGCCGAGGGGTCGGGCCCGAGCCGGGAGAGCACGAAGACGCCGGCCGTGAGCACCGCCATCGCCGCCGTGACCGTGCGCCGCGGCCCGTGCGTGCGCAGCAGCACGGCGGCCATAGGCGCGGCGACCACCATCATCACGGCGAGGGGCAGCGCCCGGACCGCGCTGTCCAACGGGTCGAGGCCGAGGACGTCCTGCAAGAAGTACGTACTGACGAAGAGCGCGCCGAACATCGCGGCGGACGCGGCGAGCAGGACGCAGAGCGCGGGCCCCACGGCGGCGGAGCCGAGCAGTCCGGGCGGCACGAGCGGCCCCGTCGTACGCCGCTCGTGGCGGACGAGTACGCCGCCCGCGACCGCCGCGACCACCAGTCCCGCCACGGTGACCGCCGTCGGGCCCCCTTCCGCGACGCCGACCAGCGCCTGCACCAGACAGGCCAGGGTCACCGCGAGCAGCACCGCGCCCGGCAGGTCGAGCCGGGGCGCGGGGCCCGCCCGGTGCGGCGCGGGGACGCGGACGGCCAGGGCCAGGACGCCGATCGCCAGCGCGGGCACCACATTGAGGAAGAAGACCGCACGCCAGCCCAGGTGGGTGGCGAGCGCGCCGCCGAGCAGCGGACCCGTGGCGGCCGCGAGGCCGATGGCGCTGGTCCGCAGCGCGATCGGCATGGCCAGCCGGTCCGGCGGGAAGGCGGCCCGCAGCATCCCGAGGGTGGCGGGCTGGAGCAGGGCGCCGCAGACGCCCTGGACTACGCGCAGCGCGATCACCCAGCCGACGCCGGACGCGAGCCCGATGCCCGCCGAGGCGAGCGCGAAGCCGATGGTCCCGACGGCGAAGATCCGCCGGTGTCCGTAGCGGTCGCCGAGCCGCCCGGCGAAGACGAGCAGGCTCGCCACGGCGATCAGATATCCGGTGCTGGTCCACTGCACCTGGGCGAACGAGGCGTCCAGATCGCGCTGGAGCGCGGGCTGCACGACGGTCAGGACTGTGCCGTCCAGCGCGACGATCATGGCCCCCGCGACGCTGCATCCAAGGGTCAGGCCCCGGCGGAGCCGGTCCGGGTGCGGCGATGCGCCCATCGTTCCTGTGTCGGTCACCGGCTCGCGTCCTCCGGTCCCAGATGCGCGTCGAGGGCGGCGGTGAGCAGCGGCCCGGGGTCGGCGGAGCCCGCCGCGAGCTGGAGGCTGCCCCAGCGCCAGAGCTGGGCGATGCCGTGCAGGTTCGCCCAGAGCGAGCCCGCGACGACCCGGGCCCCCGGGCCGCCGGAGCCGGTGCGTGCCTCGGCGACCAGGCCGACCAGCACGTCGAAGAGCGGCAGGCTCGTCTCGCGCAGGCCGAGCCCGTCGCTCTCCAGGAGGTCGTGGCGGAACATCAGCTCGAACATGCCGGTGTGCTCGGCGGCGAAGCCGAGATAGGCCCCGCCCAGCGCGTGGAGCTGGGCCCGCGGGCTCGCGGTGCCGTCGCCGACGGCCTTCGCCACCTCCGCCGCAAGCTGTGCGAAGCCGCGCCGGGCGATCGCCGAGAGCAGGGACACATGGGTCGGGAAATACCGGCGCGGCGCCCCGTGCGAGACGCCCGCCCCGCGGGCGATCTCGCGCAGCGTCAGGGCCTGCACTCCCCGGGCGGCGACGAGTTCGACGCCCACGTCCACCAGCCGGGCGCGCAGCCCGGCGTCCTGTTCGTTCATAGACACTGTCTACCGCACCGCGTAGACAGTGTCTACCTCGAACAAAGGTTTCAGGCCCCCTGTCCGTACGGGGGGAGGAAGGAGATATCTTGATGTCGAGCAATGTTGCAGACGCGGAGCGGAGCACCCGGTGACTGACTCGACCATCATCTACACCCACACTGACGAGGCCCCGGCCCTGGCGACCCATTCGTTCTTGCCGGTGGTCCAGGCCTACGCCTCGACGGCGGGTGTCAGCGTGGAGACCCGCGACATCTCGCTCGCGGGCCGCATCATCGCGAGCTTCCCCGAGCGCCTGGAGGAGGGCCAGCGGATCTCCGACGCCCTCGCCGAGCTCGGCGAGCTGGCGAAGACCCCCCAGGCCAACATCATCAAGCTGCCGAACATCTCGGCGTCGATCCCGCAGCTCAAGGCCGCCGTCGCCGAGCTGCAGGGCCAGGGCTACGCGCTCCCCGACTACCCGGACGACCCGAAGACCGACGAGGAGCGCGACATCCGCGCCCGCTACGACAAGGTCAAGGGCAGCGCCGTCAACCCGGTCCTGCGCGAGGGCAACTCCGACCGCCGCGCCCCCGCGTCGGTCAAGAACTACGCCAAGGCCCACCCGCACCGCATGGGCGCCTGGACGGCCGACTCCAAGACGAACGTCGCCACCATGGGCGCCGACGACTTCCGCTCCACCGAGAAGTCCGCGGTGATCTCCGAGGCCGGTTCGCTGCGCATCGAGCTCGCCGGTGAGGACGGCTCCACCACCGTCCTGCGCGAGTCCGTACCGGTCCTGGCCGGCGAGGTCGTCGACGCCTCCGTCATGCGCGTCGCCCAGCTGCGCGAGTTCCTCACCGCGCAGGTCGCCCGCGCCAAGGCCGACGGCGTGCTCTTCTCGGTGCACCTCAAGGCCACGATGATGAAGGTCTCCGACCCGATCGTCTTCGGCCACGTGGTCCGCGCCTTCTTCCCGAAGACCTTCGCCGCGTACGGCGAGACCCTGGCCGCCGCGGGGCTGACCCCGAACGACGGCCTCGGCGGCATCTACAAGGGCCTGGAGTCCCTCCCCGAGGGCGAGCAGATCAAGGCGTCCTTCGAGGCCGAGCTGGCCGAGGGCCCCGAGCTCGCCATGGTCGACTCCGACAAGGGCATCAGCAACCTGCACGTCCCGAGCGACGTCATCGTCGACGCCTCCATGCCGGCCATGATCCGCACCTCCGGCCACATGTGGGGCCCGGACGGCGACGAGCACGACACCCTCGCGGTCCTCCCCGACAGCAGCTACTCCGGCGTCTACCAGGTCGTCCTCGACGACTGCCGCGCCAACGGCGCCTACGACCCGTCGACCATGGGCTCGGTCCCGAACGTCGGTCTGATGGCGCAGAAGGCCGAGGAGTACGGCAGCCACGACAAGACCTTCGAGGTCGCCGCGGCCGGCACCGTCCGCGTCGTCGACGGCGCCGGGAACGTCGTCCTGGAGCAGTCCGTCGCCGCCGGTGACATCTTCCGCATGTGCCAGACCAAGGACCTGCCGATCCAGGACTGGGTCAAGCTCGCCGTCACGCGCGCCCGCGCCACCGGCAACCCGGCCGTGTTCTGGCTGGACGAGAACCGCGCGCACGACGCCGTGCTCATCGAGAAGGTCGCCGCCTACCTCGCCGAGCACGACACCGCCGGGCTCGACATCAAGATCATGTCGCCGGTCGAGGCCACCGCGTTCTCGCTCAAGCGCATCCGCCGCGGCGAGGACACCATCTCCGTCACCGGCAACGTCCTGCGTGACTACCTCACCGACCTGTTCCCGATCCTGGAGCTGGGCACCAGCGCCAAGATGCTCTCGGTGGTCCCGCTGATGAACGGTGGCGGCCTCTTCGAGACGGGCGCCGGCGGCTCCGCGCCCAAGCACGTGCAGCAGCTGGTCAAGGAGGACTACCTGCGCTGGGACAGCCTGGGTGAGTTCCTCGCCCTCGCGGTCAGCTTCGAGCACCTCGCCACCACCACGGGCAACGCCCGCGCCCAGGTGCTCGCCGACACGCTCGACCGCGCGACCGGCACGTTCCTGAACGAGAACAAGTCGCCGAGCCGCAAGCTCGGCGGCATCGACAACCGCGGCAGCCACTTCTACCTCTCCCTGTACTGGGCGCAGGAGCTGGCCAAGCAGACCGACGACGCGCAGCTCGCGGAGGCGTTCGCGGCCCTGGCCAAGACGCTGACCGAGCAGGAGCAGACCATCGTCGACGAGCTCGTCGCGGTGCAGGGCAACCCGGTCGACATCGGCGGCTACTACCAGCCCGACGCCGCCAAGGCCACGGCCGTCATGCGCCCGTCGGCCACGTTCAACCAGGCGCTGTCGATCCTGGGCTGAAGCCTCCGGGCCGATGCCTCCGTGCTGATGTCTTGAGCTGACGCACGGCGCACGCCGCCGCCCCGGCCGGATCCTCTCCGGCCGGGGCGGCGGCGTATCCGCGTACGGCGCCTCAGGCGTCCCGCGACCGCAGCACCAGCGCGCCCACCGCCAGCGAGCCCGCCGTGTACGCGCCGAGCACCCCGAGCCCGGCATCGAGCAGCTCGTCGACCTGGTCGACGAGGCGCGGGAGGCGTCCGGCGCGGCGCTGCGGCTCATCGTCGAGGGCGTGATGCGTCCGGTGGACCCGGGCGTCGAGCTCACCGCGTACCGCATCGTGCAGGAGGCCCTCACCAACACCCGCAGACACGCGCCCGGCGCCGCCGTCGACGTCGAACTCCGGTACACCGCCGATGCGTTGAGGCTGCGCGTGCGGGACAACGGGCCGAGCCCCGGCGCCGCGGCGGAGGACGGCACGGGGCATGGGCTGCTCGGCATGCGTGAGCGTGCCGCGACCGTCGGCGGCGTACTGCGCGCGGGGCCCGCGCGCGGCGGCGGCTTCCTGATCGAGGCGACCTTCCCGGCTCCGGCCCCGGCCCCGGCTCCGGCGGCAGCGGAGGCGGCATGAGCGGCACTCCGGGAGCCCCGGCGCCGGTACCGGTACCAGCCAGCGCGGCCGCGCCCCTGCGCATCGTCATCGCCGACGACCACGAGGTGGTCCGCTTCGGCTACGCGGGACTGCTCGCCACCCAGCCCGACTTCACGGTCGTCGGCACGGCGGCGGACGGCGCCGAGGCGGTCCGCGTCTGCCGCGAACTCCGCCCCGACCTGGTCCTGATGGACATCCGCATGCCGGTGATGGACGGCATCGAGGCGACCGGCCGGCTCGCGGACACGGACACCCGCGTCCTCATCCTCACCACCTTCGACCTCGACGAGCACGTGTACGACGCGTTGGGCGCGGGCGCCGCCGGGTTCCTGCTCAAGGACGTCACGGCGGAGCGACTCTTCGAGGCGGTGCGCGTGGTCGCCGCGGGCGACGGCCTTCTCGCCCCGACGGTCACCCGCCGCCTGATAGCCGAGTTCGCCCGCATCCGCCCCGCCAGACCGACGCCCTCCACCCCTCGTATCGACACCCTCACCCCACGCGAGACGGAGGTGCTCCGCCTGATCGCGGAGGGCCTCTCCAACCCGGAGACGGCGGCGCGACTGCACGTGAGCGAGGAAACGGTGAAGACCCACGTGAGCCGCATCCTGAACAAACTGACCCTGAGGGACCGCACCCAGGCGGTGATAGCGGCGTACGAGTCGGGCTTGGTGGTGCCGGGGGTGGGGGAGGGGTGAGGGGCCCCGCTAAGACCGCCGCCGCGGCTTCCCCCGCTTGGCCGGTGGCTTTCCGGACCCGGACTTGGTGCGTGCCGTGCCACCGCCTCGCGCCGGCTTGCCGGTGCCTGTCTTTCCCGAGCCCGAGCCCGAGCCCGACCTGCCCGTGCCCGGTTTCCGCTGTGCGCCGGCCTTCGCGTCCGCTTGCTTGCCCTTCGGCGCGGGCTGCTGCTGTGTACGGCCCCGTGTGCTGTTGACCGTGCGGCCGCGCACGATGCCGATGAAGTCCTCCACCAGGTCCGTCGTGGCGTCCTCCGGCCAGGACAGGGCGACGCGCGACTCCGGGGCGTCGTGGACCGGGCGGTAGGTGAGGTCCTTGCGGTGGTGCAGACGGGCCAGCGACTGCGGTACGACGAGGACGCCGACGCCCGCCGCCACCAGCTCCACGGCGTCCTCGGTCGTGGCGGGCCGCTCGTTCGCGGGCAGTCCGGGGCGCCGCTCCCACTCCAGGACGTCGTCGAGCGGATGGAACACGATCTCATCGGCGAGGTCGTCGAAGGACACCTCGTCCACCGCCGCCACGACGTGGTCCTTGGGGACGACCACCACGGTCGTCTCGGTGTAGAGGGGGATCGCGCTGAGCGCCGTACGGTCGATGGGCAGCCGGACGAATCCGGCGTCGGCCCCGCCCTCGCGCAGCACGTCGGGCGCCTGCGCGGCGGACACGGTGTGGAGCGTCAGCGGCACGTCGGACCGCCGCTCGTTCCAGATCCGCACCCATTTGGCGGGTGTCACCCCAGGGACGTAGGCGAGCCGGAACGAAGGGGATACATCCGAGCCTGTCACCTCGCCAGGCTACCCGGCGTGGTCGGGAGTAGCGCACACGCTCGATACCCTTGACCCATGACGTCGCACCAGACCACCCAGACCATGAAGCCCGCGACCGCGGCGAAGAAGCTGGGTGTGTACCTCCAGGCCACGCCCGCCGAGTTCCAGGAGGGCGTCGTCTCGCGCGGCGAGCTCGCCGCGCTGCAGGCCGACCCGCCCGAGTGGCTCCAGGAGCTGCGGCGCAACGGCCCGCACCCGCGCCCCGTCGTCGCGGCCAAGCTGGGCATCTCCATCGCGGGCCTCGCCCGCGGCGGAGTCACCGAGCCGCTCACCACGGACCAGATCGAGGCCCTCAAGGACGAGTTCCCCTCGTGGCTGCGCCAGGAGCGCGCCACCCAGTCCGAGGTCCGCAAGGAGACGGTCCGCATCAAGGAGAAGCACAAGGAGCAGCAGGACCGGGCGCAGGAGAAGTAGCACCGGGCCCAGGAGAAGTAGGCGGCGGGGGCGCATCGCCCGCGCCGCGCCGCTCGGGGCGTCCGCGCCCCGCACGGGCGCGGACGAGCTCCCGCAGCATCGCGGCCCCCGTCCCCACCGCCACCACGTGCAGCACCGCCGCGACCGCGAGGTTCTCCGGCAGGGCCGCGTCGGCGGGTTCCGCCAGGGCCAGGTAGAGGGTGAACGGCAGTTTCCACGCGCTCCAGGCGAAGAGCGCGCCGGAGCCGAGCCAGCACGGGACCAGCGGCACCCGGCGCGGCAGCCGGGCCGGGCGGCCCCGGACGAGAGCCCAGGTGGCGGCCGCGGCCAGCAGTGACCAGCCGCCGAGCACGCCCGTCAGGAGACGCCCCGTGAGGTCGCGCTCCGCCGGACGCGCGATGCCCGCCGTGCCGCCCGCGGCCCAGTAGAGCCAGACCGCCGCGATCGCGATGGCGGCGACTGCGGGCCACGGCGGTACGAGCAGCGGCCCGTGTCCGCCGTCACCGGTACGCCCCGTGAACACGCCGGGCCATCGGCGGCGCAGATACGCGGGCAGCGCGAGGGCGAGACCGATGCCCATGCCCACGAAGCCGATCTGGACGAGGACGGCCTCCCAGCCGGGCATCGAGGGGTCGTCGTCGGCGCCGCCCCGCGCCCCGCCCTCCGAGGGCAGCAGCGAGCCGAGTACGGCGTAGGGCAGGAGCGGCACGAGGAAGCCCGTTCCCACCCAGGCGCAGAAGGTCAGCGGACGGCCGGGCAGCCGCGCTCCCCAGGGTCGTACCAGCGCGAGCGCCACCGCGATCCCGGTCGCCGCCATACCGACGGTCACCGTGTTGAGGGCCACCCAGCCCGCCACGTCGAACCCGGCGCCGACCGGCGCGAGACCGAGCAGCGAGCCGAGCACCCACGACACCTTGATCACCAGATAGGGCGTCAGCGCCAGCGCGGCCCCGTACCCGCCGATCCGCCCGGCCCGCTCCCACAGATCCACTCGAACTCCCCTCGCACGGCGCGGAGTTCAAGCCTGTGTGCGGGCGGGCGGACGCGCATCCGCCGACGGGGCCGGCCGCCTCGCCCGCGCGGGGGAGGCGGCCGTCTCCGGGGCGTACGCCCGCACGTGCCCCGTCAGGCCCGCGGGGCGCGTCGCAGCCGGGCCGCGAGGTGGTGCTGCAGCGGCTGGCCGACCGCCGCGAGGTCGTGCGCGAAGTCGAGCGTGCCGGGGTCGGTGAGTGTGTAGCGGCGGCGGGTGGCGTCGACCTCCTTGGCCGTGGGGGTGCGGGCCACCTCGTGGGTGGCGAGCTCCACGGTGCCGTCCGCCGCGCGGCCGACGGCGATCTCCGCGATCCCGGTGGGCTGGGTGATCAGCGCCTCCACCCTGCCGTCCTGCTGGAGCCGCCACCAGCCGCTCTCCCGGGCGGACGGGCGTAGCGGCGCGCCGTCGGCGTCGAGCAACCAGGCCCGCGCCTCGTAGTGCAGGAAGGGGCGGCCGTCGTGGCTGAAGGTCACTTCCTGGGCGTACGTGAAGTCCGCGTCGAGCGTGGGGTATTCACCGCGGCCCTGCCCGTGCCAGGTGCCGAGGAGATCGAGTACGGGGGCCAGCAGCGGATGCGGCGCGGGGCCCTCGTCGGGGCGGTGGCCGTCGGGGAACGGGAGCCCGGGTACGGGGTCGAACATGCGTGGCGCTCCTGAAGTCGGGTCTGGGGTCCTTCCGGCGGATCTCCGCCAGAAGGACCCTAGGGCTGGGGGAGTTCCGGGACGCCGTCGTCTCTGCCGTCGACGGTGTTCGGTGCGGAGGCCGGGCGGACGACCTCCCAGGCCGCCTCGATCATCTCGAAGATCTCGTCCACCGCGGCGTCCGGATCGGCGGCGTCGCGGGCCAGCGAGTAGGCGTCGATCACGAACCGCGCGATCGCCCGGCAGGCCGTCGGGGCCGGTGCCAGGGCGGGGTCGGCGGCGATGGCCGCGGCCAGCGCGTCCGCGTGGCGCAGCCGCATCGATTCCTCGTACTCCCGCAGGGCACGGGACTCGTCGATCATGCGGTAGACCGGCGCGGCGCCGTCCACCGTGCAGTGCCGCACCATGGCGCGGATCTCCGTGCGCAGGGCCGGCACGAGCGGCTCGTGCGGTGCCAGGGCGGTGACCGCCTCGGTGAGGCGCTGCTCGAAGTTCTCGTCCTGCTCGAACACCAGGGCCTCTTTGGAGGTGAAGTGGGAGAAGAGCGTGGTGACGGCGACGTCGGCCTCGGCGGCCACGTCGCGGATGCCCACCGCGTCGTACCCCCGCTCCAGGAAGAGCCGCAGCGCGGTGTCGGCGATCTTCTGACGGGTCGCGGCCTTCTTGCGTTCACGGCGTCCGGTCGGGGCGGTCATGCCCGGATGCTAACAGGTGCAAATTCCTAACAGTTCTAAAAAGCTAACCGTTAGTGCTACGGTCGGCGGCATGAAGAAAGTGAGCTTCGCCGATTTCGGCGGCCCCGATGTCCTGCACCTCATAGACGCCGATGAGCCCCACGCGGGCCCCGGCCAGATCCGCATCGCGGTACGCGCCGCGGGCGTGAACCCCGTCGACTGGAGGCTCCGCGAGGGTCAGGTCCTCGGTGCCCATCCGATCGAGCTGCCCGCCGGGGTCGGCCTGGACGCCGCCGGCGTGGTGGACGAGGTCGGCGAGGGGGTCGAAGGGGTCGCGATCGGCGACCGCGTGTTCGGTGAGGGGGAGGACACCTACGCCGAGTTCGCCGTCCTCGGGGCCTGGGCCCTGATGCCCGAGGACCTGACGTTCGAGGAGGCGGCGGGATACCCCTCCGTGGTGGAGACCGCGCTGCGCGTCATCCGCGAGACCGGTGTGCGGCCCGGCCAGACGCTGCTGGTCAGCGGCGCGTCCGGGGGAGTGGGCTCGGCGGTCCTGCAGATCGCCCGCGAGCAAGGCATCAAGGTGATCGGGACGGCCGGCGCCGCGAACCAGGACTATCTGCGCGGCCTGGGCGCCCTCGCCACGACGTACGGGGACGGCTGGGTCGAGCGGGTCCGGCGGCTCGGCACCGTCGACGCGGCGCTCGACGTGGCCGGTTCGGGAGTGATCCGCGAACTCGTCGAGCTGACGGGGGATCCGCGGAAGGTGATCAGCACCGCCGACCTCGGCGCTCCGGACCTGGGCGTCCGGTTCTCCGGCGTCGCCGGGAGCGTGCCGGACGCGCTCGCCGAGGCCGTCGACCTCATCTCACGGGGCAGGCTCCACATCCCGGTCGAGAAGACGTACGCGCTCGCCGACGCCGCGGCGGCGCACGTCGACAGTCAGGCGGGTCACACGCGCGGGCGGCGGGTCATCCTCGTCTGATCCGGGCGGCGGGGCACGGGCGTCACTTCGGCGGCGGCGCGAGTCTGGCGGCCACGCCGTCGAGGACCCAGTCGAGGCCGGTCGCGAAGGAGGTCTCGGCGTCCGTGTCCGTGCCGTCGTACACCGCCTTGGACAGCGCGGGGAAGCGGCCCGTGGCCAGCATCCTCGTCAGGTGCGGCCCTTGTTCGCGCTGCCAGTCGCGCTCGGACAGGCCCGTGGCGCGCTCGGCCCGCAGGTTCGTGATCTCGCGCCTGATCGCCCCGTTGTAGTACGCGCTGACCGTCTCCACGGCGCGCATGACGGTGTCGACGTCGGCGAGTCCGTCGAGGGCGGACAGCGTGGACTCGGCCACGGCGAGGCCGTTCGGGCCCAGGGTCGGGCGGCCGCCGAGCAGGTCGGCCAGCCATTCGTGGCGCAGGACGGTCCGCCGGGTGCGGTGGGCGAGGGTGCTCAGCGCGTCCCGCCAGTCGCCGGGCCGCTCCACGGGGAGGATCTCGGCCTGGACCTCGTCCACCATGAGGTCGAACAGGTCCTCCTTGGTGGAGATGTATCCGTAGAGCCGCATCGGGCCGACCTCGAGGCGGGCGGCCACCTTGCGCAGCGACACCGCGTCGAGTCCCCCCTCGTCGGCGAGCGCGACGGCGGCGGCGACGATCCGCTCCCGGTCGAGCGGCACGGGTCGGTTCGGCGGCTCCGGGCGATCCCACACAGTCATGACCACACCGTACTCTTGCGATGCGGTGTCTCATCTCAATACAGTGTATCGATATGAGACACCGCATCGCCGTGGTCGGGAGCGGCCCCGGAGGCCTGGCCTTCGCCCGAGTCCTGCACCGTCATGGCCACCCCGTCACCGTCCTCGAACGCGATCCCGCCCCCGACACCCGTCCGCCGGGCGGCACGCTCGACCTGCACGAAGGGCTCGGCCAGCGCGCCCTGGACAAGGCCGGGCTCGTCGCGGAGTTCGACGCGCTGTCCCGTCCGGAGGGCCAGGCCATGCGCATCCTCGACACCGAAGGCGCCGTGCTGCGGGACTGGCGGCCGCGCCCCGACGAGCGGGTCAACCCCGAGATCGACCGCGGACAGCTCCGTGACCTGCTGCTCGGCCCGCTCGACGTCCGGTGGGGGCGGGCGGTGACGCGGGTGGTCCCGGCGGCCGGGGATGGCGTGCGAGTGCACTGCGCGGACGGGCGGGAGGAGGCGTACGACCTCGTGGTCGGCGCGGACGGCGCGTGGTCCCGGGTCCGCGCCGCCGTCTCACCCGTGACGCCGCACTACACCGGCGTCACCGCGGTCGAGACCTCCCTGGAGGACGTCGACACCCGCCACCCCGAGCTCGCCCGGCTGATCGGCGACGGATCCGTCGCCGTGTACGGCGCGCACCGGGCGCTCGTCGCGCAGCGCAACAGCGGCGGGCACGTCAAGGTGTACGCCCAGTTCCGCGCGCCGCTGGACTGGCACACGGAAGCGGGGCTCGACCTGGCCGACCCCGAGGCCGTACGAGCGGGCCTGCTGGCTCTGTTCGACGGCTGGGCCGCCCCCGTCCTCGACCTCCTCCGCCACGGTACGGCGTTCGTCCACCGCCCCCTCCACGTCCTGCCCGTGTCCCACACCTGGCCCCATGTCCCCGGGGTGACGCTGCTGGGTGACGCCGCCCATCTGATGCCCCCGCTGGGGGCGGGCGCGAACCTCGCGATGCTGGAGGGCGCGGAACTCGCCGAGGCGATCGCCACGGGTCCTGGGAGCCTGGAAGGGGTCGGTGCCACCGGCCCCGGGAGCCTGAACAAGACCGTCGCCACCGGCCCCGGAAGCCTCGACGAGGTCGTCCGCGCCCACGAGGAACGGATGTGGGTCAGGGCCGGCAGGTGGGCGCGGATCACGACGGCGGGCCTGGAGCGCCTCGTGGGCCCGGACCCGGCCACGGCCCTCGCCCTCTTCGACGAGGTACAGCCGTCCTGACCGCTATGAGCGGCCGCGCCCACCCCACTCCTAGCCCTCGGACGGACGCCCCTGGGTGAGTACGCCCAAGTGGCCCCACAGGACCTGCCGATGGCGGGGTCCGGCCTTTGGGTGGTGGTAGGTGCGGTGTCTCTGGGGCCAGGAACGTCTCCGGCCGTGCCCGGAAACGAGGCCCTGTCTCCCATGCGCGTCATACCCGCCGTCGCCCTCGCCTGTCTGACCACCGCCAGCGCCCTGAGCGTCGCCGTACCGATGGCGGTCGCCGGTGACCAGCCGACGTTCTCCGCCACGCCGAACCCGGCCAAGCCCGGTGACTCGGTGATCCTCTCCGTGTCCGGCGGCTGCGAGGCCGATTCCGCCACCGCGTCCTCCGACGCGTTCGAGGGCGACGTCACCCTGTCGACCGGCTCGGCCGGCATCTACACCGGCACCGCCAAGATCAGCTCCACCGTCCGGTCCGGCGACCACGAGGTCCGGGTCGACTGCGAGGGCGGTGTCTCCGCCTACCAGCTCACCGTCTCCGCCGGCTCGACGACGCCGACGCCGATGCCGACCATGCCCAACCCGCTGCCGGACCGGGGCGTGCACGCCGGGACCGGCGGCTCCCACTCCGGGCTCGACCCCGCCCACTTGGCGGGAGGCGCGGGCCTCGTCGTGGCCGCGGCCGGATACGCCGTCTACAAGATGCGCCGCCCGCGCGAGGAGTAGGACGCGTTAGGGGAGGGTGCGGCGCCCCCGACGCCCGACTGCTCAGCTCGTGGAGCTGTGCCATTCGGCCGTGGCGTCGATGTTGGATCCGGCCTGGCGGGCAGCCTCGGCCGGGTCCTGGTCGCGCAGGGCGGTCAGGAGGTCTTCGTGGCCCGCGGGGTCGGCGCCGTCGAATCCGGGGCGGTCCCAGAATTCGGCCATCGACGTGCGCAGCGGTTCGGTGAGGTTGCGGTAGAGCTCGGCGAGCAGCGTGTTGCCCGACGCGTCGACGACGCGGGTGTGGAAGTCCCAGTCGGCGCCGACCCACCCTTCGAAGTCCCGCGCCTCCCAGGCCGCGGCGCGGCGGCCCAGCGCCTCCGCCAGCGCGGCGAGGTCCTCGTCGGTGGCGCGGGTGGCCGCGAGAAAGGCGGCTTTTCCTTCGAGGGCGGCGCGGACGTCGAAGAGTTCGGTGGCGGCCCGGTCGGCGTAGAGGCGCTGGACGGCGCCGGAGAGTTCGCTGGCCGCCCGCACGTAGGTGCCGTCGCCCTGGCGGACTTCCAGGAGACCGGCGTGGGCGAGGGCGCGGACGGCTTCGCGGACCGTGCCCCGGGCCACGCCGAGCTGGCGCATCAGCTCGGGTTCGGGCGGGATGCGGCCGCCCACGGGCCAGGCGCCTTCGGTGATCTGCCGACGGAGCGTGCTGAGCACCTCGGCGGCCAGGGTGGGGCGACGTACCGGGTCCAGACTCATGCCGTCATCGTACAGCCGATGATTTGACCTTTAAACGTCAGACGTCTTACGTTTGATGTATGGCGTACTCCACCATGACCCCCAGCAGGCCGATGGGCCGCACCCGCGCCGCCTGGCTCGCCGGCGCCGGTGTGGTGCTCATCGCGCTCAACCTCCGCCTCGGCATCAGCAGCGCATCCGCGCTGCTCGACGCCCTGCGGACCGACCTCGGATTCGGTGCGACGGCCGCCGCCGTGCTGCCCGCCCTGCCGACCCTGAGCTTCGCCGCCGCCGGATTCTTCACCGGTCGCATCGCGGGCAGGATCGGTGCCGAGCGGACCGTGCTGCTCGCGCTCGCGGCCCTCACGGCGGGGCTCGCCCTCCGTGGCATCGCCGCCGCCTGGGCGCTGCTCGGCGGAACCGTCCTTGCCATGTCCGGCCTCGCGCTGTGCAACGTCCTGCTGCCGACCCTGCTGCGGGCCCACTTCCCGGCCAAGGTCGCGCTGTTCACGGGCGTGTACACGACCGTGATGGCGCTCGGCTCGACGCTGGGCGCCGCGGTGGCCGTGCCACTGGCCGAGTGGGCGGGCTCGCCCTCGCTGGGCCTTGCGGTGTGGGCGCTGCCCGGCCTGCTCGCCGCGCTGGTGTGGGCGTTCGTCCGGGCGCCCGAGGCCGGGACCGTGTCCTCCGCGGACTCCGCCGGGGCGTACGTGTCGCCGTGGGCGATGGCGCGCACTCGGCTCGGGGCCCTGGTGACCGGGTACTTCGCGCTCCAGGCGCTGAACTGCTACGCGGTCATCGGCTGGCTGCCCATGATGCTGTCCGATCAGGGCATGTCGAGCGGCGGCGCGGGCAGCGTCCTCGCGGTGTCCCAGGCCGTCGGGATCCCGGGCACCTTCCTGGTGCTGGCCTTCGCCCGCGCGCCGCACCGGCTGCGGCCCGCCTTCGCGGCGATCTCCGTGGCGATGCTGGCCGGACTGACCGGACTGCTGATCGCCCCGGTGGCCCTGCCGGTCGTCTGGGCCGTCCTTCTCGGTCTCGGACTGTGCTCGTTCCCGCTGGTCCTTGCCGTGATCGGCAACAGCGGGAGCAGCCCCGCCGAGACCACGGCGCTCTCCAGCCTGTCGCAGTCACTCGGCTATCTGGTCGCCGCGCTCGGACCGTTCGCCGTAGGCCTGCTGCGCAGTGCCACCGGCGGCTGGACGATGCCGGTGGCGGCGCTGCTCGTGACGGCTGCCGCGCAGCTCGCCGCCGGGATGGCCCTGTCCGCCCAGCGACGCTGACACGGCCGTCGTCGCGGTGGGCGTGACTGAGCACTCCAGTTGGCGACTCGGCGGTGCGGCGCCGGGTCTCCGCGAGATGGACGTTGACGTAGTTGACGAGGGTCAGCGGGTCCTGGGGATCGCCGGCCGCAAAGCTGATGCGGCGCAGGAGGCTGACTCCGTCGAGTGCGATGCCCTCACGGGCGAGGGCGAAGACGAGGGGGAGGAACGCGGACCGGGCGTTGCCGTCGTCGAAGGGATCTCGCTTCTAAGGTCGCCTCATGAGCAGCCCCCAGGCCGGTCCCCTGTCGTCGCCGACCACGCATGCCGACCGCCGGACCGCGGTTCTGGATTCCGCTCTGGCCACGTTCGCGCGGTTCGGCTACCGGAAGACCTCGATGGAGGAGGTGGCGCGGGCGGCACGCATCTCCCGCCCCGGGCTCTACTTCCTGTTCTCCTCCAAGGAGGCTCTGTTCCGTGCCGCCGTGACCCAGGCTCTGGAGCGCGACATCGCGGCGGTCGAACAGGTCCTGGCCGATGTCGTCCGCCCTCCTCCGCAACGCCTGGTCGAAGCCTTCGACCGTTGGGCGGGCCGCTACGTCGGCCCACTGGCGCGCGAGGTCGCGGTGGTCGTCGAGGACAACCACGACCTCCTCGGAGGGATCGCGCGGAGAGCGCTCCGCGACGTTTCGAGGAACTGCTCACGGACGCGATCGCCGTCGAGTCGGGACGAGAGGCGGCCATTCCCGTCGCGCAGACGATGATCGGCACCTCGATCGGCCTCAAGCACCAGGCCGCATCGCGGGAGTTCTACCGCGAACGCCTGACGGTCGCCATCGAACTCCTGGCGCCCTGAAGGCACGCGTCGAAAACCGCTCGGGCGACGCTCGGTCACACGGGCGTCACCGGGCCCCCCGATCCTCATTGCATAAAACTGCGGCGAAACGTATAGTCATGCCATCCAAGAGGAGGGTTCCATGGCGGTACGCGCAGCAGTGGCAGGGGCTAGTGGGTATGCGGGCGGCGAGCTGCTGCGTCTGCTGCTCGTGCACCCCGAGGTGGAGATCGGCGCACTGACCGGCAACGCGAACGCGGGCCAGCGCCTGGGCGCGCTCCAGCCGCATCTGTTCCCGCTCGCCGACCGCGTCCTGGAGCCCACCACCGAAGAGGTGCTCGCCGGGCACGACGTCGTCTTCCTCGCGCTGCCCCACGGGCAGTCCGCCGCCGTCGCCGAGCGGCTCGGGCCCGATGTGCTCGTGGTCGACATGGGCGCCGACTTCCGGCTGGCGGACGCGGCGGACTGGGAGAAGTTCTACGGCAGCCCGCACGCGGGCACCTGGCCCTACGGGCTGCCCGAGCTGCCGGGCGGCCGCGCGGCGCTGGCGGGGTCCAAGCGCGTCGCCGTGCCCGGGTGCTACCCCACCGCCGTGTCGCTCGCGCTCTTCCCGGCGTACGCGGCGGACCTCGTCGAGCCCGAAGCGGTGATCGTCGCCGCGTCCGGCACGTCCGGCGCGGGCAAGGCGGCCAAGCCGCATCTGCTCGGCTCGGAGGTCATGGGCTCCATGTCGCCGTACGGCGTGGGCGGCGGCCACCGGCACACCCCGGAGATGATCCAGAACCTGAGCGTCGCCGCGGGCACCCCCGTCACCGTCTCCTTCACCCCGACGCTGGCCCCGATGCCGCGCGGCATCCTCGCCACGTGCAGCGCCAAGGCCAAGGCGGGCGTCACCGCCGAGTCCGTACGCCAGACGTACGAGAAGGCCTTCGCGGACGAGCCGTTCGTGCGCCTGCTCCCCGAGGGGCAGTGGCCCGCGACCGCCGCGGTGTACGGCTCGAACGCCGTGCAGATCCAGGTCGCGTACGACGAGGCGGCGGGGCGCGTCGTGGTGATCAGCGCCATCGACAACCTCGCCAAGGGCACCGCGGGCGCCGCGGTGCAGAGCATGAACATCGCCCTCGGGCTTTCCGAGGACACCGGACTTTCCACGATCGGAGTGGCTCCGTGAGCGACGCACGCGCGACCGCCGGGCCGCGGACAACAGCGAAAGCCGCGCGGCCGTGCCGCGTGGGCGGAGAAGCGAACGAGGAGATGCAGTGAGCGTCACGGCAGCGCAAGGGTTCCTGGCGGCGGGCATCGCCGCGGGGATCAAGCAGAACGGCAACCCGGACCTGGCCCTCGTGGTCAACGAAGGGCCCCGCCTGGCCGCCGCGGGCGTCTTCACCTCCAACCGCGTCAAGGCCGCCCCCGTCCTCTGGTCGGAGCAGGTGCTCAAGGGCGGCGTCGTCTCCGCCGTCATCCTCAACTCCGGTGGCGCCAACGCCTGTACGGGACCGCGGGGCTTCCAGGACACGCACGCCACCGCCGAGAAGGTCGCCGAGGTGCTCGACGGCGTGAACGCGGGCGAGGTCGCCGTCGCGTCCACCGGACTCATCGGCGTCACGCTCCCCATGGACAAGCTGCTGCCCGGTGTGGACAAGGCCGCGGGCGAACTGTCCGCGCACGGCGGCGAGAAGGCCGCCATCGCCATCAAGACCACCGACAGCGTGCACAAGACGTCCGTCGTCACCAAGGACGGCTGGACCGTCGGCGGCATGGCCAAGGGCGCGGGCATGCTCGCCCCGGGCCTCGCCACCATGCTCGTCGTGCTCACCACCGACGCCGACCTGGAATCCGCCGTCCTGGACCGGGCGCTGCGGGACGCCACCCGGGTCACCTTCGACCGCGTCGACTCCGACGGCTGCATGTCGACCAACGACACGGTCCTGCTGCTCGCCTCCGGCGCCTCCCAGGTCGCCCCGGAGTACGCCGAGTTCGCCGCCGCCGTACGCGAGGTCTGCGACGACCTCGGCCGGCAGTTGATCGGCGACGCCGAGGGCGCGAGCAAGGACATCAAGGTCGAGGTCGTCAACGCCGCGAGCGAGGCCGACGCCGTCGAGGTCGGCCGGTCCATCGCCCGCAACAACCTCCTCAAGTGCGCGCTGCACGGCGAGGACCCCAACTGGGGCCGGGTGCTCTCCGCGATCGGCACCACCTCCGCCGCCTTCGACCCGAACCAGCTCAACGTCGCCATCAACGGCGTCTGGGTCTGCAAGAACGGCAGCGTGGGCGAGGACCGCGACCTCGTCGACATGCGCTACCGGGAGGTCGTCATCACCGCCGACCTGGCGGCCGGTGCCGAGACCGCGACGATCTGGACCAACGACCTCACCGCCGACTACGTCCACGAGAACAGCGCGTACAGCTCATGAGCACTCCCACCGCGCGCAAGCACACCGCGCTGCCCAAGGCGCAGACCCTCATCGAGGCGTTGCCCTGGCTCACCCGGCACCGCGGCAAGACCGTCGTCATCAAGTTCGGCGGCAACGCCATGGTCGACGAGGAGCTGAAGGCCGCCTTCGCGCAGGACGTCGTCTTCCTGCACCACGCGGGCCTCAGGCCCGTCGTCGTGCACGGCGGCGGACCGCAGATCAGCAAGGCACTCGACCGGCACGGCATCGTCAGCGAGTTCAAGGCGGGCCTGCGCGTCACCACCGAGGACGCCATGGACGTCGTACGGATGGTCCTCGCGGGACAGGTGCAGCGCGAGCTCGTCGGCCTGCTCAACCAGCACGGACCGCTCGCCGTCGGCCTCACCGGCGAGGACGCGCACACCATCACCGCCACCAAGCACCAGCCCCGCATCGAGGGCGAACTGGTCGACATCGGCCGGGTCGGCCAGATCACCGAGATCGACACCGGCGCCATCGAGGCACTGCTCGCCGACGGCCGCATCCCGGTGGTCTCCTCTATCGCCCGCTCCCAGGACGACGGACATGTCTACAACGTCAATGCTGATACGGCGGCTGCGGCACTCGCTGCGGCGCTTGATGCCGAAACCCTGATGGTCCTCACCGACGTCGAGGGCCTCTACGAGGACTGGCCGCACAGCGACGAGGTGATCAGCCGCCTCACCGCCACCGAACTGGAGAAGCTCCTGCCCGAGCTGGCCAGCGGCATGGTCCCGAAGATGGAGGGCTGTCTGCACGCCGTGCGCAACGGCGTCGAGACCGCCCGCGTGATCGACGGCCGGGTCCAGCACTCGATCCTGCTGGAGATCTTCACCGACGAAGGAATCGGCACGATGGTCGTGCCCGACGAGAAGTCCGACAAGAAGCCCGACGAGAAGTCCGGCGAGAAGTCCGCCAAGAAGGGGGAGTCATGAGCAACCAGGAGCTGACCGCGCGCTGGCAGGGCGCGCTCATGGACAACTACGGCACGCCGAGGCTCCCCCTGGTGCGCGGCGCGGGCAGCAAGCTGTGGGACGCCGACGGCAAGGAGTACACCGACTTCGTCGGCGGCATCGCGGTCAACGCCCTCGGGCACGGCCATCCGGCGATCGTCGAGGCGGTGAGCACGCAGATCGGCGCGCTCGGCCACGTCTCGAACCTGTTCGTCGCCGAGCCGCCCGTCGCGCTCGCCGAACGGCTGCTCCAGCTCTTCGGGCGGCAGGGCCGGGTGTACTTCTGCAACTCCGGCGCCGAGGCCAACGAGGGCGCCTTCAAGATCGGCCGGCTGACCGGGCGTACGCACATGGTCGCGACCCGGGGCGGCTTCCACGGCCGGACCATGGGCGCGCTCGCGCTCACCGGACAGCCCGGCAAGCAGACCCCGTTCCTGCCGCTGCCCGGTGACGTCACGCATGTGGCGTACGGCGACGTCGAGGCCCTGCGCGCCGCGGTCACCACCGACACCGCGCTCGTGATCATCGAGCCGATCCAGGGCGAGAACGGCGTCGTCGTACCGCCCCCCGGCTACCTCAAGGTGGCCAGGGAGATCACCGCGGCCACCGGCACGCTGCTCGTCCTCGACGAGGTGCAGACCGGAATCGGCCGTACCGGCCACTGGTTCGAGCACCTCGCCCACGAAGGCGTCGAGCCCGACGTCGTCACGCTCGCGAAGGGCCTCGGCGGCGGTCTGCCGCTCGGCGCGACCGTCGCCTTCGGCGCGGCGGCCGAACTCTTCAAGCCCGGCCACCACGGCACGACGTTCGGCGGAAACCCCGTCGCGTGCGCCGCGGGACTCGCCGTCATCGACACCGTCGAGGCAGAGGGGCTCCTGGAGAACACCAAGCGGGCGGGCGAAAAGCTGCGCGACGGAATCGAGTCACTCGGACACCCGCTCGTGGGCCATGTAAGGGGCTCGGGCCTGCTGCTGGGTATCGTGCTCACCGAGCCGCTCGCGCCACGGGCGCAGCAGGCGGCTCAGGACGCCGGCTTCCTGGTGAACGCGCCCGCCCCCGATGTCGTACGGCTGATGCCCCCGCTGAACGTGCGCGACGACGAGGTGGACTCGTTCCTCCGGGCCCTGCCCGGCATCCTGGACAAGGCTCTTGAAGCCGACGGGGACGGACGATCCGGAGAATGAGACGACGATGAGCCAGGCGCAAGGCAACGAGCACGGCGACCACGCGGGTCCCGCCGTGCCGCAGACCCGCACCGCACGCCACCGCCGGATCGTGGACATCCTCAACCGGCAGCCGGTCCGCTCCCAGAGCCAGCTGGCGAAGCTGCTCGCCGACGACGGTCTGACCGTCACCCAGGCGACGCTCTCCAGGGACCTGGACGAGCTGAACGCGGTGAAGATCCGCAACACCGAGGGCGACCTCATCTACGCGGTGCCGAGCGAGGGCGGATTCCGCACCCCGCGCGCGCCGCTCGGTGAGTCGGCCAAGGAGGAGCGGATGCGGCGTCTCTCCGCGGAGCTGCTGATCTCCGCGGAGGCCTCGGCGAATCTCGTGGTCCTGCGTACGCCGCCGGGTGCGGCGCAGTTCCTCGCGTCGGCCATCGACCAGGCCGAGCTGCACGACATCCTCGGGACGATCGCGGGCGACGACACGCTGATGCTCATCAGCCGGGAGGCCACGGGGGGTCAGGCGCTGGCCGACCATCTGCTGCGCCTGGCTTCCAACGAACATTGACGAGTTTCGGCGCCGGGGTGCTGTCCATCACCGGCTTCGCCGAGTTCGTCCTCAAACGCCGGACGGGCTGGAATTCCGCCGCGCCATCCACGCCGCCACCAACGCCCCCGACACGTTGTGCCACACCGAGAACACCGCCGAAGGCAGCGCGGCGAGCGGGCTGAAGTGGGCCGTGGCGAGGGACGCCGCGAGGCCCGAGTTCTGCATGCCCACCTCGAACGCCATCGCCCGCGACGCGGGCGGGCCGAGGCGGGCCAGCTTGCCCGCGCCGTAGCCGAGCGCGAGGCCGAGGCCGTTGTGCAGGAACACCGCGAGGAACACCAGCGCCGCGGCCGACTTGATGGCCGTGGCGCTGCCCGCGACCACGATCGCCACGATCGCGGCGATGGTCAGCGCGGACAGCCACGGCAGCGCGCCGAGCACCCGGTCGACGTAACGGCCGAAGAGGAAGCGCACCACCAGCCCCGCGAGCACCGGGAGCAGCACGGTCTTGAGGATGTCCGTGACCATCGAGCCCGCGTCCACGGGCAGGTACTCGCCCGCGAGCAGCAGCGTGAGCGGCGGGGTGATCAGCGGCGCGAGGACGGTCGAGACAGTGGCCACGGAGACGGAGAGCGCCACGTCGCCGCGGGCCAGATAGGTCACCACGTTGGACGCGGTGCCGCTCGGCGCGCAGCCCACCAGGATCACTCCGGCCGCCAACTGCGGGGAGAGGCCGAGCGCGTGGGCGATCAGCCAGCCGAGGCCCGGCATGATCACGTAGTGCGCGACGAGCCCGAGCGCGACGGCCCAGGGCCGCTTCACCACGCCCTGGAAGTCCAGCGGGGTCATGGTCAGACCCATGCAGAACATCACCACGCCCAGCAGGTAGGGGACGTTGGTGCCCCAGCCCTCGAAGGCGCCGGGCACCAGGAGGCCGAGCGCGCCCGCGGCGAGGACGAGGACGGGGAAGACGGTGACGGCGCGGCGGGCCGCCTTGTCGGCGGTGCCGTCGTCGCCGGCCGCGCCGTCGGAGCTGGGGATCGTCTGTTCGGGTTGCACGGCGCGATGCAACGCCCCGGCCACGCGCGCGTGCAACCCCGTCTCGGTATGTGGTCGCTACACACAGCGGTCGTCGAGGGGCGAGGACCGGGTCAGTAGCGCGTCAGCGCGGTCCGCCCCGACGTCGTCCCGATGGCGATGTGCGGCCGCCGCTCGGGCTCGGCCCAGCGCAGGATCCGCCGCATCGCGTCGCGCGCCACGGAGACGCAACCTGCCGTCGCCCCGCGCCCGTTGACGTGCAGGAAGATGCCCGCGCCGCGTCCGCGCACCGGCCGGTCGTAGTTGAAGCCGATCACCAGCGCGTGCGCGTACTGCGGGTCGTAGGCGCTCAGGTGTTCCGACTCGGCGGCGCGGCAGTCGGCGGCGCGCGGCTGGCTCCAGCGGTTGTAGGAGCGCGACCGGTTGTCCTGGCACCACCAGGAGTCCGGGGTGACCGCGCGGTACGGGTAGCCGGTGCCGACGGGCCGTTGCGCGATGCCGAAGGCGTAGGGGAGTCCGTACAGGCCCGTCGGCGTCGTATTGGTCCCCTGCTTGCGCGCGCCGCCCTCCACCAGTCCCTTGGCGCCGAACCGCGCGGGCGCCGAACCGGCCGCGACCCAGCGTCCGCCGCGCAGGTCCCACCAGGTGACGGTGCCCCGGGTGGCGTCGGGGCGCGCGGCCTCTGCGGTGACGAGCTGGCTGCCGCCGCCCGTGTCGGCCATCCGCGCGGGCAGCGGTGCCGCCGCGTCGGCTCCGGCGGGGGCGGCGCCCAGTACGGAGAGGGCGGCTGCGGAGGCGAGGGCGGCGGCTCGTAGGCGCATGGCTCAGACGGTACTGGGAGGCAGCGGAAGCGGCAGTCCGGGCAGCCCGTCGATGCTCTGTGCGATCCACTCCTTCTTGGTGAAGTAGGCGTTCAGCGACGCGTCGTCCTCGCGCGCGAACCGCTTGCCGTGCAGATCGCGGTCCTCGTCGTACGACATGAAGGGCACCGCGTATCCGCAGGTGTCACGGATGAGTTCGGCCGTCACGACGATGATGGCGCGCAGCCCGTGCGGGGTCGGGTCGATGCCGGGGAAGCGGCCGAGCAGTTCCCCGAAGCGAGGGTCGTCACGGAAGACGGGCTCGCCGCGGCCGTGCACCCGGACGATGTTCGGCGGGCCCTGGAACGCGCACCACATCACCGTGATGCGGCCGTTCTCGCGCAGGTGCGCGATCGTCTCCGCGTTGCTGCCCGCGAAGTCGAGGTACGCGACGGTCTGTTCGTCGAGTACGGCGAAGGAGCCCTTGAGGCCCTTGGGGGAGAGGTTGATCGTGCCGTCGTCGGAGAGCGGGGCGGTGGCGGTGAAGAACATCGGCTGCTCTTCGATGAAGGTACGGAGGCGGCCGTCTATGCGCGTGTAAGTCTTTCCCATGCCTAATGATTATTCACGCTAACTCTTCGCCTGTCTAACGACTTCGCCGGTCGTTCGCGGTGCGGGATGCGGGTGTCGGGTGGGGCGTGGATGGCAGGAAAGGCGGGGTACTCGTCATTGCTGCCATCGCGCGGGCGGGCCGAGAATGGGTCGGCCGCCCCGTCCGCCCCGCCTCCCGCGAGAAAGCGATCCGTCCGTGACCAAGCTCCTCCTGACCCTCCATGTGCTGGCCGCGATCATCGCCGTCGGTCCGGTGACCGTCGCTGCCAGCATGTTCGGCCCCGCCGCCCGGCGCGCCGCGGAGCGTCCCGACGACGCGCGGGCCCGCGCCACGGTCGCGCTGCTGCACCGCGTCTGCCGGGTGTACGCGGGCGTCGGCGTCGCGGTGCCGGTGCTCGGTCTCGCCACGGCCGGTGCCATGGGCGTGATGGGGGACGCCTGGGTGATCGCCTCCCTGGTCCTGACGATGCTGGCCGCGGCCTCGCTCATCGTGTTCGTCCTGCCGGGGCAGGAGCAGCTCGTCGAGGGCGCCGAGGGCGCCGAGGGCGTCGAGGGCGTCGAGGGCGGAGCGGGTGGCGGCGGTGTCGCGACCGTCGCGGCCGCGACCGGGCGGCTCGCCATGACCACCGGGATCTTCAACCTGCTCTGGGTGACGGTCACCGTCCTCATGATCGTCCGTCCGGGCTCCACGACGGGGGCCTGACCTCCACGGGAATGGATTGACGAAACATACGGTGCAATGCATACTCATGCATAACAGCGCATGCACCGTAAGGAGAGACCCGTGACCGAGCGCGTCGTACTCGCCTACTCGGGCGGCCTTGACACCTCCGTCGCGATCGGCTGGATCGCCGAGGAGACGGGTGCCGAGGTCGTCGCCGTCGCCGTGGACGTCGGCCAGGGTGGCGAGGACCTGGACGTCATCCGCAAGCGCGCGCTCGCCTGCGGTGCCGTGGAGGCCGAAGTCGCCGACGCCAAGGATGAGTTCGCCGAGGAGTACTGCCTCCCCGCGATCCACGCCAACGCGCTCTACATGGACCGCTATCCGCTGGTCTCCGCCCTCTCGCGGCCCACGATCGTCAAGCACCTGGTGGCCGCCGCGCGCAAGCACGGCGCGGGGACCGTCGCCCACGGCTGCACCGGCAAGGGCAACGACCAGGTGCGGTTCGAGGCAGGCATCGCCGCGCTCGGCCCCGACCTCACGTGCATCGCGCCGGTCCGTGACTACGCGATGACCAGGGACAAGGCCATCGCGTTCTGCGAGGCGAAGAACCTGCCGATCGCGACCACCAAGAAGTCCCCCTACTCCATCGACCAGAACGTCTTCGGACGCGCCGTCGAGACGGGCTTCCTGGAGGACATCTGGAACGCGCCGATCGAGGACATCTACGCGTACACGTCGAACCCCGCCGAGCCGCGCGAGGCCGACGAGGTCGTCATCTCCTTCGAGGCGGGCGTCCCGGTCGCGATCGACGGCACCCCCGTCACCGTCCTCCAGGCGATCCAGCGGCTCAACGAGCGGGCGGGCGCGCAGGGCGTCGGCCGGATCGACATGGTCGAGGACCGGCTCGTGGGCATCAAGTCCCGCGAGGTGTACGAGGCGCCGGGCGCGATCGCGCTCATCACCGCCCACCAGGAGCTGGAGAACGTCACCGTCGAGCGCGAACTCGCCCGCTACAAGCGGCAGGTCGAGCAGCGCTGGGGCGAACTCGTCTACGACGGACTGTGGTTCTCGCCGCTCAAGCGGGCCCTCGACGGCTTCCTCCACGAGGCCAACCAGCACGTCACCGGAGACATCAGGATGACCCTGCACGGCGGCCGCGCGGTGGTCACCGGGCGCAGGTCGGGCCAGTCCCTCTACGACTTCAACCTCGCCACCTACGACTCGGGCGACACGTTCGACCAGTCCAAGGCGCAGGGCTTCATCGAGATCTTCGGCCTGTCGTCGAAGATCGCGGCCAGGCGGGACCTGGCGTAACGCAGCAGGCCGCTCCGGCGTTTGCGGAGCGGAGTCAGGGGCCGGCCCACAGCAGCGGAGCCCCGAAGAGGCGCAGCCCCACCAGCGGCGGAGCCGCAGATACCAAGGAGCAAACGTGAGCAGCAACACCGGCGATGTCCGCCTCTGGGGCGCACGGTTCGCCGACGGTCCCGCAGAAGCGCTGGCGCGACTGTCCGCCTCGGTCCACTTCGACTGGCGCCTGGCCCCGTACGACATCGCGGGATCCCGCGCCCACGCGCGCGTGCTGCACAAGGCGGGGCTGCTCACCGAGGACGAGCTGACCCGCATGCTGGCCGGGCTCGACCAGCTGGAGGCCGATGTCGCCGACGGGTCGTTCGTCGGCACGGTCGCCGACGAGGACGTGCACACCGCCCTGGAGCGCGGCCTCCTGGAGCGGCTCGGCGCCGACCTCGGCGGCAAGCTGCGCGCCGGACGGTCGCGCAACGACCAGGTGGCCACGCTCTTCCGGATGTACCTGCGCGACCACGCGCGGATCATCGGCGGTCTGATCGCCGAGCTCCAGGGCGCCCTGGTGGGCCTCGCCGAGGCGCACCCGGACGTCGCGATGCCGGGCCGTACGCACCTTCAGCACGCCCAGCCGGTGCTCTTCGCGCACCACGTGCTCGCCCACGTCCAGCCCCTGGCGCGGGACGCCGAGCGGCTGCGGCAGTGGGACGAGCGGACGGCCGTCTCGCCGTACGGCTCGGGCGCGCTCGCGGGCAGCAGCCTGGGTCTCGACCCGGAGGCGGTCGCCACCGACCTCGGCTTCGAGCACGGCAGCGTCGGCAACTCCATCGACGGCACCGCGTCGCGGGACTTCGTCGCCGAGTTCGCCTTCATCACCGCGATGATCGGCGTGAACCTCTCCCGGATCGCCGAGGAGATCATCATCTGGAACACGAAGGAGTTCTCCTTCGTCACCCTGCACGACGCCTTCTCGACCGGCTCCTCGATCATGCCGCAGAAGAAGAACCCGGACATCGCCGAGCTGGCGCGCGGCAAGTCGGGCCGCCTCATCGGCAACCTCACGGGCCTGCTCGCCACCCTCAAGGCGCTGCCGCTCGCGTACAACCGCGACCTCCAGGAGGACAAGGAGCCGGTCTTTGACTCCTGCGACCAGCTGGAGGTCCTGCTGCCCGCCTTCACCGGCATGATGGCGACGCTCACCGTGCACCGCGAGCGGCTGGAGGAGCTGGCCCCGGCCGGCTTCTCGCTCGCCACCGACATCGCCGAGTGGCTGGTCAAGCAGGGCGTGCCGTTCCGCGTCGCGCACGAGGTCGCGGGCGAGTGCGTCAAGGAGTGCGAGGCGCACGGCATCGAGCTCGACCAGCTCACCGACGAGCAGTTCGCCAAGATCTCCGGGCACCTCACGCCCGAGGTGCGGACCGTCCTGAACGTGCCCGGCGCGCTGGCCGCGCGCAGCGGCAGGGGCGGCACCGCGCCCTCCGCCGTCGCCGTCCAGCTCGCCGAGGTCAAGGCGGATCTGGCCGTCCAGCAGGCGTGGGCGGACGCCAAGAAGTAGCGGAACGGGCAGCGCGGGATACGTTGGTCGGATCCGCAAGGAACCGACCGAACGGAGCCCGCGATGCCCTTCGCCCGGCTGGCCGCAGCCACGACCCCGACCGCGCACCTGGGACTCGGTCTCGCCGCCGTCGGCAGGCCCGGCTACATCACGCTGGACCGCGAGACCGAGCTGCCGCACTCGCGCAGCGTCGAGGCGCTGCGCGAGCGCTCCTTCGAACTCCTCGACGCCGCCTACGCCTCGGGCGTCCGCTACCTCGACGTGGCGCGCTCCTACGGCCGTTCCGAGGAGTTCCTCGCCGACTGGCTGCACGCCAGGCCCGACATCCGCGACGTCGTCGTCGGCAGCAAGTGGGGCTACACGTACACCGCGGCCTGGCGCGTCGACGCCGAGGGGCCCCACGAGGTCAAGGACCACAGCGCGGCCGCGTACGCCCGCCAGCGGGCCGAGACCGCCGAGCAGCTCGGCGACCGGCTCGACCTCTACCAGATCCACTCGGTGACGCCCGGGAGCCCGGCGCTCACCGACAAGGAACTCCACGCCGCGCTCGGCGAGTTGGCCGCATCCGGCGTGACCGTCGGGCTCTCCGTGAGCGGCCCCGAGCAGGCGGCCGCGATCCGCGCCGCGCTCGCCGTGACCGTCGAGGGCGAGCCGCTCTTCCGTACGGTCCAGGCGACGTACAACCTCTTCGAGACGTCGGCCGGCGCCGCGCTCGCCGAGGCGCACGACGCGGGTCTGACCGTGCTGGTCAAGGAGGGCGTGGCCAACGGCAGGCTGGCCGGCGCGCACGCGCCCGCCGCGCTCCGCGAGGTCGCTGTGGAGACCGGCCTCGGCTGCGACGCGGTGGCGCTCGCCGCGGTGCTGCGGCAGCCCTGGACGGGCGTCGTGCTGTCCGGCGCGGCCACCCCGGTCCAGCTCGTGTCGAACCTGCACGCCGCCGCGGTCGACCTGGACGAGGGGCAGCTGGAGCGTCTCGCGGGCCTGGTGGAGGAGCCCGCCGCGTACTGGGAGCGGCGGGGACGGCTGCCCTGGCACTGAGCCTCCGCGCCACTGGATCGGGGCCGCCGGCCGACCGTATTCCATGAGACGTTCATGTCTCACATGGCTTAGAGTTGTCTCATGTCAGTCGATCGCGAACAGGTCCTGCGCAGCGCAGCGGCCCTGCTCACCCGAAAATCCACCTCCACCATGGACGAGGTGGCCCGTGCCGCGGGCATCAGCAGGGCCACCCTGCACCGCCACTTCGCGGGCCGTGACGCCCTCGTCCTGGCCCTCGAAGAGCTCGGACTCCAGGAGTGCGAGGCCGCTCTCGAACGGGCCAGGCTCACCGAGGACAGCGCCGAGGAAGCCCTGCGCCGCCTGGTGCGCGAGATCGAGCCCGCCGCGGGCCTCCTCGCTTTCCTCGTGACGGAGAACCAGCTGTTCGAGGGTGACGCCCAGAACGAGGGCTGGGCCCGGCTCGACGCACACGTCGGCGCGCTCTTCCGGCGCGGCCAGGAGAGCGGCGAGTTCCGCATCGACCTGACCCCCGCATGGCTCACCGAGGCGCTCTACGGGCTCATCGGCTCGGGCGCCTGGGCCGTGATGGACGGCCGCGTGGCCGCCAAGGACTTCTCGTACATGATCGCCGAGCTGCTGATCGGCGGCGCACAGCGGAGAGTGGAAGCATGACCAGCACCCAACAGCGGACCGCAGCGGCCGACGTCGAGCGGAACCCGGGGCGCTGGCTCGCCCTCGCCGTGCTCGTCCTCGCCGTGCTCCTGGTCGCCGTGGACGCGACCGTGCTCGGTCTCGCGACGCCCTTCCTCAGCGAGGACCTGAAGCCCTCCGGCACCCAGCTGCTCTGGATCGGCGACGTCTACTCCTTCGTCATCGCGGGCCTGCTGGTCTCGATGGGCAGCCTCGGCGACCGCATCGGACGGAAGAAGCTGCTGCTCACCGGCGCCGTCGCGTTCGGCGCCGTCTCGGTCCTGAACGCGTACGCGACGAGCCCGGAGATGATGATCCTGGCGCGGGCGCTGCTCGGCGTCGCGGGCGCGACGCTGATGCCGTCCACGCTCGCCCTGATCCGCAACATCTTCCACGACCCCAAGGAGCGCAGCGTCGCCGTCGGCATCTGGGGTGCCGCGGCCTCCGCCGGCGCGGCGGTGGGCCCGGTCGTCGGCGGCTTCCTGCTCGAACACTTCTGGTGGGGCTCGGTCTTCCTGATCAACCTGCCCGTGATGGCGGTGCTCGTCCTCGTCGGCATCAAGCTGCTGCCCGAGTCCCGCGACCCCAACCCGGGCCCCTGGGACCTGGTCAGCGTCGGCCTCTCGCTCGTCGGCATGGTCGCGGTCGTCTACGCCGTGAAGGAAGCGGCGGTGCACGGCTTCCGCTGGGACATCCTGGCCGCCGCCGTCCTCGGCATCGGGGCGCTGTTCTGGTTCGTACGACGCCAGTTGACGCTGAAGTCGCCGCTCCTGGACATGCGGCTCTTCCACCACAAGGGCTTCTCCGGCGCGGTCCTCGCCGACCTGCTGACCATCCTCGGCCTGTCCGGACTCGTCTTCTTCCTCTCCCAGTTCCTGCAACTGGTCCAGGTCCGCTCGCCCTTGGAGGCCGGCCTGATCGAACTGCCCGCCGCCGTCGGCGCGGTGGGCGCGGGCCTCACGGCAGGCATCGTGGCCCGCAAGGCATCGGTGCGCAGCGCGGTCTCCGGCGGCCTCGCCGCGGTCGGCCTCGCGCTCGCCGCGTGCATGGCGATCGGCGCGGACACCGGGGTGGTGGCCCTGGGCTGCGCCCTGTTCCTCGGCGGCCTCGGCGCGGGCCTCGCCTTCACCGTCACCGCCGACGTGATCCTCTCCAGCGTCCCCAAGGAGCAGGCGGGCGCGGCGTCCGCGGTCTCGGAGACGGCGTACGAACTGGGCGCGGCGCTCGGCATCGCCCTGCTCGGCACGGTGGTCACCGGCATCTACCGGGGCTTCACCACCCCGGAGGGCGTCCCCGCGGACGCGGCCGCCGCGGCGCACGACTCGCTCGGCGGCGCGGTGGAGGCGGCGGGGTCGCTGCCGCAGGGCCAGGCGGACGCCATGCTCGCCGCCGCACGGGACGCGTTCACGGACGGCTTCCAGGTCGCGGCGGGCGTCGGCTCGGCGGTCCTGTTCGCCACGGCCGTCGCCGCGTGGTTCCTCTTGAAGGGCCAGAAGCTGGAGGACGGCATCGAGCACTGAGCGCTTCGCGGGGCCGGATCATCGCCTGCGGGTGAGCCCCGTAAGGGGCGCGGGGAACTGCGCGGCCAGCCACGAACGACCCGCAGCCGATGAACCGTTCTCCCGCGCGGAGCGCACAAACGAGGAACGCCCGTCCCCGCGCCGAGGAGTTGGTCCTCAGCACCGGGGCGGGCGCACCGAAAAGACGGCCTACGCGGCCTTCGCCTTGGTCGCGTACATGTCCACGTACTCCTGACCGGACAGCCGCATGACCTCCGTCATCACGGAGTCCGTCACGGCCCGCAGCACGTACCGGTCGCGATCCATCCCGTCGTAGCGGGAGAACTCCATCGCCTCGCCGAAGCGGACCGTCACCTTGCCGGGCCGCGGCAGCCCCTTGCCGCCGGGCTGGAGCTTGTCCGTGCCGATCATCGCGAAGGGGACCACGGGCGCACCCGTCATGAGCGTCAGCCGCGCGATGCCCGTACGGCCCCGGTACAGCCGTCCGTCGGGGGAGCGGGTGCCCTCCGGGTAGATGCCGAAGACCTTGCCGTCGTCGAGAACGCGCCGACCCGTCATCAGCGCGGCGACACCGCCGCGCCCGCCGTCGCGGTCCACCGGGATCATGCCGACGCCGGTGAAGAACCACGCCATGAGGCGGCCCTTGAGGCCCTTGCCCGTGACGTACTCGTCCTTGCCGATGAAGAACACCGGACGGTTGGTCACCAGCGGCAGGATCATCGAGTCGATGAACGTCAGGTGGTTTCCGGCCAGGATCACCGGACCCGTCCCCGGAATGTTCCCGGCGCCTTCTACCCGTGGGCGGAACATCAGGCGCAAGATCGGTCCGAGCACTGCCTTGATGAGCGCTAGACGGGACAACGGGCCCTCCGGTGTCAACGGGTCGACGACGAGTAAATGCAGGTGAGGACGATACTCGCGGGCCCCCTCTGATTGCACATCGGGTTCATGTACTCGATACGCAGTGTTGACCTGAGTTTGCACGGTATTGCCCAGGGGCGTCGCCTCTGTGACGACGGTATCCCCGTGGGAACGGTGTGGCCCGAAGTAGTGGTCCTTGTCACGCGCAGGGTTCTCTCCACGGAGCGGCCCCGCGACACGGGCCGCTTCCTCCATGGTGCGCCCACTCGCCATGTGCCGTCATCCCGTCGTTCCGTCCAGGGTCTCCCACACGTCACTCGCGGCCACCTACGATCGGTCCCGCTTTGTCAGGTGCAAGGCGGCAGTACATCGGGAGGAGCGCCAATGGCGACGCAGGAGTCGGGTCAGCAGCAGCCGGGGACGAGCCCGGGGCGGCGCGCGGTACTGGGGGCCGCGGTCCTCGGTGCGGGCACGGCCGTGGCAGGGCTGCCCGGCGTGGCGAGAGCCGACGAGCGGCACGGACACGGAGGACAGGGCGGACACGGCGGCTACCGGGACCTGCCGGTGCCCACGATCGTCGCGCACCGGGGGACCAGCGGCTACCGGCCCGAGCACACGCTCGGCTCGTACCAGCTCGCCCTCGACATGGGCGCCCACGTCATCGAGCAGGACGTCGTACCCACCAAGGACGGCCATCTCGTATGCCGTCACGAGAACGACATCACCGCGACGACGGACGTCTCGGCGCACCCCGAGTTCGCGTCCCGCAAGACCACCAAGTCGGTGGACGGCGTCTCGCTCACCGGCTGGTTCACCGAGGACTTCACGCTCGCCGAACTGAAGACGCTGCGCGCCAAGGAGCGCATCCCCGGCAACCGCCAGCACAACACCCTCTACGACGGCCGCTGGGACGTGCCCACCCTCGAAGAGGTCTTCCGGTGGGCCGAGAAGCAGGGCCGCAAGCGCGGCAAGCAGGTCTGGCTGCACATCGAGACCAAGCACCCCACGTACTTCCGGGGGCTCGGCCTCGGCCTCGAAGAGCCGCTCGCCAAGCTGATGCGCCGCTACGGCCGGCACAAGAAGAACTCGCCGAACTTCCTGCAGTCCTTCGAGCCCAGCAGCATCCAGCGCCTGGCCAAGCTGGTCGCGGCGCCGCGGGTGGTGCTCCTGTCCACCGCCAACTCCCGCCCCTGGGACTTCGTCGAGGCGGGCGACCCGCGCACCGTCGCCGACCTCATCAAGCCCGAGGGCCTGAAGTGGATGGCCGGCTTCGCGCAGGGCATCGGCCCGACCCTGGACCTGGTCATCCCCAAGAAGGCGGACGGCAGCCTCGGCACGCCGTCCACGCTGGTCAAGGACGCCCACGCGGCGCGCCTGATCCTGCACCCGTACACGATGCGCAACGAGAACACCTTCCTGCCGACCAACTTCAGGAAGGGCACCGACCCGAACGCCTACGGAGACGCCTTCGGCGCCTTCAAGGCCTACTTCGAGACGGGCATCGACGGGCTCTTCTCCGACAACTGCGACACCGCGCTCCTGGCCCGCGAGGACTTCGTCAACGGCTGACCGTCCGAGCCCGGTTGGGGTGAGAGACGGCCGCTCCGGAAACCTCGCGCCGGAGCGGCCGCGTCCCGCCCTGCATGACCTACGACCTGGCCCCCACGCTCATCCCCACCCTGCGCCCGCTGCTGGCCGCCGAGGCGTCCGCGGAGGCGCTCGGCTCCGGCACCGACCCCGGCGACCTCGAACAGGACGTCTGGCTGCTCCTGTTGGAGCGCCTGGAGTCCGAAGGGCCGCCCGCCGACCCCGCGCTGTGGGTGCGCGGCGCCGTCCAGGCCGAGGCCCGCCGCAACCGGCGCACGGCCCAGCGGGAAGTGGCGTACGCGACCGGACCCGCCGAACCGGCCGACGACGGCGAACGCGGCCCCGAACAGCGCGCCCTGACCGCCGACCGGCACCGCACCCTGCACGCAGCGGTGCGCAGGCTGCCCGGACGCTGCCCCCGCATCATGGCCGCGCTGCTGTCCCCCGAGGACCTCACCTACCGGGAGATCGCAGGGGAGTTGGGAATGTCACAGGGCAGTCTGGGGCCGGAACGTTCCCGATGCCTGGGATGCCTGCGCAGAATGCTGGCGGCGGAGGTTGTAGCTCCTGAACCCTGGGGAAAGGAGCGATAGACAACCGGTGGAGCAGGTGAGCGGGAGGCATGCACACATGGGCATGAGCGTGACCATCTCGGCGGCGACCGAAGCGGACGCCGAACAGATCCTCAAACTGCAGTACCTCTGCTACCAGAGCGAGGCCGAGCTCTACGGCGACTACTCGATCGAGCCGTTGACCCAGGGCCTGGACTCGATCAAGGCCGAACTGACCACGGGCACCGTCCTGGTGGCCCGCCTCGGCGACGAGGTGGTGGCCTCCGTACGCGGCACGGTCGACACCGACGGCACGGCGCGGATCGGCAAACTCATCGTCCACCCCCGGATGCAGCGGCACGGTCTGGGCGGGCGGCTCCTGGACGCGGTCGAGTCCCGGCTCGGGGCGGGCGGCGTCGCGAAGTGCTTCCAGCTCTTCACGGGCCACCGCAGCGAACAGAACCTCCAGCTCTACCGCAAGCACGGGTACGCGCCGGTGGGCACGGAGCGCGTGAACGAGCGGCTCACGCAGGTGACGCTGTCCAAGGACGCGACGGCGAGCGCCTACGTGACGAGCGCGTAGGAGGCCCGTCAGGGGCGCGGGGAACCGCGCGGCGAGCCCTCACCGGCCCGCAGCGAACGGCTCAACCGGCGGAAGCCCTCCGCGCCTTGCGGAGCCAGAAGATCGCGGTGACCGGCAGGATGACCGGGATGAAGAGATAGCCCATCCCGAAGTCCGACCACACCGTGGCGTCCGGGAACGCGGAGGGTTCGGCCAACGTCCAGGCGCCCACGGCGAGTACTCCCACCAGCTCGGCGGCGCAGCACACCAGCGCCGCCTTGCGGGCCGTGTCGCCACCGCGTACGAGCGAGTACGTGATGAACCCGTAGACGACCCCCGCGACCGCGGACAGCGCGTACGCGAGGGGGGCCTTGTGGAAGTCTGTCGAGATCTGCACGGCCGAGCGCGACACCGCGCCGACGACCATCACGCCGTACAGCCACACCAGCAGGATGCCAGGACCCGAGATCAGCTTCCGCCGGGCGGGAGCCGCGTCCGCGCCCGCGCCGGTGTTCTCGTCGGAGTCGGTCACCGTCACCTCAGCCTCCCCAGATGTCGTAGAGCCGCACTTCGAGCACGGCGAGGACCACGCCGCCCGCGGCGACCGTCAAGGAGCCCCAACGGCTGCGCTCCGCGAGCGACATGAAGCCCGCGGCGGGCACGCACGCGAAGGAACCGAGGAGATACGCCACGAAGATCGTCGTGCCCTGCTCGGCCTCCTCGCCGCGCGCGAGCTGGACGATGCCGACGATCAGCTGGACCAGGGCGAGGAAGGTCACCACGCCCATGCCGATGAAGTGCCAGTCCTTGGTCGGCTGATCGCGGTAGGCGGCGAAACCGCACCAGGCGGCGAGGGCGAGCGCGGTCACGGAGACCGCGATCGTCAGGGCGTCAAGCATGTCCGTGACTTTATTACGGGTCCTACGGCCCGGTGCGCGCGGCCCTCACGGCCCCCGGCGCGCGTGACCCTCGGCCCGGTGCGCACGCCCCGGACCTGCGGCGTAGGGTCGGGGACCATGAAGATCCAGGCTGACGCGCTCCTGTTCGACAACGACGGCACCCTCATCTCCTCCATGGAGTCGGTGTACCGCTGCTGGACGCGCTGGGCGCAGGAGTACGGGATCACCGCGGAGGACTTCGGCCGGGTCGAGCTGCACGGCCGCCCCGCCGCCGAGATCGCCGCCGACCTGCTGCCCCCGGAGAAGGTCGCGGGGGCCGTCGCCCGCATCGAGGAGCTGGAGGTCTCGGACGTGGCGGGCGGGGTCGTCCTGCTGCCCGGCACCCGTGAGCTCCTGGAGTCCCTGCCGATGGACCGCTGGGCCGTGGTCACCTCCGCGACCCGGGTGCTCGCCGAGGCGCGGCTCGCCGAGGTCGGCGTGCGGCCGGGGCTCGTCATCGCCGCCGACGACATCACGCGCGGCAAGCCCGACCCCGAGCCCTTCCTGCTCGCGGCCGCGAAACTCGGCGCCGACCCGGCCCGCTGCGTGGTCTTCGAGGACGCTCCGGCGGGTCTCCAGGCCGGCCGGGCCGCGGGCATGACGACCGTGGCGTTGACCACAACCCACACCGCCGACGAGCTCGTCGCCGACGTCGTGGTCAAGGACCTGTCCGCCGTGTCCGCGCAGGCCACGGCGGGTGGCGTGGAGATCACCTGCGCCGAGTGAGCCGACGGCTCCGTACGCCGGTGGCCGTCCCACCGTTGTCCGCTATACGGACAACGGTGGTGGACAGCCACCTCACGCGTGTTTTACTTGGCCCATGACCACGACGAGCAGCCGCACCCTTGCGACCGAGGCGATGATGACGCCCGGTGCTCGTTGTATGTGTCGAATGTGCGCCTTCTGAGGGCCCCCGCACCACCTCCGAGCCTCGCGCCCCGAAGCGAAGCCGCTGTGCCGCGCTCCTGACCGACGTACTCGACGAAGTCGCAGTCGAACAGTCGACGTAGGAAGCGAGCCCGCCCCGCGCACACGTCCTCCGGTTCCCCCGCACCACCACCGCGAGAACCGTGCCGCGTTCCGAACGAATGCCCCGTGCCCGGCTCCATCCCGCCGCGCACTCGACAGTGACGGAAACCCCTGTGATCACCACTTCCGGCCTCACCAAGGTCTACCGCTCACGCGGTCGTGAAGTAACCGCACTCGACGGAGTCGACCTGCACGTCCGCGAGGGCGAGGTGTACGGCGTCATCGGCCAGTCCGGCGCCGGCAAGTCCTCCCTGATCCGCTGCGTCAACCTCCTGGAGCGCCCCACCTCCGGCACCGTGACCGTCGCGGGCCAGGACCTCACGGCCCTGGCCGGACGCGGCCCCCGCGCGGGCAGGGAACTGCGGCAGGCCCGCAGCCGCATCGGCATGGTCTTCCAGCACTTCAACCTGCTGTCCTCGCGCACCGTGCAGGACAACGTCGAGCTGCCCCTGGAGATCCTCGGCCTCTCCGGCCAGGCGCGCTCCCGCAAGGCGCTCGAACTGCTCGACCTTGTCGGCCTCGCCGACAAGGCGGGGAGCTACCCGAGCCAGCTCTCCGGCGGCCAGAAGCAGCGCGTCGGCATCGCCCGCGCCCTGGCAGGCGACCCCAAGGTGCTGCTCTCCGACGAGGCCACCAGCGCCCTGGACCCCGAGACCACCCGCTCCATCCTCCAGCTGCTTCGCGACCTCAACCAGCAGCTCGGCCTGACCGTCCTGCTCATCACGCACGAGATGGACGTCGTCAAGAGCGTCTGCGACTCGGCCGCCCTCATGGAGCGCGGGCAGATCATCGAGTCCGGCACCGTCAGCGAGCTGCTCGCGACGCCCGGCTCCGAGCTGGCCGCCGCGCTCTTTCCGGTCAGCGGCGACGCCACCGGCGACGACCGCACCGTCGTCGACGTGACCTTCCACGGCGAGGCCGCGACCCAGCCGGTCATCTCCCAGCTGTCGCGCACGTACAACATCGACATCTCGATCCTCGGCGCCGCGATGGACACCGTCGCGGGCAAGCAGGTCGGCCGCATGCGCATCGAACTGCCAGGACGCTTCGAGGAGAACGTCGTACCGATCGGGTTCCTGCGCGAGCAGGGCCTCCAGGTCGACATCGCGGGCGAGGACGCCCCGGCCACGCCGAAGGACGCCACGCTGCTGGTGAAGGAAGGTGCCAAGTGACCTGGACCGAGATGCGGCCCCTGCTGGAGCAGGCGTGTTGGGACACCCTCTACATGGTGGGCTGGGCGACGCTCATAGCCATCGTCGCCGGACTGCCCATCGGCATCCTGCTCATCCTCACCGAGCGCGGCGGACTGCTCCAGAACACCCTGCTCAACAAGGTGCTCGGGCAGATCGTGAACATCGCCCGCTCCATGCCCTTCATCATCCTGATGGTCGCCCTGATGGGCTTCACGCGCTGGATCGTCGGCACCACGATCGGCCGAGAGGCCGCCCTCGTGCCGCTCGCCATCGGCGCCATCCCCTTCTTCGCGCGCCTGGTGGAGACCTCCGTGCGTGAGGTCGACGGCGGACTCGTCGAGGCCGTGCAGTCCATGGGCGGCTCCACCTGGACCGTCGTACGCAAGGTGCTCGTCCCCGAGTCGCTGCCCTCGCTGATCTCCGGCGCCACCACCACGATCGTCGCCCTCATCGGCTACTCCGCGATGGCGGGCACGGTCGGCGGCGGCGGCCTCGGCGACCTGGCGCTGCGCTACGGCTACCAGCGCTTCGAGACCGAACTGATGTGGATCACCGTGGCGATCCTCGCCGTGGTCATCTCGATCATCCAGTTCGCGGGCGACTACACCGCCCGCAGGCTGCACAAGCGCGGCGGCGGCTCGGGTCCGCTGCTCCTCTTCCGGCCGCTGCGCGGCGTGCTGCCCGGCACCGTCGCCGCCGAGACGACCAGCAAGACCGGCTGACCGGGACCCGCACCCGGGCCCCGCCCGCAGATTTCCCCGCGCACCTCCGCGGGGCTGCACCACCCATGGAGAAAGGCACTTTTCGTGCGTAACACCGCCAAGATCACCACCGCCGTCCTGGCCACCGGAGCCCTCACCCTCGGGCTCTCCGCCTGTGGCTCGGAGAAGAGCTCCGCGGGCGACAAGGACGGCAAGCTCATCGTCGCCGCCACCCCGACGCCGCAGGGCGAGATCCTGGACTTCGTCCAGAAGAACCTCGCCAAGAAGGCCGGCCTCGACCTCGAGGTCAAGGAGTTCACCGACTACGTCACGCCGAACACCGCCGTTCAGCAGGGCGAGGTCTTCGCGAACTACTTCCAGCACAAGCCGTACCTGGACGACTTCAACAAGAAGAACGGCACGGACATCGTGCCCGTCCCCGGGGCCACGGTTCACCTGGAGCCGCTCGGCGTCTACTCCAAGAGCCTCAAGAAGCTCGGCGACCTGAAGGACGGCGACACCGTCGCCGTCCCGAACGACACCACCAACGAGGCCCGCGCCCTCAAGCTCCTCGCCGACAACGGCATCATCGAGCTCAAGAAGGGCGTCGGCTACGAGGCCACCCCCAAGGACATCGCCAAGAACCCCAAGAACCTCACGTTCAAGGAGCTCGAGGCCCCCACGCTGCCGCGCAGCCTGGGTGACGTCGACGCCGCGGTGATCAACGGCAACTACGCGCTGGAGGCCAAGCCCGCGCTCAGCCCCGCCAAGGACGCCCTCGTCGCCGAGAAGGCCAAGGGCAACCCCTACGGCAACTTCCTCGCCGTGAAGAAGGGCGACGAGAACGACCCGCGCGTGAAGAAGCTCGCCAAGCTCCTCACCTCGCCCGAGGTCAAGAAGTTCATCGACGACAAGTACGACGGCGCCGTCGTCGCCGCGTTCTGATCATGCGTACGTCCGTCATCGGCGCGGCCGCGGGGACCCTGGCCCTCGCACTCGGCCTGACCGCCTGCGGCGGGGACTCCGGCAGCGGATCGGGAGGCTCCGGCGACAAGCTCGTCGTCGGCGCCACCCCGACCCCGGCCGGTGAGGTCCTCGCGTACGTCCAGCAGAACCTCGCGAAGAAGGCGGGCCTCGACCTCCAGATCACGGAGTTCACGGACTACGTCACGCCGAACACCGCGCTCCAGGAAGGCTCCCTGGACGCCAACCTCTACCAGCACACCCCGTACCTGAAGGACTTCAACGAGTCCAAGAAGACGGACCTGGTGCCGGTCACCGAGGTGTACCTGCCCCCGATGGGCGTGTACGCGAAGAAGGTCAAGGACGTCGCCGACCTCGGTACCGGCGCGACCGTGGCCGTTCCCAACGACACCACCAACGAGGGCCGGGCGCTCCAACTGCTCGCAGCCAAGGGCGTCATCGGGCTCAAGAAGGGCGTCGGCGGCACCGCCACGCCCGAGGACATCACGTCCAACCCGAAGAAGCTCACCATCAAGCCGCTCGAACCGGCGCAGCTGCCGCGCTCGCTCGACGACCTCGACGCGGCGGTCATCAACAACAACTACGCGCTCGACGCCGGACTCAGCCCCAAGAAGGACGCGATCCTCCTGGAGTCCGCGAAGGGCAATCCCTACAACAACATCCTCGCCGCCAAGAAGGGCGACGAGGACGATCCGCGGATCAAGAAGCTGGCGAAACTGCTGACTTCGCCCGAGGTGAAGAAGTTCATCGAGGACAAGTACAAGGGGTCCGTGCTGCCCGTCCAAGCGGGCTGACCGGGCGCCCGCGCGCGGTACGCCGACGGCACATCGACGGGGTCCACTCCTGGTGCGGGAGTGGACCCCGTGGTGCGTCCGCGGCCGGACATGTTGCATGCTGGTCACTTCAGAAGGCCTGAAGGTGAAGGCCCTTCAGGTCTATGAAGGTTATGGAGCGGCGCATGACTAGAGCCTCCGCGGGGTCCACAGGCTCGTCGGGGTTCCCCGACATCTCCATCAGCACGGAGCGGCTGGTGCTGCGCCCCCTCGAAGAGGCGGACGTCCCCGCGTACGCGGAGATGATGAACGACGAGCTCGTCACGGCCTGGACCTCCGTGCCCGAGCCCTACACCGAGGCCGACGCCCGCACCTGGATCACCCGCCTCGCCCCCGCCGAGCGCACCGGGGGCCACGGCATCGTCCTCGCCGTCACCGAGTTCCTCACCCAGCGCCTTGTCGGCATCATCCAACTCCGGGACACCGACTGGCGGGTGCGCTCCACCGAGCTGAGCTACGTCGTCGCCCCCTGGGCCCGCGGCGAGGGCTATGCCTCCGAGGCCGCGCTCGCCACCGCCCAATGGCTCTTCCACGACCAGCAGTTCGAACGCATAGAGCTGCGCACCGCCGCCGACAACACCGCCGCCCAGCAGGTCGCGCAGAAGATCGGCTGCATCAGCGAGGGCGTCCTGCGCGGCGCCTGGATAGCGCGTACGAGAAACGGTGGCGACCCGTTCGGCGGCTGGCTCGACGTCCGCACCGACCTCATCGTGTGGAGCCTGCTCCCCGAGGACATCGAAGGCGTCTCGGAGAGCCTCGCCGACAGCGGCTTCTCCGCCTACTCCGACTGGAACTGAGCCGGACCCACCGGGACCGGCCGACCCACCGCCCCGGGGCATCACGGGGCGCCGGCGGGTACGCTCGCCCCTGGTCGCGTGCGCGGCCGCCCCCTGCCACCGCCGCCCCGCACGGACGACCCGCGAGACCTCAGGAGACAGACGACGATGGCCGACCGGGTCACGGTGATCGGCTGGGACGGCACGCCACTGACCGCCGCCGCACGCTCCGCGCTCGGCGCGGCCACGCTCGTGGCGGGCGCCGCCCACCACCTGGCGCTGGACGAGATCCCCGCCCGCGCCGAACGGATCCGCCTCGGCAGCGTCTCCCTCGCCGCCCGCCGCATCGCCGCCCACCGCGGCACCGCCGTCGTCCTCGCCGACGGCGACCCCGGCTTCTTCGGCGTCGTACGCACCCTGCGCGCTCCCGAATTCGGGCTTGAGGTCGAAGTGGTGCCCGCGGTCTCCTCCGTCGCCCAGGCCTTCGCCCGCGCCGGGATGCCCTGGGACGACGCGGAGGTGGTGGTCGCCCACCGGCGCACCCTGCGCCGCGCGGTGAACGTCTGCCGCGCCCACCCCAAGGTCGCCGTCCTCACCTCACCGGGCGCGGGCCCCGCCGAGCTCGGCCTGCTGCTCCAGGGCGTCCACCGCACCTTCGTGATCTGCGAGGAGCTCGGCACCGACCGGGAGCAGGTCTCCGTGGTCACCTCCGACAAGGCCGCCGACCACGCCTGGCGCGACCCGAACGTCGTCATCGTCATCGGCGGCTCGGGCCCCGGCGCCGCGGCCTCCCCGCACACCGGCTGGATCACCGGCCGCGAGCCGGCCACCGCGCCGCGCGGCTGGGCGCTGCCCGCCGCGGAGTACGGCGGTGACGTCTGGCTCGGCGAGGGCGAGACCGACCGCCTGCGCTCCGCCCAACTCGCCCGCCTCGGACCGCGCGTGGGCGACCTGGTCTGGGACATCGGCTGCGGCAGCGGCGCCTTCACCGCGGAGGCGGCCAGGTTCGGCGCCGCCGTGATCGCCGTCGACCGCGACCCCGACGCCCTGGGCCGCACCACGGCCGCGGTGCGCCGCTTCGGCGTCCAGGCGCAGACCGTGCACGGCGTCGCCCCGCACATCCTCGAAGACCTGCCCGAACCCGATGTCGTGCGGGTCGGCGGCGGGGGAGTCGCGGTGGTCTCCGCGGTCGCCGACCGGCGCCCCGAGCGCATCGTGACGCACGCCGCGACACGCGACGCCGCCGAGCTCATCGGCAGGGATCTGACCGAGCACGGATACGTCGTCGAATGCGCCCTCCTGCAGTCCGTGGAGCTCGACACACGCGCCTGGCGCGAGGAGAAGCGGACGGTGGTATTCCTGCTCTCCGGGCGTCTGCCGGACCGTTCCCCGTGACCCTGTCGGCGTACGGCGCGGGGTAGGCTGGCCGATCGTTGTACTGCACCCGGGTGTCCAGCAGTTCGTTGGCCAATGTCCGGAAAGCTCGCCCGTTTTGAGGGGTGTGTGTGGTACGGCAGGACCGGAGGACGCGCAACGTGGCGCAGTCCACAGCGGGCCGTGGCCGATCAAGCTGCCGCGGTGGCGGGCCGACCGGGACAATGCCTGTTGTCCGGTAAGCGGTTCGTGCCGCGCGGCGCACACGCTCGTTGAGGATGACGGGCGGTCGGTGCGCCGCTCCGGGCGATGGGGCCTCCCCGGCCGAAGGCGAGGGGCGGTCGAAGACGCACCAACCGATGGGCGAGGGGTTACGCATGACCGACACCGGCCAGGTCCCGGGTGAGGGGCTGCCGGAGAACGCAGGCATGGTGGAACAGCCGGGCGTCCCTTCGCCGGGTGCGTACACCTTCCTCGACCCCTCCGACAGCCCCGCCGAGGACGACGACCTGCTGCTGATGCCGGGCGCCCAGGGCGCGTGGAGCGAGGCACAGTCGGCGCAGCAGCAGGGCCACACCCCGGTCCCCGGCCACGTCCAGGCCCCCGGTCACGCGCAGGTCCCGGGCCACGCCCAGGCCCCCGGCCCCGCGCAGGCACCGGGGCACGGCCGCCCCTCCGCACACGGTGACACGGCCGGGCACGGCGCTCCCGCCATGGCCCGCCCGCAGGCCGTGCACCAGCCCGGTCCGCACGAGACCGCGGGCCGGGACAGCGGCTCCGTCGACCTGAACGGTGTCCGTATGCCCGGCTCCCCGCCCGCCTCCTCCCACCCGGGCCCCGCCCGCCGTCCGCTGCACCGGGGCCCCTCGGGTCCCGCCGTGCCCGACGGCGCGGGCAGCCCCGTGCGTTCGCTCGCCGACCGTGGCCCCGCGGGGGCGACGCCGCCGCAGCACGCCGTGCCGGTACGGCATGCCGGTCCGCCCACGGTGGGTCCCGAGTACCTCGACATCCCGCGCGACGACGCCGGGCTGCCGGGACCGCAGCTCGGGGAGATCCCGCCGCAGGGAGCCTCGCCGTGGACGGCGCAGCCGTCCGTGCGGTCCCAGCAGGCCGGGGCGCAGGGCGCGTACGCCGCACCAGCAGAAACGGTCGTCCCAGGTGACACGGAGGCCCCGGAGGCCTCCGAGACCGCTGGCGCCACGGGCGTCCCCGGAGTCCCGGACGACACATCCGCACCACAGGCCACGGGGGCACCGGAGGCGTTCGCTCCCGAAGGGCCCATGGTCCCCGAGCAGGCGCTGCCCGAGCATGTGCTGCCCGAGCAGGGGCAGTACGCCGCGCAGGGCGCGGAGTTCGCCCAGGGCACTCCGGCGCACGGCACCCCGGTCCACGCCACCCCTCCTCATGGCGCCCCGGCGCACGGCAACCCGGCCCCCGGCGCCGTGCTCCCCGGTATGCCCGAGCCCGCCGCCTTCCCGCAGGCGGCCGGTGCCACGGACCTCGGCGAGGCCCAGGCAGCCCCCGGTGACCTCGGCGCTCCCGGGATGCCCGGCGAGCCGCCCGTCGCCGAGCCGAGTCAGTTCCCGTCGGCGGAGCAGCCCGTCTTCGCCCAGGCCGTGCCTGCCGCCGCCGGTGTGCAGACGCCCTTCGCCGTCGCCTCCGCGCAGCCGTGGGACGCGGTGCCGGTCCCGCACGCCGACGCGTCGGGCCCGCAGTCCGGTTTCGTCCCCGACGCGGCGCACGCCGTGCCCGCCGGGATCGGCGCGGTCGGCGGCCAGCGCATGCCCGTGGGCGACGCGGGCCACCCCGCCGAGGCCAGGCACGCCGCCCAGGGCCCGAGCGGTCCGGGCCCCGAGGACGCCCCGGCGCCGATGCCCACGGCACTGCCCGGCGAGCACGGCGGGCACGGAGCGCATCAAGTCCCCACACCCATCGGCGAGTTCGTGCCGGTGGACGGCATGGTGCCGACCACGCCGCACCTGGCGCCCACCCCGCCGCACCCGCTGGTCGTCCCCCAGGAGGACCCGGCCGTCGAGCCCGCTCCCGAGGGCGAGAGCGCCGTGGACGCCGAGCAAGCCCCGGCTCAGTCCCAGCCCTTGCCCGTCGAGGCGGGCGCCGCACCCGTCGCCGTACCTCCGGCGGCGGAGTCGGCGGAGGCCGCCGCCCAGGCCGAGGCCCCGGTGGCGGACGCCCAGCAGCCCCCCGCCACCGTGCCCGCCCCCCGCGAGGGCGACCTCGGTGTGGCGGCACCCATCACCGAGGGCCCCGACGCGGCCGGCGAGCCGCAGCCGGTGGCCCCGGAGAGCGAGACCGCGGGCGACGCCGTGGGAATCGTCGAGGCGGTGCCGGTCCTGCCGGTCGCCCCGGCCGAGTTCCCCGCGGCGCCCGAGACGGCCGACCTGGCCGAGGATCTGGACGAGGCCGACGAAGTCATCTCGTTCGAGCCGATCGATGCGAATGAAGTGACGGAAGTGGCCGAAGCACCTGAGATGGCCGTAGCGCCCGCAGTACCCGAAGCACCCGCGGCACCCGAGACGCCCGAGGCCCCCGAGGCGCCCGACGCCTTCGCGGCGGCCGCCGCCCCGGAAGCGCCCGAGGCCCTCGCGGCGCAGGAGGCGACCGAGATCGCCGAGGCCCCCGACGCCCCTGAGGCCCTCGTGGCCATGGAGGCGCCCGAGGCCGCAGGAACCCCCGAGGCCCCCGTGGCCCCGGACGAGCCCGAGGTGTTCGAGGTGTTCGCGGCCCCCCAGGGCCCCGAGCTCCTCGGCGCCGAGGAGCCCGTCGACGGCCCCGTCGGCGGCCCCGTGGACGAGTCCGCCGAGGCCGTCGAGCCCGTCGAGTCCGCGGACCCGGCCGCCGAGCCCGCCGCCCCGGTCGGCGCCCCGGCCCCCGCGTACGAGGACGCCGAGCGCGAGGCCGTGCTGCGCGTCATGCGCGAGCGCCGCGACATCCGCAACGGCTTCCGCTCCGACGCCATCCCGCACGAGGTGCTGCTCCGCGTCCTGGAGGCCGCGCACACCGCCCCGTCGGTCGGCCACTCCCAGCCCTGGGACTTCGTCGTCATCAAGTCCGCGGAGACCCGGCGCACGATGCACGAACTGGCCATGCGCCAGCGCGACGCGTACGCCAAGTCGCTCCCCAAGGGCCGTGCGAAACAGTTCAAGGAACTGAAGATCGAGGCGATCCTCGACACCCCGGTGAACATCGTCGTCACCGCCGACCCCACCCGCGGCGGCCGCCACACCCTCGGCCGGCACACCCAGCCGCAGATGGCCCCGTACTCCTCGGCGCTCGCCGTCGAGAACCTCTGGCTCGCCGCCCGCGCCGAGGGCCTCGGCGTCGGCTGGGTCAGCTTCTTCGACGAGCGCGAGATGGTCCGCGCCCTCGGCCTGCCCGAGCACCTCGAAGTCGTCGCCTACCTCTGCGTCGGATACGTCGACGAGTTCCCCGACGAGCCCGAGCTGATGCAGGCGGGCTGGTCCAAGCGCCGCCCGCTCTCCTGGGTCGTCCACGAGGAGACGTACGGCCGCCGCGCGCTGCCCGGCGAGGACCCGCACGACCTGCTCGCCGAGACCGTCTCCAACATCCGCCCGCTCGACGCCAAGGCGCTCGGCGAGGCCTGGGAGCGGCAGAAGCGGATGACGAAGCCGCCGGGCGCGCTCGGCATGCTGGAGATCATCTCCGCCCAGCTGTCGGGCCTGTCCCGGATGTGCCCGCCGCCCATCCCGGAGCCCGCGGCCGTCGCGATCTTCGCGGGCGACCACGGCGTGCACGCCCAGGGCGTCACCGCCTGGCCCCAGGAGGTGACCGCGCAGATGGTCGCCAACTTCCTCGGCGGCGGCGCGGTCTGCAACGCCTTCGCCAACCAGGTGGGCGCCGAGGTCTGCGTCATCGACGTGGGCGTGGCCAGCGAACTCCCGGCCACGCCGGGCCTGTTGCCCCGCAAGGTGCGCGCGGGCACGGCGGACATGACGACAGGACCCGCGCTCACCCGCGAAGAGGTCAAGGCGGCCATCGAGGTCGGCATCGAGACCGCCCGCGACCTGGTGGCGGCCGGCAACAAGGCGCTGCTCACCGGCGAGATGGGCATCGCCAACACCACGGCGTCCGCGGCCCTCATCTCCGTCTACACGGACACCGACCCGTCCGAGGTCACCGGGCGCGGCACCGGCATCAACGACGAGATGCACACCCGCAAGGTCGAGGTGGTCCGCCGCGCCCTCGACCTCCACCAGCCCGACCCCGCGGACCCGATCGGCGTCCTCTCGGCGATCGGCGGCCTGGAGCACGCGGCGATGGTCGGCCTCCTGCTCGGCGGCGCGTCCCTGCGCACCCCCGTGATCCTGGACGGCGTCAGCGCCGGCGCCGCCGCCCTGGTGGCCCGCGCCATCGCCCCCGAGGTCCTCGCGGCCTGCATCGCGGGCCACCGCAGCGCGGAGCCGGGCCACGTGGCGGCCCTGAACAAGCTGGGCCTGCGCCCCCTGGTCGACCTCGACCTGCGCCTCGGCGAGGGCACCGGCGCCCTGCTCGCCCTCCCGGTGGTCCAGAGCGCGGCCCGTGCGATGCACGAGGTGGCGACGTTCGACTCGGCGGGCGTGACCGAGAAGTAGTTCCGCCGCACCCACCCGTGCCGCCCCGCGTGGGCAGCCGCGCCGCAGCGCGGCACGGGTGGGCGCGCCGCGGCGTCGCCATCCGCGCGGTGCGTTGCCCCTTCGCCCTCCGCCGATACCGCGACGCGCGACGCCCAGCCATACTGAAACCGCACGTCAAAGAGCCGCCCCACCGTCGCAGCGGCAGCCGCAACGCCCCGCACGAGGAGCCCCCAGACATGGCCAAGGCCGAAAACCCCGCCTACCCCGTAGGTCTCCGCCTCGCCGGCCGCCGCGTCGTCGTCCTCGGCGGCGGCCAGGTGGCCCAGCGCCGCCTCCCGGCCCTGATCAACGCGGGCGCCGACGTCCTCCTCGTGTCCCCTTCGGCGACGCCCTCCGTGGAGGCGATGGCGGATGCGGGCGAGCTCACCTGGGAGCGGCGCCGCTACGAGAGCGGTGACCTGCACCACGCCTGGTACGCCTTGATCGCCACCAGCGACGCGGAGGCGAACACCCAGGCGTCCGCGGAAGCGGAGGCCCACCGCGTCTGGTGCGTGCGCTCCGACGACGCGGAGGCCGCCACCGCCTGGACCCCGGCCACCGGCCGCTCCGAGGGCGTCACCGTCGCCGTACTCAGCAGCGACCTGCACGACCGCGACCCCCGCCGCACCGCCGCGATCCGCGACGCGGTCGTCGAGGGCCTGCGCGACGGCAGCCTCGTCGCCCCGCACCTGCGCGTGCGCACCCCGGGCGTCGCGCTCGTCGGCGGCGGCCCCGGCGACCCCGACCTGATCACGGTCCGCGGCCGTCGCCTGCTCGCCGCCGCGGACGTCGTCATCGCCGACCGCCTCGGCCCCCGCGACCTGCTCGACGAACTCCCGCCGCACGTCGAGGTGATCGACGCCGCGAAGATCCCGTACGGCCGCTTCATGGCCCAGGAGGCCATCAACAACGCCCTGATCGAGCACGCCAAGCAGGGCAAGGCCGTCGTCCGCCTCAAGGGCGGCGACCCCTACGTCTACGGCCGTGGCATGGAGGAGCTCCAGGCGCTCGCCGACGCGGGCATCACCTGCACCGTCGTACCCGGCATCTCCAGCTCGATCTCGGTGCCCTCGGCCGCCGGCATCCCCGTCACCCACCGAGGCGTCGCCCATGAGTTCACGGTGGTCAGCGGCCACGTGGCCCCGGACGACGAGCGTTCCCTGGTCGACTGGGAGTCGCTGGCCAAGCTGCGCGGCACCCTGGTGATCCTCATGGGCGTCGACAAGATCGGCAGGATCGCGGCGACCCTGATCGCCCACGGCAAGGCGGCCGACACCCCGCTCGCCCTCATCCAGGAGGGCACGACGGCCGCCCAGCGCCGGGTCGACGCGACGCTCGGCACGGTCGCGGAGGCGGTCCGCACCCACGAGGTGAAGCCGCCCGCGGTCATCGTCATCGGCGAGGTCGTGAAGGTCGGCCCCGCGGCCTCCGCCTGACCGGCCCCCGAACCCCCGTACGTAACCAGCGGTAACGGAACCCGCCCCCAGCCGTTGGCACCACACCCAGGACAAGGCAGTATCACCCTGTGGCTGATCTCATCACCGTCGACGACCCCGACGACCCCCGCCTGCGCGACTACACCGGCCTGACCGACGTCGAACTGCGCCGCAAGCGCGAACCGGCCGAGGGGCTTTTCATCGCGGAGGGCGAGAAGGTCATCAGACGGGCCAAGGACGCCGGCTACGAGATGCGCTCGATGCTGCTCTCGGCCAAGTGGGTCGACGTCATGCGCGACGTCATCGACGAACTCCCGGCCCCCGTGTACGCGGTGAGCCCGGAGCTCGCCGAGCGCGTCACCGGCTACCACGTGCACCGCGGCGCCCTCGCCTCGATGCAGCGCAAGCCGCTGCCCACCGCCGACGAACTCCTCGCCACCACCCGCCGCGTGGTCGTCATGGAGGCGGTGAACGACCACACCAACATCGGCGCGATCTTCCGCTCCGCCGCCGCCCTCGGCATGGACGCGGTCCTGCTCTCGCCGGACTGCGCCGACCCGCTCTACCGCCGCTCGGTGAAGGTCTCCATGGGCGCGGTCTTCTCGGTCCCGTACGCCCGCCTGGAGTCCTGGCCCAAGGGCCTCGAAGGCGTACGCGAGGCGGGCTTCAACCTGCTCGCCCTCACCCCGGACGAGAAGGCCAAGTCCCTGGACGAGGCGGCGCCGCACCGGATGGACCGCGTGGCACTGATGCTCGGCGCCGAGGGCGACGGACTCTCCACCCAGGCGCTGGTCGCGGCCGACGAATGGGTCCGCATCCCGATGGCCCACGGCGTGGACTCGCTGAACGTGGGTGCGGCGGCCGCGGTCGCCTTCTACGCGGTGGCGACGGGCCGCCCGCAGCTCTAGGGGCTGCGCTCAGCTCCGCGCGGCCGGGCCGGAATCGACCCGCTCACCGTGCGACTGCCCCGGGCGTACGTCCGTGTCCCCGAGGCCGCGCGCGGGCCCCTGGCACCCCTGGGCCGCGGCGATGCCGAGAGCCACCAGCAGCGTCACGACCACGAAGACGAACAGCCGCTGGCGCAGCAGCCGCGGATTGGCGGGCCCGCGCCGTCCCGTACCCGTGGTGCGCGGCCCCTGCCGCCCGGTGCCGCTGCGCGGTGCTGGCCTGCTGCCGGAGCGCGTGGTGTTCCTGGGCGCGCCGGGGCGGGAGCCGGACCGCGAGGAGCTGGGCCGCGACGCGTTGGGCCGTGACGGACTGCTCCGCGGCGGGGGAGTGGCACCGGGCGCGGCGCGCCGCTGCGTGCGCTGCTCCGCGTACCCCTCGGCGAGGCGCCCCGTGGGCCGGTCGTGGTCCTGGCGCGGCGCGGGCGGCCGCACGTCCCCGATCCCCTGGGCCTCGCGGGCGGCGATCTCCTTGAGCCTGAGCGACAGTTGGAGCGTGCTGGGCCGCTCCTCGGGGTCCTTGGCGAGGCAGGCCCTGATCAGCGGCGCGAGCGCGTCGGGCACGCCGTGCAGCTGCGCCTCCTCGTGTACGACGCGGTAGAGCATGACCTCGGAACTGCCGTGCCCGAAGGGCGAGTCCGCCATGCCCGCGTACGCGAGGGTGGCCCCGAGCGCGAAGACGTCGGTGGCGGGCGTGACGGCGGCGCCGCGCACCTGTTCGGGCGCGAGGAATCCGGGCGAACCGACGGCCGTACCCACATGGGTCAGCGTCGAGGCCCCGGTGGCCCAGGCGATGCCGAAGTCGATGATCCGCGGCCCCTTCGGGGACAGCAGGATGTTCGACGGCTTGAGATCCCGGTGGACGACACCGGCCTCGTGCACGGCCACGAGCCCCTCGGCGAGCGCGGAACCCACCACGGCCACCTCGGCGGCCGAGAGCGGGCCCTCGGCGGCGACCTTGTCGTGCAGCGAGGGCCCGGGAACGTACTGGGTGGCGAACCACGGCCGGTCGGCGTCGAGATCGGCGGCGACGAGCCGCGCCGTGCAGCCGCCCCTGATCCGGCGGGCGGCCGAGACCTCCCGCGCGAACCGCGACCGGAACTCCTGATCCTCCGCCAGGTCCGGCCTGATCACCTTCAGTGCGACGCGCTGGCCCCTTCGGTCGGAGCCCAGATAGACGACGCCCATGCCGCCGGCGCCCAGGCGCCTGTGCAACCTGAACGAGCCGACGACACGCGGGTCCTCGCGCCGGAGCCGCATCATCGCCATGTCCATCCCCGCTGCCCGGTCCGTCTGACGAGCCACAGCTTACGTTTCCACGGCCGGGCACGTGCAGAGGCCGCGCCCTCGCGGGCCGATCGATTGTCAGTGCCGGGTGGGAAACTTGAAGAGTGGTCAGGGCACGGGGGACGAGGGGCCGTCAACACCACCCCCATCCTCAACCATCCATCGCTGAAGGGGGATTGATCCCGTGAAGGGTGATCGCGTGGAGATAGTCGTGGACGCCGGGGACACCACACGTACGTACGAAGTGGTGGCGAGCCGGGCGGGCCGCCGGGTGGAGACGGCGGTGCGCAGGGGAGTGGTGGAAGTGAGCGAAGTCACCCGGAGCGGCTCCGTGGTGCGTACGGCGCGGTTCATGGCGACCCGTGTCCTCGCTCTGGTCGAACAGCCGGTTCCGAGGGAGGACACCTCGGAAGTCATGGCCCGACCCCTGCGGGAAGACCCTGAGACCTAGGACCCCATCTCCACCCACGGGAGTACGCGGGCACCGGTCGGTCATCCTCCGGGAGGCCCGGCAATCGGTACGAGGGCATGACGTCCGGGACGCCGCGCGCACCTAGATTTGAGGTCAAGCGGCGGGTGGCAGCACTCGTCCCCCGAGGTCAGTTACTCGCCGCTGCCAAATCCACATCGAGATCGGTCAGGAGAGGAACCATGGCGGACACGGCACCGCGGACCATGCTCCGCACGCAAGGACGCAGGTTCTCCGCGTTCGGCGTCCGCCCGTCCGGCACGCGCCACCCCTTGGTGGCGACGGCCATGGTCCTCCCCCTGGCAGCCCTGCTCGTAGTCGTCTTCGGCGGCTGGGACGCAGTGGTCACACAAGCGTCGTCCGTGGGCGTGATGCTGGGGCGCTGAGCGGCGCCCCAGGCCCGGAAGAGCGGTCCGGGCGGGGACATCCGGCCATGAAACCCCGTGGGGACGGGGGTGCGGCGGACGGCACGACAACCCGCGCAGCTGGGGAGCTGCGCGGGTTGTTTCTTTCCCCCGCCGCCTCCAACCCACCGCCACCCTCCAGCCCTCCGTGCCCGATGCCTCCCGGCACCGAGGCCTGTGCCCTCGTCCTCGCCCCTCGGCACCGGGGTGCCGTGCCCACCCGTGCCGCCCCAGCGGCACGATTGCCCACGACGGGAACTCCCCGCCTGGCGCGGCGACGCCGTGCCAGGCGAACCGTGCGTGGCGCCGGAACCCCCACCGGGCCGCGGTCGCGCAACCGGCCTGAGGGGACGTGGGGGTATGTGCGCACGGAGCACAAGTGGCCACCGTGGCAAGGAAGCAAGTCCGATTAACTCTCGCCCCGGGATAGCGAGTACGTACATACCCCCGCGGCCCCGCCCCACGGACGAACAGAGCGACCCCGCCCCAGCCCCACGCAGCGCCTGCGTACGCTCACCCCAGACCAGACCCATCGCCCCACCCCGAGGGACCCATGACCGCACCCCTCATCCCCGCCCTGGCCACCACGGCCAAAGACGCAGCGCACCCCCACACCCGCACCGGCATCCGCACCTGCACCTGCACAACCCCCGTCCTGGCCGACCGCGACGACGCCACCGTCCTCCGCCACGGCGCCACCGTCGCCAAGGCCCACGCCCCCGACACCCACCCCCCGGACCTGGCCGCGCGCCTGAGCGTCGCGGCCCACCCCAGCCTCGCCACCACCCTCCTCGCCCCCCTGCACCCGACCCCCACACCCCTGCACGGCCGCCTCGTCACGCTCTGGCCCTACGGCACCCCCGTGGACCGCGACGCCCCCGACGCCGCACCCTGGGAGGCCGCGGCCACCCTCCTCGCCCGCCTGCACGCCGTGCCTCCGGCCACGCTGCCCCACCCGCCACCCCCCATGCGCGGCCCCGCGAAGGCCGCCCGCGCCATCGCCAGGCTGCACGCCGCGGGCCCGCACCCCGCCGCGGCCCCGGTCCTGCGCGCCTGGGCGGACCTGCCGCCCTGGGCCCGCGCCGAGGCCCCGCCCCCGGGCCCCCACCTGCTCTGCCACGGCGACTTCCACCTGGGCCAACTGGTCCGCGCCCCCGAGGGCAACTGGCTCCTGATCGACGTGGACGACCTCGGCACCGGCGCCCCCGCATGGGACCTCGCGCGCCCCGCGGCCTGGTACGCCTGTGGCCTGCTCGCCCCCGAGGAGTGGACCCGCTTCCTGGACGCCTACCGACGCTCAGGCGGCCCCGCGCTTCCCGCGGACACCGCCGACCCCTGGCCCGTGCTCGACGTCCCGGCCCGCGCCCTGACCGTGCAGACCGCGGCCCTGGCGATCACCAAGTCCCTCGCGGCCGCCCGTCCCCTGGACGAGATCGAGCAGTCCGTGGTCGACGCCTGCGACCGGATGAGCCGGTTGAGCCGGGCGGGCCGGACGAGTGGAATGACCTCCCGCCCGGCGGAGTTGGCGCCCGAGACCACGAAGTAGGGTGCATCGCACCGAAGCCGGGCAGTAATCCGGCGAAACAGTTACCACCGGCGAGGAGTTGAGCCGTCCATGCAGTGCCCCAAGTGTCACGCACCGATGCAGACCTACAACCGCAACGGCGTCCAGATCGAGCAGTGCAGCGGCTGCCGCGGGATATTCCTCGACTACGGCGAGCTGGAGTCCCTGACCCGCCTGGAGGCCCAGTGGGGCGGCCAGCAGGTCCCGCCGCCCGTGCCCCCGGCCCCGCAGGCGTACCCCGCCGCCCCGGCTCCCGCGTGGGGCGCCCCGCACGGCGGCCACGGCGGTCACTACGGGGGCCACGGCCACCACCAGCGTCACAAGAGCTTCGGGCACATGCTCTTCTCGTCCTGACGGCGGAACGACGAAGCCCCGGCCGTGGGAACGGCCGGGGCTTCGTGGGGATGGTGCGCGATACTGGGATTGAACCAGTGACCTCTTCCGTGTCAGGGAAGCGCTCTCCCGCTGAGCTAATCGCGCGGGTGGACCTGCGTGTGCTGCGTACTGCGTGCGCGATACTGGGATTGAACCAGTGACCTCTTCCGTGTCAGGGAAGCGCTCTCCCGCTGAGCTAATCGCGCGGGAACGGATCATCGAAGGAAGCCTTCGGGAAGATCCAGTGGACGATACTGGGATTGAACCAGTGACCTCTTCCGTGTCAGGGAAGCGCTCTCCCGCTGAGCTAATCGTCCTTGGAGGTGGAGACGGGATTTGAACCCGTGTAGACGGCTTTGCAGGCCGTTGCCTCGCCTCTCGGCCACTCCACCAGGAGCGTAGGGGTTCGGGAAGATCCCCCACTTTCCTGCGAGCGGACGACCAGGTTCGAACTGGCGACCTCAACCTTGGCAAGGTTGCGCTCTACCAACTGAGCTACGTCCGCTTGTCTTTCCCGGTCCGCTTGCGCGTCCCGGCGACGTGTTGAACTCTAGCGGATTCCTGGGCCAGTACAAAAACGCGTTTGCGCAGCGTGCTGCGTTGTCGCCGGTCCGAGGCGCCGCCGGGAGGCCGGTCATAGACTCACAGACGTGCACAGCCCCCCTCTGACGTCGTCTTCGACGCTTCCTCCCATGGCGCGCTTCGGCGGTCTCGTGGCCACCGGTCTACGCGATGTGACCAGCGACCCCGCGGCCCTGGACAGCACCGGCTTCTGGGCGGTGTCCGCGGATTTCGAGGGGGGTCTGGTCTGCGCCCGCTTCGCCGACGTACGCAGGGAGCCCGTGCCCGCGCCGGTCCCCGGGGCCTGGCGCGGCCCGGCGGCCGGTGACTGGACGTCGTCCCTGGACCGCGCCGCGTACATGGACGGCGTGCGGCGGGTGCGGGCGTACATCGCGGCCGGGGAGGTCTACCAGGCGAACCTCTGCCGGGTCCTCTCCGCGCCGGTGGCGCCCGACGCCGACGTGGACGCCCTGACCGCGCTCCTCGCGCGCGGGAACCCCGCACCGTACGCCGGGACCATCCGGCTGCCCGGACACGGCGTGGAGATAGCCACCGCGTCCCCCGAGCTCTATCTGCGCCGCGCGGGACGCACCGTGGAGTCCGGCCCGATCAAGGGCACCGGCCGGACCGAGGCGGACCTCCTGGAGAAGGACTACGCGGAGAACGTGATGATCGTGGACCTCGTCCGCAATGATCTGGGGCGGGTCTGCGCGACGGGGTCGGTGACCGTCCCCGACCTCTGTGTGGTCGAGAAGCACCCGGGGCTCGTCCACCTCGTCTCCACCGTCCAGGGCGAGCTGCGGACCGGTGCGGGCTGGTCCGAGCTGTTCGGGGCGACGTTCCCGCCCGGCTCCGTGACCGGCGCCCCGAAGTCCAGCGCCCTGCGGATCATCGACGAGCTGGAGACGGCGCCGCGCGGCCCCTACTGCGGCGGCATCGGCTGGGTCGACGCCGACCGGGGCACGGGAGAGCTCGCGGTCGGCATCCGCACCTTCTGGATCGACCGGGCCGATGGCGTCCTGCGCTTCGGCACCGGGGCCGGCATCACCTGGGGCTCGGACCCCGAGGGGGAGTGGCGGGAGACCGAGCTGAAGGCCGAGCGGCTGCTGAAGGTAGCGTCGGGCGCGTACGAAGCGAGTGGAGGAACCCCGACGTGAAGATCTGGCTCAATGACGGGCTGCAGGACCTCGACGACGCCTGCGTCTCCGTGCTCGACCACGGGCTCACGGTGGGCGACGGCATCTTCGAGACGGTGAAGTCCGTGGCGGGGCGGCCCTTCGCCCTGACCCGGCACCTGGCCAGGCTCGCCAGGTCGGCGCGCGGCCTCGGGCTGCCCGAGCCGGACCTCGACGAGGTGCGCCGCGCCTGCGCCGCCGTCCTCGCGGCCAACCCGCTGGACCGCGGCCGGCTGCGCATCACCTATACCGGCGGCATCTCGCCGCTCGGCTCGGACCGCGGCGACCAGGGCACCACGCTCGTCGTGGCCCTCGCCGAGGCCGGCGAGCAGACCGCGTCCACCGCGGTGATCACCGTGCCGTGGACCCGCAACGAACGCGGCGCGCTGACCGGCCTGAAGACCACGTCGTACGCGGAGAACGTCGTCGCGCTCGCCCGCGCCCGCGAACAGGGCGCGTCCGAGGCGTTGTTCGGGAACACCGTCGGGCAGCTGTGCGAGGGCACGGGCACCAACGTCTTCGTCGTCGTCGACGGCGAGATCCACACGCCGCCGCTCGCCTCCGGATGCCTGGCGGGCATCACGCGCGAGCTGGCCGTCGAGTGGACGGGCGCGCGCGAGACGGAGCTGCCGCTGGACGTCCTGGAGCGCGCCGACGAGGTCTTCCTGACCTCGACGCTGCGCGACGTGCAGGGCGTGCACCGCGTCGACGGCCGCCAACTCCCCGGCGCTCCCGGCCCGGTGACCGCCAAGGCGATGCGCGTCTTCGCCGAGCGGGCCGCGGACGACCTGGATCCGTGAGCCGCGCCGAATCCCGGTGACGACCGGGCCGCGGGGCGGGTAGAACCTCTGTGATGACCACGACCCTGCGGCCCTCAGCGCCGCTCCAGAGGGGCGCCGACGGCGCGCGCTCGCGCACGTACGACGTCTGTGTGAACAGCCGCCCGGTGGGCTCGATAGCCCTGGCCACCCACCCGGTCTTCGGACCCGAGGTCTGCCAGGTCAAGGACCTGCGGATCGACGAAGCCGACCGGGGGCGCGGGCGCGCCACCGTGGCCGCGCTCGCCGCCGAGGAGGTCGCGCGCGGCTGGGGCTGCGGACGCGTCGAGGCGACCGTTCCCGCCGCGGCCGAGGGGGTGCTGCGCCTGGCCACGGCGCTCGGCTACGTCGAGCGCAGCCGCCAGATGACCAAGCCGCTGACAGGGGGCGCGGCCGCGCTGCCCGAAGGGGTGGAGTGGCGGCCGATGACCGAGGACGAGTACGGGCCGTGGCTCGCGCACAAGACGGCGGGCTACACGCGCAGCTGGACGGAGCGGGGTGTCAGCGAGGCGGCGGCCCGCGCCAAGGCCGCGGCGGACCACGCGCGCGATCTTCCCGACGGTCTGGCGACACCGGGCGCCCTGCTGAGCGTCCTGACCCACCGGGGCGCCCGGGTGGGCGCGCTCTGGCTCGGCATCATGCAGGGGGAGGCGTTCGTCTTCAACGTCGAGGTCGACGAGGAGCACAGGGGCCAGGGCCACGGGCGCTCCCTGATGCTGTGCGCCGAGGCCCAGACCCGTGCGCGGGGCCGGAGCCGCATCGACCTCAACGTCTTCGCGGGCAACACCCCGGCCCTGCGCCTGTACGAGTCGCTCGGCTACACGCCGACCTCGTACTACCTCTACAAGCACCTGCTCTAGGGACCCGGGAGTCCAGGAACCTAGGAGTCGCCGAGCAGCCGGTCGGTGATCTCCTCGACGCGCTCGCGCAGCCCCTCCTGGCTCTTGCCGCCGTCCAGGCGCTCGCCGTCGACGACGTACGTCGGGGTGCCGGTGACGCCGATCGCCTTGCCCTCTGCCTGGTCGGCGTCGACGATCAGGATGTGCCTGCCGTCGACCAGCGCGGTGTCGAACTCCTCGGCGTCCAGGCCCAGTTCGCGGGCCACCTCCACCAGGTACGGCTCGCCCGCGCGGTCCAGCTCCTCGACCTTGCCGAGCACCGCCTCGACGTACGGCCAGCCCTCGCCCTGCTCCATGGCCTCCTCTGCGGCCTGCGCGGCGGCGAAGGAATGCTTGTGCTTTTCGAGGGGGAAGTGCCGAAGGCGCAGCTCGACGCGGTCGCCGTAGCGGGCGCGCAGGGCGCGTACGTCGTCGAGGGCGGTACGGCAGTCGGGGCACTGCAGCTCGCACCAGACGTCGATGACGACGGGGCGGGCGGGGGAGGAGTCGCTCATGGGCCCAGTCTTCCAGCCCGCGCGGGGGCCGCCCAACCGGGACCTGCGGAGGAGGCCGACCCCGAGATGACCCGGAGATGTCCCCGAGGTCCGCCCCGGACGTGGCTCCCCGGTGGGCATACGGTGCAGGATGGAAGGGACGACAGCGTCATTTCCCTACGTACGCCTGTATGCCTGGAGGACCGGATGATTGCCGAGACCGTCTGTTCCGCCGTATCCGCGGCCGGGCTGGGCATCGCCGCGGTCACGGCCTACCGCAAGCGCTTCCTGTCCGCTGCGCGGCTCGCCGCGTACTCCCTGGTCCCGGTGGGTCTGGTGCTCACGGGCGTCGTGGGGTGGGCGGCCGACACCGCGTTCAGCCTGAAGGCGTGGGTGGGCTTCGGCGTGCTCGGCGTGGCCTGGCTCGGCTTCCTGACGACCCGCGCGATCGAGCGGCGCACGGGCGGCACCCGCAAGGAGCGCAAGGCCGCGAAGGCCGCCCAGCGCGAAGCGGTGGCCCCCGCGGCGTCCGCGCCCTCGCTCGGCGGCGCCGCCCGCCCGGCCGCGAAGCCCGCCGCCAAGCCGAAGGCCGCCGCGCCCGCGGAGGACTTCAGCGACATCGAGGCGATCCTGAAGAAGCACGGCATCTGACCAAGGGCTCCGCGGCCCGGCGGCCATGCGCTCACCGGGCCGTACGCGTCCGGGCGGGCGCGCCCCGGCCTCAGCGTGCGCCCAGCCGCACCTGAGCCAGCACGTTCACCCCGTCGACCCAGGTCACCGAGGCGTTCGCGCACCGCACGGCGAGCCCGCGGCCGGGGAACGCCGGATCGGGCAGCGCGAGCCCGATGCGGTGCGGGCCCCGCGCCCCCTTCGGCACGTCGAGTTCCGCCCGCAGGGTCGTGACGGCGGGCGCCGTGTGATCGTCTCCGGTCTCGGCGCGCCCCATCGGCCGCCACTGACGCCAGTCGGCCCCCGTGTCGGCCGACGCCACCGTCCGACCCGCCGCGTCGAGCAGCACCAGGCGTACGGGACGCGGGTGCTTCGGCGCGGCGAATCCGCGGTTGACGACGTCCACCTCCACCGGCAGCCGCCCGCTGCGCCGCACGCCGGACACGTCGTGCCGCGCCTCCCGCACCTCCACCCGGTAGCCGAGGTGATCGCGCAGGTACTCGAACTGGGTACGGGCCACGGGCCGTCCCGCGCGGTCCCTGAAGTAGCCGTCCGACACCGGCAGTTGAGCCTCCGTCACCTGCCGCTCGGTCAGCTCGGCCGCCTTCCAGCCGGGGATGGTCACCGTGGCGTTGTGCACCAGGGAGAGGCTGTCGAAGCGGAGCGTCTGGAGCCGGCGCGCGGCGGCGATCCCCGGGATCACGGTGCTCCACGCGTACGGATCGGAGCTCTGGCCCTTGTCCCAGGGCATCTCGCCGTCCATCGTGCCCGTCTGCGAGACCTGGAGGTAGCACGGCCAGCCGGGGTTGTCGGGGACGTAGTAGTCCCACCGGCCCTCGCCCAGGGTCACGTAGTCGTTGTGGAAGCCGACCCGGTCCAGGATCGCCCTGTTGGTGATCATGTCGCGCTTCTCGGCGTATCTGACCTGGGTGTGCAGGCCCGGCGGCAGCGCGTCGACGAGGGCCGTCATGACGGCGGTGACGGCGTCGGGGTAGGTCTCGTGCCGGTAGTAACTCCCGTGCCACTCGCCCCAGGTGCCGAGGAAGCCGGCCTGCCAGACCGCGACGACGTCACTGTTGCGCGCCACCAGAGGCGCCAACTGCCCTATGTGGCGCTGGATGTCCTGGACGGTGTAGCGCCGGTTCTCGCGCACCCCGTCGTCGTACACGAAGCGCAGGACCGCCGCGTACCCCTTGCTCCGCAGCCCACGGAAGACACGCTCGATGTTGTCGAGCGCGCCCTGCGGGATCGTGGAGGTCGCGAAGTCCCAGAGGTAGAAGTACAGCTGGGTCAGGTTCGCGCCGGGGCCGTACTCGCGCTCCAGGAGGCCGAGCGTCTCGGTGACGTCGGGGGAGTGGTCCTGCTCGTTGGGCCAAGGGCTGGTCAGATCAAGGGCGTTGTACGACATCTCGTAGCGGAAGCCGCGCCGGGGATTGGCCAGCGGGTCGCGTCCTCGCGGGTCGTCCGGGCGGATGCCGCGGTGCCGGACGGTCTCCCAGGAGCCCGCGCGGCTCGGGGGTCGTGCGGCCGCCGAGGCGGCGGTGGCGCCGGTGAGCGGTACGGCCGCCACGGCGGCGGTGCCGAGCGCGGTCGTCAACAGCCGTCTGCGTTCCATGGTCATGGGCGGCTCCCTCGTTCGAGTGCGGGCGATGCCGCCGAGTCTCGCGAGGCGCGGGGGCCCTCAGCCATGGACGGAACGCACCGGACGCTGGACTTTCTCCCGTTCACGGATTGGGGCGAACTCCTGTTTCGTCCTGGCGTGTTGGTCGGCGGGGGAGCCGCACCTGCGTCATCATCACCGCGAGATGCTGGACACCACACAGGGCGATGCCGCCCCGCCGGACGACGGACGGCGATCGGCACCGGCCCATGAGCGACGAGTCACCGACGAAGAGTGGCGAGCCACCGACGAAGAGCGGCAGGGCTGTCTCTTCGCCCTCTCCCAACCACCTTTGATGATCTTTCTGGCGGTGATCGGCACGCTGATCCTGATGGCCTCGCTGCACGACCTGCTGTTGCTCTGAGGCTCCGGGAACCCCGGTGCGGGTCTCAGCCCGCGGCTTCCTTGCGGCGGGCCCGGTAGGCGGCGACGTGCAGCCGGTTCCCGCAGGTGCGGCTGTCGCAGTAGCGCCGGGACCGGTTGCGCGAGAGGTCGACGAACGCGCGCCGGCAGTCGGGCGCCTCGCAGCGCCGCAGCCGGTCCTGCTCACCGGCGACCACGAAGAAGGCGAGCGCCATCCCGCAGTCGGCCGCCAGGTGATCGGCGACGGAGGCGCCGGGCGCGAAGTAGTGGACGTGCCAGTCGTAGCCGTCGTGGTCGGTGAGCCGGGGCGTGGTGCCCGCCGCCGCGATCAGCTCGTTGATGATCGCGGCCGCGGACCGCGGCTCGGGGTCCGCGAAGACCTCGGCGAACCGAGCCCGCACCTGCCGCACGTCGTCGAGGTCACGCTCCGAGAGCGCCCCGACGTCGCTCACGTTGTGGGTTCGTACGAAGTCACCCAGCGCTGCCACGTGAGCGAGTCCGTCGGCGCCGTCCTCCTCCGGTGCGGTGTTCACCAGATCGACCACGGCGTCCAGCGAACACCGGGTGTCATGGGTGATCAGCACGATGCGCTCCCTGGCCTGGGGGTCGGGCCGGTGCCCGCCGATGCTGGCCGATGCTAGCGGCTTCCTCCCTGGACGGACCGGGTCAGGACGTACGGGCTCGGGACGGGTGGGCTCGGGGCCCGAGGTTCCGGACGCGTCGGCGCCGCCGCCGCGGAGAGATCCGCGGCGACGGCGCCGACGCCTGCTCTGTTCGCCTTGTGTCGTTGTGTCGCGTCGCACGCCCGTGCGCCGTCGCCCCGAGTCGGACGGCGTCGAGCGGCTCCCGACAGCGCCTGGCGCTAGCTTTCGGCCAGGATGTGCGAGAGCTCCGTGTCGAGGTCGAAGTGACGATGTTCGGTACCGGGCGGCACGGCCGCGTCGGTTCGCTTCAGGAAGGACTCCAGAGCCCGCGCCGGGGCTTCGAGCAGGGCCTCGCCCTCCGGGGAACTCAGGGCGATGCAGACGACGCCCTGACCGTGGCTCCGGGACGGCCAGACTCGGACGTCGCCGGTACCGGTGGGCCGGTGCAGGCCCTCGGCGAGGAGGTCGCGGGCGAACACCCACTCGACGGTTTCCTCGGCTCCGGTGTGGAAGGTGGCGTGCACGGCATAGGGATCGGCCGTGTCATACCGCAGTCCTGCGGGTACAGGCAGTGAGGACTCGCTCGACACAACGAGGCGCAGGTGCAGCTCGCAGCTGACCGTGGTGTTCATAAGCGCCAGGGCCTTTCGCTCAGTGTGCGCTCGGGGATTCGCACGTCGGCGAAATCGACATGCCACCTACGGTGCCGTTGTAAACCCCTCTGAGGGTTTTGCGTGTCTTTAGGTAGCTCGTACGGCGGGTTGTCCCCTCCGGGTGTGCACCCATTCCGGTGACGGGTTTCCGTCCGGTAAGGTTTGGCTGCATGAATACGGGGAGTAACGAGCCTGCCAAGGTCGCGGAACCGACCGTCGGGCCGCAGGCCGAGAAGCCGGGAGCAGGGACCGAGCCGCCGCTCGGATCGCGCGCCCCGCAGTACGTCCAGTCACGCAGGGTGCTGCACCTGAGCTGGCAGGTCGGCGTCTTCATCGTCGGCCTCGCGGTGGTCGTCGCGGGCATCATCATGCTGCCGCTGCCGGGTCCCGGCTGGCTGGTGATCTTCGGCGGCATGGCGATCTGGGCGACCGAGTTCGTCTGGGCCCAGCTGGTGCTGCGCTGGACCAAGCGCAAGGTCACCGAGGCCGCGCAGCGTGCGCTCGACCCCAAGGTGCGCCGCCGCAACATCATCCTGACGACGATCGGCCTCGTGATCGTCGCGGTGCTCGTCGGCATCTACGTCTGGAAGTTCGGCATCACGATGCCGTGGAAGATCAAGGAGTGACCCGAGGGTCACTCCGGGGCGGTCGGAGCACCCGCTGACATGCGGTAATGTTCTCCATGCGCCCGGGGCGATTAGCTCAGTGGGAGAGCGCTTCGTTCACACCGAAGAGGTCACTGGTTCGAACCCAGTATCGCCCACCCCGGATTACGGCCCGGAGGCTTTAGAGCCTCCGGGCCGTTCTCGTATTCCCTTGCCTTTCAGTGGAATTGACGGATCCGCATACGCCGGGCCCGCGTGCGATCGCCGGGGCCCATTCCATGCGTTCAGTGCATTCGGTTCAGCACATTCCGGAACCGCCGTGCGTCGCGAAGGCGTTGCTCGTACGTCGCGCCCAGGGCGAGCAGCAGCAGACCCGCGAGGGCGGGCGGCAGCCAGCGGGGCAGGACGCCCACGGCCTGCACGAGATACGGCGCCAGTTCGTGCAGCGCGTCCAGGGCGAGGACCGCGCCGCCGATGACGAGCGGCGCCCGCAGCCGGTGCCGGGCGCCTACGAGCGTGACCGTCAGGGCCCCGACGCCGAGCAACAGCGGGCGCTGCCAGTGCGGATCGCCCCAGGCCGCCGCGAGGCTCGGCAGCAGGGTCGCGGCGAGACCCGGACCGTACGCCGCCCAGGAGGAGAGCTCCGGGTCGCGGCGCCGACGCAGGACGCCGATGAGCAGCGCGGGGACGGTCACGGGCAGGGCGTACGCCTCCGGTGTCGACACGTCCCAGGCGGCGAGGCGGACCCAGCTCGCCAGGACCAGCAGGGCCGCGGCCGCATACCCGACGGGGTGGCGGTCGGCGCGCAGCGCGGTGCCCGACGCGATCAGGCCGCCGAGCCCGAGGGCCAGCGCGAGCGTCGGGGCGTCCGGTGCGGTGAGCGTGACGGCGAGCGCGCCCGACGCGGCGCCCATGATCTCGACCGGCAGGGCGAGGGGATGGCGGCCCATGCGGGCCGCGACCAGCGCCGCCAGGGCGGGCACGGCGAGGGCGAGCAGACCGGTGTGCTCCGGGCGCAGCGCCAAGGCGGCGCCCACGGCGCAGACGAGCGCCGTGGTGTGGGTGAGGGTCGCGCAGACGGAGAGGGCCGCGGCGCCGGGCGCGGGCTCCGCGCGCCGGGCCAGGCCCACGCACGCGATCAGGAAAGCCGCCGTCAGGAAGGCGAGCGTGCCGAGGGTCGCGGACGTGGTGGCGAGCGCGAGGAACGCGACGCTCGCCGACGACGCGAGCGCCAGGACCGAGGCGGCCAGCGCCGTGACGGCCGACTTGGACCGCACCGCGAGAGCGAGCGCGGCGGCCGTCACCAGGAGGTGGACCGACACTCCCGCCGCGTACGGAAGGGCGAGCGCGGGCGGCACCGCGAGCGCGGCCGACCAGGTGAGGGCCAGTGCGCCGTAGCGGGCCGTGCGCTGCCCCGTACCGCCGATCCGGCCCGCCGCGAGCGCGCACACCGCGGCCACGGAGCCGAGCACCAGGGGTGCCAGGAGCGGGTGGGCGGTGGGGAGTTCGACGAGCAGGGCGTCCCTGGCGTCCGCGGGCGCGCCCGACCAGGCCCGGGTGGCCCAGCCGACGGGACCGAGCAGCGCGAGGGCGGCCACGGGCAGCGCCCACAGCACCGCGATCCCCTGCACCACGGCCGACGCCCCGGCGATCCCGCGCCGCAGCGGATCAGGCAGCGTGCCGCGCAGGACCGCCAACAGCGCGATGCCGCACGCCAGATGGACCGGCACCGTCCACACGGCGGGCAGCGCGGTCCGCGGCACCCCGCCGGTCGCGGCCACCACGAGCAGACCGGCCGCGCACGCGGCTCCGGTCGCCGCCTCGGCGAGCGTCGACCGCCACGCCGCCACCAGCGCGATCGCCGCGGCGAACAGCAGCAGCGCGCCCGCGCGCGCCGCCCCGGCCGGGTCCGTGGCCTGCGCGGACAGCCAGCCCGCGCTCGCCGCACCCCACAGACCCAGCACGCAGGCACCGGCCGTGGCGGTGAGGCGGACGGACCTGGCGGCCGCCCACAGCGCGAGCGCGGTGTCGAAGGCGGCCGTCACCAGGAGCGCCGCCGTCATCGTGTGCTCGCCCGCGCCCGCGGCCCCCGCCCAGAGGACCAGCGGGAGTTGGGCCGTGGCCACCGCTGTGGGCAGCGGCAGACGCAGCCCGCCGAGGAGCAGTCCGTACCCGGCCCACACGGAGGCGAGCAGCGCGGACGTCACCGCCGCGAAACCGAGGGCATCCACGTCGGGCAGCGCCAGATGGCGCAGCGCGTACGCGTCGAGGACGGTCAGGGCCATGGCGAGGGCCGCCACCGTCTCCGCGGTCGAGCGAAGCTTCCTGCGCAGCAGCACCGCGGGCACGCCGAGCGCGGTGAGGGTCACCGCGCCGAGCACCGCGCTGCGTCCGCCGATGCCCAAGTGGCCCCAGCTGACCACCGTGAAGGCGATCGCCGCGATGGTCAGGAGCACGCCGCCGAGGGCGAGCAGCACGTTCTGCACGCTCGGCGGGGCGGCCTCGGGTGCGGGCGGGCCGGCCGGGTGAGGGGGCTGCCCGGCCGGGCCCGCCGCGCGCAGGGCGCCGAGCAGCCAGGCCCGGCGTCGCAGCAACTGCGTCCTGCGCGCCTCCAGTTGGCGCAACTCCCAGTCGAGGATGCGGAGCTCCTCGGCGGGTGGCGGAAGGTTCGTCATGTCAGGTGAGTGTGGTCCGCGCCACGCCGCGCGGCATCGGCGCGGATACTCAGGACGTACTCAGTTCCCGTGCGCACCCGGCACCTCCTGCGCGTGGATCCCGCGCCGACCCGGCAGACTGCCGCCATGGACTGGTGCCACTACCGCTTCCGCAGCGTCTGGGATCTGCCCGGCGCGCCCGCCGACGTCTACGCCGTCCTGGAGCGGGTCGAGGACTATCCGCTGTGGTGGCGGCAGGTGCGCGAGGTGACGCCCGTCGACGAGCACAGCGGCGTCGCGCGCTTCCGCTCCCTCCTGCCGTACGACCTGGTCGTCACCGCCCAGGAGCGGCGCCGCGACCCGGCGGCCGGCGTCCTGGAGATCGTCATGAGCGGCCACCTGGACGGCTGGGCACGGTGGTCGATCGCGGCAGGACCCACCGGGACGCGGGCCGTCTACGAGCAGGAGGTCGACGTGCGCAGGCCGCTGATGCGGCGGCTCGCCGTGCCGGGGCGGCCCGTCTTCCTGCTGAACCACGCCCTGATGATGAGGGCGGGGGAGAAGGGGCTGCGGGCCTACCTGGAAGCGGTTTGAAGGAAAGGCGCTCGGACCTGTATTGTTCAGTGCGTTCCCGGGCGATTAGCTCAGTGGGAGAGCGCTTCGTTCACACCGAAGAGGTCACTGGTTCGAACCCAGTATCGCCCACCCGGAGAATGCCGGTCCGTCAGCAGACGGACCGGTTTTTTCTTGCCCCGATCAGTGCGCGCGTCCCCGCGCTCACGCCGCCGCGGGGAGTTCGGGACGCAGCGGCCAGGCCGGATCCACCGCTTCGGGCGTGCCGCTCTTGGCGAACCACGCCTGGAGCCCACGGGCCTGCGCGGCGTGCCAGACGGCTTGCAGCGTGTGCAGTTCGGCCGGTGAGAGCCGCTCCAGGCGGGACGCGAAGCGCCGCCCCACCGCGCGTACGACGTCGAGGGCGGCCTGTGCGTCCGCCGCCGCGTCGTGCGCGTCCGACAGCTCCACCTCGTAGTGCGCGCACAGATCGGTGAGCGTGCGGCGGCCCTTGCGGTAGCGGTCCAGGTGTTTGTCGAGGACCCGGGGGTCGATCACGCAGAGGGACGAGCCCTCCATGTACCGGCCCAGGGACGAGGCGCGGTGCCTGCGCAACTCCCGGTCCAGGATGGTCAGGTCGAACGGCGCGTTCATCACCACGATCGGCCGGCCCGCCGCGCCCTGCTCGGCCAGATCGCGGGCTATCTCCTCCATCACCGGCGCGGGCCAGCGGCCGTTGCGCTGTAGGTGATCCTCCGTCAGTCCGTGTATGGCGGTGGCTCCTTCGGGCACCGGAACGCCCGGATTCACCAGCCAGCGGGTGATGCGCGGACGGGTCCCCGCGCCCTGCTGGACGACGACGGCGGCCGACACGATCCGGTCGGTCTCGACGTCGACGCCCGTGGTCTCCGTGTCGAATGCGGCCAAGGGCCCCTCGTACCAGCACGTCATGGTGACGCAACTCCTCGTTCAGCTCCGGCAGATGACGTCGGTCCCTGCCCACGCTGGTGATACCCGGGCCGTTTGCGCTGTACGCGGCCCGGAGACAACAGAGGTACCGGGCCTTGACATCGACGGCCCGAGCGGGGAACTACCGGGTTCGGAAGGCTTGTTGGACATGGCGCTCGCGCAGCCCGAACAGGGTGGGCTGCTGCCCGAGCGGATCGCACCGCCGCGCGGCACACTCGCCACCACCGCCTGTATGGAGACACTTCAGGTGGGCTATCTGCACGCCGTCGCCGCCGCGGCGGGGTGCTCCCTCTCGCAGCCCTTTCCGGACAACGGCATCGACTGGCACGTCAGCCACAGCGCCCCCGGGCACACGGTCGACGACGAGGTCACCATCAAGGTCCAGCTCAAGTGCACGTACCAGATACCGCCGAACCCGGCGGGGCCTGCCTTCTCCTTCACGCTCGACAACCCGCACCTGGAGAAGCTCGCCCGCACCCCGGTCTCGGTGCACAAGATCCTGGTCGTGATGCTCGTGCCCCGGTCGCAGGACGACTGGCTGCGCGCCGGGCACGACCGGCTCGACCTGCGGCACTGCTGCTACTGGACCAATCTCGCCGGGCACCCCGTGACCGGCAGGCGCAGGACCACCGTGCGCGTACCGACCTCGCGGATCTTCGACGACCGCGCCCTCTGCGAGATCATGACGCGGGTCGGTACGGGAGGGAGACCGTGATGCACCGCCCCTTCGGCTCCGACGAGCCGGTACCTCCCGTCCGTCCGCACCCCGCGCCCGTCGCGGGCCGCTGGACGGACCCGCCCGAGCCCGCCCACGTCGACCCCGCCGTGCTCGGCGCGCTGCTGCTGCGGCACGGCTGGCAGCGGCGCGGGGGAGCCGCGGGACGCTACGCGCGGTGGACGCCGCCCGGCCCCGGAGGCGGCGGCACCAGCCTGCTCGTCCCGGAGAGCCGGGCCTTCCCCGACTGCGAGGACCTGATCGGCGAGGCCCTCGTGGCGCTGACGCGCAGCGCCTCGCCCGCCGCGCGCGACGTGCTCGTCGGGCTCGCCGTGCCCAGCGACGAGATCCGCTGGTGGCGCGACGTACCTGCCGGGCCCGCGGGCGCCGCGACCTGGCCGGTCGAGGAACAACTGCGCGCCGCGGCACGGCAGATGCTGCTCGCCGGGGCGCTCGCCGCGCGCGGCCGCGCCGGGTACTACGGGGCGCGGCACCGGGGCCCCGCCACCGCCTCCCTGGACACCGTCCTGGTGGGGCCCGCGGCGGGCGGACGGCAGCTCACCGCCTTCGTACCCGTGCTGACCGGGCGGCCGCTCGCGGTCCGGCTGCACCAGGCGCTGTACGCCGCCAGGGAGGCCGTCGACTACCAGCGCGCGACCGGCGGCATGGACGCCTTCGACGGCGCGGTCGAGGCGGGCGTCAGCCAGGAGCTGACCGAGGCGATCGTGGCGCTGGTGCGGGGCACCGAAGGAGCGCGGATCGCGGTCGAGTGGGCGCCGGGCGCCGGGGTGCCCGAGGGGTGCGCGGCCCACGCCGAGCCCGTGGAGTTCTCGCCGGGTGACCTCTCCGTGCTGCGGGAGGCGGGCGCCCGGTACCTGCGCGACGAGCCTTCGGTGCCGGTGCGGATCACCGGGGCCGTGGTGCGGATGCGGCGCGCCTCGCCGCGCGGGGACGGCACGGTGCGGATCCGGGTGCTCGCGGGCGCGGAGGTGCCGCACGTGCGGATGACGCTGGACGAGGAGTCGTACCGCATCGCGGGCCACGCGCATCTGGTCGGGCTGCCGATCCGGGTGCACGGCCGCCTGGAGAGCCGGGGCGGCTTCCGCAGGCTGTCGGGGGCGACCGGGGTGGTGCCCGTACAGGTGGACGAGGCGGAGCGGGACCGGTTGATGAAGTCGCTCCAGGAGAACCTCGACTTCTTCGAGGAGGCGTGCAGCGGGGACTGAGCGCGGACCGGTGGGGAGCGGGATCGGAGGGCGTGCCTCCGGGGGCGCGGGACAACCGTTTCGCGGCGGGCCCCCGCGGCTCGGTACGATCCCTAGTGCGCGCGCAACGGAATGCGCCGCACCCCCTTCAGCTAGGAGAGACCGGTGTCAGACGTCCGTGTGATCATCCAACGCGATTCCGAGCGGGAAGAGCGCGTGGTGACGACGGGCACTACGGCGGCCGAGCTCTTCGCCGGTGAGCGCACCGTCGTCGCCGTGCGGGTGGCCGGCGAGCTGAAGGACCTGGCGTACGCCGTGGCCGAGGGCGAGGAGGTCGAGCCCGTCGAGATCTCCTCCGAGGACGGCCTGAACATCCTGCGCCACTCCGCCGCGCACGTCATGGCGCAGGCCGTGCAGGAGCTCTTCCCCGAGGCCAAGCTGGGCATCGGCCCGCCCATCAGGGACGGCTTCTACTACGACTTCGACGTCGCGGAGCCGTTCACGCCCGAGGACCTCAAGCGCATCGAGAAGAAGATGCAGGAGATCCAGAAGCGCGGCCAGAGGTTCTCGCGCCGCGTCACCACCGACGAGGACGCCCGCGAGGAGCTCGCCGGCGAGCCGTACAAGCTGGAGCTCATCGGCCTCAAGGGCAACGCGGCGCAGGCCGCCGACGGCGCCGACGCCGAGGTCGGCTCCGGCGAGCTGACGATCTACGACAACCTCGACGCCAAGACCGGCGAGCTGTGCTGGAAGGACCTCTGCCGCGGTCCGCACCTGCCGACCACCCGGAACATCCCGGCGTTCAAGCTGATGCGCTCGGCCGCCGCGTACTGGCGGGGCAGCGAGAAGAACCCGCAGCTCCAGCGCATCTACGGCACCGCGTGGCCGTCGAAGGACGAGCTGAAGGCGTACCTGGAGTTCCTCGCCGAGGCCGAGAAGCGCGACCACCGCAAGCTCGGCGCCGAGCTCGACCTGTTCTCCTTCCCGGAGGAGCTGGGTCCGGGCCTCGCGGTCTTCCACCCCAAGGGCGGCGTGATCCGCAAGGAGATGGAGACCTACTCCCGCAAGCGGCACGAGGACACGGGCTACGAGTTCGTGAACACCCCGCACATCTCCAAGGAGCGCCTCTTCGAGATCTCGGGCCACCTGCCGAACTACGCGGACGGGATGTTCCCGGCCATCGAGTTCGACGAGCAGAACTACCGCCTCAAGGCGATGAACTGCCCGATGCACAACCTGATCTTCAAGGCGCGCGGCCGCTCCTACCGCGAACTGCCCCTGCGGCTCTTCGAGTTCGGCACGGTCTACCGCTACGAGAAGTCCGGCGTGGTGCACGGCCTGACCCGCTCGCGCGGCTTCACCCAGGACGACTCGCACATCTACTGCACCAAGGAGCAGATGGCCGGCGAGCTCGACTCGCTGCTCACCTTCGTCCTCGACCTGCTGCGCGACTACGGCCTGACCGAGTTCGAGCTGGAGCTCTCCACCCGCGACCCCGAGTCCGACAAGTTCATCGGCGAGGACGCGGAGTGGGAGGAGGCCACCGAGGCGCTGCGTCAGGCGGCCACCAAGCAGGACCTGCCGCTGGTGCCCGACCCGGGCGGCGCCGCGTACTACGGCCCGAAGATCTCCGTCCAGGTGAAGGACGCGATCGGCCGTTCCTGGCAGATGTCGACCATCCAGGTCGACTTCCAGCAGCCCAAGCGGTTCGGCCTGGAGTACACCGCGTCCGACGGCAGCAAGCAGCAGCCCGTCATGATCCACCGGGCGCTCTTCGGCTCCATCGAGCGGTTCTTCGCGGTGCTCCTGGAGCACTACGCGGGCGCCTTCCCGGTGTGGCTGGCCCCCGTGCAGGCGACCGGCATCCCGATCGGCGACGCGCACGTGCCCTACCTCCAGGAGTTCGCCGCCAAGGCGAAGGAGCAGGGGCTGCGGGTCGAGGTCGACGCGTCGTCGGACCGCATGCAGAAGAAGATCCGCAACGCCCAGAAGGCCAAGGTCCCGTTCATGATCATCGCGGGCGACGAGGACATGGCCAACGGCGCCGTCTCCTTCCGCTACCGCGACGGCTCGCAGGAGAACGGCATCCCGGTCGACGAGGCGATCGCCAAGATCACCAAGGCCGTCGAGGACCGCGCTCAGGTCTGACCGGAAGCCCGCTCGGCGGCCGGCCGCCGAGGGCGGAACGGCGCGAGGCCCCCGGGGGAACTCCCCCGGGGGCCTCGCGCCGTTCCGGAGCCGCGCACATCCGCCCCTGCGGCACGCCGCGAACGGATGAAGTCATATGCTGCATCTCATGACGAGTGAGCCGGAGCAGCAGATCGGAGTGGGTACGCAGGACGCGTTCCAGCGCCTGTGGACGCCCCACCGGATGGCGTACATCCAGGGCGAGAACAAGCCCACGGGACCGGGAGCCGACGACGGCTGTCCGTTCTGCTCCATCCCGGCCAAATCCGACGAGGACGGGCTCGTGATCGCGCGCGGCGAGCACGTGTACGCGGTGCTCAACCTGTACCCGTACAACGGCGGGCACCTGATGGTCGTGCCCTACCGGCACGTCGCCGACTACACCGACCTCACGGCCCCGGAGACGGCCGAACTCGCCGAGCTCACCAAGCAGGCGATGACGGCGCTGCGCACCGCGTCCGGCGCGCACGGCTTCAACATCGGCATGAACCAGGGGACCGTGGCGGGCGCGGGCATCGCCGCCCATCTCCACCAGCACGTCGTCCCGCGCTGGGGCGGCGACACCAACTTCATGCCGGTCGTGGGGCACACCAAGGTGCTTCCGCAGCTGCTCGCCGACACCCGCAAGATGCTCGCCGACGTCTGGCCGTCGCAGGCGGGCTAGCGGCGACGCCGTCGTACGGCTTGTTCGCGCGGCCTGTTGCATAGCGTCAACCCCCCTGTAGGGCAAGGGGGTTGGAGGCGGCAACCCCACCTGCCACCCTGCTCTCAGGGAGAGCGCGGTCAGGGAGGGCCATGTCCGTCGACATGTCACAGGCGGTTGACGCGGGGTGGGCGGAGTTCGGGCGGCAGCTGCGCTTCCACCGTCGGCGGGCCGGACTCACCCAGCTTCAGCTCGGCAGGCGGGTGGGCTACCACCACAGCTTCATCAGCAGGCTGGAGGGCGGGCTGCGGGAGCCGCCCTTCGACCTGGTGAACCGGCTCGACGCGGCCCTGGAGGCCGACGGGCGGCTCGCCGCCGTCATCGCCTCGCCGCCCCCTTCGCTCCGCACGCCCGGCCTCTTCCCCGCGGCGCCCACGCTGTTCTCGCCGATCCCCGGGGCGGACCTGGCGGGCGAGGACGCTCCGCTGACCGCGCAGCCCTGGCCCGAGCGGCTGCCCGCCGAGGGCCTGGCCTGCCCGCTGCACGGCAGGGTGGGCTGCGCGACGCCCGACCGGAGCTCGGTGACCGACCTGCTGACCGGGCTGACCAGGCCGTACGACGGCGTCGGCGAGACCGGCGGCGCGGAGGTGGAGCTGCTGCACGGCCTGACCGCCGTGCTCGCCTGTCTGATCAGGGAGGCGTTCGTCCGCGTCACCGACGCCTGTGTGAACACCGTGGAACGGCTGCTGCGCGGCGTGGCCCGCTGGGCCGAGGCGGTCAACTCCACGGGCCGTCTGCCGTACGGCCAGCTGCGGCTCGCCGCCCAGTACGCCCAGGTCGCCGGGCGGCTGCGGATGGAGCGCGGGCAGAGCGGCGTCGCCATGGCCTGGTTCGGGCACGGCCTGCGCTGGGCGGACGCCGCCCAGGACGCCGAGGCCACGGCGACCCTCCTCAGCGACATGGCCACCCTCGTCCGGCTCGACGGGGACGCCGCTTCGATGCTCGTGTACGCGGAGGCCATCGGCGCGGTGGACGCCAAGCGGCGCTGGATGACGACCCTGGCCGACCTGTACCAGGCGCGCGCGTACGCGCTGAACCACGACGCCGACGCGTGCCGACGGCACATCTCCATGGCGCGGCGCAGGTTCGCCAGGCTGGACGACAGGGACCGCCTCGAAGCGCCCTGGCTCTCCGGCGCGGAGGGGGTGCTGCGCCTCGAATCGGCGATCGGCGGGGCGCTGCGCGACCTCGCGGTGGTCACGGAGGACCGGACGGTGGCCCGGCGCGCGATCGAGGCCACCGCCCGCTCGCACGCGCTGCTGCCACCCGGGATGCACACGACCCGTCTGCTGCTCACGCTGCGCCTCGCGGACAGCTGGGCCTGCGCCGGTGATCCCGTCGCGGCGGTCGCCCTGGCGCAGCCCGTCCTTGAAGAGGCCGTGCGCGCACGGCAGCTGATGGTCACCGTCGAGTTGCGCGGACTGCACGGGCGCCTCGCGCGGAACTGGGGCGACCTGCCGGAGGTCAGGGAGTACCGGGAGCGGCTGCGGGGCGTGTCGGAGTGAGGCGGCGCGGCCGTGCCGCGCTTGCCAGTTCTTGCCAGGGCGTACCGGACGCCGGGAATCCATTGACCGGGGACCGGGCCGGTGTGAGGGTTCCGCCAGCCACGAGGGTGTCATGTCACCGCCACTCCGCAAGCGGAGCGGCGGGCGCGACCACACGGCCCGACGCACGTGCTCCCCCCTGGCCCGATGGAGCCTCAACACCTCTCACAAGGAGCCGTGATGCTCAGAAGATCCGCAGCGGCCGGGATAACCCTGGTCATGGCGTTAGCGGGGGTGACGGTACCGGTGTCCCTCGCCGCGGCGGCGCAGCCCGCACCGGCCGCGGCCAAGCCGGACCCCCTCGCGAAGGCCCTCGCGGCCGCCGACAAGGCGGTGCGCAGCGGCCTCGACTCGCTGGCCGTGGGCCCCGAGGAGCAGTACGACCGACACGAGGTCACCCCCTGGACCAAGGGCCTCTACTCGGTCGCGTACGAGCGGACCTACCGCGGGCTGCCCGTGGTGGGCGGCGACGCGGTCGTCCTCGCCGACGGCAAGGGCAAGGTCCGCGCCGTGCGGTCCGCGTCCGACGCGAGGATCTCGGTCGGCACCAAGGCGAAGGTGACGCGGGCGCAGGCGGTCAGGACGAGCCGCGCGAAGCTGGCCTCGGTCAAGAAGGTCGACGCCGAGCGCCTGGTGGTCCGGGTCAAGAAGGACGCGCCCGCGCTCGCCTGGGAGACGAAGCTGACCGGCAGGACCAAGGCGGGCGACCCCAGCAAGCTGCACGTCTTCGTCGACGCGCGCACCGGCAAGGTCATCGACACCTACGACGACGTGCGCGCGGGCACCGGACACAGCAAGTGGAACGGCCCCGACCCGCTGACCATCGACACCTCCAAGTCCGGCAGCAACTACGTGCTGCGCGACACCACGCGCCCCGGTCTGCAGTGTTCGAGCTACCAGGGCAGCGTCTTCAGCAAGGCGACCGACGACTGGGGCACCGGCAACCCCACCAGCAGGGAGACCGGCTGCGTCGACGTGATGTTCGCCGCGCAGAAGCAGTCGAACATGCTCAAGGAGTGGTTCGGCCGCAACGGGCACAACGGCAACGGCGGCAGCTGGCCGGTGAGCGTGGGCCTCAACGACCTCAACGCCTACTGGGACGGCTCGTCGGTCACCATCGGCCACAACAGCGCCAATGAGTGGATCGCCGGAGTGGACGTCGTCGCCCACGAGTTCGGCCACGGCCTGGACTCCAACACCCCCGGCGGCGCCAACCACGAGAGCGGCCTCGGCGAGGCGACCGGCGACATCATGGGCGCCCTGACCGAGGCGTACATCAACGAGCCCGCTCCCTACGACACCCCGGACTACACCGTCGGGGAAATGATCAACCTCCAGGGGCGCGGGCCGATCCGCAACATGTACGACCCGAGCCGGGTCAACAACGACCCCAACTGTTACTCCGCCTCGATCCCCAACACCGAGGAGCACAAGGCGGCGGGGCCCATGAACCACTGGTTCTACCTGCTCGCCGAGGGCTCCAACCCTGGCGGCGGCAAGCCCTCCAGCCCCACCTGCAACAACCAGCAGGTGACCGGCGTGGGCGTCAAGAACGCCGGCAAGGTCTTCTACGGCGCGATGCTGCTCAAGACCAGCGGCATGACGTACAAGCGCTACCGCACCGCCACGCTCACCTCGGCGAAGAACCTGGACGCGAGCTGCGACCTGTTCAACGCCACCAAGGCCGCCTGGGACGCCATCAGCATCCCGGCGCAGAGCGGTGACCCGACCTGTTCCGGGCAGCAGAGCGACTTCTCCCTCGCGCTCAGCCCGGCCTCGGGGCAGGTCGACGCGGGGGCCTCGACCACGGCCACGGTCAACACCACGACCGTCACCGGCAGCGCCCAGCAGATCTCGCTGACCGCGGCGGGCGCGCCGACGGGGGTCAACGTCTCCTTCGACCCGGGGACCGTCACGTCCGGCTCCAACGCCACCATGAAGATCACCACTTCGGCGTCCAGTACGCCGGGCACCTACCCGATCACCGTCACGGGCACCGCGGGCACCAAGACGCACACCGCCCAGTACACGCTGACCGTGGGCGGCGGCGGGAACCCGACCACCCCGCCGGACATCGACGTGGAGAAGGTCAAGGCGCACCTGACGCAGCTCAACACCATCGCCTCGCAGAACGGCGGCAACCGCCGCGCCACCGGCGCCGGTTACCGGGCCTCCCTCGCGTACGTCAAGGGCAAGCTGGAGGCCGCCGGATACCAGGTCACCGAGCAGAGCTGCGCCTCCGGCTGCTCCGCGGGCGCGGGCAACAACCTGATCGCCGAGTGGCCGCAGGGCGACGCGGACAACGTCTACATGTTCGGCGCGCACCTGGACGGCGTGGCGGCCGGGCCCGGGATCAACGACAACGGCTCGGGATCCGCCGCGATCCTGGAGGCCGCGCTGTCCCTGGCGCAGAGCAACCCCACGATGAAGAACCGCGTCCGGTTCGCCTGGTGGACCGACGAGGAGCAGGGCCTCAACGGCTCCGACTACTACGCGGGTTCGCTCTCGGCCACCGACCGGGCCAAGATCAAGGCGTACTACAACTTCGACATGGTGGGCTCGGGGAACGCCGGGTACTTCATCAACAACCTGACCGCCACGGCCTCCAAGCCGCTGCGGGACTACTGGACGTCGCTCAACCTCGCGCCCCAGGAGAACGTCGAGGGCCAGGGCCGCTCGGACGACGCCTCCTTCCAGCGCGTCGGCGTCCCGACCTCCGGCTACGCCACCGGCGCCTCGGCCACGAAGTCCGCGGCGGAGGCCGCGAAGTGGGGCGGCACCGCGGGCCGTGCGTACGACCCGTGCTACCACTCCGCCTGTGACACCACCGCCAACGTCAGCGCCACCTCGCTGGACCGCAGCTCGGACGGGATCGCGTACGCGATCTGGAAGACGGCGGTGGGCGACAAGCCCGCCCCGACGGACGACTACTCCCTCGCCGCGAACCCGGCGTCGGGCACGGTCGAGCCGGGCTCCTCGGCGAAGGTCACCCTCGCCACCGCCACGACCAGCGGGTCGGCGCAGAAGGTGGCGCTCACGGCCTCGGGCGCCCCGTCCGGGGTGAGCGTCTCCATCAGCCCGGACGCGGTGCTCTCGGGTGACTCGGCGACGGCCACCGTCGAGGTCGCCGCGGGCACCACCGCCGGCACGTACACGCTGACGTTCACCGGCACCGGGCAGGTCACCCACACCACCACCTACACCCTCACGGTGCCGGGCGGCGGCGAGACCACCTGGCAACTGGGTGCCACCTACAAGGCGGGTGACGTCGTGACGTACAACGGCGTCCGCTACCGCTGCATCCAGGGCCACACCGCCTACCCGGGCTGGGAGCCGCCGAACGTTCCCGCCCTGTGGCAGGCCATCTGACCCGAACGTCGGGTGAGGTGGGACAGGTGAGATGAGAGGGCGGTGGGGTGTGGGAACCCCGCCGCCCTCGTCTCACGCGTCGTACACGTCCGCCTTCCGCGGCATCGGGTCCTGGACCATGCCGCTGAGGAAGCTGGAACGGGCGCCGAACTTATCCGTGTTCACGCCGTTCTCCTGCAAGACCTTGATGGCGGCGGAGTGCACCACGCGCAGCACGGGCGTGGCGGCGCGCAGCGCGTCGTCGGCCATGAAGCGGTGCCGCCACGGCTTGTCCGCCCAGGCGTGCCGCAGACCGAAGGGCTCGGGCAGCGCCAGCTTGCCGCCGAGGTAGTCGAGCAGCGGCGGGTACCAGGTGAACGGGGCGCGGACCGCGAGGCGTACGACCTCGTCCGCGTCGACCAGCGGCAGGCTGCGCTCGGTGGTCTCCCAGAACTTGATCGGCTTGGCGACCGTCTTCGTCTTGGGGGCGGGCTTGCTGGTGAAGAGAGAGTGCACCGGGCCGAGCGCGTGCCCGGTGACCTCGATGCGCAGCGTCTCGTGCAGGACCGTCACCGTGATCAGCATGGTGATGACCAACTGGCCGTCCCAGAGCGTGAACTGGACGCCCAGGTAGTGCCGGTCGCCGCTGCCGAACTGCTGCTCGTTGCAGATGCGCTGGATCTCGTGGCCGCGGACCTGGAACGCCTCGACGTCCGTGCCGGTGGGGCGGGCCACCGCCTTCGCGTTCTCCCCGATGGGGGAGACGACCCAGTGCTTTATCGACGGGGGCGTGAAGCCGCCGGTGTGCAGGGGGCCGCGCTCCAGCATGCGGAGCTGGTCGTGCACCGCGCGTATGACGTCCCAGCTGCGGAAGGGGTGGATCTCCTTGTTCTCCTCGGCGGGCACCAGCTCCTCCGCCAGCTGCCAGCTGCCCCAGCGCGTGCCCATGCCCAGTATCCCCTTGGGCCCCGCGTAGAACACGGAGTTGCTCTGCTGCTCGGCGGAGAGCCGGGCGAGGCCCTGCCGGAGCCGCTCGGCGGCCGTCTCACCGGGGCTGCCGGGCACCGCCTCGGGGATCTTCGCGCCGATGCCGCCGCCCGCGAGGAGGCTCGACCAGCGCTCGCGCATGTCCTTCGCGGTGCGCTCGGAGATCTGCTTGGCCCAGAACCAGCCGACCACGGGCAGCACGATCGCCGCGCGCAGGTACCAGGCCCAGAAGCCGCCGAACGGCAGCTTGAGCAGGAACAGCACGGCGAGCACGCCCACCGCGACCAGCACGGCCGTGGCCAGCGCGCTCGCGCGCTTGTTGTCGCTCTTGGCGACCTGGCGCCTGATGGTGAAGACCGCGAGCCAGACGAGCAGGCCGGGCAGGAAGAGGACCCCGCACAGCACCATCACGGCGGTGAGCCAGCTGTCGCGCTGCTTGCGGATGTTGCTCGCCGCGAGGCAGTGCTCGACGACCGACTGCGGCTCGATGCCGAAGGACTGGATGAGCGGCTTGCGGCCGCCGCCGATCATCCGCACCTGCACGGTCCGCGCGAACGCCTCGCCCAGACTCGGCTTGAACAGTGACCAGAGGCCGGACTTCACCTCGGACTTGTGCCACTCGCTGTTGGCCTTGAGGATCTCGTCCACGTCGCTGTCGCGGTACGCGGCCGAGGCCAGGGCGTGCGTCGCCGCCGTCTGGCCTGCCGCGCCGGAGAGCGGGACCTGGGCCCCCGGCCTGAAGTCGAATCCATCGTCCGCCACTGCCGCCCCCATCGCCGCGACGCCTTCGCTGCTGCGGCTCTTCCCGACTTCCCTGTCCGGCACACCTGTTGCCGCCGGGCACATCTGTTGATCAGGTCATCAGCGTATCCGGGCGCACCGACATCTGTCGGCGGACGACGGAATGCGGCCGGTCACCGTCCGCCCGGCGCGGACGGTGACCGAAGGACGCCGCTCAACTACGTGGCGTCCCCCGCCCGTTCGCGGATCCGGTCGGAGAGCTGCGGCGGCATCGGCTCGTGCCGTGCGTACGTACGACTGAAGCGCGCGGTGCCCTGCGAGAGGGACCGCAGGTCCACCGCGTACCGGCCGATCTCGATCTCGGGCACCTCGGCCCGCACCAGCGTGCGCCCGCCGGGCGCCTGCTCGGTGCCCACGACCCGGCCGCGCCGCCCCGACAGATCGCTCATCACCGCGCCCACGTGGTCGTCACCGACCAACACCTGTACCTCCGCGACCGGTTCGAGGAGGTGGATCCGCGCCTCCGCCGCGGCCTCGCGCAGCGCGAGCGCGCCCGCCGTCTGGAACGCGGCGTCGGAGGAGTCCACCGAGTGCGCCTTGCCGTCGAGGAGCGTGATGCGTACGTCGATGAGCGCGTACCCGGCGGCGACGCCCTTCGACGCCTGCGCGCGCACGCCCTTCTCGACGGACGGGATGAACTGGCGGGGGACCGCACCGCCGACGACCTTGTCGACGAACTCGATGCCGCTGCCGCCGGGCAGCGGTTCGACCTCGATCTCGCAGATCGCGTACTGCCCGTGCCCGCCGGACTGCTTCACATGACGGCCCCGGCCACCGGACTTGCCCGCGAACGTCTCCCGCAGGGAGACCTTGTGCGGCACGACGTCGACCTGCACGCCGTAGCGGCTGCGCAGCCGTTCGAGGGCGACGTCCGCGTGTGCCTCGCCCAGGCACCACAGGACCACCTGGTGCGTGTCCTGGTTCTGTTCGAGCCGCATCGTCGGATCCTCGGCGACCAGACGCGCGAGCCCCTGCGAGAGCTTGTCCTCGTCCGCCTTGCTGTGTGCCTGGATGGCCAGCGGCAGGAGCGGGTCGGGCATGGTCCAGGGTTCCATCAGGAGCGGATCGTCCTTGGCGGAGAGGGTGTCGCCGGTCTCGGCGCGGCTCAGCTTGGCCACGCACGCCAGGTCACCCGCCACGCACCGGGTCAGCGTGCGCTGCTGTTTGCCGAAGGGTGCGGAGAGGGCGCCGACCCGCTCGTCGACGTCGTGGTCCTCGTGCCCGCGGTCGGCGAGCCCGTGCCCGGACACGTGCACGGTCTCGTCGGGGCGCAGCGTTCCGGAGAAGACGCGCACCAGCGAGATGCGGCCGACGTAGGGGTCGGACGCCGTCTTCACCACCTCGGCGACCAGCGGCCCCGAGGGGTCGCAGGAGAGCGCGGGCCGAGCCCTGCCGTCCGGTGTGGTGACGGCGGGCGCCGGGTGTTCCAGCGGGGTCGGGAAGCCGCCCGTGATCAGTTCCAGGAGTTCGACCGTGCCGATGCCCTGACGGGCGCCCTCCGCGGCGGGGGCGGCGGCGAGCACGGGGTGGAAGATGCCGCGCGCCACGGCCCGTTCCAGGTCGTCCACGAGCGTCTTGAAGTCGATGTCCTCGCCGCTGAGATAGCGGTCCATGAGGGACTCGTCCTCGCTCTCGGCGATGATCCCCTCGATGAGCTTGTTGCGCGCCTCCTCGATCAGCGGCAGCTGGTCGGCGCCCGGCTCGGACTCCTTGCGCTCGCCCGACGCGTAGTCGAAGATCCGCTGCGAGAGCAGCCCGATCAGCCCGGTGACCGGTGCGTGCCCGTCCGGGCCCTGCTCGCCGTGGAGCGGCAGATACAGCGGGAGAACGGCGTCCGGGTCGTCCGCGCCGAACGCCTGCGCGCAGGTGCGGGTCATCTCGGTGAAGTCGGCGCGGGCCGATTCCAGGTGGGTGATCACGATCGCCCGCGGCATGCCGACCGCCGCGCACTCCTCCCAGACCATGCGGGTCGCGCCGTCCACGCCGTCCGCCGCCGAGACGACGAAAAGGGCCGCGTCCGCCGCGCGCAGACCGGCCCTCAGCTCCCCGACGAAGTCGGCGTAGCCGGGTGTGTCCAGGAGATTGATCTTGTAGTCCCCCCATTCGACGGGGACAAGGGACAGCTGCACCGAGCGCTGCTGCCGGTGTTCGATCTCGTCGTAGTCGGAGACGGTGCCGCCGTCCTCCACGCGGCCCGCCCTGTTCACCGCCCCCGCGGTCAGCGCGAGGGCCTCCACCAGAGTCGTCTTGCCCGATCCGCTGTGGCCGACCAGCACCACATTCCGTACGGACGCGGGGTGGTCGGCCGATGCTGCCCTGCCGGCGGCTCCGGGGTGTGCGTTCGCCTTGTCGCCCATGCCTTGGCCTCCCGGTTACGTGCACGGTGAGGAGCCTGAAGCCCCCTCGGGGATGCTGGCTGCTCGCGGACACGCGGGGCCGCGTGCGGGTCGGCTCCGGCGACGCCCGCGGTGCTTTCGAGCTTTCCACTCGGGTCACTCTGCGTCCATACGTCGTACGTGAACGTGAGGGCGCGAGCCGGTCCGTCAACGTCGTGACTACGATGGGCCAGCCGGTGGCCAACGGGGCCGCGCGGCGCACCGACCCCTCGGGAAGGCCATGCTGAACAAGTACGCGCGTGCATTCTTCACGCGTGTCCTCACACCGTTCGCCGCGTTTCTCATCCGCCGCGGGGTGAGCCCCGACGCGGTCACGTTCATCGGCACGGCCGGTGTGATGGCGGGAGCGCTGGTCTTCTTTCCCCGGGGAGAGTTCTTCTGGGGCACGATCGTCATCACGCTGTTCGTCTTCTCGGACCTCGTCGACGGCAACATGGCGCGCCAGCTGGGCCGCTCCAGCCGCTGGGGCGCCTTCCTGGACTCCACGCTCGACCGGGTGGCGGACGGCGCGATCTTCGGCGGCCTCGCCCTCTGGTACGCGGGCTCCGGCGACGACAACGTGCTGTGCGCCGTCTCCATCTTCTGTCTGGCCAGCGGCCAGGTGGTCTCGTACACGAAGGCGCGCGGCGAGGCGATCGGCCTGCCCGTCGCCGTCAACGGCCTGGTGGAGCGCGCCGAGCGCCTGGTGATCACGCTGGTCGCCGCGGGCCTCGCGGGGCTCCACAAGTTCGGCGTGCCCGGCATCCAGGTCCTGCTGCCCATCGCCCTGTGGATCGTCGCCGCGGGCAGCGCCGTCACCCTCGTCCAGCGGGTCGTGACCGTGCGCCGCGAATCCGCGGAGGCGGACGCCGCCGCGGCCGCGCAGGCCCAGGAGAGTGAGGCCGCGCAGTGAAGGACCGACTCACCGACGCGCTGTACGGGCTCGGCTGGAGCACCGTCAAGAAGCTGCCGGAGCCGGTCGCCGACCGCCTGGGCAGGACCATCGCCGACACGGTCTGGAAGAAGCGCGGCAAGGGCGTCCTGCGCCTGGAGTCCAACCTCGCGCGCGTGGTGCCCGACGCCACCCCGGAGCGGCTCGCCGAGCTCTCCAGGGCGGGCATGCGCTCCTACCTGCGCTACTGGATGGAGTCCTTCCGCCTCCCCTCCTGGAGCAGGGAGCGGGTCAGGAACGGCTTCGACGTCAAGGACGTCCACCACCTCACCGACGGGCTCGCGTCGGGCAAGGGCGTCGTCCTCGCCCTGCCGCACCTGGGCAACTGGGACCTCGCGGGCGCCTGGGTCACCACCAAGCTGGAGACCCCCTTCACCACCGTCGCCGAACGGCTCAAGCCCGAGACGCTCTACGACCGCTTCGTGGCCTACCGCGAGAGCCTCGGCATGGAGGTCCTGCCGCACACCGGAGGATCCGCCTTCGGCACCCTGGCCCGCCGCCTGCGCGCGGGCGGCCTGGTCTGTCTCGTCTCCGACCGTGACCTGTCGTCCTCCGGAGTGGAGGTCAAGTTCTTCGGAGACACCGCCCGGATGCCCGCGGGGCCCGCGATGCTCGCCCAGCAGACCGGCGCGCTCTTGCTTCCCGTCACCCTCTGGTACGACGATTCGCCCGTCATGAAGGGCCGCGTCCACCCACCCATCGACGTCCCTGAGACAGGCACCAAGGCCGAGAAGACGTCTGTCATGACGCAGGCCCTGGCCGACGCCTTCGCCACGGGTATCGCCGACCATCCGGAGGACTGGCACATGCTGCAGCGTCTGTGGCTCGCCGACCTGGAACCCCGCCCCGACGAGGCTCGGGCGGAGGGGCGCTCGTGAGGATCGGCATCGTCTGCCCGTACTCCTGGGACGTGCCGGGCGGCGTCCAGTTCCACATCCGCGATCTGGCGGAGCACCTCATCCGCCTCGGACACGAGGTCTCCGTCCTCGCCCCGGCCGACGACGAGACCCCGCTGCCGCCGTACGTCGTGTCGGCGGGCCGGGCCGTTCCCGTGCCGTACAACGGCTCGGTCGCCCGGCTCAACTTCGGCTTCCTGTCGGCCGCGCGGGTACGCCGATGGCTGCACGACGGCACGTTCGACGTCATCCACATCCACGAGCCGGCCTCGCCCTCGCTCGGCCTGCTGACCTGCTGGGCCGCGCAGGGCCCGATCGTGGCGACGTTCCACACGTCCAACCCGCGCTCGCGGGCGATGATCGCCGCGTACCCGATCCTGCAGCCCGCCCTGGAGAAGATCAGCGCGCGCATCGCGGTGAGCGAGTACGCGCGCCGGACCCTGGTCGAACACCTGGGCGGCGACGCGGTCGTCATCCCCAACGGCGTGGACGTCGACTTCTTCGCCGACGCCGAGCCCAAGCCCGAGTGGCAGGGCGGGACCATCGGCTTCATCGGCCGCATCGACGAACCCCGCAAGGGGCTTCCGGTGCTGATGAAGGCCCTGCCGCAGATCTTCGCCGAACGCCCGGACGCCCGCCTCCTGGTGGCGGGCCGGGGCGACGAGGAGGAGGCGGTGGCCTCCCTCCCCGCCGAACTCCGCTCCCGCGTCGAGTTCCTCGGCATGGTCAGCGACGAGGACAAGGCGCGGCTGCTGCGCAGCGTCGACCTGTACGTCGCCCCGAACACCGGCGGCGAGAGCTTCGGGATCATCCTGGTCGAGGCGATGTCGGCGGGCGCGCCGGTACTCGCCAGCGACCTCGACGCCTTCGCCCAGGTCCTCGACCAGGGCGCGGCGGGCGACCTGTTCACCAACGAGGACGCGGAATCCCTGGCCAAGGCAGCCGTACGCCTCCTGGCCGACCCAGAACGCCGCGAAGGCCTGCGCGACCGGGGCAGCGCCCACGTCCGCCGCTTCGACTGGTCGACGGTGGGCGCGGACATCCTCGCGGTCTACGAAACGGTGACGGACGGCGCGGCTTCGGTGGCAACGGACGAACGGACGGGGTTGCGGGCGAGGTTCGGGTTGGCGCAGAAGAACTAGGTCGGTCCTCCGTGTGCTGGGTTCGGCGCGCCGGGCGTGGGGGGCCAAGCCCAGCCCGTCCGGCGTTTGAGGACTGGGGGCCCGGGGGCGAAGCCCCCGAGGCAGGCGTACGGACCGCACAGCCACCGGCACGGTAGCCCCGGCCCCGGACCTGACCATCCCGCCCCCACCCGAAGGTACCCTTGCCGCCCGTGACCTCCACCTTGATCTGGATCGCAGCCGCCCTCTTCGCGATCGGCCTCTACCTGAGCTGGACCGCGGGCAGACTCGACCGCCTGCACGCACGCATCGACGCGGCCCGCGCCGCCCTCGACGCCCAACTGCTGCGCCGCGCCTCGGTCGCCCAGGAGCTGGCCACGTCCGGAGTCCTCGACCCCGCCGCCTCGATCGTGCTCTACGAGGCGGCGCACGCGGCCCGGCAGGCGGAGGAGGAGCAGCGCGAGGTCGCCGAGAGCGAGTTGAGCCAGGCGCTGCGTGCCATCTTCGGCGAGGCCGGGCAGGTCGAGGCGTTGCGCGAGGCGCCGGGCGGCGACGAGGCGGCGACCGAACTCGCCGCCGCGGTCCGCCGGGTGCCGATGGCGAGGCGCTTCCACAACGACGCGGTGCGCGCGGCCCGCGCGCTGCGCAGGCACCGCAAGGTCCGCTGGTTCCGGCTCGCGGGGCACGCGCCGTTCCCGATGGCGTTCGAGATGGACGACGAACCGCCGGTTGCCCTCGCGGACCGCGCGACCGCGTAGCGACAGGGCGTCCACGGAGGCCGGAGTCCACCCGCGTACGCACCTATGTAGAGGCGCAAAAGCGCAGGTCGGCACCGCACGGCACGCCGCTGACCAGCCACGTCCCGGGAAAATGAGCCACCGGTCATCCATTGGCCCTTGCTGTGGCCTGGTCCCCGGGAGTTTCCTCGGAGCTGCAGAAACCCTCTTCAGCGAGTGAGGTCACCTCCGTGTCGAACACCCCCTCCAGCAGCAACCCGTCGCCCGAGACCGGCACCGCGCGCGTGAAGCGCGGCATGGCCGAGCAGCTCAAGGGCGGCGTGATCATGGACGTCGTCAACGCCGAGCAGGCGAAGATAGCCGAGGACGCCGGCGCCGTCGCCGTCATGGCGCTGGAGCGGGTCCCCGCCGACATCCGCAAGGACGGCGGCGTCGCCCGGATGTCCGACCCGAACATGATCGAAGAGATCATCGAGGCCGTCTCCATCCCGGTCATGGCGAAGTCCCGCATCGGCCACTTCGTCGAGGCCCAGGTGCTCCAGTCCCTCGGCGTCGACTACATCGACGAGTCCGAGGTCCTCACCCCGGCCGACGAGGTCAACCACAGCGACAAGTTCGCGTTCACGACCCCGTTCGTCTGTGGCGCCACCAACCTGGGCGAGGCGCTGCGCCGCATCGCCGAGGGCGCGGCCATGATCCGCTCCAAGGGTGAGGCCGGCACCGGCAACGTCGTCGAGGCCGTCCGCCACCTGCGCCAGATCAAGAACGAGATCGCCAAGCTGCGCGGCTTCGACAACAACGAGCTGTACGCCGCCGCCAAGGACCTGCGCGCCCCGTACGAGCTGGTCAAGGAGACCGCCGAGCTCGGCAAGCTCCCCGTGGTCCTCTTCTCGGCCGGTGGCGTCGCGACCCCCGCCGACGCCGCCCTGATGCGCCAGCTCGGCGCCGAGGGCGTCTTCGTCGGCTCCGGCATCTTCAAGTCCGGCGACCCGGCCAAGCGCGCCGCCGCGATCGTGAAGGCGACCACCTTCTTCGACGACCCGAAGATCATCGCGGACGCCTCCCGCAACCTCGGCGAGGCCATGGTCGGCATCAACTGCGACACCCTGCCGGAGACCGAGCGCTACGCGAACCGGGGCTGGTGATGACCACTCCCGTAGTGGGCGTCCTCGCTCTGCAGGGGGACGTACGGGAGCACCTGATCGCCCTGGCCTCGGCGGACGCCGTGGCCAGGCCGGTCAGGCGCCCGGAGGAACTCGCCGAGGTGGACGGCCTCGTCATCCCCGGCGGCGAGTCCACCACCATCTCCAAGCTGGCCGCCCTGTTCGGCCTCCTGGAACCCCTCCGCGCGCGCGTGCGGGACGGCATGCCCGTCTACGGCACCTGCGCGGGCATGATCATGCTCGCCGACAAGATCCTCGACCCGCGCTCGGGCCAGGAGACGGTGGGCGGCATCGACATGATCGTGCGGCGCAACGCCTTCGGCAGGCAGAACGAGTCGTTCGAGGCGTCCGTCGGCGTCAAGGGCGTGGCGGGTGCCCCCGTGGAGGGCGTCTTCATCCGGGCCCCCTGGGTGGAGTCGGTCGGCGCCGAGGTCGACGTGCTCGCCGAGCACGGGGGCCACATCGTCGCCGTGCGTCAAGGGAATGCGCTCGCCACCTCGTTCCACCCCGAGCTGACGGGTGACCACCGCATCCACGCGCTGTTCGTGGACATGGTGCGGGGGACCGGGCGCGCGGGATCCTAGTAGGATCTCCCGGGATCCCCCCGGGGCCTTAAGGTCTGGGAGAGTTCTTACTGGTTGTTGGGTAACGCGAAGGAGACAGGCAGATGTCCGGCCACTCTAAATGGGCTACGACGAAGCACAAGAAGGCCGTGATCGACGCCAAGCGCGGCAAACTCTTCGCGAAGATGATCAAGAACATCGAGGTGGCGGCCCGCACCGGCGGCGCCGACATCTCGGGTAACCCGACCCTCTTCGACGCCATCCAGAAGGCCAAGAAGAGTTCGGTCCCGAACAAGAACATCGACTCCGCGGTCAAGCGCGGTGCCGGTCTCGAAGCCGGTGGCGCCGACTACGAGACGATCATGTACGAGGGCTACGGACCGAACGGCGTCGCGGTGCTCATCGAGTGCCTCACCGACAACCGCAACCGCGCCGCGTCCGACGTCCGCGTCGCCATGACGCGCAACGGCGGCTCGATGGCCGACCCGGGCTCCGTCTCGTACCTGTTCAACCGCAAGGGTGTCGTGATCGTCCCCAAGGGTGAGGGCGAGCTGTCCGAGGACGACGTGCTCGGCGCGGTCCTCGACGCGGGCGCCGAAGAGGTCAACGACCTCGGCGAGTCCTTCGAGGTCCTCTCCGAGGCCACCGACATGGTCGCGGTCCGCACCGCGCTCCAGGACGCCGGGATCGAGTACGACTCGGCCGACGCCAACTTCGTCCCGACCATGCAGGTCGAGCTCGACGAGGAAGGCGCGCGGAAGATCTTCAAGCTGATCGACGCCCTGGAGGACAGCGACGACGTGCAGAACGTCTTCGCCAACTTCGACGTCTCCGACGAGGTCATGGCCAAGGTCGACGCGTAAGCGCTCCGCTGGGCTTGCGTGATCCGACGGCTGTCGGCCGTTCTTGCTTGCGCGCGCAGTTCCCCGCGCCCCTCTGGGGCGCGATCGGGCCGACGGGACACACCCCCGTCGGCCCGTCGCGTTGTCAGAGGGACCCGATAACCTGCACGGACAGGCGATTGGAGGGGCTACGTGCGCGTGTTGGGGGTCGACCCGGGGCTGACCCGGTGCGGTGTCGGGGTCGTCGACGGAGTCGCGGGGCGCCCGCTGACCATGCGCGGCGTCGGTGTCGTCCGCACCCCCGCGGACGCCGAGTTGGGCCACCGCCTGGTCGCCATCGAGCAGGGCATCGAGCAGTGGCTCGACGAGTACGACCCCGAAGTCCTCGCCGTGGAGCGCGTGTTCAGCCAGCACAACGTGCGTACGGTCATGGGCACCGCCCAGGCGAGCGCCGTCGCCATGCTCTGCGCCTCGCGGCGCGGCATCCCCGTCGCCCTGCACACCCCCAGCGAGGTCAAGGCCGCCGTCACCGGCAGCGGCCGGGCCGACAAGGCGCAGGTCGGGGCGATGGTCACCCGCCTCCTGCGGCTCGACGCACCCCCCAAGCCCGCCGACGCGGCGGACGCGCTCGCCCTTGCCATCTGCCACATCTGGCGCGCCCCCGCGCAGCACCGCCTCCAGCAGGCGGTCGCCCAGAACCGACTCCAGCAGGCCGTGGCCCGGCACGCGGCGGAGACCGCCGCCGCCAAGCCCGCCACGGCCGCCGCCAGGACCTCCTCAGCCTCCTCAGCACAGAAAGGCCGTACCGCATGATCGCCTTCGTCAGCGGCCCCGTAGCCGCCCTCGCCCCCGATGCCGCGGTGGTCGAGGTCGGCGGCATCGGCATGGCCGTCCAGTGCACGCCGAACACGCTGTCCACCCTCCGCGTCGGCCAGCAGACCAAGCTGGCCACCTCCCTCGTCGTCCGCGAGGACTCCCTGACGCTGTACGGGTTCGCGGACGACGACGAGCGCCAGACCTTCGAGCTGCTCCAGACCGCGAGCGGCGTCGGGCCGCGCCTGGCGCAGGCCATGCTCGCCGTGCACAGCCCGGACGCCCTGCGCCGCGCCGTCGCCACCGGCGACGAGAAGGCCCTCACGGCCGTCCCCGGCATCGGCAAGAAGGGCGCCCAGAAGCTCCTCCTGGAGTACAAGGACCGCCTGGGCGAGCCGCTCGGCACCGGCGGGCCCGCGATCGGCAGGGCCGTCACCGCGGGCTGGCACGACCAGCTGCACGCCGCGCTGATCGGCCTCGGGTACGCCACGCGCGAGGCCGACGAGGCAGTCGCCGCCGTCACCCCGCAGGCCGAGGCCATGGAGTCACCGCAGGTCGGCCAGCTCCTGAAGGCCGCACTCCAGACCCTGAACCGCACCCGCTAGCCCCCGCTCCTCCGCACCGTCTGCCACCCCCTGAACCGCATCGCGAGGCACACCGCATGAACTGGGACGACACGACCGACGACGCTGCCGGGGCGGCCGAGCGTCTCGTCGGTGCGTCCGCCGACGGCGAGGACCAGGCCGTCGAGGCCGCGCTCCGCCCCAAGGACCTGGGCGAGTTCATCGGCCAGGAGAAGGTCCGTGAGCAGCTCGACCTGGTGCTGCGCGCGGCCCGCGCGCGCGGCGCCACCGCCGACCACGTGCTGCTCTCCGGCGCCCCCGGCCTCGGCAAGACGACCCTCTCGATGATCATCGCAGCCGAGATGGGCGCCCCGATCCGCATCACCAGCGGCCCGGCCATCCAGCACGCGGGCGACCTCGCCGCGATCCTCTCCTCCCTCCAGGAGGGTGAGGTCCTCTTCCTCGACGAGATCCACCGGATGTCGCGGCCCGCCGAGGAGATGCTCTACATGGCGATGGAGGACTTCCGCGTCGACGTGATCGTCGGCAAGGGCCCCGGCGCCACCGCCATCCCGCTCGAACTGCCGCCCTTCACCCTGGTCGGCGCCACCACGCGCGCGGGCCTGCTGCCCCCGCCGCTGCGCGACCGCTTCGGCTTCACCGCGCACATGGAGTTCTACGAGCCGGCCGAGCTGGAGCGCGTCGTCCACCGCTCCGCCGCGCTGCTCGACGTGGAGATCGACCCGGCGGGCGCCGCCGAGATCGCCGGGCGCTCGCGCGGCACGCCGCGCATCGCCAACCGCCTGCTGCGCCGCGTGCGGGACTACGCCCAGGTCAAGGCCGACGGCGAGATCGACCGCGCCATCGCGGGCGCGGCCCTCGCGGTCTACGAAGTGGACGAGCGCGGCCTCGACCGCCTGGACCGGGCCGTCCTGGAAGCCCTGCTGAAGCTCTTCGGCGGCGGCCCCGTGGGCCTGTCGACGCTCGCGGTCGCGGTGGGGGAGGAGCGCGAGACGGTCGAGGAGGTGGCGGAACCCTTCCTGGTGCGCGAGGGCCTGCTGGCCCGCACCCCCCGGGGCCGCGTCGCCACCCCGGCGGCATGGGCGCATCTCGGCCTCGTTCCGCCGCGTCAGACGGGCGGAAAGGGACAACAGGACCTCTTCGGGGCGTGATATCGGTGGGAGAGCGCCGCGCGTGCGGGAGAACGGCGCGGAGACTCGCCCCCGCAGGAACTGCGGTGCCATGCTGAGCGTTGTTCGTTAGGTGCGGACTCGCTTAGACTCCGCCGATGCCGCCTTTGCGGGCGGCGTGCCCACCCCCATCCCAATGGCCGCTTACCTGCGCGGTCGTGCGAAGGAAACTCCGTCCCGTGAATATCGTGACCCTCCTCCCGTTCATCGTGCTCATCGGGGCCATGTTCCTGATGACCCGGTCTGCCAAGAAGAAGCAGCAGGCCGCCGCGCAGATGCGTAACGAGATGCAGCCCGGCACCGGCATCCGCACGATCGGGGGCATGTACGCCACCGTCAAGGAGGTCCACGACGAAGCCGTCCTCCTCGAGGTGGCCCCCGGTGTCCACGCGGTGTACGCGAAGAACTCGATCGGCGCCGTCCTCGACGACGACGAGTACAACCGCATCGTGCACGGCACCGAGGACGACCTGGACGAGGAATCCCCCGTCGTTCCCGACGACGCCTCCTCCCTGACCGAGACCGACGAGCCCGCCGACGCTTCCGACGACTCGCCCATCGACCTCGGCAAGAAGGACGCGGCCGCCGAGGCCGACGAAGCAAAGCCGAAGAAGACCGACGGCGAGTCCGACGCGAAGTAGTCACGACCGGGGACCGCGGTGCGCGCCGCTCGCGTGCCGCGGTCCCCGGATCACGTGGTACTTCACGCCGGGTCTCCACACCACTTCATGGCCGCTCGCCCGGGACCTCCTCGCACGGTAAGGGGGCAGACCGGATGTCGGGCGGTTGGACAGGGAGAACGAGAAGGTGGCAGCACCGAAGAAGGGCCGAAGGCAGGGCGCCCAGGGGAAGCCGGGCCGCTCACTGGTCTTCATCCTGATCGCCCTCGTGGCGCTCACGGGGGGAATGTTCCTTTCCGGGCACACCACGCCGCGCCTCGGCATCGACCTCGCCGGTGGTACGAGCATCACGCTCGAGGCGAAGAACGAGCCGGGCCAGAAGAACGCGATCAACCAGACCAACATGAACACCGCGGTTGACATCATCAACAACCGCGTCAACGGTCTGGGCGTCTCCGAGGCCGAGGTTCAGACCCAGGGCGACAAGAACATCATCGTCAACATCCCCAAGGGGACGAACGAGAAGCAGGCGCGCGAGCAGGTCGGTACGACCGCTCGGCTCTACTTCCGCCCGGTGATCACGCAGGCCCCTGGTGAGCAGACGCCCCAGCCGTCCGACAGCCCCTCGACCGGCGCTGACAAGGACAAGGGCAAGAAGGACGAGAAGGCCGAGAAGGACGACGCCACCGACAAGGCGACCTCTCCGACCGCCACCCCGACCTCCCAGGGCCGTGCCGTCAGCGACGCCCTGAAGGCCGACCCGACGCCGTCCGGATCGGACAAGGCCAAGGACGGCAAGAAGGACCCCACCCCGTCCGCCGACCCGGCCACCGCCAAGTTGCAGGAGAAGTTCACCAAGCTCGACTGCACCGACAAGAAGGCCCGCGTCGCCGCGGGCCTTGGTGTGAAGCCCTCCGAGCCGACCGTGGCCTGTGGCAAGAGCCCCGACGGCAAGTCCTGGGACAAGTTCGTCCTCGGTCCCGCCGAGGTCGACGGCAAGGACGTCAGCAAGGCACAGGCGACGATCAACCAGAACGCCGGAGGCGCCTGGGTCGTCAACATGACGTTCACCAAGGACGGCTCGAAGAAGTTCGCGAAGGTCACCAGCAAGCTCTCGCAGCAGCAGCCCCCGCAGAACCAGTTCGCCATCGTCCTCGACGGCGACGTCGTCTCGGCCCCCAGCGTCAACACGACCCTGAGCGCCAACGCCGAGATCTCCGGCAGCTTCACGCAGCAGTCCGCCAAGGACCTGGCCAACGTGCTGTCGTACGGCGCCCTGCCGCTCACCTTCCACGAGCAGAGCGTCACCACGGTCAGCCCGGCCCTCGGCGGCGAGCAGCTCAAGGCGGGCCTCATCGCGGGCGCCATCGGCCTCGCGCTGGTCATCATCTACCTGGTGGCCTACTACCGCGGCCTGTCGCTCATCGCCATCGCGAGCCTCCTGGTCTCCGCGGCGCTGACGTACACGATCATGACGCTGCTCGGCCCGACCATTAAGTTCGCGCTGAACCTGCCGGCGGTCTGTGGTGCGATCGTCGCCATCGGCATCACGGCGGACTCGTTCATCGTGTTCTTCGAACGCGTACGGGACGAGGTCCGCGAGGGACGCACGCTGCGCCCCGCCGTCGAGAGGGGCTGGCCGCGCGCCCGGCGCACCATCCTGGTCTCCGACTTCGTCTCGTTCCTCGCCGCCGCCGTGCTCTTCGTGGTCACGGTCGGCAAGGTGCAGGGCTTCGCGTTCACGCTCGGCCTGACCACGCTCCTCGACGTCGTCGTGGTGTTCTTCTTCACCAAGCCGCTGATGACGCTCATGGCCCGCAAGAAGTTCTTCGCGAACGGCCACAAGTGGTCCGGACTCGACCCGAAGCGGCTCGGCGCCAAGCCCCCGCTGCGCCGGACCCGCCGCGCCCCCGCCGCCCCCGTCGACCCGAAGGAGGCGTGAGATGTCGAAGCTCGGCAATCTCGGCGCCAGGCTCTACCGCGGTGAGGTCGGCTACGACTTCGTCGCCAAGCGCAAGATCTGGTACGCCGTCTCGATCCTGATCACCATCACGGCGATCGTCGGCCTCGCGGTGCGCGGCCTGAACATGGGCATCGAGTTCGAGGGCGGCGCGGTCTTCAACACGCCGAAGACCAGTGCCTCGGTCGCCAAGGCCGAGGAGTCCGCGGAGAAGGCGTCCGGTCACGACGCGATCGTCCAGAAGCTGGGTGACGACAAGCTCCGCATCCAGATCGCGGGCGTCGACATCAAGAAGTCCGACCAGATCAAGAAGGCGCTCGCCGAGGACCTGAACGTCAAGGCCGCGGACATCGACGCCGACCTCGTCGGACCCAGCTGGGGCGAGCAGATCGCCATGAAGGCCTGGCAGGGCCTGGCGATCTTCATGGTCCTCGTGGTGATCTACCTGGCCATCGCCTTCGAGTGGCGCATGGCGCTCGCGGCACTGATCGCGCTGATCCACGACATCACCATCACCGTGGGTGTGTACGCGCTGGTCGGCTTCGAGGTCACCCCGGGCACGGTGATCGGTCTGCTGACCATTCTCGGTTACTCGCTCTACGACACGGTGGTGGTCTTCGACAGCTTGAAGGAGCAGTCGAAGGACATCACCAAGCAGACCAGGTACACCTACAGCGAGCTCGCCAACCGCAGCATCAACGGCACCCTGGTGCGTTCGATCAACACCACGGTCGTCGCGCTGCTCCCGGTGGCGGGCCTGCTCTTCATCGGTGGCGGTGTCCTGGGCGCGGGCATGCTCAACGACATCTCGCTGTCGCTGTTCGTCGGCCTCGCGGCCGGTGCGTACTCCTCGATCTTCATCGCCACGCCGCTCGTCGCCGACTTCAAGGAGCGCGAGCCGCAGATGAAGGCCCTCAAGAAGCGGGTGCTCGCCAAGCGCGCGGCGGCCGCGGCGAAGGGCGAGTCCGCGGAGGCGGCGGAGCGGGCCCCCGAAGGACCTGAGGACGTCGAGGACGACGGGGACGGTCCCGAGGACACGGCTCACGCGGTCGTCGGCCCGCGCACGCAGCCCGCGTCGCGCAACCGCGGCCGGGGCCGTCCCTCGGGGAAGCGCCGATGACCGAGCTCGCAGGCGTCACGGAGCTGCTGCTCAGCCGCATCCGTGACGTCCCGAACTACCCGAAGCCGGGCGTGGTGTTCAAGGACATCACCCCGCTCCTCGCGGACCCGGAGGCCTTCGCGGCGCTGACGGACACGCTGGCCGACTTCAGCGTCCGGCACGGCGCCACGAAGATCGTCGGCCTGGAGGCCCGGGGCTTCATCCTCGGCGCCCCCGTCGCGCTCCGCGCGGGGCTCGGCTTCATCCCCGTACGCAAGGCGGGCAAGCTCCCCGGAGCGACGCTCAAGCAGCGCTACGACCTGGAGTACGGCAGCGCCGAGATCGAGGTGCACGCCGAGGACCTGACCGCGGGCGACCGCGTCATGGTCATCGACGACGTCCTCGCCACCGGCGGCACCGCGGGGGCCTCGCTCGACCTGATCCGTCGGGCGGGCGCCGAGGTGGCCGGTGTCGCGGTCCTCATGGAGCTCGGCTTCCTCGACGGCCGGCAGAAGCTGGAGCGCGCCCTCGACGGGGCGCCCCTTGAGGCGCTGATCACCGTCTGAGACGGCTCGCAGCTGCACGATGACGGCGGGCGTTCCGGCTTCGGCCGGGGCGCCCGTCGCCGTGTCCGGCACGGCACTCTCCCCGCCGGGCGCCGACCGGCCGGATCCCGCCACGGTCGGATCCGGCCGTGGCGCCACCGGCCGTCCGACGGGCGGGACGCGGTGGACGGGGGACGGCCGAGGGGCCAGAGTGTCGGGGTCGGGGGAATCCGGGGGCAGCCTCTCGTGTTTCTCCAGTACAGAGCAGTCTCACCGGCCGAAGGCGAGCCGGAGGCCCAGGATCGATACCATGGGCTCTTCGGGGCCTGACCGAGGGACCCCGATCGCGCACAGGGAGCGCTCTTGCCAGACGAGTCCCAGCCACTCACCGCCGCCAAGGCCGCCCAGCAGGCTCAGCAGGCCTCGGCGGGCTCCGCCGCGCCCGCGAACAAGGCAGAAGGCACGCAGGGCGGCACGTCCGCGCAGCGCGCCAAGGGAGAGGTCTCTCGGGGCGACAAACCGGCCGAGCAGCCCCGTCCGAAGCCGCCCGCCGACCACCATCCGACGGCACCCGCGATCCGCCCCGCCACGGGCCAGCCCGCGCGCTCCGGCTCCTCCAACCGCGTCCGCGCCCGGCTCGCGCGCCTCGGCGTCCAGCGCTCCAACCCGTACAACCCGGTCCTGGAGCCCCTGCTGCGGATCGTGCGCAGCAACGACGCCAAGATCGAGACGTCCACGCTGCGCCAGATCGAGCGGGCCTACCAGGTCGCCGAGCGCTGGCACCGCGGACAGAAGCGCAAGAGCGGCGACCCGTACATCACGCACCCGCTCGCGGTCACCACGATCCTCGCCGAGCTCGGCATGGACCCGGCCACGCTGATGGCCGGTCTGCTGCACGACACGGTCGAGGACACCGAGTACGGCCTGGACACCCTCAAGCGCGACTTCGGCGACCAGGTCGCCCTGCTCGTCGACGGCGTCACCAAGCTGGACAAGGTCAAGTTCGGCGAGGCCGCGCAGGCAGAGACCGTGCGCAAGATGGTCGTCGCGATGGCCAAGGACCCCCGCGTCCTGGTCATCAAGCTCGCCGACCGCCTGCACAACATGCGCACGATGCGGTACCTCAAGCGCGAGAAGCAGGAGAAGAAGGCCCGCGAGACGCTGGAGATCTACGCTCCGCTGGCGCACCGCCTGGGCATGAACACGATCAAGTGGGAGCTGGAGGACCTCGCCTTCGCGATCCTCTACCCCAAGATGTACGACGAGATCGTGCGTCTGGTCGCCGAGCGCGCCCCCAAGCGCGACGAGTACCTGGCCATAGTGACCGACGAGGTCCAGGCCGACCTGCGCGCCGCCCGCATCAAGGCCACCGTCACCGGGCGCCCGAAGCACTACTACAGCGTCTACCAGAAGATGATCGTCCGCGGCCGCGACTTCGCGGAGATCTACGACCTGGTGGGCATCCGCGTCCTCGTCGACACGGTCCGCGACTGCTACGCCGCACTCGGCACCGTGCACGCGCGATGGAATCCGGTCCCCGGCCGGTTCAAGGACTACATCGCGATGCCCAAGTTCAACATGTACCAGTCGCTGCACACCACGGTGATCGGCCCCAACGGCAAGCCGGTCGAGCTGCAGATTCGTACCTTCGACATGCACCGCAGGGCCGAGTACGGCATCGCGGCGCACTGGAAGTACAAGCAGGAGGCCGTCGCCGGTGCCTCCAAGGTCCGCACCGACGTGCCGAAGAAGGCCGGCGGCAAGGACGACCACCTCAACGACATGGCGTGGCTGCGCCAGCTCCTCGACTGGCAGAAGGAGACCGAGGACCCCAGCGAGTTCCTCGAATCGCTCCGCTTCGACCTGTCGCGCAACGAGGTCTTCGTCTTCACGCCGAAGGGCGACGTCATAGCGCTCCCGGCGGGCGCGACGCCCGTCGACTTCTCGTACGCCGTGCACACCGAGGTCGGCCACCGCACCATAGGAGCGCGGGTCAACGGACGGCTCGTGCCGCTCGAATCGACCCTGGACAACGGCGACCTGGTGGAGGTCTTCACCTCCAAGGCCGCGGGCGCGGGTCCCTCGCGCGACTGGCTCGGCTTCGTCAAGTCGCCGCGGGCGCGCAACAAAATCCGCGCGTGGTTCTCCAAGGAGCGCCGCGACGAGGCGATCGAGCAGGGCAAGGACGCCATCGCGCGCGCCATGCGCAAGCAGAACCTGCCGATCCAGCGGATCCTGACGGGCGACTCGCTGGTGACCCTCGCGCACGAGATGCGCTACCCGGACATCTCCTCGCTGTACGCGGCGATCGGCGAGGGCCACGTCACCGCCCAGTCCGTCGTGCAGAAGCTCGTCCAGGCGCTCGGCGGCGAGGAGGCGGCCAACGAGGACATCGCCGAGAGCGCGCCGCCCGCGCGCGGCCGCAGCAAGCGCCGCGCCAACGCCGACCCCGGTGTCGTCGTCAAGGGCGTCGACGACGTGTGGGTCAAGCTGGCGCGGTGCTGCACGCCCGTGCCCGGTGACCCCATCATCGGCTTCGTCACGCGCGGCAGCGGCGTATCGGTTCACCGCAGCGACTGCGTGAACGTCGACTCGCTCTCGCGCGAGCCCGAGCGGATCCTGGAGGTCGAGTGGGCCCCCACCCAGTCCTCGGTCTTCCTGGTCGCCATCCAGGTCGAGGCCCTGGACCGTTCCCGCCTCCTGTCGGACGTCACGCGCATCCTCTCGGACCAGCACGTGAACATCCTGTCGGCGGCCGTGCAGACCTCGCGCGACCGGGTCGCCACCTCCCGCTTCACCTTCGAGATGGGCGACCCCAAGCACCTGGGGCACGTCCTCAAGGCCGTCAGGGGCGTCGAGGGCGTCTACGACGTGTACCGGGTGACGTCGGCGCGCAGGCCGTAGACCGGGCCACTACGTAGAGGGGCTCCCGCACCACGTGGTGCGGGAGCCCCTCTACGTAGTGAAAGGAAAACTCAGCCGCCGAACTCGTGCAGACCCTTCAGCGCCTGGTCGAGCAGCGCCTGGCGCCCGTCGAGCTCCCGCTGGAGCTTGTCGGCCTTCGAGGTGTTGCCCGCGGTGCGGGCGGCCTCGATCTGGCCCTGGAGCTTGTCCACGGCGGCCTGCAGCTGACCGGTGAGACCGGCGGCACGCGCGCGGGCCTCCGGGTTCGTGCGGCGCCACTCGGCTTCCTCGGACTCCTGGAGCGCCCGCTCGACCGCGTGCATCCGGCCCTCGACCTTGGGCCGCGCGTCACGCGGCACGTGGCCGATGGCCTCCCAGCGCTCGTTGATGGAGCGGAACGCGGCACGGGCCGTCTTCAGGTCCGTGACCGGGACGAGCTTCTCGGCCTCGTCCGCCAGCTCCTCCTTGAGCTTGAGGTTCTCGCCCTGCTCGGCGTCGCGCTCGGCGAAGACCGAGCTGCGCGCCGCGAAGAACACGTCCTGGGCGCCGCGGAAGCGGTTCCACAGGTCGTCCTCGTGCTCGCGCTGGGCGCGGCCCGCGGCCTTCCAGTCGGCCATCAGCTCGCGGTAGCGGGCGGCCGTCGGCCCCCAGTCCGTCGAACCCGAGAGCGCCTCGGCCTCGCCGACCAGCTTCTCCTTGGCCTTGCGGGCGTCCTCGCGCTGCGCGTCGAGCGACGCGAAGTGCGCCTTGCGCCGCTTGGAGAACGCCGAGCGGGCGTGCGAGAAGCGGTGCCACAGCTCGTCGTCCGACTTCCGGTCGAGCCGGGGCAGGCCCTTCCAGGTGTCGACCAGCGCGCGCAGCCGCTCGCCGGCCGAGCGCCACTGCTCGCTCTGGGCCAGCTCCTCGGCCTCCACGACCAGGGCTTCCTTGGCGTGCCGCGCCTCGTCGGACTGCTTGGCCTTCTGGACCTTGCGCTCCTCGCGGCGCGCCTCGACGCTCTCGACGAGCTTGTCGAGGCGCTTGCCCAGGGCCGCCAGATCGCCGACCGCGTGCGCCTCGTCCACCTGCTGGCGCAGGTGGTCGATGGCGGTCGTGGCGTCCTTGGCCGACAGGTCGGTCGTTTTCACCCGGCGCTCGAGAAGTCCGATCTCGACGACCAGACCGTCGTACTTGCGCTCGAAATAGGCGAGGGCCTCGTCAGGAGATCCTGCCTGCCACGAACCGACCACTCGCTCACTGCCGTCGGCCGCACGCACGTACACGGTCCCCGTCTCGTCGACGCGGCCCCACGGGTCGCTGCTCACAGCGCCTCCTCCACATGATGCCTGCGCAGGGCCTCGGGGCCCCCGGCATCGTCCACAGTTTCGTCACCGCCAACATAGGCGACCGGCGGGGCGGCTGTCCGCATCCCGCACGACCGAAGTTTGCCTGGCGACGCTCAGGATTTCGTCACGGTGGCCTTGTCGATGACGACCGTCGCGTTCGGTGCGCCGTCGCCCTGCCCGCTGCTCTCGCCGGCGGCCGCGATCTTCTTGAGTACCTTCATACCGGATTCGGAAATGGTCCCGAACGGTGTGTAGTCGGGCGGCAGCTGACTGTCCTGGTAGACGAGGAAGAACTGGCTTCCGCCGGTGTCGCGGCCCGTCTTCTTCGAGGCGTTGTACTGGTTCGCCATGGCGACCGTGCCCGCCGGATACACCTTGTCCTTGAGGCGCTCGTCCTTCAGGTTCTCGTCCGGGATCGAGTAGCCGGGGTTGCCCTCACCGGTGCCCTTGGGGTCGCCGCACTGCAGGACGAAGATGCCGCCGGTGGTGAGCCGGTGGCACTTGGTGTGGTCGAGGTAGCCCTTGTTCACCAGGAAGTTGAACGAGTTGACGGTGTGCGGGGCCTTCGCGGCCTCCAGGTCGAGGCCGATGTCGCCGCACGTCGTCTTCAGGTTCATCGTGTAGTCGGCGGACTTGTCGATGGCGAGCGCGGGCTCCTTCTTGAAGCTCAGCGGCTTCACCGACCCCGGTGCCGCCTTCGCGCACGGGTCCTTCGGCGAGCTGCTGGGCTGCGCGTTCGCGTCGTCCTTGGAGGAGTCGCCGTCGAAGGCGCCCGCCGCGTACGACACGGCGCCGCCCGCCACGACCACCGCGAGTGCTCCCGCGAGCACCGCGTTGCGCATCCGCGCCCTGCGCCGCGCGGCCTCACGGCGCTGCTGCTGGCGGAGGAACTTCTCCCGGGCGAGCTGCTTGCGGCGCTGTTCCTGGCTGACCACCGGCTCTTCTCCCCTTCTCCCGCGCATGTCTGCCCATGCGCTGCGTAGTGCCCCGTACCGTATATGGGTTACCTGTGGAATCGGCAGCGCCGGTAGGCTCTGATCTGCCGCGTTCTCCCGCCGGGGACCGCGGTGCCTCCCGCCGGACGACGAACGAAGGACGATCGTGCTCATTGCCGGGTTCCCCGCCGGGGCCTGGGGCACCAACTGCTATCTGGTCGCCCCCGCCGCAGGCGAGGAGTGCGTGATCATCGACCCGGGCCACCAGGCCGCCCAGGGAGTCGAGGACGCGCTCAAGAAGCATCGGCTCAAGCCCGTCGCGGTCATCCTCACCCACGGCCACATCGACCATGTCGCCTCGGTCGTCCCGGTGTGCGGAGCGCACGACGTCCCCGCGTGGATCCACCCCTCCGACCGGTACATGCTGAGCGACCCCGAGAAGGCGCTCGGCCGCTCCATCGGGATGCCGCTGATGGGCGAGCTGACGGTGGGGGAGCCCGATGACATGCGGGAGCTCACGGACGGCGCGGACCTGAAGCTGGCGGGCCTCGACTTCTCCGTCGCGCACGCACCGGGGCATACGAAGGGGTCGGTGACGTTCCGGATGCCCGAGACGCAGGAGATCCCCTCGGTCTTCTTCTCGGGCGACCTGCTCTTCGCCGGCTCCATCGGCCGCACCGACCTGCCCGGCGGCAGCCACACCGAGATCCTCGAGTCGCTGGGCCGCGTGTGCCTGCCGCTCGACGACTCGACCGTGGTCCTGTCGGGACACGGTCCCCAGACATCCATCGGCCAGGAGCGCGCCACCAACCCGTATCTGCGGCAGGTGGCCACCGGCCTGGGCACGGACCCCGCGTCCGGCCCGCGACGAGGAATGTGACGAGAGAAAAACCGTGAGCACCTTCAAGGCCCCCAAGGGCACCTACGACCTGCTGCCGCCGGACTCCGCCAAGTACCTCGCGGTGCGCGAGGCGATCGCGGCCCCGCTGCGCAACTCGGGCTACGGGTACGTCGAGACGCCCGGTTTCGAGAGCGTCGAGCTCTTCGCGCGCGGCGTCGGTGAGTCCACCGACATCGTGACCAAGGAGATGTACGCCTTCACGACCAAGGGCGGCGACGAGCTCGCGCTGCGCCCCGAAGGCACCGCCTCCGTACTGCGCGCGGCCCTGGAGGGCAACCTGCACAAGGCGGGCAACCTCCCGGTCAAGCTCTGGTACTCCGGCTCCTACTACCGCTACGAGCGCCCCCAGAAGGGCCGGTACAGGCACTTCTCCCAGGTGGGCGCCGAGGCGATCGGTGCCGAGGACCCGGCGCTCGACGCCGAGCTGATCATCCTGGCCGACCAGGCGTACCGCACGCTCGGCCTGCGGAACTTCCGCATCCTGCTCAACTCGCTCGGCGACAAGGAGTGCCGCCCCGTCTACCGCGCCGCGCTCCAGGACTTCCTGCGCGGGCTCGACCTGGACGAGGAGACACGTCGACGTATCGACATCAATCCGCTCCGGGTCCTCGACGACAAGCGGGCCGACGTCCAGCAGCAGCTGGTCGGCGCGCCCTCGTTGCGTGACTACCTGTGCGACGCCTGCAAGGCGTACCACGAGCAGGTCCGCGAGCTGGTCACGGCGGCGGGCGTCGTCTTCGAGGACGACGAGAAGCTGGTCCGCGGCCTGGACTACTACACCCGCACCACCTTCGAGTTCGTCCACGACGGCCTCGGCTCGCAGTCCGCTGTCGGCGGCGGCGGGCGCTACGACGGCCTCTCCGAGATGATCGGCGGCCCTTCGCTGCCCTCGGTCGGCTGGGCGCTCGGCGTGGACCGCACGGTGCTGGCCCTGGAGGCGGAGGGCGTCGAGCTCGAACTGCCCGCGTCCACCAGCGTCTTCGCGGTGCCGCTCGGCGACGAGGCGCGCCGCGTCCTGTTCGCCAAGGTGACGGAGCTGCGCAAGGCGGGCGTCGCGGCGGACTTCTCGTACGGCGGGAAGGGCCTCAAGGGCGCGATGAAGAACGCCAACCGCTCCGGAGCGCGCTTCACCGTCGTCGCGGGCGAGCGTGACCTCGCCGAGGGCGTCGTCCAGCTCAAGGACATGGAGTCCGGCGAGCAGGAGGCCGTGGCGGTGGACGAGATCGTGCCGAAGCTGCGGGCCGAGCTCGGTAAGTAGAGCCTCTTCGGTGATTGTGGAGCGGGGTCAGGGGCAGCGCCCCGTGACCTCGCTCCTGGGACGGGGCTCACTCCACAAGGCGTCACCCGTCGCGCCGGTTCTTCCACCGGAACGTCAGCAGACACAGCACAAGACCTCCGACGCACCAGGCGCCGAGCACCAGGGCGATCTTTCCGTACTCCCAGCTGCCCGCCTGTTCGAGCACGCGTGCGGAGTCCGGCACCCCGCGAAAGCCCTGGCACATCCACTTCAGCGGGAAGAGCGCCCCGACGTTCAGCATCCAGTCCGGAATGGTGTCGATGGAGATGTAGACGCCGGAGATGAACTGGAGCACCAGGAACGGCAGGATGACCACGGAGCTCGCACTCCGGCCCGACTTCGGAACGCTGCTGATCGCGATGCCGAGCAGGGCGCAGCCGGTGAGGCCCAGGACGAAGATCCAGCCGAAGGTCAGCCAGTCGCCCGCGCGCGTGGGCAGATCGACGTCGAAGAGGCTGACGCCGACGAGCAGCAGGAGCGCCGTCTCCAGCAGGCCGGTGACCAGGACCAGCCAGATCTTCCCCAGGAAGTACGCGGCCGGGGGCATCGGCGTCCCGCGGAGCCTGCGCAGCACCTTCTCGTCCCGCTCGATCGCGATCGATATGCCCAGGGACTGGAAGCTCGTCGACATGACGCCCGCGGCGATCATCGCGGCGACGTACAGCTGGGACGCGGTGATGCCCGCGCCCGCCACGTCGTCGCTGAAGATCGACGCGAAGAGGAAGAGGAAGACGACGGGGAAGGCGAAGGTGAAGACGACCTGGTCGCGCCGGCGGAAGAACTGCCGCAGTTCCAGGACGCCTTGACGCAGGCCGAGCCCCCAGGCGCCGGGCAGCCGGTCGGTGGCGGTGCGTGTTCCCTCGGTGCCGGTGGTGGTCATCGCCCGTCCTCCTGTCCGGTCAGCCGGAGGTAGACGTCCTCCAGCGTGGGTCGGTGGATCCGCAGGTCGGGGATCTCCCCGTCGAAGGCGGCAAGGAGTTCGGCGACCGTGCGGGTCGGCGTCGCGGTGCGCTCCGCGCGCGGCGTGCCGTCCGCCGCCGTCCACTCGACGGTCGCCTCGGTGCCGTACTGCCTGCGCAGCTCCGCGGGTTCGCCCCGCGCCACCACCCGCCCCTCGGCGATCACCGCGAGCCGGTGCGCGAGCGCCTCGGCCTCCTCCAGGTAGTGCGTGGTGAGCACGATGGTCGTGCCCTCCTTCGCGAGCGCCCGGATCAGGGTCCAGAACTGCCGCCTGGCCGCCGGGTCGAAGCCCGTCGTGGGCTCGTCCAGGAGCAGCAGCTCGGGCCCGCCGATCACGCCCAGCGCCACGTCGAGCCGCCGCCGCTGCCCGCCGGAGAGGGCCTTGATCCGGCTGGTCGCCTTCTCCTCCAGGCCCACCAGCGCGATCACTTCGTCGGGGTCCCTGGGCCGGGGGTAGTAGCGCGCGAAGTGCCGCACCGTCTCGCGGACCGTCAACTCGGCGGGCGCGGATTCGTCCTGCCAGACGATTCCCACGCGCGAGCGCCAGGACCGCCCCGCCGTGCCCGGATCGGCGCCGAGCACGGTGACTTCGCCGCCGTCCCTGGCCCTGTTTCCCTGCAGAATCTCCACCGTGGTGCTCTTGCCCGCCCCGTTGGGGCCGAGGAGCCCGAAGACCTCGCCGGGCTCTATCCGCAGGTCCACGCCGTCGAGGGCGGTGACGTCGCCGTACCTCTTGCGCAGTCCCCCTACGTCGACCGCGAGTTCGTGCCGCTGTGCGCTCATGCCGTCGAGTGTCGCGCCGGAGCGAACGCCTCGGGACCTCTGTGCGTACCTCCTTATGTCCATCGAACGGTGGACACACATGCGCGTACGGCACAATGTCGGTGCCCGCGGCCACCACAAGCGACGGAACGGCGTGATGAGCAAAACGATGTCAGCGAAGGACGACGCCCTGGACGACCAGGAGACGCAGCCGGCTCCGGGTTCCGTCGGCGGCAGCCGCGCGTTCGCCCTGCTCCTGGTGATCACGGGCGCGGCCGGTGCGCTCGCCTCCTGGATCATCACCCTGGACAAGTTCGAGCTCCTGAAGGACCCGAACTTCCAGCCGGGGTGCAGCATCAACCCCGTGGTCGCCTGCGGCAGCATCATGAAGAGTGAGCAGGCCGAGGCCTTCGGGTTCCCCAACCCGATGCTGGGCCTGGTCACCTACGGCATCGTGATCTGCGTCGGCATGAGCCTGCTCGCCGGGGCCCGCTTCCCGCGCTGGTACTGGCTCACCTTCAACGCGGGCACGCTCTTCGGCGTCGGATTCTGCACCTGGCTGATGATCCAGTCGCTCTACCACATCAACGCGCTCTGCCTCTGGTGCTGCCTCGCCTGGGTCGCCACGCTCCTGATGTTCTGGTACGTCACGTCCTTCAACATCCGCAAGGGTTTCCTGCCCGCCCCGCGCTGGGCCAGGACCTTCCTGGAGGACTTCACCTGGGCGCTCCCCGTGATGCACATCGGCGTCATCGCGATGCTGATCCTCACCCGCTGGGGCGCCGACCTCTGGGCGTGAGGCCCCTGTTCGCCCCGGGATCCCGCCTCCCGGCGGGATTGTCAGTGGGGTGACATAGGGTTCTGGACGTGGAGCCCGACCTGTTCACCGCCGCAGCCGAAGACCGCCAGGAGAAGGACCCGTCCAGCAGTCCCCTGGCCGTCCGGATGCGTCCGCGCACCCTCGACGAAGTCGTCGGCCAGCAGCATCTGCTGAAGCCGGGCTCACCCCTGCGCCGCCTGGTGGGCGAGGGCGAGGGAGGACCCGCGGGCCCCTCCTCGGTGTTCCTGTGGGGCCCGCCGGGCATCGGCAAGACGACCTTGGCGTACGTGGTGTCCAAGGCCACGAACAAGCGCTTCGTCGAGCTCTCCGCGATCACCGCGGGCGTCAAGGAAGTGCGCGCGGTCATCGACGGCGCCCGCAGGGCGATGGGCGGCCACGGCAAGGAGACCGTCCTCTTCCTCGACGAGATCCACCGCTTCAGCAAGGCCCAGCAGGACTCCCTGCTGCCGGCCGTCGAGAACCGCTGGGTGACGCTGATCGCGGCCACCACCGAGAACCCGTACTTCTCGATCATCTCGCCGCTCCTTTCCCGCTCCCTGCTGCTCACCCTCGAACCGCTCACCGACGACGACCTGCGCGGCCTGCTGCGCCGGGCGCTCACCGACGAGCGGGGTCTCGGCGGCGCCGTCGAGCTGCCCGAAGAGGCCGAGGCGCATCTGCTGCGCATCGCGGGCGGCGACGCCCGGCGCGCGCTGACCGCCCTCGAAGCGGGCGCGGGATCGGCCCTGGCCAAGGGCGACAAGGCGATCACCCTCCAGACCCTGGAGGAGTCGGTCGACCGCGCCGCGGTGAAGTACGACAGGGACGGCGACCAGCACTACGACGTCGCCAGCGCCCTCATCAAGTCCATCCGCGGCTCGGACGTGGACGCGGCCTTGCACTATCTGGCCCGCATGATCGAAGCGGGCGAGGACCCCCGCTTCATCGCCCGGCGCCTGATGATCTCCGCGAGCGAGGACATCGGCCTCGCCGACCCCACCGCGCTGCCCCTCGCGGTCGCCGCGGCCCAGGCCGTCGCGATGATCGGCTTCCCGGAGGCCGCGCTCACCCTCAGCCACGCCACGATCGCCCTCGCACTCGCCCCGAAGTCGAACGCGGCGACGATCGCGATCCAGCAGGCCCAGGCCGACGTCCGCGGCGGCCTCGCGGGCCCCGTCCCGCCGCACCTGCGCGACGGCCACTACAAGGGCGCGGCCAAGCTCGGCCACGCCCAGGGCTATCTGTATCCGCACGACGTGCCGGGCGGCATCGCGACCCAGCAGTACGCGCCGGACATGATCGAGGGCAAGCGGTACTACCAGCCCACTCGGTACGGGGCGGAGGCGCGCTACGCCGACGTGGTCGAGCGGGTCCGCGCCCGGCTCAAGGGCGAGAAGACCGAGAACTGAGCGCTCACCTCCGCGGGTGTCTCGTGGCTGGGCGCGCCGTTCCCCGCGCCCCTTCGGGCGCATCCGCCTAGGCTCGGCGCCATGGGCAGAACGACTGGTCCTGGCATGACGGCGGTGCTCGTCCTGGCCGCCGTGGCCGCGGCCTGCACGCCGCCGCAGCTGGACCGCGCGGAATCCCGCCGCGCGACGCGCCCTCCCACGACGGCCCCGCCCACCACGGCCAGCAAGCCTCCGTCGTCCCCGACACCCTCACCGTCGAAGGCCCCCCTCGCCAGCCCCGGCTTCCCGCCGACCGCGGCGCGGGCCCGCGAGCAGCTCGCCCGTCTCACCGTCGCCTGGGGCAAGAACTGGCAGACGTACAAGCGCTCCGAATTCGGCGAGGGCTGGTCCGACGACACCGACGCCCCGGGCGGGCGCAACGGCTGCGACACCCGCGACGACGTGCTCCGACGCGACCTGCGGAACCTGCGCGAGGGCGACCGCAACCCCTGCGTCGTACTCTCCGGGACGCTCCTGGACCCCTACACCGGCAAAGAGCTGCCCTACTCCTACCGCAGGGCCTCCCAGATCCAGACCGACCACGTCGTCGCGCTCGGTGCCGCCTGGCGGACCGGGGCGTGGGCCTGGACCCCGAAGCAGCGCCTGACCTACGCCAACGACCTGGACGTACTGCTCGCCGCCGACAAGGACACCAACTACGAGAAGAGCAGCCAGACCCCCGACAAGTGGAAGCCACCCCGCAAGGAATACTGGTGCGAGTACGGGCGCCGCTGGACCGGGATCAAGGCCAAGTACCGGCTGACGGTCACCGCCCCCGAGAAGCTGGCCCTCCAGGACCTCCTCGGCACCTGCGGCTGAGGCACCCCCTGCCACCCGGTACACTTGCCCGAAGTGCTGCGTCCCGTGTCCGGTCTCGTACCGGCACCACCAGAACGGGACATCCAGCCGGAACCCCACCGCCGCGAGGCACCGGGGATCCAGGAGCGTCGCGCACCGTCGAAGGTGTCGCGGGCAGCCCACCACCACCCCGGAGTCCCGGGAATCGGTCGGTGGGCCACTCGCGTGCTGCACATAGTGCCCAGACCAGGGAGCGGCTGCCTCACGGCCCACGGCTTTCGAGCCCGGCGTCCACGAGGTTTCCCAGGCTGCGGATGCGACCTCCCCTAACCACTGGTGAAGCCGATTTCACAGAGAACAGAGAGGTTGGTTCATGCCGAACCAGTCCCGCCCCAAGGTCAAGAAGTCGCGTGCCCTCGGCATTGCGCTGACCCCGAAGGCCGTCAAGTACTTCGAGGCCCGTCCCTACCCGCCGGGCGAGCACGGCCGTGGGCGCAAGCAGAACTCGGACTACAAGGTCCGTCTGCTGGAGAAGCAGCGTCTGCGCGCGCAGTACGACCTCTCCGAGCGTCAGCTGGTCCGTGCCTACGAGCGTGCGTCCAAGACGCAGCTCAAGACCGGTGAGGCCCTGGTCATCGAGCTGGAGCGTCGTCTCGACGCCCTGGTTCTGCGTTCGGGCATCGCCCGCACGATCTACCAGGCCCGCCAGATGGTCGTGCACGGCCACATCGAGGTCAACGGCGGCAAGGTCGACAAGCCGTCGTACCGCGTCCGTCCCGACGACGTCGTGATGGTCCGCGAGCGCAGCCGCGAGAAGCCGCTGTTCCAGGTCGCGCGCGAGGGTGGCTTCGCCCCCGACGGCGAGACCCCGCGCTACCTCCAGGTGAACCTGAAGGCCCTGGCCTTCCGCCTGGACCGCGACCCGAACCGCAAGGAGATCCCCGTGATCTGCGACGAGCAGCTCGTCGTCGAGTACTACGCCCGCTGACCCGGACGTAGCTCACCCTGCTTCAGCCCGTCGCCTCCCCGCCCTTCCTGGCGGGGCAGGCGGCGGGTTCGCTCGTTCCTGGGGTCCGTTCCGGAGCCGTCGTCGGCCCGCAGCGCCCGCGCCACCGCCGCGTCGAGGCCGAGCTCCGCGCCCGTCCGCAGGCACTCCTCGTACCGCTCGTCGCCCAGCGCCTCCCTGGCCCGCTCCTCGCACGCCGCGTGCGGCCCGCCGAAATGGGCCGAGCCGAACAGCGGCAGTCCCACCGAGGGCCAGATGCCGGCGGCCGCGCCCTGCAGCACCGCCGCCTCCGCGGGATCCCCCTCGGCGGCCGTGAACAGGGCGAGCAGTTCGAGGGAGAGGACCGCGCCGAGCAGATCGTGGAAACGGTGGTCCAGGTCGAGCGACCGGGCGAGCAGCTCACGGGCCGTGCGCGCCTCGCCGCGGGTCCAGGCCGCGTAACCGAGGACGTAGAGGGCGTAGGCGAGGGCCCAGCTCTCGCCGTGGTCCTCGCAGACCTGGCGCACGTCCTCGCAGAGCTCCACCGCGGCGGCGAGCTCACCGCCGAAGGCCAGCGCCATGCCCAGCTCGACCTGGCCCATCAGGACGTTGCTGTTGAGCTCGCCGATCTCGTGATAGCGGTCGAGCGCCGAACGCAGCAGCGACTGCGCCCGTGCGATGTCGTCACAGACCAGGGCCAGACAGCCGATGCGGTGCTCGGCGTACGCGATCGCGACGGCGCTGCCGGTGTGCTCCGCCTGGTCGCGGCACTCGTGCAGCGCGGCGAGCGCGGGGACCGTGTCGCCTTGGAGGACCGCGACGTAGCCGAGCACCCAGAGCGCCTTGAGCCGCGACTCCTCGTGGCCGCCGTCCAGCTCCAGGGCCCGGCCGAGCCAGTGCCTGCCCTCGGCGAGGTGCCCGCAGCCGACCCAGTAGAACCAGAGCGTGCCCGCGAGGTACTGCCCCAGGTGCGCCTCGTCCCGCTCGGTCAGACAGAACTCCAACGCGGCGCGCAGATTGGGCAGTTCCATGTCGACCAGGGCCGCGACCTGCGCCTGCCGGGGCGAGAACCAGTCCAGCTCGCACCAGGTGGCGAGCCCCATGTACCAGTCGCGGTGCCTGCGGCGCATCCGGGTGGACTCGCCCGCCGCCGTCAGCCAGTCCGCGCCGTACGCCCTGACCGTGTCGAGCATGCGGTACCGCACGCCCGCCGGGCCGTCCTCGCGGCTGACCACGGACTGCGCGAGCAGCTCCCCGAGGACGTCCAGCACGTCGTCGGCGTGCAGCCCGCCCCCCGCACAGATGTATTCGACCGCCTCCAGGTCGAACTGTCCGTCGAACACCGAGAGCCGCGACCACAGCAGCCGCTCCTCGGGGGTGCACAGTTCATGGCTCCAGCCGATGGCCGTGCGCAGCGTCTGGTGCCGGGTCGGCACATCGCGCCTGGCCCCGGTGAGCAGCTGGAACCGGTCGTCGAGCCGGGTGAGCAGCTGCCCGGGGGAGAGCGCCCGCAGCCGCCCCGCGGCCAGTTCGACGGCGAGCGGGATGCCGTCCAGGCGACGGCACACCTCAAGGACGTCCGCGCGGTTGGCGTTGTCGACGGCGAAGTCGGGCAGGGCCTCTGCCGCCCGGTCGGTGAAGAGCGCGACGGCGTCGGATGCGGGCAGCGGCGCGAGCGGGAAGAGCTGCTCGCCCGCGGTCTCCAAAGGCCTGCGCCCCACGGCGAGCACCCGGAGCCCGGGGGAGTGGATGAGCAGGTCGTTCACCAGCGAGGCGCAGACGTCGACGAGATGCTCGAACCCGTCGACGACGAGGAGCAGTTCCCGTTCCGCGAGATGCCCGAGGAGCACCTGGCGCGGCGCCCTGCTGGTGTGGTCCGTCAGCTCCAGGGCCTCCACGACCGCGTGTTCCACCAGGTCCGGGTCGCGCAACGTGGTGAGATCCACCAGCCAGGCCCCGTCGCGCGGCCCGCTCGCCGCGGCGGCCCGCGCGGCAAGCCGCGACTTGCCGACCCCGCCGACCCCGGTCACCGTGACCAGCCGCCCGGCCTCCAACGCCGCTGCCAGCTCCGCGAGTTCGACGGTGCGCCCGACGAATGCGTTGAGTTCCAGGGGGAGGTTGCCGGGCCGAAGAGGTCGCATGGGGTACGGAGCGTACTCATCCGTATGCGGTCCGTACAATCACTTCGGGCAACTCCTGCCGCCCCGAGGGGGAATGCGGTACGGACGTGCGGCCCCGGCGCGATAGGGTCGGGGGACGACTTTTCGATGGTCGCGAACGATGTTCAGGGACGAGATCCAGGGAGCGGTGCCAAGTGTCGGGTGGAGAGGTTGCCGGAATCCTGGTGGCCGTCTTCTGGGCGATCCTGGTCTCCTTCCTCGCGGTGGCACTGGCGAGGCTGGCCCAGACGCTCAGGGCGACCACCAAGCTCGTCGCGGAGGTGACGGAGCAGGCGGTTCCGCTCCTGGCCGACGCCTCCACCGCGGTGCGCTCCGCGCAGACCCAGATCGACCGCGTCGACGCCATCGCGTCGGACGTCCAGGAAGTCACCTCGAACGCGTCGGCGCTGTCCACGACCGTCGCGTCCACCTTCGGCGGCCCGCTCGTCAAGGTGGCCGCGTTCGGCTACGGCGTACGCAGGGCCATCAGCCGCAAGGCCGGTCCCGAGTCGAAGGAAATGCCCGCCAAGCCGTCCCGTCGTACGGTGATCGTGGGCCGCACCGTCCCGGTCGCACGGCGGGGTAAGCGGAAGAAGGACTGACGCAGCGATGTTCCGCCGTACGTTCTGGTTCACCGCGGGCGCAGCCGCCGGCGTATGGGCCACCACGAAGGTCAACCGCAAGCTCAAGCAGCTGACGCCCGAGAGCCTCGCCGCGCAGGCCGCGAACAAGGCGATCGAGGCGGGGCACCGCCTGAAGGACTTCGCCCTCGACGTCCGCGACGGCATGGCCGAGCGCGAGGCCGAGCTGGGTGAGGCCCTCGGCATGAACCACCACCCCGACACCGAGCTGCCCGCGCAGCGGCGCTTCGCGGTCATCGAGAACCGCGCCGCGACCAAGACCGACCGGCGCGACAGCGCCGACAAGCACGACAGCACCGACAACAAGACGAAGTACCTCGAGAACACGCGGTACTCGTACGACCGGAATGAGGACCACTGATGGAGTCGGCTGAAATCCGCCGCCGCTGGCTGAGCTTCTTCGAGGAGCGCGGGCACACCGTCGTCCCTTCGGCGTCGCTCATCGCGGACGACCCGACTCTGCTCCTGGTCCCCGCCGGCATGGTGCCCTTCAAGCCCTACTTCCTGGGTGAGGTCAAGCCGCCCGCACCGCGCGTCACCAGCGTGCAGAAGTGCGTGCGCACGCCCGACATCGAAGAGGTCGGCAAGACCACGCGCCACGGCACGTTCTTCCAGATGTGCGGCAACTTCTCCTTCGGCGACTACTTCAAGGAAGGCGCCATCAAGCTGGCCTGGGAGCTGCTCACCAGCTCCGTGGCCGACGGTGGCTACGGCCTGGAGCCGGAGAAGCTCTGGATCACCGTCTACCTCGACGACGACGAGGCCGAGCGCATCTGGCACGAGGTCGTCGGCGTCCCCAAGGAGCGCATCCAGCGCCTGGGCAAGAAGGACAACTTCTGGTCCATGGGCGTACCCGGACCCTGCGGCCCCTGCTCGGAGATCAACTACGACCGCGGTCCCGAGTTCGGCGTCGAGGGCGGCCCGGCCGTCAACGACGAGCGCTACGTGGAGATCTGGAACCTGGTCTTCATGCAGTACGAGCGCGGCCAGGGCACCTCGAAGGAGGACTTCGAGATCCTCGGCGAGCTGCCGACGAAGAACATCGACACCGGTCTCGGCCTCGAGCGCCTCGCCATGATCCTGCAAGACGTGCAGAACATGTACGAGACCGACACCCTGCGCGTCGTCATGGACAAGGCCACCGAGCTGACCGGCGTGCGCTACGGCGCCGAGCACGGCTCGGACGTCTCGCTGCGCGTGGTCGCCGACCACATCCGTACGTCCGCGATGCTCATCGGCGACGGCGTCACGCCCGGCAACGAGGGCCGCGGCTACGTCCTGCGCCGCATCATGCGCCGCGCCATCCGCAACATGCGGCTGATGGGCGCCACCGGTTCGGTCGTCAAGGACCTCGTCGACGTCGTGATCGACACGATGGGTCTCCAGTACCCGGAGCTCGTCACCGACCGCAAGCGCATCGAGACCGTCGCGCTCGCCGAGGAGGCCGCCTTCCTCAAGGCCCTCAAGGGCGGCACGAACATCCTCGACACCGCCGTCACCGAGACCAAGGCCGCCGGCGGCCAGGTCCTCTCCGGCGACAAGGCGTTCCTGCTGCACGACACGTGGGGCTTCCCGATCGACCTCACCCTGGAGATGGCCGCCGAACAGGGCCTTTCCGTGGACGAGGACGGCTTCCGCCGCCTGATGAAGGAGCAGCGGGACCGCGCCAAGGCCGACGCCATGGCCAAGAAGACCGGCCACGCCGACCTGCACGCCTACCGCGAGATCGCGGACGCCGCGGGCGCCACCGACTTCACCGGCTACGCGCTCACCGAGAACGAGGCCTCGATCGTCGGCCTCCTGGTCAACGGCGTCTCCTCGCCCGCCGCCACCGAGGGCGACGAGGTCGAGATCGTCCTCGACCGCACCCCGTTCTACGCCGAGGGCGGCGGCCAGATCGGTGACACCGGGCGGATCCGCCTGGACAGCGGCGCGATCGTCGAGATCCGTGACGTGCAGAAGCCGGTCCCCGGCGTCCACGTGCACAAGGGTGTCGTCCAGGTCGGCGAGATCACCGTCGGTGCCCCGGTCTGGGCCTCGATCGACTCGCACCGCCGCCGCGCGATCGCCCGCGCCCACTCCGCCACGCACCTCACGCACCAGGCGCTGCGCGACGCGCTCGGCCCGACGGCCGCCCAGGCGGGTTCGGAGAACCAGCCCGGCCGCTTCCGCTTCGACTTCGGTTCGCCGTCCGCCGTGCCCACGGCCGTGATGACGGACGTCGAGCAGAAGATCAACGCGGTGCTCTCGCGCGAACTCGACGTGCAGGCCGAGGTCATGTCGATCGACGACGCCAAGAAGCAGGGCGCCATCGCCGAGTTCGGCGAGAAGTACGGCGAGCGCGTGCGCGTGGTCACCATCGGCGACTTCTCCAAGGAGCTGTGCGGCGGCACCCACGTGCACAACACCGCCCAGCTGGGCCTGGTGAAGCTGCTCGGCGAGTCCTCCATCGGCTCCGGCGTGCGCCGCATCGAGGCCCTGGTCGGCGTCGACGCGTACAACTTCCTCGCCAAGGAGCACACGGTCGTCGCCCAGCTCCAGGAGCTGGTCAAGGGCCGTCCCGAGGAGCTCCCCGAGAAGGTCTCCGCCATGCTCGGCAAGCTGAAGGACGCCGAGAAGGAGATCGAGAAGTTCCGCGCGGAGAAGGTCCTCGCCGCTGCCGCGGGGCTCGTCGACTCCGCCAAGGACGTACACGGTGTCGCCCTGGTCACCGGTCAGGTGCCGGACGGCACGGGCGCCGACGACCTGCGCAAGCTGGTCCTCGACGTGCGCGGCCGCATCCCGGGCGACCGGCCCGCGGTCGTCGCCCTCTTCGCCACGGCCAACGGCCGCCCGGTCACGGTGATCGCCACCAACGAGGCGGCCCGCGAGCGCGGCCTCAAGGCGGGCGACCTGGTCCGTACGGCGGCCAAGACACTCGGCGGCGGTGGCGGCGGCAAGCCGGACGTCGCCCAGGGCGGCGGCCAGAACCCGGCCGCGGTCGGCGACGCCATCGCCGCGGTCGAGCGCCTCGTCACCGAGACGGCCTGATGACCGAGTCCGCCCAGGGCATGCGCCGGGGTCGACGGCTGGCCATCGACGTCGGCGACGCCCGCATCGGGGTCGCCTCGTGCGACCCCGACGGGATCCTCGCCACCCCGGTCGAGACGGTGCCGGGTCGCGACGTCCCGGCGGCCCAGCGCCGCTTGAAGCAGCTCGTCGACGAGTACGAGCCGATCGAGATCGTGGTCGGCCTCCCTCGCTCCCTCAACGGGGGCGAGGGCCCGGCGGCCGCCAAGATCCGCGCTTTCACCCAGGTGCTCGCCCGCATGGTGGCCCCCATTTCGGTGAGGCTCGTGGACGAGAGGATGACCACAGTGACGGCCAGTCAGGGCCTGCGCGCCTCCGGCGTGAAGTCCAAAAAGGGCAGGTCTGTCATCGATCAGGCGGCCGCGGTGATCATCCTCCAGCAGGCCCTGGAGTCCGAACGGGCGTCAGGCAAAGCTCCCGGCGAGGGCGTCGAAGTGGTCATCTGATCGCGATACGGTAACGTTCCGCGCGATGCGGCGGTGTTCGAACAGCTGCCGCACAGCATCAAGAGGCGGAACGGTTGCCCGGCGATTCGGACGGTGGCCCCGCCTCGCGGCATGTAGGGGATCGATGACTGAGTATGGCCGGGGCCCAGGCTCCGAACCGTGGCATCCGGAGGACCCGTTGTACGGGGACGGCGGATGGGGAGGTCAGACGCCCACGGGCGAGCAGTCCACCTACGGCGGCCAGGGGCAGTACCACCCGCAGCAGCCGCATCAGCATCAGCAGCAGTCCCCGTACGGAGACTGGAACACCGGCCAGCAGCAGTCCTACGCCCAACAGCAGTACGACACCGGGCAGCAGCAGTACGGCACCGGCCAGCAGCAGTACGGCGCGGGTCAGCAGCAGTACGGCACCGGCCAGCAGCAGTACGGCGCGGGTCAGCAGCAGTACGACACCGGCCAGGGTCAGTACGACACCGGGCAGCAGCAGTTCGGCGCCGGGCCCCAGCAGGGCTACGGCGCCGGCGCGGCCCAGGCCTACAACGGCGGCTCCGACCAGGGCTACAACGGTGGCTGGGACGCCGGCGGCCAGGGTCAGGTCCCCTACGGCGGCGATCCGATGGACCCCTACGGCGGTCAGCAGGGCGGCTACGGCGGCGAGAGCCCCGACTACTACGCGACGCCCGACGCCTACGCCCCGCCGGAGCCGCCCGCCCGCCGACGCCCCGCCGCGCCGGCCGAGCCGGAGCGCGAAGCGGACTGGGATCCGGGCCCCGACCAGGGCGAACACGCCTTCTTCGCGGACGGCGGAGACGACGGCTACGACGATGACGACGACCCGGGGCGCCGGGGCGGACGGGGCGACCGGCGCGGCGGACGGGGCGGAAAGAAGCCCAAGAAGCGCCGCAGCGGCTGCGCCTGTCTGGTCGTCACGCTCGTCTTCGCGGGCGGTCTCGGCGGCGTCGCGTATTTCGGCTACCAGTTCTACCAGGACCGTTTCGGCACGGCCCCGGACTTCGCGGGAGAGGGCTCCGGCAAAGCGACCGTGGAGATCCCCAAGGCCTCCAGCGGATACGCGATCGGACAGAAACTCAAGGACGCCGGAGTCGTCAAGAGCGTCGACGCCTTCGTCTCGGCGCAGGGCCAGAATCCACAGGGCAAGTCCATTCAGGCGGGCGTCTATCTCCTGAAGAAGGAGATGTCCGCCAAGAGCGCCGTCGAATTGATGCTCAACCCCAAGAGCCGCAGCAACCTCATCATCCCCGAGGGCAGGCGGAACGCTTGGGTCTATCAGCAGATCGACACGCGTCTGGAGCTGGACAAGGGCACCACGGCAAAGGTCGCGAAGAAGGAATGGAAGACCTTCGGACTTCCCGACTGGGCGAATACGAACAAGGACATCAGGGATCCGCTGGAAGGATTCCTCTATCCCGCCAGCTATCCGGTCGCCAAGGGCCAGAAGCCCGAGGCTGTCCTCAAGGACATGGTCGCCCAGGCCAATGAGAAGTACGACGAGATGGGCCTCAAGTCGAAGGCCGACGCACTGCATCTGAAGGACCCGTTGCAGGTCCTGACCGTGGCCAGTCTCGTGCAGGCCGAGGGCATGACGCACGACGACTTCAAGAAGATGGCCGCCGTCGTCTACAACCGCCTGAAGACGTCGAACACGGTGACCAACCAGAAACTCGAATTCGACTCGGCGTACAACTACCTCAAGGGTCAGAGCAAGATCAAGATTCCGATCTCCGAGATCAGGAACGATCCCGACCCCTACAACACCTACTACCACAGGGGTCTTCCGCCGGGACCGATCGGAAACCCGGGTGACGAGGCGCTGAAGGCCACGCTGGCTCCGGACAGCGGCGGCTGGATGTTCTTCGTCTCCGTCGACGGCAAGAAGACCCAGTTCACCAAGACACTGGCCGAGCACGACCAACTGGTCGACAAACTCAATGAGCGGCAGAGCAATGGCGGCTGAACGCGAAAGCGGCCGCCGGGCCGCGGTCCTGGGATCTCCGATCGCCCACTCCCTCTCCCCGGTGCTGCACCGCGCCGCATACGGGGAGCTGGGACTGAGCGACTGGACGTACGACCGTTTCGAGATCGACGAGGCGGCGCTCCCCGGATTCATCGGCGGACTCGGTTCCGAATGGGCCGGGCTTTCGCTGACCATGCCGTTGAAGCGGGCGATCATTCCGCTGCTCGACGAGGTCAGCGAGACCGCGGCGTCCGTCGAGGCCGTCAACACGGTCGTGTTCGGCGCGGACGGCAGCCGGCGCGGTGACAACACCGACATCCCCGGCATGGTCGCGGCCCTGCGCGAGTGCGGCATCGAGCAGGTCGAGTCCGCCGCGATCCTCGGCGCGGGCGCCACCGCGTCCTCCGCGCTGGCCGCGCTCGCCCGGATCTGCACGGGCGAGGTCGTCGCGTACGTGCGCAGCGAGGCCCGTGCCGCCGAGATGCGGCAGTGGGGCGAGCGGCTCGACGTCGACGTCAGGACCGAGGCCTGGGACGACGCACGGGAGGCGCTGAGCGCGCCGCTGGTGATCGCCACCACCCCGGCGGGCACCACGGACGCCCTCTCCGCCGTCGTCCCCGAGCGGCCCGCCACCCTCTTCGACGTGCTGTACGACCCGTGGCCCACCGCTCTCGCGGCCCGCTGGTCGGCGTACGGCGGGGCCGTCGTCAGCGGCCTCGACCTGCTCGTCCACCAGGCCGTGCTCCAGGTCGAGCAGATGACGGGGCAGGCCTCCGCGCCGCTGGACGTCATGCGCAAGGCGGGGGAGCAGGCGCTCGCCGGACGCTGACCGGCGTCCGCCTGCTGGACCGGCGGCCAGGTCGGCGCCCGGCCATGGGAGGATCGGGGGATGGCGGGCCAGGGCCGCGCACCCGGCCGCGCCGTCGAAGACCGCAGTTCCAGGCGCGAGCATGAGGAGCACCGTTGAGCAGGTTGCGCTGGCTGACCGCTGGGGAGTCCCACGGACCCGCACTTGTGGCGACGCTGGAGGGACTTCCCGCCGGCGTGCCGATCACCACGGAGATGGTGGCCGACCACCTGGCCCGGCGCCGCCTCGGCTATGGACGCGGTGCGCGCATGAAGTTCGAGCGCGACGAGGTCACCTTCCTGGGCGGCGTCCGGCACGGCCTGACCATGGGCTCGCCGGTCGCGGTCATGGTGGGCAACACCGAGTGGCCCAAGTGGGACCAGGTCATGGCGGCCGACCCGGTCGACCCGGAGATCCTCGCCGACCTGGCGAGGAACGCCCCGCTGACCCGCCCCCGGCCCGGCCACGCCGACCTGGCGGGCATGCAGAAGTACGGCTTCGACGAGGCCAGGCCGATCCTGGAGCGCGCCTCCGCCCGGGAGACCGCGGCCCGTGTCGCGCTCGGCGCGGTCGCCCGCTCGTACCTGAAGGAGACGGCCGGGATCGAGGTCGTCAGCCACGTCGTCGAGCTGGCCGCCGCCAAGGCTCCGTACGGCGTCGTGCCCACCCCCGCCGACGTCGAGAAGCTCGACGCCGACCCGGTGCGCTGCCTCGACGCCGACGCGTCGAAGGCGATGGTCGCCGAGATCGACCAGGCCCACAAGGACGGCGACACCCTGGGCGGTGTCGTCGAGGTGGTCGCGTACGGCGTGCCCGTGGGCCTCGGCTCGCACGTGCACTGGGACCGGCGCCTCGACGCGCGGCTCGCCGCCGCGCTGATGGGCATCCAGGCCATCAAGGGCGTCGAGCTCGGCGACGGCTTCGACCTCGCGCGCGTGCCCGGTTCCCAGGCGCACGACGAGATCGTCTCCACCGAGGACGGCATCAAGCGCACCTCGGGACGCTCCGGCGGCACCGAGGGCGGTCTGACCACCGGTGAACTGCTGCGGGTGCGTGCCGCGATGAAGCCCATCGCGACCGTGCCGCGCGCGCTCGCCACCATCGACGTGGCGACCGGCGAGGCCACCAAGGCGCACCACCAGCGCTCCGACGTCTGCGCGGTCCCCGCGGCCGGCATCGTCGCCGAGGCGATGGTCGCGCTCGTGCTGGCCGACGCGGTCGCCGAGAAGTTCGGCGGCGACAGCGTCCCCGAGACCCGGCGCAACGTGCGGAGCTACCTCGAGAACCTGCAGATCCGGTGAGCGGCCCGCTGATCGTCCTGATCGGGCCGATGGGCGTTGGCAAGTCGACGGTGGGCGCGCTGCTCGCCGAGCGGCTCGGCGCCGCGTTCCGTGACACCGACGCGGACATCGTCGCCGCGCAGGGCCGCGAGATCGCCGACATCTTCCTGGAGGACGGCGAGCCGGTCTTCCGCGAGTTCGAGCGCCAGGCGGTGCGCACCGCCGTCGCCGAGCACGACGGCGTCCTCGCGCTCGGCGGGGGAGCGATCCTCGACGGGACCACCCGCGAGCTGCTCGGCGCGCACCCGGTCGTCTATCTGTCGATGGACGTCGAGGAGGCCGTCAAGCGCACCGGTCTCAACCAGGCGCGCCCCCTGCTCCTGGTCAACCCGCGCAAGCAGTGGCGCGAGCTGATGGACGCCCGCCGCCATCTGTACGACGAAGTCGCCCGCGCGGTCGTCGCCACCGACGGCCGCACCCCCGAAGAGGTCGCCGACGCGGTCCTCGACGCACTGGAGTTGAAGGAAGCATGACGACGGAGCAGACCCCCACCCGTATCCACGTCGGCGGCACCGCCGGCACGGATCCGTACGAGGTCCTGGTCGGTCGGCAGCTCCTCGGCGAGCTGCCCGGCCTCATCGGCGACCAGGTCAAGCGGATCGCCGTGATCCACCCCGAGGCGCTCGCCGAGACCGGTGACGCGCTCCGCGCCGACCTGGCCGAGCAGGGCTACGAGGTCGTCGCCATCCAGGTGCCGAACGCGGAGGAGGCCAAGACGGCCGAGGTCGCGGCGTACTGCTGGAAGGCGCTCGGCCAGTCCGGCTTGACCCGCAGCGACATCATCGTCGGCGTCGGCGGCGGTGCCACCACCGACCTCGCCGGGTTCGTGGCGGCCACCTGGCTGCGCGGGGTGCGCTGGATCGCCGTGCCGACCACCGTGCTCGGCATGGTGGACGCGGCGGTCGGCGGCAAGACCGGCATCAACACCGCCGAGGGCAAGAACCTGGTCGGCTCCTTCCACCCGCCGGCCGGGGTCCTCTGCGACCTGGCGGCGCTCGACTCGCTCCCGGTGAACGACTACGTCTCCGGGCTCGCGGAGATCATCAAGGCCGGTTTCATCGCCGACCCGGCGATCCTCGAACTCATCGAGGCCGACCCGGAGGCCGCCCGCACGCCCGCGGGGCCGCACACCGCCGAGCTCATCGAGCGCTCCATCAAGGTCAAGGCCGAGGTCGTCTCCGGCGACCTCAAGGAGGCCGGCCTGCGCGAGATCCTCAACTACGGGCACACGCTGGCGCACGCCATCGAGAAGAACGAGCGCTACAAGTGGCGGCACGGCGCCGCGGTCTCCGTCGGCATGCACTTCGCGGCCGAACTCGGCCGTCTGGCGGGCCGCTTGGACGACGCGACCGCCGACCGGCACCGCACCGTCCTGGAGTCGGTCGGACTGCCGCTGAGCTACCGCTACGACCAGTGGCCCAAGCTCCTGGAGACCATGAAGGTCGACAAGAAGTCCCGCGGTGACCTGCTGCGCTTCATCGTCCTGGACGGCCTCGGCAAGCCGACCGTCCTGGAGGGGCCCGACCCGGCCGTGCTCCTCGCCGCGTACGGCGAGGTCGGCGAGTAGCACCACGATCGCGCACCCGTGGCCGGACATTCCGGCCACGGGCACCTCTTCGCATCCCCGGCCGTTCACACAACGACGGCCGGGGACGGTACCGTTCGGTAACGGGCGGCCCCGGCCGCCGCCCGACCAGCGTCAGTCGCACGAGACGGAGTGGCACCGGATGCAGCACGCAGTGGGGTCTCCGCTGCCGCCGCCCCATCAGCCGGGGCACGGACCGGCCACCGGCTGGTCGTCGGCCGCACAGCACCCGAGCGCTCCGCCGCCGGGCGCCGTTCCGCAGGGCGCACCGCCGCCTCCCGCACCGGGCTTCGCAGGTGGCCCCGCTCCGCACGCCCAGGGCCAGGCTCCCGGGCCGCACGCCCCCGGCCAGGCCCCGATGCCGCCCGCGCCGCACGCACCGGCTCCGGCGCACGCGCCGCATGCCCCCGCCGCGGGTCAGCAGGTCGCCCCCGCACCGCCGTTGCCGGACACCACGGGGCACGTCCAGCTCCCGCCGGGCGGCCCCGTCGCCATGCCCAGCCCGCCGCAGGGCACGGCCCGCGCCGACACCGGTGCCACCACGCTCGCGGTGCTCCTCATCGGCCCTGCGGGCGCGGGCAAGACCAGCGTCGCCAAGTTCTGGGCCGAGCACCGCAGGGTGCCGACGGCCCACATCAGCCTCGACGACGTACGGGAATGGGTCCGCTCGGGGTTCGCCGACCCCCAGTCGGGCTGGAACGACCACTCCGAGGCGCAGTACCGCCTGGCCCGCCGCACCTGCGGCTTCGCCGCGCGCAACTTCCTGGCCAACGGCATCTCCTGCATCCTCGACGACGCGGTCTTCCCCGACCGCCCGGTCGTCGGCCTCGGCGGCTGGAAGCGCCACGTGGGACCGGGGCTCCTGCCCGTGGTCCTGCTCCCCGGCCTGGAGATCGTCCTGGAGCGCAACGCGGAACGCAGCGGCAACCGCCGCCTGACGGACGAGGAAGTGGCCCGCATCCACGGCCGCATGGCCGGTTGGTACGGCTCGGGCCTGCCCATCATCGACAACTCCCAGCTGGACGTCCCCAGCACGGCCAGGGTCCTCGACGACGTCCTGGCCCGCGCGATCGCCAGCCCGCCGAAGTGGTAGCGGACCGCACCGGTCCCGGTCGGGACACCGAGCCGCCCCACCGCCTTCACGCCATCTGATCCCGGTACTACGGTCATGGCCCACGGAAAGAGCCCGAGGGACATGTCATGAACAATCCGTACGGCGCGCCATCGAACGCCTCCCCGCCCGCCCCGAGATGGGCACGGAAACGTTATGTGCTCCCCGTCATCGCCTTCGCCATGGCCTTGGGCGTCGGCATAGGCGCCAACGGCGGCAAGACGACCGATGAGGCGAAGACAGCGGCCACCTCGACCGTCACCGCGACGGCGACCGCGACGCGGACGACGGCCCCCGGGCCGACCGTGACCAGCACGGTTCGGTCGACGAGGACGGTCAAAGCGACGGAGACGGTCAAGGCGACCAAGACCGTGAAGGCCACCAGGACCGTGAAGTCGACCCGCACGGTCACTCGGCCTCCGGCGGACGGCGGTTCGGGCGATGGCGGCGGTGGGCCCGTGTACTACAAGAACTGTTCCGAGGCACGCGCGGCTGGTGCGGCTCCGATCCATCGTGGTGAACCCGGCTACGGCCGTCACCTCGACCGCGACGGCGATGGGATCGGCTGCGACAGCTGAGCGTTCGGGGGCGGCGGAGAGTTCGTACTGACGTGCCCCGCCGCCCGGTCGGACGCGCCCGCCGGGCCGTGCGAGGGCGGCGCTCGTAGGCTCGCCCCATGTCAGAGGTGTACGCGGCCCGTCGAGATCGGGTGAGAGAGCGGTGTGCGGCAGGGGGCGGCGCCGCGGCGCTGGTGTCGAGGCCCGCCAATGTGCGCTATCTCGCCGGGGCGGCGCCGCACGGTGCCGTGCTCCTGGTCGGCAAGGACGAGGACGTGCTGCTGTGCGGCCGTCCGCCCAGTGACCAGCAGGGCGAGGGGCGGCCCGACGAGGCGCTGCGGATGCAGGTGCTGCCCGCCCCCGGCGCCGACCCGGCCGTCGCGGGCGCCGGGGTCGCTGCCGCGCAGGGGGCCGAGACGCTCGCCGTAGAGGAGCACGATCTGACCGTGGTCAGGCACCGGGCGCTCGGCTCGGTCGCGCCGCGCCTCGAGCTCCTCGATCTGGGCACCGCCGTCGAGCAGTTGAGGCTGGTCAAGGACGAGGAGGAGATCTCCAGTCTGCGGATCGCCGCCGAGATCGCCGACCAGGCCCTCGGCGAGCTGCTCGAATCCATTCTCGTCGGCAGGACAGAGCGCCATCTCGCCCTGGAACTCGAACGCAGACTCGTCGACCACGGCGCGGACGGCCCCGCCTTCCCCACCTCGGTCGGCACGGGCCCGCACTCGGGCCGCGGAGCCCACCGGCCCTCGGACCGGCGGGTCGAGGAGGGCGACTTCCTCTCCGTCTGTCTGGGCGCCAGCTACCGCGGATACCGTTGTGAGATCGGGCGTACGTTCGTGATCGGCACCTCGCCCGCCGACTGGCAGATCGAGCTGTACGACCTCGTCTTCGCCGCTCAGCGGGCCGGCCGGGAGGCCCTCGTACCCGGTGCGGCCTGCCGCGACGTGGACCGCGCGGCCCGCCACGTACTCGACTCCGCGGGCTATGCGGACGGGCTCGCTCCGCTGACCGGACACGGTGTGGGGCTCGAAATTGACGAGGACCCGCAGTTGGCGCCCGCGGCCATGGGTAAACTGGACGCCTGCGTGCCGGTCACCGTCGAACCGGGGGTTCACCTCCCGGGCCGGGGTGGTGTCCGGATCGATGACACGCTCGTCGTGCGCCCTGAGGCGGACGGCGGACCCGAGCTACTCACCATCACGACCAAGGAACTGCTCGCGCTCTAGCGCGCGTGCGCGCCCGGGGTCGTCCACCAGTCAGTCAGTGCAGGAGATTCCGCAACCGTGGCTTCCACGAACGACCTCAAGAACGGCCTGGTGCTCAAGCTCGAAGGCGGCCAGCTCTGGTCCGTCGTCGAGTTCCAGCACGTCAAGCCCGGCAAGGGCCCGGCCTTCGTGCGCACCAAGCTCAAGAACGTGCTCTCCGGCAAGGTCGTCGACAAGACGTTCAACGCCGGCGTCAAGGTCGACACGGCCACGATCGACAAGCGCGACATGCAGTTCTCCTACATGGACGGCGACTACTTCGTCTTCATGGACATGGAGACCTACGACCAGCTGCACGTCGACCGCAAGGCCGTCGGTGACGCCGCCAACTTCCTGATCGAGGGCTTCACCGCCTCCGTCGCGCAGCACGAGGGCGAGGTGCTCTACGTCGAGCTGCCCGCCGCCGTCGAGCTCGTCATCCAGGAGACCGAGCCGGGCGTCCAGGGCGACCGTTCCACGGGTGGCACCAAGCCCGCCACCCTGGAGACCGGTCACCAGATCCAGGTCCCGCTCTTCATCACCACGGGCGAGAAGATCAAGGTCGACACCCGTGACAGCGGCTACCTCGGCCGGGTGAACAGCTAACCGTGGCTGCTCGTAACACGGCCCGCAAGCGCGCCTTCCAGATCCTCTTCGAGGCCGACCAGCGCGGCACCGACGTCCTGACGGTCCTCGCTGACTGGGTGCGTCACTCGCGGTCCGACACCCGGCAGCCGCCGGTGAGCGAGTACACGATGGAGCTCGTCGAGGGGTACGCGGAGCACGAGCGCCGCATCGACGACCTCATCTCGCAGTACGCCGTCGGCTGGACCCTGGACCGGATGCCCGTCGTCGACCGCAACATCCTGCGGCTCGGCGCCTACGAGCTGGTCTGGGTCGACGGCACGCCCGACGCCGTGGTGCTCGACGAGGCGGTGCAGCTCGCCAAGGAGTTCTCCACGGACGAGTCGCCGGCGTTCGTCAACGGGCTTCTCGGCCGCTTCAAGGACCTGAAGCCGTCCCTGCGCAGAGACGAGCCGTAAGGCGGTCCAGTACGTCACCGGAGGGCCCGCAGCGCTTTGCTGCGGGCCCTCCGGTTTTCTCCGCCGGGTCCGTTCCGCTTCCCGGCCGTGCCCGCGGCGGGGAAATGCGGGGCCGGGTAAAGGCGGCGAAAAGCAGAAAACCGCCGGGGTGGCCGCGGCCATTTCGGCTGCGGCCACCCCGGCGGCACGTTTCTGCTGAACTCCGCGTCAGCTGCGTCAGACCTCTTCGTGCGCCACGGCGCGACGCGCGTCCGCGTCCAGGACGCCCCAGCTGATCAGCTGCTCGGTGAGGACCGAGGGCGACTGGTCGTAGATGACGGCGAGGGTGCGCAGGTCGTCCTGGCGGATCGACAGCACCTTGCCGTTGTAGTCGCCGCGCTGCGACTGGATCGTCGCCGCGTAGCGCTGCAAGGGGCCCGCCTTCTCCTGCGGGACGTGGGCAAGTCGCTCAAGGTCGAGGACGAGCTTGGGCGGCGGCTCGGCGGCGCCACCGGGCGGCGTGCCCGGCAGGAGCTCCTGCACGGGGACGCCGTAGAAGTCCGCCAACTCGGCGAGGCGCTGCACGGTCACGGCACGGTCGCCGCGCTCGTACGACCCGACGACGACCGCCTTCCAGCGTCCCTGGGACTTCTCCTCGACACCGTGGAGGGAAAGGCCCTGCTGGGTACGGATCGCGCGGAGCTTGGCCCCGAGCTGCTTGGCGTATTCGCTGGACATATAGCTCCCCGGACGCTGGAACATTTTGCGGCTCCGCCGCGTGGCTGGTAACTCACTGTGAGGTTACGCAGCGTTACTTGCTTGCGTCAAGCCGAATGGTCCGTACCGCCCCTTCGGTGGAGGCCGATGACGTGCTCGGTCATCAGTACTGGTACCGTGGATGGCGCAATTTCGACGTCCTTTAAAGTCCGTCCCGTGAGGCGGAGAAGGAGGTCCGTTTCATATGGACACGCAGGACCCAAAAGACTCCGCTGTCGCGCGACCCGTGCTCGAAGGCCCGGACATCGCGCGGGTGTTGACCCGTATCGCACACGAGATCGTCGAGCGCGCCAAGGGCGCGGACGACGTGGTGCTGCTCGGCATTCCCACCCGAGGAGTCTTCCTCGGCCGCCGGCTCGCCGAGAAGCTCGAAGAGATCACCGGGCGCACGATCCCGGTCGGCTCGCTCGACATCACCATGTACCGCGACGACCTGCGCATGCATCCACCGCGTGCGCTGGCCCGCACCGAGATCCCCGGTGACGGCATCGACGGCCGCCTGGTCGTCCTCGTCGACGACGTGCTCTTCTCCGGCCGCACCATCCGTGCCGCCCTCGACGCGCTGAACGACATCGGGCGCCCGCGCGCGGTGCAGCTCGCCGTCCTCGTCGACCGCGGCCACCGTGAACTCCCCATCCGTGCCGACTACGTCGGCAAGAACCTCCCCACGTCGCTGCGGGAGACGGTCAAGGTCCAGCTGGCGGAGGAGGACGGCCGCGACGCCGTGCTGCTCGGCGCCAAGCCCGCATCCGCGTAGGACCGGCTTCCTCCCTTCACGGGCCCAGGGCACACCCCTGCGCGCCCGCGTGCCCGCAGACCTCCACACACCGGAGTACACCCAGATGATGCGACACCTCATCTCGGCCGCCGACCTCTCCCGCGACGAAGCCGTCCTCATCCTCGACACCGCCGAGGAGATGGCGCGGGTCGCCGACCGGCCCATCAAGAAACTGCCCGCCCTGCGCGGGCGCACCGTGGTCAACCTCTTCTTCGAGGACTCGACCCGCACCCGGATCTCCTTCGAGGCCGCCGAGAAGCGCCTCTCCGCCGACGTCATCAACTTCGCCGCCAAGGGCTCGTCGGTCTCCAAGGGCGAGTCCCTGAAGGACACCGCCCAGACCCTGGAGGCGATGGGCGTCGACGCCGTCGTCATCCGCCACGGAGCCTCCGGCGCGCCCTACCGGCTCGCCACCTCGGGCTGGATCGACGCCGCCGTCATCAACGCGGGCGACGGCACCCACCAGCACCCCACGCAGGCCCTGCTCGACGCCTTCACCATGCGGCGTCGTCTGGTGGGACCCGACGCGGGCCTCGGCCAGGACCTGGCGGGCAGGCGCATCACGCTCGTCGGCGACATCCTGCACAGCCGGGTCGCCCGCTCCAACGTCGACCTGCTGCACACCCTCGGCGCCGAGGTCACCCTCGTCGCGCCGCCCACGCTGGTGCCGGTCGGCGTCGAGCAGTGGCCGTGCGAGGTCTCGTACGACCTGGACCGCGTGCTGCCCAAGTCCGACGCCGTGATGATGCTGCGGGTGCAGCGCGAGCGCATGAACGCCGCGTTCTTCCCCACCGAGCGCGAGTACTCGCGGCGCTACGGCCTGGACGGCGAGCGCATGGCGAAGATGCCCGAGCACGCCATCGTCATGCACCCGGGCCCGATGGTCCGCGGCATGGAGATCACCGCCGAGGTCGCCGACTCCGACCGCTGCACGGTCGTCGAGCAGGTCGCCAACGGTGTCTCCATCCGCATGGCCGTCCTCTACCTGCTCCTGGGCGGCAACGAGCCCGCCGTCACCCACACCCGCCCGCCCGTCTCCCACCCCCACCCTTCAGACGAGCGCTTCGCGCGCCCCTCCACCACCGGTTCCGAGGAGAAGTAACCAAGATGAGCAAGATCCTGATCCGTGGTGCGAAGGTGCTCGGTGGCGAGGCGCAGGACGTCCTGATCGACGGCGAGACCATCGCCGAGGTCGGCAGCGGTCTGAGCGCCGAGGGTGCGACCGTCGTCGAGGCCGAGGGCAAGGTCCTCCTGCCGGGCCTCGTCGACCTCCACACCCACCTGCGCGAGCCGGGCCGCGAGGACTCCGAGACGGTGCTCACCGGCACCCGCGCCGCCGCCTCCGGCGGCTTCACCGCCGTGTTCGCCATGGCCAACACCTTCCCCGTCGCCGACACGGCGGGAGTCGTCGAGCAGGTCTACCGGCTCGGCCAGGAGTCCGGCTACTGCGACGTGCAGCCCATCGGCGCCGTCACCGTGGGCCTGGAGGGCAAGAAGCTCGCCGAGCTCGGCGCCATGCACGAGTCCGCCGCCGGGGTCACCGTCTTCTCCGACGACGGCAAGTGCGTCGACGACGCCGTGATGATGCGCCGCGCCCTGGAGTACGTGAAGGCCTTCGGCGGCGTCGTCGCCCAGCACGCGCAGGAGCCGCGCCTGACCGAGGGCGCCCAGATGAACGAGGGCGTCGTCTCCGCCGAGCTGGGTCTCGGAGGCTGGCCCGCCGTCGCCGAGGAGTCGATCATCGCGCGTGACGTGCTGCTCGCCGAGCACGTCGGCTCGCGGGTGCACATCTGCCACCTGTCGACCGCCGGCTCCGTCGAGATCGTGCGCTGGGCCAAGTCGCGCGGCATCGACGTGACCGCCGAGGTCACCCCGCACCACCTGCTCCTGACCGACGAGATGGTCCGCTCGTACAACCCGGTCTACAAGGTCAACCCGCCGCTGCGCACCGAGCGCGACGTCATGGCGCTGCGCGAGGCGCTCGCCGACGGCACGATCGACATCGTCGCCACCGACCACGCCCCGCACCCGCACGAGGACAAGGACTGCGAGTGGGCCGCGGCCGCCATGGGCATGGTCGGCCTGGAGACCGCGCTCTCCGTCGTCCAGGCCACGATGGTCGAGACGGGCCTGCTGACCTGGGAGGCCGTCGCCGACCGGATGTCCGTCAAGCCCGCGCGGATCGGCGGGGCCACCGGCCATGGACGTCCCGTCTCGGCAGGTGAGCCCGCGAACCTGGTTCTGGTCGACGCCGATTACCGTGGGGCAGTGGACCCCGCGGGCTTCGCCTCGCGCAGCCGCAACACTCCCTACGAGGGCCGTGAGCTGCCGGGCCGCGTCACGCACACGTGGCTCCGGGGTCGGGCCACGCTCGTCGACGGGAAGCTCGCGTGACAACTCTTCTGGAACTGGCCGCCGAGAAGGAATCGGCGGACGTGACCGACTGGGCCGCACGGATCGGCTGGGTCGTCGGACTGCTGCTCTTCATCGCGCTCGTCTACTGGCTGATGCGCGAGGGCTGGAAGTGGCGGGGCACGCTCCAGAGCGACCTGCCGCCGCTGCCCGTGGTGCCGGATGAGCCGGGCCCGGCGAAACTTGAGCTGAGCGGCCGCTACCACGGCTCCACCTCGGCCGGACAGTGGCTCGACCGCATCGTGGCGCACGGTCTCGGCACCCGCAGCCGCGTGGAGCTGACGCTCACGGACGCGGGACTTGACGTCGGGCGCCCCGGCGCCGCCGACTTCTTCGTCCCGGCCGGGCAGCTGCGCGAGGCCCGGCTCGACAAGGGCATCGCGGGCAAGGTCCTCGCGGAGGGCGGTCTGCTGATCGTCACCTGGGAGCACGGCGGGAAGCTGCTCGACTCGGGCTTCCGCTCCGACCACGCGGCCGAGCAGGCCGAGTGGGTCGAGGCCATCAACAACATGATCAACACCAGCACGACGGAAGGCACCGCACGATGACGACCTCCACCAGGGGAGCCAGCAAGGCTCCCGCCGTACTCGTCCTGGAGGACGGCCGGATCTTCCGCGGCCGCGCCTACGGGGCCGTGGGGGAGACCTTCGGCGAAGCGGTGTTCTCCACCGGCATGACCGGCTACCAGGAGACCCTGACCGACCCCTCGTACGACCGCCAGATCGTGGTCGCCACCGCCCCGCAGATCGGCAATACGGGCTGGAACGACGAGGACGACGAGTCGAGCCGGATCTGGGTGTCGGGCTACGTGGTCCGCGACCCCGCCCGGGTCCCCTCCAACTGGCGCGCGAAGCGGTCGCTCGACGACGAGCTGGTCGCCCAGAACATCGTGGGCATCTCCGGGATCGACACCCGGGCGCTGACGAGGCACCTGCGCGAGCGCGGCTCCATGCGCTCCGGCATCTTCTCCGGCGAGGCGCTCGGCACGGACGCCGCGCTCGTCGAGAAGGTCCAGGCCCAGCCCGCCATGAAGGGCCTGAGCCTGTACGAGGAGGTCGCCACCAAGGAGGCGTACGTCGTCCCCGCGATCGGCGAGAAGAAGTTCACCGTCGCCGCGATCGACCTCGGCATCAAGGGCATGACCCCGCACCGCATGGCCGAGCGGGGCATCGAGGTGCACGTGCTGCCCGCCACCGCCACCGAGGACGACGTCTACGCCGTCGCCCCCGACGGCGTCTTCTTCTCCAACGGTCCGGGTGACCCGGCCACCGCCGAAGGCCCCGTCGCGCTGATGACCGCCGTCCTCGCGCGCAGGACGCCCCTGTTCGGCATCTGCTTCGGCAACCAGATCCTGGGCCGCGCCCTCGGCTTCGGCACGTACAAGCTGAAGTACGGCCACCGCGGCATCAACCAGCCGGTGCAGGACCGCACGACCGGCAAGGTCGAGGTCACCGCGCACAACCACGGCTTCGCCGTGGACGCGCCGCTCGACAAGGTCAGCGAGACGCCCTTCGGCCGCGCCGAGGTCTCCCACGTCTGCCTGAACGACCAGGTCGTCGAAGGCCTCCAGCTGCTCGACCAGCCGGCCTTCTCCGTCCAGTACCACCCCGAGGCGGCCGCGGGCCCGCACGACGCCGCGTACCTCTTCGACCGCTTCGTAACCCTGATGGAGGGCCAGCGTGCCTAAGCGCTCCGATATCCAGTCCGTCCTGGTCATCGGCTCAGGCCCGATCGTCATCGGCCAGGCCGCCGAGTTCGACTACTCCGGTACGCAGGCGTGCCGCGTGCTCAAGGCCGAGGGCCTGCGCGTCATCCTGGTCAACTCCAACCCCGCGACGATCATGACCGACCCGGAGATCGCCGACGCCACGTACGTCGAGCCGATCACCCCCGAGTTCGTCGAGAAGATCATCGCCAAGGAGCGCCCCGACGCGCTCCTGCCCACCCTCGGCGGCCAGACCGCGCTCAACACCGCGATCTCCATGCACGAGCAGGGCGTCCTGGAGAAGTACGGCGTCGAACTCATCGGCGCCAACGTCGAGGCCATCAACAAGGGCGAGGACCGCGACCTCTTCAAGGGCGTCGTCGAAGAGGTCAACAAGAAGATCGGGCACGGCGAGTCCGCCCGCTCCTACATCTGCCACTCGATGGACGACGTCCTCAAGGGCGTCGACGAGCTCGGCGGCTACCCCGTGGTCGTGCGCCCCTCCTTCACGATGGGCGGCGCCGGTTCCGGCTTCGCGCACAACGAGGAGGAGCTGCGCCGCATCGCCGGACAGGGCCTCACGCTCTCGCCGACCACCGAGGTGCTCCTGGAGGAGTCCATCCTCGGCTGGAAGGAGTACGAGCTGGAACTGATGCGCGACAAGAACGACAACGTCGTGGTCGTCTGCTCCATCGAGAACTTCGACCCGATGGGCGTGCACACCGGCGACTCGATCACCGTCGCGCCCGCGATGACGCTGACCGACCGCGAGTACCAGACCCTGCGCGACGTCGGCATCGCGATCATCCGCGAGGTCGGCGTCGACACCGGCGGCTGCAACATCCAGTTCGCCATCGACCCGACCGACGGCCGGGTCATCGTCATCGAGATGAACCCGCGCGTCTCGCGGTCGTCGGCGCTCGCGTCGAAGGCCACCGGCTTCCCGATCGCGAAGATCGCCGCGAAGCTGGCCGTCGGCTACACGCTGGACGAGATCCCGAACGACATCACGGAGAAGACCCCGGCGTCCTTCGAGCCGACGCTCGACTACGTCGTCGTCAAGGCCCCGCGATTCGCCTTCGAGAAGTTCCCGTCCGCCGACTCCACGCTGACCACGACCATGAAGTCGGTCGGCGAGGCCATGGCGATCGGCCGCAACTTCACCGAGGCCCTCCAGAAGGCGCTGCGCTCGCTGGAGAAGAAGGGCTCGCAGTTCACGTTCGTGGGCGAGCCCGGCGACAAGACCGAGCTCCTGGCCGAGGCGATCCGCCCGACCGACGGGCGCATCAACTCGGTCATGCAGGCCATCCGCGCCGGCGCGACCCGCGAAGAGGTCTTCGACTCCACCAAGATCGACCCCTGGTTCGTCGACCAGCTCTTCCTGATCAAGGAGCTCGCGGACGAGCTCGCCGATGCCGAGCGCCTGGACGCCGAGCTGCTCGCCGAGGCCAAGCGGCACGGCTTCTCCGACGCCCAGATCGCCGAGATCCGCGGTCTGCGCGAGGACGTCGTCCGCGAGGTGCGCCACGCCCTCGGCGTCCGCCCGGTCTACAAGACGGTCGACACCTGCGCCGCCGAGTTCGCCGCGAAGACGCCGTACTTCTACTCCTCGTACGACGAGGAGAACGAGGTCGCCACCCGCGAGAAGCCCGCGGTGATCATCCTGGGCTCGGGCCCGAACCGCATCGGTCAGGGCATCGAGTTCGACTACTCCTGCGTCCACGCCTCCTTCGCGCTGAGCGACGCGGGCTACGAGACCGTGATGGTCAACTGCAACCCCGAGACCGTCTCCACGGACTACGACACCTCCGACCGGCTCTACTTCGAGCCGCTCACGCTCGAGGACGTCCTGGAGATCGTCCACGCAGAGGCGCAGGCCGGCCCGATCGCGGGCGTCATCGTCCAGCTCGGCGGCCAGACCCCGCTGGGCCTCTCGCAGGCGCTCAAGGACAACGGCGTGCCGGTCGTGGGCACCTCGCCCGAGGCCATCCACGCCGCCGAGGACCGCGGCGCCTTCGGCCGCGTGCTCGCCGAGGCCGGGCTGCCCGCCCCCAAGCACGGCACCGCGACGACGTTCACCGAGGCCAAGGCGATCGCCGACGAGATCGGCTACCCGGTGCTCGTCCGCCCGTCGTACGTGCTCGGCGGCCGCGGCATGGAGATCGTCTACGACGAGACCCGGCTGTCCGCGTACATCGAGGAGTCGACCGAGATCAGCCCCTCGCGGCCGGTCCTGGTCGACCGCTTCCTCGACGACGCCATCGAGATCGACGTGGACGCGCTCTACGATGGCACCGAGCTCTACCTCGGCGGCGTCATGGAGCACATCGAGGAGGCCGGCATCCACTCCGGCGACTCGGCGTGCGCGCTGCCCCCGATCACGCTCGGCGGCTACGACATCAAGCGCCTGCGGGCCTCCACGGAGGGCATCGCCAAGGGCGTCGGCGTGCGCGGCCTCATCAACATCCAGTTCGCGATGGCCGGGGACATCCTCTACGTCCTTGAGGCCAACCCGCGCGCCTCGCGCACCGTCCCCTTCACCTCGAAGGCGACCGCGGTGCCGCTGGCCAAGGCCGCCGCGCGGATCTCGCTCGGCACCACCATCGCCGAGCTGCGCGCCGAGGGCATGCTGCCCGCCACCGGTGACGGCGGCACGCTGCCGATGGACGCGCCGATCTCGGTCAAGGAAGCCGTCATGCCGTGGTCGCGCTTCCGCGACATCCACGGGCGCGGCGTCGACACCGTGCTCGGCCCGGAGATGCGCTCCACCGGCGAAGTCATGGGCATCGACTCGGTGTTCGGCACCGCGTACGCCAAGTCGCAGGCGGGCGCCTACGGTCCGCTGCCGACCAAGGGCCGCGCCTTCGTCTCCGTCGCCAACCGCGACAAGCGCTCGATGATCTTCCCGGCGCGCGAACTGGTCGCACACGGCTTCGAGTTGCTCGCCACGTCCGGCACGGCCGAGGTGCTCAAGCGCAACGGCATCAACGCCACCGTCGTCCGCAAGCAGTCCGAGGGCGAGGGCCCGAACGGCGAGCGGACGATCGTCCAGCTGATCCACGACGGCGCGGTCGACCTGATCGTCAACACGCCGTACGGCACCGGCGGCCGGCTCGACGGCTACGAGATCCGCACGGCGGCGGTGGCCCGCTCCGTGCCGTGCCTGACCACGGTCCAGGCGCTCGCCGCGGCCGTCCAGGGCATCGAGGCGCTCAACCACGGGGACGTGGGCGTCCGTTCGCTCCAGGAACACGCGGAACACCTGACCGCGGCCCGCGACTAGCAGCCCACAAGGGGGACACCGGAAACCCGGTGTCCCCCTTCTGGTGAGCACCCCCCGACTTCTGGTGAGCACCCCCTGAGGACACACATGTACAAGCTCTTCTTCAACCTCGTCTTCAAGCGTATGGACCCCGAGAAGGCCCACTACCTGGCCTTCCGCTGGATCCGCCTGGCGGCCAGGATCCCCGTCCTGCGCACCTTCGTCGCGGCCGTCCTCGCGCCCCGGCACAAGGAGCTGCGCACCGAGGCCTTCGGCCTGCGGATGCACGGGCCCTTCGGGCTCGCGGCGGGCTTCGACAAGAACGCCGTCGCGATCGACGGCATGTCGATGCTCGGCTTCGACCACATCGAGATCGGCACGGTCACCGGCGAGCCGCAGCCCGGCAACCCCAAGAAGCGGCTCTTCCGCCTGATCCCCGACCGTGCGCTGATCAACCGCATGGGCTTCAACAACGAGGGCTCGGCGGCCGTCGCCGAGCGCCTCGCCTCCCGTACGCCCGTCTTCCGCACCGTCGTCGGCGTGAACATCGGCAAGACCAAGGTGGTGCCCGAGGAGGAGGCCGCTGCCGACTACGTGAAGTCGACCGAGCGGCTCGCCCGGCACGCCGACTACCTGGTCGTCAACGTCTCCTCGCCGAACACCCCTGGCCTGCGCAACCTCCAGGCCACCGAGTCCCTGCGGCCGCTCCTGACCGCCGTGCGCGAGGCGGCGGACCGCAGCGTCACCGACCGCCGCGTACCGCTGCTCGTCAAGATCGCTCCGGACCTCGCGGACGAGGACGTCGACGCCGTCGCCGACCTCGCCGTCGAGCTCGGCCTCGACGGCATCATCGCCACGAACACGACCATCGCGCGCGAGGGCCTCGGCCTGACGTCCGACCCGGAGCTCTACAAGGAGACCGGCGGCCTGTCGGGCGCCCCCCTCAAGGAGCGCTCCCTGGAGGTCCTCAGGCGCCTCTACGCGCGCGTGGGCGACCGCATCACGCTCGTGGGCGTCGGCGGCATCGAGAGCGCCGAGGACGCCTGGCAGCGCATCCTCGCGGGCGCCACCCTGGTCCAGGGCTACAGCGCCTTCATCTACGAAGGTCCCTTCTGGGGCCGCGCGATCCACCGGGGCCTCGCCGCGCGTCTGCGGACGAGCCCGTACGCCACCCTCGCCGACGCCGTCGGCGCCGACGTGAGGAAGTCCGCATGAGTGCCCTCGAACCCTTCGGCACGCGCCTGCGCCACGTCATGGACGAGCGCGGTCCGCTCTGCGTCGGCATCGACCCGCACGCCTCGCTGCTCTCCGCCTGGGGCCTGCACGACGACGTCGCGGGCCTGGAGCGGTTCACGCGGACCGTCGTCGACGCGCTCGCCGGGACCGTCGCCGTCTTCAAGCCGCAGAGCGCGTTCTTCGAGCGCTTCGGCTCGCGCGGCATCGCCGTCCTGGAGAAGGCGGTCGAGGAGCTGCGGGCGGCCGGCGCGCTGGTCGTCATGGACGCCAAGCGCGGCGACATCGGCTCGACCATGGCCGCGTACGCCGAGACCTTCCTGCACAAGGACTCGCCGCTGTTCAGCGACGCCCTCACGGTCTCGCCCTACCTCGGCTACGGGTCCCTGAAGCCGGCCGTCGACCTGGCGCGCGAGAACGGGGCGGGGCTCTTCGTCCTGGCCCTCACCTCCAACCCCGAGGGCGCCGAGGTGCAGCACGCGGTGCGCGAGGACGGCCGTACGGTCGGCGCCACGGTCCTCGGCCACCTGGCCGCCGAGAACGCGGGCGCGGCGCCCCTTGGCTCCTTCGGCGCGGTCGTCGGGGCCACCCTGGGCGACCTGTCCGCGTACGACCTGGCGATCAACGGGCCGCTCCTGGCCCCCGGCATCGGCGCGCAGGGCGCCACCCCCGCCGATCTGCCGGCCGTCTTCGGCGCGTCCGTCCGCAACGTCGTGCCGAACGTCAGCCGCGGCGTCCTGCGGCACGGCCCCGACGCGGCCGCGCTGCGCGAGGCCGCCGAGCGTTTCGCGGACGAGGTCCGCGTGGCGGTCGCCGCCGCGTGACGCGGAGCGCCGCCGTGTGACGCGTGACGCCCCTCTGTGACAGCGAAGTCGCGGTGCGTGCGCGCGTCCGTCGCCCCGGTTCCGGTTTTCCGGAGCCGGGGCGACATCGTTTTCACGTTCTGGTGCCTCGCTGGTGGACGCGATCGACCGGCTCGGGACGACGCGGCAGGTCGCGCGCATGTCGTCCTTTGACGGTCCGTTGATGTCCCACCGGGCCAAATCGGAGGCGAAATGCCCGAAATGTACGGCTCGACAGAGGCTGACCAGGACTTTTCGTCTGTTCTCGCTGACTCCGGCGGCCATGGCCGCTAGTCTCCGACGAGAGCTAACGGGCAAGCGCGTTGCACGTTGCTCCCCAGGTGTGGGGCGACTAGGTTCCTCACCGGTCCGTATCCGACAGTTCGACATCCGAGGTGACGTAGGCGTGGCTCTTCCGCCCCTTACCCCTGAACAGCGCGCAGCCGCGCTCGAAAAGGCCGCCGCGGCTCGCCGGGAGCGGGCCGAGGTCAAGAATCGACTCAAGCACTCCGGCGCCTCCCTTCACGAGGTCATCAAGCAGGGCCAGGAGAACGACGTCATCGGCAAGATGAAGGTCTCCGCCCTCCTGGAGTCTCTGCCCGGCGTGGGCAAGGTCCGCGCCAAGCAGATCATGGAGCGTCTTGGCATCTCCGAGAGCCGCCGTGTGCGCGGTCTCGGCTCCAACCAGATCGCGTCACTTGAGCGTGAGTTCGGCGGTGGCGCCGCCTGACGTTCTCGGGCACTCCTGAGAACCTGGATAATCGCTGCATGGCTGCAACATCCCGGGGGACGACCCCCGTACCCCCGGACGCACGTCCGCGGCTGACCGTGCTCTCCGGCCCCTCCGGGGTCGGCAAGAGCACGGTCGTCGCCCATATGCGCAAAGAACACCCCGAGGTCTGGCTCTCCGTCTCGGCCACCACCCGCAAGCCCCGCCCCGGTGAGAAGCACGGCGTCCAGTACTTCTTCGTCTCCGACGAGGAGATGGACAAGCTGATCGCCAACGGCGAGCTCCTGGAGTGGGCCGAGTTCGCGGGCAACCGCTACGGCACCCCGCGACGCGCGGTGCTCGAGCGCCTGGAGGCGGGCGAGCCCGTCCTCCTGGAGATCGATCTGCAGGGCGCGCGCCTGGTGCGCGAGTCGATGCCCGAGGCGCAGCTGGTCTTCCTCGCCCCGCCCAGCTGGGACGAGCTGGTCCGCAGGCTCACCGGCCGGGGGACCGAGGCGCCCGAGGTCATCGAGCGCAGGCTCGCGGCCGCCAAGATCGAACTCGCCGCCGAGGCCGAGTTCGACACGACCCTGGTCAACACCTCCGTCGAGGACGTGGCCCGTGAGCTGCTAGCCTTGATGAAGGTTCTTTGATCTTCACCTAAGTTTGATCTTTCAATCCCCTTCGGAAGGCAGAGAGTGTCCTCTTCCATCACCGCGCCCGAGGGCATCATCAACCCGCCGATTGATGAGCTGCTCGAAGCCACCGACTCGAAGTACAGCCTCGTGATCTACGCCGCCAAGCGCGCGCGCCAGATCAACGCGTACTACTCGCAGCTCGGTGAGGGCCTCCTGGAGTACGTCGGCCCGCTGGTGGACACCCACGTCCACGAGAAGCCCCTGTCGATCGCGCTCCGCGAGATCAACGCCGGCCTGCTGACCTCCGAGGCCATCGAGGGCCCGGCGCAGTAAGCGGTACGTACTCTTCACCACAGGCCCGGCAGCACGGCTGCCGGGCCTGTGGTGTGTCATGGAGGAGTACGCGAGTAACGCGTCCGAGTACGGATCCGAGTGCGGGGAGACAGACGCCGTGGCCGAGAAGCCGAAGGTAGTCCTGGGGGTCAGCGGTGGCATCGCCGCCTACAAGGCGTGCGAGCTGCTGCGCCGGCTGACCGAGTCCGGGCATGACGTACGGGTCGTGCCGACCGAGTCGGCGCTGCACTTCGTCGGCGCGGCCACCTGGTCCGCGCTCTCCGGCAACCCGGTCTCCACCGAGGTCTGGTCCGACGTCCACGAGGTGCCGCACGTCCGCATCGGGCAGCACGCCGACCTCGTCGTCGTGGCCCCCGCCACCGCCGACATGCTCGCCAAGGCGGCCCACGGCCTCGCCGACGACCTGCTCACCAACACGCTCCTGACCGCCCGCTGTCCGGTCGTCTTCGCCCCGGCCATGCACACCGAGATGTGGGAGCACCCGGCCACCCAGGAGAACGTCGCCACGCTCCGCCGCCGCGGTGCCCTGGTCGTCGAGCCCGCCGTCGGCCGCCTCACAGGCGTCGACACCGGCAAGGGCCGCTTCCCCGACCCGGTCGAGCTCTTCGAGGTCGTACGCCGTGTCCTGGCCCGCGGCGACCTGGCGCAGGACCTGGCGGGGCGGCACGTCGTGGTGAGCGCGGGCGGCACCCGCGAGCCCCTCGACCCGGTCCGCTTCCTGGGCAACCGCTCGTCGGGCAAGCAGGGATACGCCCTGGCCCGCAGCGCCGCGGCGCGCGGCGCCCGCGTCACGCTCCTCGCGGCGAACGCGGCGCTGCCCGATCCGGCGGGCGTGGACGTCGTCCCGGTCGGCACCGCCGTGCAGCTGCGCGAGGCCGTCCTGAAGGCGTCGGCCGACGCCGATGCCGTGGTGATGGCGGCCGCCGTCGCCGACTTCCGGCCCGAGACGTACGCGACGGGAAAGATCAAGAAGAAGGACGGCCAGGAGCCCGCGCCGATCGTCCTGGTCCGCAATCCGGACATCCTCGCGGAGATCGCGGGGGACAGGCCGCGCCCCGGCCAGGTGGTCGTCGGCTTCGCGGCCGAGACCGACGACGTCCTCGCCAACGGCCGGGCCAAGCTCGAACGCAAGGGCTGCGACCTGCTCGTCGTCAACGAGGTCGGCGAGCGCAAGACCTTCGGATCGGAGGAGAACGAGGCCGTGGTGCTCGGCGCCGACGGCAGCGAGACCCCGGTTCCGTACGGTCCGAAGGAAGCGCTGGCGGACACGGTCTGGGATCTGGTGGCCGCGCGTCTCGCATGATGAGACGGGCGAAGGGCGGAGGCATCGACTCCGCCCTCCCTCGCCCCGACCCCTCCCCGCCGCAGTCCCGTTCCGATCCCGTCCCTGTCCCGTCTCTTTCATTTCTTTCGCCTCTCGGCGGAACTTGGCTACATTCCGACCTATGCCTTGACGGGGTCCGCTTCGCCAGGGCTGAATGTCATTTTCGCCCTACCGGGCGCCTCAAATCCGGGAAAATCGGGCGCGAGGCGGTCTGGCGGAGGGTGATCGTCGTACCGCACAATGCAGTGCCGCAGGTCACAGGGCTCCCAAGTGGCGAGACATGTGGTCCGGCGGACGAGTGTGACCGATAAACTGGTCACGGACGACGCCGAGCGCAGCTCTCGGCGCGCCCACCAATGATCAGCCAGCAGCCGCTGCAACCACAGGGAGCGATGTGTCCCGGCGCCTCTTCACCTCGGAGTCTGTGACCGAGGGTCACCCCGACAAGATCGCTGACCAGATCAGCGACACCATTCTCGACGCGCTTCTGCGGGAGGACCCGACGTCCCGGGTCGCCGTGGAGACGCTGATCACCACCGGCCTCGTGCACGTGGCCGGCGAGGTCACGACGAAGGCGTACGCGCCGATCGCGCAGCTCGTGCGCGAGAAGATCCTCGAGATCGGTTACGACTCCTCGAAGAAGGGCTTCGACGGCGCCTCCTGTGGCGTCTCGGTGTCCATCGGCTCGCAGTCCCCCGACATCGCGCAGGGCGTCGACACGGCGTACGAGAAGCGCGTCGAGGGCGACGAGGACGAGCTCGACAAGCAGGGCGCCGGCGACCAGGGCCTGATGTTCGGCTACGCCTGCGACGAGACCCCGGAGCTCATGCCGCTCCCGATCCACCTCGCGCACCGCCTCTCGCGCCGCCTCTCCGAGGTGCGCAAGAACGGGACGATCCCCTACCTGCGCCCCGACGGCAAGACCCAGGTCACCATCGAGTACGACGGCGACAAGGCCGTCCGCCTCGACACGGTCGTCGTCTCCTCGCAGCACGCCTCGGACATCGACCTGGACTCGCTCCTGGCCCCCGACATCCGGGAGTTCGTGGTCGAGCCCGAGCTGAAGGCCCTCCTCGAGGACGGCATCAAGCTGGAGACCGAGGGCTACCGCCTGCTGGTCAACCCGACCGGGCGCTTCGAGATCGGCGGCCCGATGGGCGACGCCGGCCTCACCGGCCGCAAGATCATCATCGACACCTACGGCGGCATGGCCCGCCACGGCGGCGGCGCCTTCTCCGGCAAGGACCCGTCCAAGGTCGACCGCTCCGCCGCGTACGCGATGCGCTGGGTCGCCAAGAACGTCGTCGCGGCAGGCCTCGCGGCCCGCTGCGAGGTCCAGGTCGCCTACGCCATCGGCAAGGCCGAGCCCGTCGGCCTCTTCGTCGAGACGTTCGGCACGGCCACGATCGACACGGACAAGATCGAGACGGCGATCAGCGAGGTCTTCGACCTGCGCCCCGCCGCGATCATCCGCGACCTCGACCTGCTGCGCCCGATCTACTCGCAGACCGCCGCGTACGGCCACTTCGGCCGCGCGATCCCCGACTTCACGTGGGAGCGGACGGACCGCGTGGACGCGCTGCGGAGGGCGGCGGGGCTCTAGGCTCGCCGATCGCTGCTTAGCTGGAATCCGGGGCCCGGTTCTTCCTTTTGGGGAGGGCCGGGCTTCGGCGTTCCCGGCGCTCCACCTCGGTCGGCGGCCCGGTCCGATGTCGGTGGGGTCTGGTAGGAATGCAGCTGTGAGCAGGGAGAACCAGGGACCCGACGAGGGGGGAGCCGAGGCGCCGGAGCAGCTTGCCCTCATCCGGGAATCGGTGCGCAAGGCCAAGGTCCCCCGTGCCAAGCCGCGGACGTGGCGGGGGGCCGCTGTCGCCAAGGAGTTGCCCGTTGCGCGGGTCTTGGTGGACAAGGGCGTGCTGCATCTCGACCGGTACTTCGACTATGCCGTGCCCGAGGAGCTGGACGCGGTGGCGCAGCCCGGGGTGCGGGTTCGGGTGCGGTTCGGGGCCGGGGCGCGGAACGTGCGGGAAGGGCGGCGCGAGGGTGGCGGGCTGATCGACGGGTTCATCGTCGAGCGGTGTGCCGAGAGCGACTATCGGGGGCCGTTGGCCGCGCTGGCGCAGGTGGTGTCGCCCGAGCCCGTCCTGGACGCGCGGCTGCTCGGTCTGGCGCGGGCCGTCGCCGACCGGTATGCCGGGAGTCTCGCCGATGTGCTGCAGCTGGCCGTGCCGCCGCGCCATGCGCGAGCCGAGGCGCGGGAGTTGGGCGAGCCGCCGGAGCCGCCCGGCGCGCCCGAGCCCGGGAGCTGGCGGCGGTACGGGCACGGGGCCGAGTTCCTCGGGGCGCTGGCCGCCGGGGGTGCGCCGCGTGCCGTGTGGACCGCGCTGCCGGGGCCGCAGTGGGCCGAGGAGATCGCGCGGGCCGTGCAGGCCACGCTGGCGTCGGGGCGCGGCGCGCTCGTGGTCGTGCCGACCGGGCGGCCCGCCGCGCGCGTGGACGCCGCGCTCACCGAGCTGCTGGGGGAGGGGCGGCACGCGCTGCTCACCGCCGACGCGGGGCAGGAGAAGCGGTACCGGGAGTGGCTCGCGGTGCGGCGCGGTGCCGTGCGGGCCGTCGTCGGGACGCGCGCCGCCATGTTCGCCCCCGTGCAGGACCTGGGGCTCGTCGTCGTCTGGGACGACGGTGACTCCAGCCACAGCGACGACCACGCCCCCTTCCCGCACGTCAGGGAGGTGCTCGAACTGCGGGCCTCGCGCGACAAGTGCGGCTTCCTGCTCGGGAGTTGGAGCTGCACCGTCGAGGCCGCCCAGCTCGTGGAGAGCGGGTGGGCCGCGCCGCTCGTCGCCGAGCGCGACCAGGTGCGTGGGGCCGCTCCGCTGGTGCGCACCGTGGGCGACGGGGACCTCGCGCGGGACGAGGCGGCACGCGCCGCGCGGCTGCCGACGCTGGCCTGGCGGGTCGTACGGGAAGGTCTCCAGCACGGTCCCGTCCTGGTGCAGGTGCCGCGCAGGGGCTACGTACCGCGGCTCGCCTGCGAGCGGTGCCGTGAGCCCGCGCGGTGCCGGCACTGCGCGGGGCCGCTGGAGGCGCGGGAGAGCACCGGGGCGCTCTGCTGCGGATGGTGCGGCAAGGACGAGGCCGCCTGGCACTGCGGCGAGTGCGGCGGGTTCCGGCTGCGCGCGCAGGTCGTCGGGGCGCGGCGGACCGCCGAGGAGCTGGGGCGGGCCTTTCCCGCCGTGCCGGTGCGCACGTCGGGGCGCGAGCAGGTGCTCGACACGGTGCCGGGGGCGCCCGCGCTGGTGGTCAGTACGCCGGGGGCCGAGCCCGTCGCCGAAGGCGGCTACGCGGCGGCCCTGCTGCTCGACGGCTGGGCCATGCTCGGGCGGCCCGACCTGCGGGCCGGTGAGGAGGCGCTGCGGCGGTGGATCGGCGCGGCCTCGCTCGTCCGTCCGCAGGGCGCGGGCGGCACGGTCGTGATCGTCGCCGAGCCGACGCTGCGGCCCGTGCAGGCCCTGGTGCGCTGGGATCCGGTCGGGCACGCGGTGCGCGAGCTCGCCGAGCGGGCCGAGCTGAGCTTTCCGCCCGTGTCGCGGATGGCCGCCGTGTCGGGGACCTCCGAGGCGCTCTCCGGGTTCCTCGCGGGGGCCGAACTGCCGCAGGACGCGGTGGTGTTGGGCCCCGTCCCGGTCGCGGACGCGGCGCCGGGACCTTCACGCAGGCCCGGGGCGGCGCCGCCCGGCGAGCACTGGGAGCGCGTGCTGATCCGGGTGCCACCGGGCAGCGGGGCCGCGCTGGCCGCCGCGCTGAAGACGGCGCAGGCCGCGCGGATGGCGCGGGGCGCCAAGGGGGCGCGGGAGACCGGCGCCGCCGCCGACGCGGTGCGGATCCGGGTGGATCCGCCGGACATCGGGTGAGGGGACGGCTGGGATGAGGGACCGGGTGGGGTGAGGGACCGGGCGGCAGGGACCGGCCCCGCTCACACGAATGCCCCCTGTCACCCGCGACGAGCCGGGTGGCAGGGGGCAGTCGGCGTAGCGCGTGTCAGCCGTTGCGCGGGCCGGGGAAGGCGCTCGGCCTCGGGTCCTCGCGCAGGGCGGGGCTGCCCGCCGTCGGCTGCGTCGGCATCGCGCGGGCCGCGGGGACGGACGGCAGGGGAGCGCCGACCGGGACCGGGCGGGTGGCCGTCGGCGCGGTCTCCGTGGCGCGCTCCGCCTCGGCAGCCGCCTGGGTGGTGGCACGGCGCGCGCCGTACCGGCGGTGCACCGCCTGCTTGGTGACCCCGAGGGCCGAGCCCACCGCGTCCCACGAGAACCCGAGCGAGCGGTCGAAGTCCACCGCCGCGGTGACCAGCGTCTCGACGCTGTCCCGCAGTTCCTGGGCGAGACGTACGGTCGGGGCGGGGGCCCGCCCGTACACGACGAAGCCCGCGGAGGGGCTGGAGCGGCGCGGGCGGTAGACGTTACCGAGCTGGGCGGTGAGCGTACGCAGTGCGTCCACCTGCCGGCGGACCCGCTCGATGTCCCGCACCAAGAGGTGCAGGCTGGCCCGTGCCTGGGCGTCGTGGGTTGCGTGGTCGGCCATGAACAAGCCTCTCGAACCGGCGTTGAAAAGGATCGGGCCGAAACCGCGGCCCAGGGTGGTCAACTCTTTCTTGACCAACGCGCTAGTTCGTGTGGGGTCACGGTGCAGGGGCGTATGCGCATATGCACAGGGCGCGCGGCAGCCCGTACGCCCCCGACCTGGTCCGGGACGGACGGTGGGCGGGCGCGGGGACGACCGTCCTGAGCGGGGTCCGGGGACGGCCCATAGACTGGTGCGCTGCCGTGGCGGCCGCCACACCACCGTTGTCGCCGACCGCCGACTGCCGTCCGCTGCTCCCCGCCCCAGACCACCAGAGATCCGAGGTACCCCCCAGTGAAGCTCGTCTTCGCAGGCACCCCCGAGGTCGCCGTCCCCGCGCTGGACGCCCTGATCGCCTCCGACCGGCACGAGGTGGCCGCCGTCGTCACCCGGCCCGACGCGCCCGCGGGCCGCGGCCGCAGGCTCGTCGCGAGCCCGGTCGCCGAGCGTGCGGTGGAGGCGGGCATCGAGGTGCTCAAGCCCGCGAAGCCGCGCGACGAGGAGTTCCTCGCGCGGCTGCGGGACATCGGTCCGGACTGCTGTCCCGTCGTCGCGTACGGCGCGCTGCTGCCCAAGGTCGCCCTCGACGTGCCGGCCCGCGGCTGGGTCAATCTGCACTTCTCGCTGCTGCCCGCCTGGCGCGGTGCCGCGCCCGTGCAGCACGCGGTGATGGCGGGCGACGAGATCACCGGCGCGTCCACCTTCCTGATCGAGCAGGGCCTGGACTCCGGGCCCGTGTACGGGACGGTCACCGAGGAGGTGCGGGCGACCGACACCAGCGGGGACCTGCTCACCCGGCTCGCCTTCGCGGGCTCCGGGCTGCTGGTGGCGACGATGGACGGCATCGAGGACGGCAGCCTGAAGGCCGTGCCGCAGCCCGCCGACGGCGTTACCCTCGCCCCGAAGATCACCGTCGAGGACGCCCAGGTGGAGTGGGCCGCGCCCGCGCTCAGGGTCGACCGCGTGGTGCGCGGCTGCACGCCCGCGCCCGGGGCCTGGACCGTCTTCCGCGGCGAGCGGCTCAAGATCATCCAGGCGGCCCTGGTGCCCGACCGCACCGATCTCGCGCCCGGTGAGCTGTCGCCCGCCAAGAACAACGTGTACGTCGGTTCCGGTTCCCACGCCGTCGAGTTGCTCTGGGTCCAGCCGCAGGGCAAGAAGCCGATGCGCGGCGCCGACTGGGCCCGCGGGGTGCGGATCGCCCCGGGTGAGCGGGTCGGCGCGGGCGACGTAGGCTAGGTGGGTTCGACCGTTCGAGCGGCGGTCGACCCCTTTCAGTTCCAGCAGCGGAGCACTTTTGAACGACCAGCCGAACCGGCGTCCCCGTAAGTCCGGCAAGCCCACGTCGGCCAAGCCCTACCGCAGGCCGCAGAAGGACCCCGTCCGCATCCTCGCCTTCGAGGCGCTGCGGGCCGTGGACGAGCGCGACGCGTACGCGAACCTCGTCCTGCCGCCCCTGCTGCGCAAGGCCAGGGAGAAGAACGAGGGCTTCGACGCGCGCGACGCCGCGCTCGCCACGGAGCTGGTCTACGGGACGCTGCGCCGCCAGGGGACGTACGACGCGATCGTGGCGGCCTGCATCGACCGGCCGCTGCGCGAGGTCGACCCTCCGGTGCTCGACGTGCTGAACCTGGGCGTGCACCAGCTGCTCGGCACGCGCATCCCGACGCACGCCGCGGTCTCCGCCTCGGTGGAGCTGGCGCGCGTCGTGCTCGGCGACGGGCGGTCCAAGTTCGTCAACGCCGTCCTGCGCAAGGTCGCGCAGGACGACCTCGACGGCTGGGTGGAGAAGGTCGCGCCGCCCTACGACGAGGACGCCGAGGACCACCTCGCCATCGTCCACTCGCACCCGCGCTGGGTCGTCTCCGCGCTGTGGGACTCGCTCGGCGGCGGCCGCGCCGGGATCGAGGACCTCCTGGAGGCGGACAACGAGCGGCCCGAGGTCACCCTGGTGGCCCGCCCCGGCCGTTCCACCGCGGAGGAACTCCTGGACTCGGTGGGGGAGGACTCGGCGCTGCCGGGTCGCTGGTCGCCCTATGCCGTACGGCTCAGCGAGGGCGGTGAGCCCGGTTCGCTGGAAGCCGTGCGCGAGGGGCGCGCGGGCGTGCAGGACGAGGGCAGTCAGCTCGTCGCCCTCGCACTCGCGAACGCTCCGCTGGAGGGGTCCGACGAGAAGTGGCTGGACGGTTGTGCCGGTCCCGGCGGCAAGGCCGCCCTGCTCGCCGGGCTCGCCGCCCAGCGCGGCGCGGTGCTGCTCGCCTCCGAGAAGCAGCCGCACCGGGCCGGACTCGTCGCGCAGGCGCTCGCCGGGAATCCGGGGCCCTACCAGGTCATCGCCGCCGACGGGACCCGGCCGCCGTGGCGGCCCGGCACCTTCGACCGCGTCCTGATGGACGTGCCCTGCACGGGCCTCGGCGCGCTGCGCCGCCGCCCCGAGGCCCGCTGGCGCCGCCGCCCGCAGGACCTGGACGGCTTCGCGCCGTTGCAGCGCTCCCTGCTGCGTACGGCGTTGGAGTCGGTGCGGATCGGCGGTGTCGTCGGATACGCCACGTGCTCGCCGCACCTCGCGGAGACCCGCGCGGTCGTCGACGACGTGCTCAAGCAGACCGGAGGCGCCGAACTGATCGACGCCCGCCCGCTGATCCCCGGCGTCCCCGCACTGGGCGACGGCCCCGACGTCCAGCTGTGGCCGCATCTGCACGGCACGGACGCGATGTATCTGGCGCTGATCCGGCGCACCGCCTGACGGTTCGCCGCCCCTCGGCGCCGGCTCAGACGTCCAGATGCAGTTCCGCGCTGCTGGCCCGGGACACGCACGCGTACATGCGGCCTTCGGGGGCGCCGATGTCGTCCCGGTGTTCGGGGGTGCCGGAGAGCACGGTCAGTTCGCAGCTGCCGCAGACGCCCTCGCGGCAGCCCGAGGGCACCTGGTGTCCGTAGCGGCGCAGGGCGTCCAGGAGTGACTGGTCGGCGCCGACCGGCACGGTCTGTCCCGAGCGGGTGCACACCGCCGTGAACGGGGTGTTGGGGGCGAAGGTCCGTACGGCGGGGCGGAAGCGTTCCGTGTGGAGGCGCGCGGCGGGGAAGGCGGCCTGCGCCGCGGTGAGCATCGGGGCGGGGCCGCAGCAGTAGACCAGAGAGTCGGGCGCGAGTCCGGCGGCCAGGGCCGCGAGGTCCGGCCTGCCGTCCGTGCCGGTGGCCACGAGCCGTACCCGGTCGCCGAAGCGCGACAGCAGTTCCTCGGTGAAGGGCATGGTGGCCCTCGACCGTCCCACGTAGACCAGCGAGGCGGGGACGTCCGCCGCCACGGCCGCGGCGAGCATGGGCAGCAGCGGCGTGATGCCGATGCCGCCGGCGAGGAAGAGGTATCCCGGCGCGGGCCGGAACGGGAAGTGGTTGCGGGGCGGCGACACGTCGAGGGCGCGGCCCGGCCGCAGATAGTGGTGGATGTACTCCGAGCCGCCGCGGCTGAGCGGGTCGTGGCGGACCGCGACGCGGTAGTGCTCGCGGTCGGCAGGGTCCCCGCACAGCGAGTACGAGCGGGTCAGCCAGTTCGGCAGCGTCAGGTCGATGTGCGCGCCGGGCTCCCAGGGCGCCAGGGGGTCGGCGGCGCGGCGCAGGACGAGCGAGACGACGTCCTCGGCCACCTGGTCGACACGGTCGATGACGGTGTGCTGCACCTGCATCGGGTGATTCACCTCGGAGGGGTTCGGTGGGGTGGGTGACGGGCGGTCAGTAGAGCGTGTGGTAGGCGTCTTCGAGGCCGTCGTCGAGGATCTGGGGGTCGATGTCGAGGCCCAGCTGCGCGGTGACGAGCTCGCCCGCCGAGGGCAGTTCGGCGGCGAGGGCCTGGCTCGCGGGGTCCCACAGGCGGGAGCGGACCAGCGCGCGACCGCAGTGGAAGTAGGCCTCCTTCACCTCGACGACGATCGCCAGGACGGCGTCCCTGCCCTCGGTGTGCATCCGGGCGAGGACGTCCGGCTCGTCGGTGGGGTAGGCGCTGCCGTTGACCCGCAGCACCTCGCGTACGCCGGGGACGAAGAAGCAGAGCCCGACGCCGTCGTTCTCCGCCAGGTTCCGGAAGGAGTCGGCGATCTTGTTGCCGGGCCGGTCGGGCAGCGCGATGGTCTGCTCGTCGAGCACCTTCACGAAGCCCGGGTAGTCGCCGCGCGGCGAGCAGTCGGCACGGCCCGCCGCGTCGGCCGTGGCCAGGCTGAGGAAGGGGGAGTGCGCGATGAAGCGGCGGAAGTGCTCGTCGATGCGGTCGAGGATCTTGGACTCCACGAAGGCGTCGGGCGAGCCGAGCTTCTCGCGGACCTGGGCGGGGGAGAGCCGCCGGGGGCGGGTGCCGGCATGCGTCACGAAGGCTCCTTGGGCTGGGAGGGGGAGCGAGGGGCAGGGGGGCGTGCGCCGCGGAGGAGCGGTGCACGCGACCGCGTCGGGCGTGGCACCGGCAGGGCGCACGCCTGTCCCGGGCGCGCTCTGCTTTCCCGCAGGTCGTGGCACTATTGTGAGCAATTACTCGTATCGTGCGCTACTCGCATTGACGGGGTGACCAGGAGGGTGGCCATGGCGTCGGACCGGCACGCGCTTCGCGCACGTAAGGAGCCGCGTCAGGCGCGGGCCGAGCTCACCCGCGAGCGCATCGTCGCGGCGGCTGCTCACGTTTTCGCCGAACACGGGTACGCGGCGGGGACCACGAACCGGATCGCGGAACGGGCGCGGATCTCGATCGGTTCGCTGTACCAGTACTACCCGAACAAGGACGCGATCCTGCTGGAGCTGGTCAACCGGCACCTCGACGCGGGGGTGCTCGCGGCCAAGGAACACGAGGACGGCGACGAGCCGGAATCCCTTGAGGCGATCATGCGAGGATTCGCGCGCGCCACGATCGACAACCATCTGGACGACCCGAAGCTGTTGCAGGTCATGATGGAACAGACGCCGCGCACCCCCGAGCTCCTTGAGCGCATCACCGAGTATCAGCGGGAGCGGGTTGCCGCCACGCGCGATCTGCTCGCGCGCCATCCCGAGGTCCGCGTCGCCGATGTCGACGTCGCCGCCCAGCTCGTCGTGTCCACGATCGAGACCGTCGTGCACCAACTCGTCGCCGCGCCGCGCTCCGTGGACGTACGGCGCCTTGAGGACGAGCTCGTCGCCATGGTCACCCGGTATCTGACGGCCGCGTAGCCGTCCCGGTCTCCGCCTCCGCCGTCGTTCCTCCGGGCCCCGTGACCGGCTCGGGCCGGCGCGCCAGCGGGTGTGGCCACCACACCTTCGGCCCCACGTCCAGGAAGAGCGACGTGACAAGGACCGACCGTACGACGAAGGTGTCGAGCAGTACGCCGAGCGCGACCGCGAAGCCGATCTCGGCGAACGCCACCAGCGGGAGCGTGCCGAGCGCGGCGAAGGTGCCCGCGAGGACCAGCCCTGCCGAGGTGATCACCGCGCCGGTGGCGGCCAGGCCGGTGACGACGCCCGCGCGGGTGCCCTGGCGGGCGGCCTCCTCGCGGACGCGGGTCGACAGGAAGATGTTGTAGTCGATGCCGAGTGCCACCAGGAAGACGAAGACGAAGAGCGGGAAGTCGGTGGTCTCGCTCGGGTAGTCGAAGAGGTGGCGGAAGGCGAGCGCGCTCAGGCCGAGCGCGGTGGCGAAGGACAGGACCACCGTCGCGATCAGGAGCAGCGGGGCGACGACGGCGCGCAGCAGCGCGCCGAGGATCAGCAGGACCACGACCAGGACCAGCGGGATCACCAGTTTGTTGTCGTGGGCCGTGGCGTGGTCCATGTCGAGCAGGGCCGCCGTGCCGCCGCCCACCTTGGCGTCCGCGCCCGGCACCGCGTGCACGGCGTCGCGCACCCGCTCCACGGTGTCCTTGGCGGCCGCGCTGTCCGCCGGGTCGCTCGCCGTGGCCTCGAACAGCACCTGGTCGTCGTACGAGGCCTTCGTGCCGGGCGGCCGTCCGACGCTCTTCGCCACCACGCCCTCGGTGCCCGACACGGCTCGCGCGACCTCGTCGGCCCGCGCCTCGTCCGCGACGATCACCAGCGGGTCGCCGGAGCCCGCGGGGAAGTACTCCGCCTGTACCTCCTGGCCGGTGATCGAGTCCGGCTTGTCGGTGAACGCGTCGGCGTTGCTCAGTCCTTCGGCCCGCAGCTGGAGCAGGCCCAGCGAGAGCAGGGCGAGCACCGCGGCGGTGACGCTCCAGGTCAGCCGCGGGCGGCGGGCGATGCGGCGGCCGGTACGGGCCCACAGGCCGCGCTCGGTCGGCTCGGGGGAGCCGAGGTGCGGGATCAGCGGCCAGAAGAACCACCGGCCGAAGATCACCAGCAGCGCGGGGAAGAGCGTCAGCATCGCCAGGAGTCCGACGGCGACGCCGATCGCGGCGACCGGGCCGAGGCCGCGGGTGGAGTTCATCTCGGCGGCGAGCAGCACCAGCATGCTCAGGACGACCGTCGCGCCCGAGGCGAGCACGGCCGGTCCCGCCCGGTGCAGGGCGAGCGCCATCGCCTCGTGGCGGTCCTCGTGGCGGCGCAGTTCTTCGCGATAGCGAGCGACCAGGAGCAGGGCGTAGTCCGTCCCCGCGCCGAAGACGAGCACCGTCAGGATGCCCGCGCTCTGGCCGTTCACCGTGAGATCGGCGTGCGCGGCGAGGAGATAGATGAACGCCTGCGCGGTGAACAGCGCGGTGATCACGGAGATCAGCGGCGCGAGCAGCAGGGTGGGGCTGCGGTAGGTGAAGAGCAGGATCACCACGACGATGCCCGCCGCCGAGAACAGCAGGGTCGAGTCGATGCCCTCGAACGCCTCGGCGGAGTCCGCGGCCGTGCCGCCGGGCCCGGTGATGTGCACGCTCAGCCCGGCCGCGTCGGCCGAGCCCTCGCCCACCCGCTCCCTGAGGGAGTCGACGGCGGGCCCGATCCGCTCCCAGCCCTCGGCGTCCATCGTGATCGGCACGAAGACCTGCGCCGCGCGGGCGCCGGACGTCCGGTCGTAGACGGGGCCCTTGGTCTGCGCGCCGCGGATGCCGTGCGCGCGGAGCTCCTCGACCTGTCGTACGTCCTCGGCGATCCGTGCCCGGTCCCGCGCGGTGAGGCCGTCTTCACGGGTGTACACGATCACGGCCGGGATCGTCTCCGGCCTGAACTCGGCCGAGATGTCCAGGACTTGGGTGGACTCGGCGGATCCCGGCAGCCAGGACTCCGAGTCGTTCTCCTGGGCGTCGGTGAGCTTCTGGGCCAGTGGCGCGGCGACGACGATCACCACGAGCCAGAACAGCACCACCAGCCACTTGCTACGCCGCCCGCACACCAGCCACGCGATCCCGCGCCGACTCTCCCGCTGTACATCCGCCATGGCTTCCCCCCGCTGGCCGTGCGCGGTGCCGGTGGACCGCCCAGCATGGCACGCGGCGCCCGGCCGCGGGAGGCACCGTGCTCATGGCTTGGACTGCGGTCAGCAACCCGCGCCGGGCATGGCAGGCTTGGGGCATGGCCGTGCAGATCAACCCCAGCATCCTGTCCGCGGACTTCGCCCGCCTTGCCGAGGAGGCAAAGGCCGTCGAGGGCGCCGATTGGCTTCATGTCGACGTCATGGACAACCACTTCGTCCCGAACCTCACGCTCGGGGTGCCGATCGTAGAGTCGCTGGCCCGTGCGACGGACACGCCGCTGGACTGCCACCTGATGATCGAGGACCCCGATCGCTGGGCGCCGCAGTACGTCGAAGCGGGTGCGGGTTCGGTCACCTTCCACGCGGAGGCGGCGGCCGCCCCGGTCCGCCTGGCCCGCGAGATCCGCGCCAAGGGCGCCCGCGCCTCCATGGCGCTGAAGCCCGCGACCCCCATCGAGCCGTACGAGGACCTGCTCCCCGAGCTCGACATGCTGCTGATCATGACGGTTGAGCCCGGCTTCGGCGGGCAGGCGTTCCTGGACATCATGCTGCCCAAGATCCGCCGCACCCGTGAGCTGATCGGAAAGCACGGCCTGGAGATGTGGCTGCAGGTCGACGGCGGTGTCTCGGCCGCCACCATCGAGCGGTGCGCCGAGGCGGGCGCCGACGTCTTCGTCGCGGGCTCCGCCGTCTACGGCGCCGCGGATCCCGCGGAGGCGGTACGTTCATTGCGCACCCAAGCCCAGGCAAAGACGGCGTCAAGCGCCTGGGCATGCGGCCACTGAGCCAAGGGAACGTGAACGCAGTCCTTCAGGGCTGATCAACTAGGCCGGATCTGCAAGGATGAACGGCGAACCCAGTTTGTGAACAGCAGTGAGGAGAGCGCCGTGTCGGCCATGTCGGCGGGTCGGTCAGCCATGCGGATGGGACCCGCGGAGCTGGTGCAGGCGGCGGCCATGGCCCGCCGCTTCTACCTCGAGGGCAAGTCCAAGATCCAGATCGCCGAGGAGTTCGGCGTCAGCCGCTTCAAGGTGGCCAGGGTCCTGGAGACGGCTCTCGAGCGGGATCTCGTGCGCATCGAGATCCGGGTCCCAGCTGAGCTGGACGCGGAGCGCTCGGACGCGCTGCGGGCCCGCTACGGCCTGCGGCACGCGGTCGTGGTGGAGTCCCCCGCGGACGACGCCGACGAGTCGCCCGACCCGGAGAACCTCGGCGAGGTCGCGGCCGGGCTGCTCGGCGAACTCGTGAACGAGGGCGACGTGCTCGGCCTCGCCTGGGGGCGCTCGACCATCCACATGGCGGCGGCGCTCGACGTGCTGCCGCCGTGCACGGTCGTGCAGCTGACCGGCGTGTACGACGCGGGCACGGCGGAGCGCGGCTCCGTCGAGGCGGTCCGGCGTGCCGCGCAGGTCTCCGGCGGCGAGGCGCACCCGATCTACGCGCCGATGCTGCTGCCCGACCCGGCCACGGCGGCCGCGCTGCGCAACCAGACCGGCATCGCCCGCGCCTTCGAGTACTTCGACAAGGTCACCGTCGCCGCGGTCTCCATCGGCTCCTGGGAGCCGGGCATCTCCACGGTCCACGACATGCTCAGCGACGAGGAGCGCGCGCACTACGCCTCGCTGGGCGTGGCCGCCGAGATGTCCGCGCACCTCTTCGACGCCGAGGGGCGTCGGGTGGGGCGGGACCTCGGGGAGCGGTGCATCACCGTCGAGGCGGATCGGCTCCGGCGCATTCCCGAGGTGGTCGCGATCGCCGGCGGGCAGCGGAAGGCCGCCGCGATCGACGCGGTGCTGCGGTCCGGGCTCGTCACCAGTCTGGTGACGGACACCGCCGCGGCCGATCAGCTCCTGGTGGCGGGCGCCGCGCCTCGGCCCGCGCTCGACCGGGCGGATCCGGACGGCAGTTGAGGCCCTGCCGGGCCGGGGGGCGGGGATTTCGCGTGTGATCTCGCCGCGGGTGCGTGGGGGCTTGTCGCGCAGTTCCCCGCGCCCCTTATCGGGGGCTGTGGCAGGCTCTGGTGAATGTTGACCCGGTTTGTGCCCCGTGTGCTAGGGGCTGTGCTGCTCTCTCTCGCCGTGTTGGTCACGGGGTGTTCGTCGGAGAGCGGAGGCGCGGCGGCGGACGTTTCCGCCTCCGTGCCCGCCTGGGCCCACGGCATGGCCACCGTGGAGGTCGGGCGGTTGCCCGAGGAGGCGCGGCGGACCCTGCGGCGCATCGATGACGGCGGGCCCTATCCGTACGCCAAGGACGGCACCGTCTTCAGCAACTTCGAGCGGGAGCTGCCGCGGCGCAAGCGCGGGTACTACCACGAGTACACCGTCCGCACGCCGGGCGAGCGCGACCGCGGGGCCCGGCGGATCGTCACCGGGGACGGCGGCGAGTTCTACTACACCGATGACCACTACGCGTCCTTCAAGGCGGTGCTCAGGTAATGGCCGACGGTACTGAGACGGGCCCCGACCCGCTCGCGCCCGTGCTCGACGCGGCGCGCGGCGCCGGGTGGACCACCGCGACGCTCTCCCTGGCCGGTGTGACGGACAAGGCCGCCTTCATGGAGCGCTGTGCCCGCGGGCTCGGGCTGCCCGACTGGTTCGGGCACAACTGGGACGCCCTCGCCGACTGCCTCACCGATCTGTCGTGGGCGCCCCGCGCGCGGGGGCGGCTCCTCGTCGTCTCCGGGTGGCAGGAGTACGCGCGGGCCGCGCCGGAGGAGTGGGGGATCGCCGAAGAGGTGTTCTCCTCGGCGGTCGAGCACTGGCGGGACGAGGAGACCGGTCTGGAGATCGTGCTCGCCCTCGGTCCCGTCGCCCCGCCCGTCGCCTCGCCCGTCGTCCCGAAGGCCACGGAACGTGGCGAGGAGTGAACCGAGTGTTCCGCTTCAGTGGGCCGCTTGGACGATCCGACCAGCGGGTCCGCGAGCTGCCTGGGTGATCGTCCCAGGCGGTACGACCCCCGCGGCATGGGACACTGAAGTACGTGCTTTTCCCTCGGGCTAACTGTCCGGGGGCCACCTCTGATCGACTGGGATGAGCAGCACGTGCGCTTCCTCAATGACATCCAGCCTGCGTACGACCTGACGTACGACGACGTCTTCATGGTCCCGAGGCGCTCCGCCGTCGGCTCCCGCCAGGGCGTGGACCTCTCCTCGCCCGACGGCTCGGGCACCACGATCCCGCTGGTCGTCGCCAACATGACCGCGATCGCGGGCCGCCGCATGGCCGAGACCGTGGCCCGCCGCGGCGGCATCGTGGTCATCCCCCAGGACATCCCGATCGAGGTCGTCACCGAGGTCATCTCCTGGGTCAAGACGCGCCACCACGTGCTCGACACCCCGATCGTGCTCGCCCCGACGCAGACCGTCGCCGACGCGCTGGCCCTGCTGCCCAAGCGCGCGCACGACGCCGGTGTCGTCGTCGACGCCGACCGGAAGCCGATCGGCGTCGTCACCGACGCCGACCTGAGCGGCGTCGACCGCTTCACGCAGCTCTCCGAGGTCATGGCGAAGGACCTGCTGCTCCTGGACGCCGACATCGAGCCGCGCGACGCCTTCAACAAGCTGGACGGCGCCAACCGCCGCTACGCCCCGGCCGTGGACAAGGACGGCCGCCTCGCGGGCATCCTGACCCGCACGGGCGCCCTGCGCGCGACCCTCTACACCCCGGCCGTCGACGCCCAGGGCAAGCTGCGCATCGCCGCCGCCGTCGGCATCAACGGCGACGTGGCGGGCAAGGCCAAGCAGCTCCTGGAGGCAGGTGCGGACACGATCGTCGTGGACACCGCGCACGGCCACCAGGAGTCGATGATCTCGGCGGTCAAGGCCGTCCGCGGCCTCGACCCGCAGGTGCCGATCGTGGCGGGCAACATCGTCGCCGCCGAGGGCGTGCGCGACCTCATCGAGGCGGGCGCCGACATCATCAAGGTGGGCGTGGGCCCCGGCGCCATGTGCACCACCCGCATGATGACCGGCGTCGGCCGTCCGCAGTTCTCCGCGGTCCTCGAATGCGCCGCCGAGGCCAAGAAGTTCGGCAAGCACGTCTGGGCCGACGGCGGTGTCCGGCACCCGCGCGACGTCGCCATGGCGCTCGCCGCGGGTGCGTCGAACGTCATGATCGGTTCCTGGTTCGCGGGTACGTACGAGTCCCCGGGCGACCTCCAGCACGACGCCCAGGGCCGTGCCTACAAGGAGTCCTTCGGCATGGCGTCGGCCCGCGCCGTGAAGAACCGCACCTCGGACGAGTCCGCCTACGACCGCGCCCGCAAGGCGCTCTTCGAGGAGGGCATCTCGACCTCCCGGATGTTCCTCGACCCGACCCGTCCGGGCGTCGAGGACCTGATCGACTCGATCATCGCGGGCGTCCGCTCGTCCTGCACGTACGCCGGTGCGGGCTCCCTGGAGGAGTTCGCCGAACGGGCCACGGTGGGGATCCAGAGTGCGGCGGGGTACGCGGAGGGCAAGCCGTTGCACGCCAGCTGGAGCTAGCGCGCTTTCTCTGGCTCGCGTTCTTCTGCGGACCGGTGGGGCTGGCCCCCTGGCCCCTGGATCGCTGCGGGCCGGTGGGGGCTGGGCCCTGGCCTCTGGGCCGCTGCGGGCCGGTGGGGGCTGGGCGCGCAGTTCCCCGCGCCCCTAAAGGCCTGCGTCGCCGATGGCCCGTGTCCCCCGTGGGGCGCGGGCCATCACCGCAGGCCGAGCCCGGCCGCGCCCACGACCTCCGCGGAGCCGGGCGAGGTGGCCGCCATCCAGCACGGTGGATGAGGGTCCTGGACCGGCTTCGGGGTGACCATCCTGCGCGGGAAGGAGAAGCGCTCCGACTCGTACGCGAAGTGCTCCTCGCGCCACATGCCCGTGACGATCTCGATCGCCTCGCGCCAGTCGGCCCGCGACTGCTCCCTGTCGACGCCGAAAGCCGTCTGTTCCATGGGAGTTGACCGCCCGGTGCCCCACTCCACGCGCCCGTCGGAGAGGACGTCCACCGTCGCGCCCTTCTCGGCGACGCGCTGCGGCGGGGTGAAGCCGAAGGGGGTGAGCGTGACGCCGAAACCGAGGCGGATCCGCTCGGTCAGGGCCGCGAGGTGGCCGAGCAGGACCTCGGGGGCGGGGCAGTGCGAGCGGCCCTCGCGGAAGTGGTGCTCGACGGCCCAGACGGTGCGGAACCCCATCCGGTCCGCGAGCCCGATCTGCTCGACGGCCTCGCGGTAGGCGCGCTGTTCGGCGGTGCGCCGGCCGTGTGGATGGGGCGCGTTCCAGGGTTTCGGTGCGTCGATCTCGTACAGGACGGCGAGGTCCATGCCGTGCCTCCGTCTCCACCGGGAGGCGTGCGCGATGCGGCAGTTCTGACGAAGAGTCAACAGCGTGCGGAGGGCTCCGGGACGCAACGGACGAAACGGACCGCGCAACGAAGTGACGTATATGACGGAAGTGCGCAATGATCATCCGCGGTTGCGCAAGGGTGCTGCGTTACGGTCGGGAAGCCGCTGCCTCTAGAGTCATCCGCTGAACGTGGTGTGGCGGGGACCGCCTGCTCGGTGGTTCCCGTCGTCAATCGCGGGTTCCATGGGTCCTCGCCGCCCTGACCGGCAGCGATGAAGGAGCCAGCGCGTGCTCGACCAAGGCGCACCCCCGCAGAACCGCCCGAGTCCCTCGGGCAGCCCTGGCCTGGCCGGCCGCCTCATGCGCCGCAAGCCGGTGGAACTCCTGGTCGCGGAGGGTGGCAAGGGGGAGGGCGGCCAGCTTCGGCGCTCCCTCGGCATGTGGCAGCTGACCATGATCAGCATCGGTGCCACGCTCGGCACCGGCATCTTCGTCGTCCTCGGCGAGAGCGTCCCCAAGGCCGGACCCGCTGTCACGATCTCCTTCGTGATCGCCGGACTCACCGCCCTCTTCTCGGCCCTCTCGTACGCCGAACTGGCCGGCACCATACCGGTCGCGGGCTCCTCCTACTCGTACGCGTACGCAACGATGGGCGAACTCATCGCCTGGGTCTGCGGCTGGTGCCTGGTCCTGGAGTACGGCGTCTCCGTCGCGGCCGTCGCCGTCGGCTGGGGCGAGTACCTCAACGAACTCCTCGACGGGACCATCGGCGTCACCATCCCCGACGCGCTCTCCGCGGCGCCCGGTGAGGTCGACGGCGCGATCATCAACCTGCCCGGCCTGATCGTCGTGCTGCTCGCCATGGTGTTCCTGCTCGGCGGCGCCAAGGAGTCGGCGACGGCCAACACGATCATGGTGATCGTGAAGATCGCCGCGCTCGTGCTCTTCTGCACCATCGGCTTCATGGGCTTCAAGTCCGGCAACTACGCCGACTTCATGCCGCTCGGCACGGCGGGCGTCAGCGCCGCCGCCGCGAGCCTGTTCTTCTCGTACATCGGATTCGACGCCGCATCCACCGCCGGTGAAGAGGCGAAGAACCCGCAGCGCGACCTGCCCCGCGCGATCATGCTCTCGCTGGTCATCGTCACCGCCCTCTACGTCCTGGTCGCCGCGGTCGCCGTCGGCGCCTGGAACTGGAAGGACTTCGAGGGCTCCGAGGCCACGCTCGCCGCGATCATGAACGACGTCACCGGGCAGAGCATGTGGGGCACGATCCTCGCCGCCGGCGCCGTCATCTCCATCGCGTCCGTCGTCCTGACCGTGCTCTACGGCCAGACCCGCGTCCTGTTCGCCATGTCCCGCGACGGCCTGGTCCCCAAGGCGTTCGGCCGGGTCAGCAAGAAGACCGGCACGCCGCGCGTCAACACGGTCATCGTGTCGCTGTTCTGCGGCGCCCTGGCCTCGGTCATCCCGCTCGGCAAGCTCGTCGACGCCACCAGCATCGGCACGCTGTTCGCCTTCGGCCTGGTCAACATCGCGGTGATCGTGCTGCGCAGGACCCGCCCGGACATGCCGCGCACCTTCCGGGTGCCGCTCGGCTGGCTGTTCCCGGTCCTCGGCTTCGGCTTCTGCGCGTACAACATGTTCAGCCTCGACACCGTGACCTGGGTCGTCTTCGGTGTCTGGATGGCCGTCGGCCTCGTGTTCTACTTCCTGTACGGCATGCGCCGCTCCCGATTGGCCACAGCAGAGAAGTGATCCACCGCCCGTGCGACTGAACGATCTCGACGAACGCATCGTGCACGCCCTCGCCGAGGACGCCCGCCGTTCCTACGCCGACATCGGCCAGCTGGTCGGACTCTCCGCGCCCGCCGTGAAGCGGCGCGTGGACCGCCTGCGGGCCTCCGGGGCCATCACGGGCTTCACGGTGCGGGTGGACCCCGCGGCTCTCGGCTGGGAGACCGAGGGGTTCATCGAGATCTACTGCCGCAGGAACACCTCGCCGGACTCGATCCAGCGAGGACTTGAGAGGTATCCGGAGATCGCGTCCGCGTCCACCGTCACGGGGGACGCGGACGCGATCGTCCAGGTCTTCGCCGCGGACATGCGGCATTTCGAGCGGGTGCTTGAACGGATCGCCGGGGAGCCGTTCGTGGAGCGGACCAAGTCCGTTCTCGTGCTCTCGCCTCTTATGCGTCGGTTCTCTTCGGGGTCCCCCGCGTAGTTTCTTCGCCGCGGGTTGGTGAGGCCCCTACGGGCGGTGGTCCAGCGACTTCACGTGGAACGTGCCGCTGCCCGGCCTCGTCTTCTCGAACGGGGCGCCGCTCACGCACTTGGGCATGTCGTCCGGCAGGTCGCTCGGCAGGCCCACCATCGCCCAGCTGTAGCCGAAGCCGTCCTGGCGCCCCCGGTCGTCGACCGTCAGGCCGACGCGCTTGCCGACCGCGTCCTTCAGGTCGCCGTCCGCCTTCGTGACGACGGCGGAGACCGTCGCGACCCGCCCGCCCGTCATCAGGCAGTCCACCTTCGCCTCACCCGCGCCGCCCCAGTGGGCCGCCTCGATGTAGTGGCTGAACCTGATCGTCCCGCGCGCCTTGCCCGGGTCGGTCCTGTCCGCGGCGGGCAGATGGGCGTCGAAGGTGAACGTGATCTCGTCGCCCTTCGGCCGGTCGATCATCGCGGTGCCGGTCAGGGCGGCCTCCCGCGCGTGCCGGGGAGCGTCCGCCGCGGTCGAGACCGCCGCGCCGCCGGTGAGGAGGAGCAGGGCGACCGCTCCCAGGACGGCGACGCGGCGGGCGGTGCGGTGGCGAGGGCTGTGGTGCACGGGAGGTCCTCCGTCAGCGGTGACTTCGCCCGGTCTCTCCGGGCGGGACCAACCCTTCCGTGGGCCGGTGCCCCGCGCATCGCGCGTGAGGCGGTGACCGCCTCACCCGCGCGGCGGGGGCACCGGTTCCCGCGCCCTCCCCGGGGAGGAGCCGCCCGACCCCCGTCCGGGCGGCTCCCCGGTCATCGGCCGCCGGTCGGGTAGTCGAACTTCCACGGCAGCACGTGGAAGTCGCCGGTACCGGCCCTGACCTGCTCGTACGGTGCCGAGCTCGCGCACTTGGCCAGGGTGTCGGGCTGGCCCTGGGTGCCGCCGTAGGGTGCCCAGCTGTAGCCGACCCGGTCCGGCTTGCCGCTGCCCTTGTCGTGGACGGTGAAGCCGACGCGCTTGTCCTTGATCCCGGGCAGGTTCGTCCGGGTGATCACGCCGGTGGCGGTGGCCACCTTGCCGCCGGTCATCAGGCAGTCGATGCGGCCCTCGGCGTAGGGCGCGTCCGGCTGTCCCGGGCGGTCGGCGTGGACGAAGCGGAAGGTGCCGGTCGCCTGCGAGGGGTCGTTGTTGTCCTTCGCCGCCAGATGCGCGTCGAACGTGAACGTCACGTCCTCGGTGGTCTCGCGGTACATCTTCGCCGAGCCGGTGAGCGCGGCGGCCTCGCGTGGCGCCGCCCGCTCGGCGGCGTGCCGGGCCGGTGCCGTGCCGCCGCCGGCCGCGACGGCCGCGCCGGCCGCCCCCGCGGTCAGCAGGAGCGCGGCGCCGACGGCGAGGGCGTGGCGGTGCTTGAGGGTGCGGATGGCGGTGCTGCGGCTCACGGGACGTCCTCCGTCTGCGGGGTGTGCGCCCGGCCTCTCCGGGTGGGATCACGCTCTCGCGGAAGGGGGGTACGGCACGTCGGGCCAGGGTCGGCATCCGCCTTCCGCCGCGCGGCGGAACGCGCGGGGCCCGGCCTGCGCCTGTGGGGGGACGTCGCTGATACGTGGGGCGCACGGCCGGGGGCGAGACACCCGTCTTCCTGGCCGCCTCCCGCCGCGCAACGAATCGCCGCCCTAAGCCCCGCACGCGCAACGGATCATGCCTCTGCCCGCAACGCTCGCGCCTTGTCCGGGCACCGCCGCCGACCGTACCGTCGTACGGACCCCACCTGCCCCTTCGTACGCCCCGAGGATTCGCCATGCCTGCGCTGCGCACCGCCCTGCTCCAGAGTTCCGGGCGCCTCGGAGCCGTCGCCGAGAACCTGAAGGCGCTCGACGAGGCCGCGGGCCGCGCCGCCGCCGCGGGGGCCGGGCTGCTCGTGGCGCCCGAGCTGTTCCTCACCGGGTACGCGATCGGTGACGACGTGGCCCGGCTCGCCGAGCCCGCCGACGGTCCCGCCGCGGCCGCGATCGGCGAGCTCGCCGTGCGGCACGGGATCGGCGTCGTCTACGGCTACCCGGAGCGCGACGGCGAGAGCGTCTACAACTCCGCCCAGCTGATCGGCCCGGACGGCACGAGCCTCGCGAACTACCGCAAGACCCACCTCTTCGGCTGCTTCGAGCGCGAGTCCTTCACCCCGGGGGAACAGCCGGTCGTGCAGGCCGAGTTGGGCGGCGTACGGGTGGGCCTGATGATCTGCTACGACGTGGAGTTCCCGGAGAACGTCCGGGCGCACGCGCTCGCGGGCACCGACCTCCTGGTCGTCCCCACCGCGCAGATGCACCCCTTCCAGTTCGTCGCGGAGTCCGTCGTGCCGGTGCGCGCCTTCGAGAACCAGATGTACGTCGCGTACGTCAACCGGGTCGGCCAGGAAGGGGAGTTCGAGTTCGTCGGGCTCTCCACGCTCGCCGGTCCCGACGGGGTCGCGCGGGCCCGCGCCGGGCGCGAGGCGGAACTCGTCCTCGGTGACGTCGACCCGGAGTTCCTGAGCGCCTCCCGCGAGAACAACCCGTATCTGCAGGACCGCCGCCCCGGCCTGTACGCGTCCCTCGTCTGAGCCTGCCCCGCAGCCCGCAGCCCGCAGCCCGCAGCCCGCAGCCCCTCCGCCAGTACCCCCGCAAGGAGTCCGTACCCCATGACGTCCACGGTGCCCACCGCCGTCCAGCACACCGACGCGCAGCCGCCCATCACGATGTTCGGCCCGGACTTCCCGTACGCGTACGACGACTTCCTCGCGCACCCCGCGGGCCTCGGCCAGATACCCGCCGGTGAGCACGGCACCGAGGTCGCGGTCATCGGCGGCGGCCTCTCCGGCATCATCGCCGCGTACGAACTGATGAAGATGGGCCTCAAGCCCGTCGTCTACGAGGCGGACCAGATCGGCGGCCGGCTGCGCACCGTCGGGTTCGAGGGCACCGGCACCGACGAGCTGACCGCCGAGATGGGCGCGATGCGCTTCCCGCCGTCCTCGACGGCGCTCCAGCACTACATCGACCTGGTGGGCCTGGAGACCAAGGCGTTCCCCAACCCCCTCGCCGAGTCGACCCCTTCGACGGTCGTGGACCTCAAGGGCGAGTCGCACTACGCCACCACCGTCGACGACCTGCCGCAGGTCTACCGCGACGTGATGAACGCCTGGAACGCCTGTCTGGAGGAGGGCGCGGACTTCTCCGACATGAACCGCGCCCTGCGCGAGCGCGACGTGCCGAAGATCCGCGGGATCTGGTCGAAGCTCGTCGAGAAGCTCGACAACCAGACCTTCTACGGCTTCCTCTGCGACTCCGAGGCGTTCAAGTCCTTCCGGCACCGCGAGATCTTCGGCCAGGTCGGCTTCGGCACCGGCGGCTGGGACACCGACTTCCCGAACTCCATCCTGGAGATCCTGCGCGTCGTCTACACCGAGGCCGACGACCACCACCGCGGCATCGTCGGCGGCAGCCAGCAGCTGCCGCTGCGCCTCTGGGCGCGCGAGCCGCAGAAGATCGTGCACTGGGCGCCCGGCACCTCCCTGGAGTCGCTGCACGAGGGCGGCGCGCCCAAGCCCGCCGTGACCCGCCTGAACCGCACCGCGGGCAACCGCGTCACGGTCACGGACGCCTCCGGTGACATCCGCACCTACCAGGCGGCGATCTTCACCGCGCAGTCCTGGATGCTCCTTTCGAAGATCGACTGTGACGACACGCTCTTCCCCATCGACCACTGGACGGCGATGGAGCGCACCCACTACATGGAGAGCTCGAAGCTCTTCGTGCCGGTGGACCGGCCGTTCTGGCTGGACAAGGCCGTCGACGACAGGGGAAAGCCGACCGGGCGTGACGTCATGTCGATGACGCTCACCGACCGCATGACGCGCGGCACCTACCTGCTCGACGAGGGGCCGGACAAGCCCGCCGTCATCTGCCTCTCCTACACCTGGTGCGACGACAGCCTGAAGTGGCTGCCGCTGTCGGCGAACGAGCGCATGGAGGTCATGCTCAAGTCGCTCGGCGAGATCTACCCGAAGGTCGACATCAGGAAGCACATCATCGGCAACCCGGTGACGGTCTCGTGGGAGAACGAGCCGTACTTCATGGGCGCGTTCAAGGCGAACCTGCCGGGCCACTACCGCTACCAGCGGCGCCTGTTCACCCACTTCATGCAGGAGCACCTGCCCGAGGACAAGCGCGGCATCTTCCTCGCGGGCGACGACATCTCCTGGACGGCGGGCTGGGCCGAGGGCGCGGTGCAGACCGCGCTGAACGCGGTGTGGGGCGTCATGCACCACTTCGGCGGGGCCACGGACGCGACCAACCCCGGGCCGGGGGACCTGTACGACGAGATCGCGCCCGTCGAGCTGCCGGAGGACTGAGGACTGAGGACTGAGGACGGGGGGGAGGGCTGGGGGGAGCTGTGGGTCCGTTGTGGCTGGCCGCGCAGTTCCCCGCGCCCCTGAAGGACGCCCCCTTCGGGGCGCCCCGCCCTATACCCCGGCTGCCCGCGCCGCCTCGTAGACCTGGCCCGCCACGTCCTTGAGTTCCTGCGCGTCCCGGGTCGATCCCGCGAGTTCCACGATGATCTCGTCGACGCCCACCGCCGCGTGCGCCGCCAAGTCCTCGGCGATCTGGGCGACGTCGCCGTGGAACGGGGCGCGGTCCGTGCCCTCGTAAGCCGCCGCCGTGTACCGCGCGTTGGCCCGCAGCACGCTCTGCACCGGGCGCTCCCTGCCCCGCTCCGCGGCGGCGTCGCGAACCTTGGCCCACTGCTCGGCGAGGGCCGCCGCGCCCGTGGCCACCGGCATCCAGCCGTCGGCGCGGTCCACCAGTCTGCGCAGCGCGCGCGGGCTGTTGGCGGGCAGCAGGATCGGGATCGGCCGCGCGGGCTTGGGGCGCACCACCGACGGCGCGATCGTCGTCAGCTCCCCTTCGTACGCCACCGGGTCCTGGCCCCAGACCGCGTGGCAGACGTCGATCAGCTCGTCCAGGACCTTCCCGCGCCGCTCGAAGGGGGCGACGGAGGCGGCCGCGTACTCGTCGTGCGACCAGCCGGTGCCGAGCCCCGCGACGACCCTGCCCTCGCTCGCCGCGTCCAACGAGGCCAGGGTGCGCGCCAGTTGGAAGGGGACGTGCAGCGGGGCGACGAGGACGCTGGTGCCGAGGCGGGCCCGGTCGGTGGCCGACGCGGCGAGCGTGAGGGTGACCAGCGGGTCGGCGACCGAGCGGTAGGTGTCGGGCCAGGCGAGCCCCGGGACGCCGTACAGCCCCTGGGTGGCGGGCTCGGGGTAGAGGATGCGCTCGAAGACCCACAGGCTCTCGTACCCGATGTCCTCCGCGGCGCGGGCGACCTCCGGGACGTCGCGTCCGATGGCGTACTGACTGCCCTGCGGGAGACTCAGTCCGAGTCGGGTCGCCATGAGGGTTCTCCTTCGCGTCGGGGTTACTCGTTTCAACGTACAACGATCGTTGGAGAGTTCCCGGCGGTATGACATGGGTGTGGCCGAAATGCCCTGGGGGTGTGGGGGGTTCGGGGCGGTTGTGGTCGTCCGCTCGGGCAGTGGCGGCGGTGGCAGCAGTGGCGGCGGTGGCCGCAGCCGTTCAGTCCGGCAGCGGGGTCAGGAGGATGCGGCCCACCAGGCCCACCGCCCCGTCGAGCCGGTCGCGGAACTCCTCGGCGACGCCCGGCAGATCGCGCAGCGCCCACAGCGTCCGCGCCGAGGCCCAGGCGCCGTCCCTGGCCCGCTCCAGGCTCCAGGACCCGGCCAGATGCGTCAGCGGATCGGCGACCTGGAGGAGGTCGGGGCCCGGCATCAGCTCTTCGCGGATGCGCTCCTCCAGTGAGTCGAGTACGTCGCCCACGTGGTCGAACTCGTCCTCCAGGTCGGCCGGTTCGCAGCGCAGCGTACGGCAGGTGTCCACGACGGCCAGCGCGAGGTCGTGCCCGATGTGCGCGTTGATGCCCGCGAGCGCGAACTGCAGAGGGCGTACGCCGGGATGGCGGCGGTACTGGAACAGCGGGCGCCAGCAGGCGGGCGGGCGGTGCCCCGACGCGGCCGCCTGGACGGCCCGCAGATAGCGCTCCGCGAACCGGACATCCAGCGCCACCGCGGCCGCGGCGTCGGGGAACGCCCCGCCTTCGATGCGCCTGCCGACCTCTTCGGTGACCGCGAGATAGACGCGGTTGAAGACGGCGACCCCGTCGCGCGGCGGCCAGTCGGCACCGAGCGCGCGCATCCGCGCCACCACCCCGTCCACTCCGTGCGCCGGGGCCGTGAACTCTGCGAACCGCTCCAACTGCGCCATGGTGGCAGCGTCCCAGTCCTAGGCTGGCGCGGGCGTCAGCGCACCGGCGGCTTCCCCGAAACGAGGGAACGGCGGTCGGGCGGGGCGCGCGGGGAGACGGCGCACCACCCCGGTGTCGGGGGACACGGGGCAGCAGTGGGGTGTGGGGGAGGGGAGTGACACGGTGGCAGGTGTCCGTGCACGGCGCGGGGCCGAGCGGCGTGCCGAGCGCAGACGGGCCGCCCGCAGGAACGTGCTGGTCACCGTGGCATCGGTGGTCGCGGCGGTCGGCACCGTCGCGGGCCTGATGTCCGCGCTCGACGACCGGGAAGGCGGTCCGCAGGCGCGGCCGAAGGCGACCGGATCGCCGACCTTGGAGCCGATGCCCGCCGTACCGACGCCGACATCGGCGCCGACCCCCGCACCGTTCCGTTCGGCGTCCTCGCCGCCGCCCTCGGAGCCCACGCCGTCGAAGGCCACCGAGCGACCGGCACCCGACACCGATCGACCCGCCCCGAAGCCGTCGGCGCCCGCCGCCGAACGCCTGTACCGGCACGGCGATTCGCAAGTGCTCGACTGGGTCAGGGCCCACCAGGGCGACCCGCGCCGCCCGCTCATCGAGTCCCGCATCGCGCGGCGGCCCGCGGCCGTCTGGTTCGCCGACCACGCGCCGCAGACCATCAGGTCCAGGGTCAGGGCCGTGACGTCGTCGGCCGGTGACCGGGTGCCGGTGCTCGTGCCGTACGCGATCCCCGACCGTGACTGCGGCGGGGCCTCGCAGGGCGGTGCGCCGGACCTCGCCGCGTACGACGCGTGGATCGACCGGTTCGCCGCTGGCCTCGGCACCGGAGAGGTCATCGTGATCCTGGAGCCTGACGCGATCGCGCTCTCGGAGTGCCTCTCTAAGGGGCAACGGGCCGCTCGGTACGCGGCGTTGGCGCGCGCGGGCCGGGTGCTGAAGGCTGCCGATCCCCAGGCCAGGGTGTACTACGACGCCGGGCACTCCGGCTGGCACGGCGCGGGCGAACAGGCCGCGCGGCTGCGCGAGTCCGGCGCCGCGTCCGCCGCGTCGTCCGACGGCGTCTTCACCAACGTCTCCAACTTCCACCGCACCGCCGACGAAGTCGCCTACGCCCGCCGGGTCCTCGCCGCGCTGGGCGGCCCGAAGGGCCTCGGCGCCGTCATCGACACCAGCCGCAACGGCAACGGCGCCCCCGCCGACGGCACTTGGTGCGATCCCGGCGGCAGGAAACTGGGGCGGGCGCCGACCCTGCGCACGCGTGCGGCACGGATCGACGCCTACCTGTGGATCAAACTGCCGGGCGAGTCCGACGGCTGCGCGGCCGCGCCCGGCACCTTCACTCCCGGCTACGCCTACGAGCTGGCACGGGACTGAGCCACGGCCGGTGCGGGCGCCGCCCGGCGCAGGGCGAGTGCCGCGCCGCCCACCGCGAGGGCGAGCGCCACGAGCAGCGCGCTGACCCAGAGCGGCCCGCGGTAGCCGAACCCCGCGGAGATCGCGAGGCCGCCGCACCACGGGCCGAGCGCCCCGCCCACGTTGAACGCGGCCGTGGCGAAGCCGCCCGCGAGGGTGGGCGCGCCGGACGCGGCGTAGAGCACCTGGGAGATCAGGGTCGAGCCGACGGCGAAGGACAGCGCGCCCTGGACGAGGGCCAGTGCGACCGCCGCCACCGGGTGCGCGGCGGTCACCGCGAACAGCACCCAGCCGGTCAGGAGCGCGAGCGAGCCGCACACCAGGAGCGGCAGCGGCCGGGTGTCGGCGAGCCGCCCGCCGAGGCCGACACCGATGAACGAGCCGATGCCGAACAGCGCGAGGACCACGGGCACCCAGCCGGTGCCGAGCCCCGTGACGTCGGTGACCAGCGGTGCCAGATAGGTGAAGGTGCAGAACGTCGCGCCGTTCACCAGGGCGCCGAGCAGCAGGGTCACCAGGAGCCGGGGTGCGCGCAGCGCGCCCAGTTCGCCGAGCGCGCCGGGGCCGCCCGACTCCGGCGCACCGGCGGGCACCGCCCGCGCGATGGCGAGGACGGCGGGCACGGAGATCAGGGCCACGGCCCAGAACGCGGAGCGCCAGCCCCACGCCGTACCGAGCAGGGCGCCCGCGGGCACGCCCGCGACACAGGCGACCGTCACGCCGCCGAGCAGCACGGAGGCGGCCCGCCCCTTGGCGTCCGGGCCGACCATGGCGGTGGCGGTGACCAGGGCGACCGCGAGGAACCCGGCGTTGGCGAGCGCCCCGATCACGCGGGTCGCGAGCAGCACGGCGAAGCTCGTGGTGAGCGCGCCGACCACGTGCACGAGCAGGAAGGTGAGCAGAAAGGCCAGGAGCGCGCCACGGCGCGAGAAGCGGCGGCTCAGGACGGCCATCAGCGGCGCGCCGACGACCATGCCCACGGCGAACGCCGAGGTCAGCTGGCCGGCCGCGGGGATGGACACGTCCAGGTCGCTCGCGATGTCCGAGAGCAGTCCGGACAGCATGAACTCGGAGGTGCCCTGCGCGAAGACGGCGAGGGCGAGCAGATAGAGGGGAAAGGGCACAGCGAGACTCCGCAACCACGGTGTGGATCAAGAAGATCAGGACACGGGAGCGGTGGTCCGGCGGTGGCGGTGCCACGGTCGCGGACGGCTGCGCGAGGGCAGCGGAAACGTCAGTGCGAGCGCACGAAAGGCCACCGGACGACCGGTGGCCGGAGTCTGTCGGACTCGGGGCTGGACATGGTGCGCACCTTATTCAGACGGCGCGCACCGCGTCCAGCCGATTTAGCGTTCTTCCTCGTCGTACGTCGAGGTGCCCGAATCCAGCAGGGGCTCCTGGGACTTGAGGTGCGGCGGGGCGAAGGCCCGCAGGACGTGGTAGCCGGTGATCACGACGATCGTGCCGAGCGCGATGCCGCTGAGCTGGAAGTTGTCGGTGAACTTCAGCGAGACCCCGCCGACGCCGATGATGATGCCCGCGGCGGCCGGGACCAGGTTCAGCGGATTGCGCAGATCCACCTTGGCGTTGATCCAGATCTGGGCGCCGAGCAGGCCGATCATGCCGTACAGGATGACGGTGATGCCGCCGAGTACGCCGCCGGGGATCGCGGCCACGACCGCGCCGAACTTGGGGCACAGGCCGAAGAGCAGCGCGAAGCAGGCGGCCGCCCAGTACGCGGCCGTCGAGTAGACGCGGGTCGCCGCCATCACGCCGATGTTCTCGGAGTAGGTGGTGTTGGGCGGTCCTCCGACCGCGGTGGAGAGCATGGAGGCGGCGCCGTCGGCGGAGATCGCGGTGCCGAGCTTGTCGTCGAGGTTGTCGCCGGTCATCTCGCCGACGGCCTTCACATGGCCCGCGTTCTCCGCGATCAGCGCGATGACGACGGGCAGCGCGACGAGGATCGCCGACCACTCGAAGCTCGGCGCGTGGAAGGACGGCAGACCGACCCAGTCGGCGTTGCCGACGGCGGAGAGGTCAAGGCGCCAGTGGTCGACGACCTTGCCGGAGGCGTCCGCCGAGTGGATCTTGCCGAAGACCTGGTCGAAGAGCCAGGAGATGGCGTACCCGAAGATCAGCCCGAGGAAGATCGCGATGCGCGACCAGAAGCCGCGCAGACAGACCACGGCAAGCCCGGTGAACAGCATGACCAGGAGCGCCGTCCACTGGTCCTGCGGCCAGTAGGTGGCCGCGGTGACCGGCGCGAGGTTGAAGCCGATCAGCATGACGACGGCGCCCGTGACGATCGGCGGCATGGCGGCGTGGATGATCCGCGCCCCGAACTTGCGCACCGCGAGGCCCACCAGGAACAGCGCGGCGCCGACCACGAGGACCGCGCCCGTCACCGTCGCGCTGGAGCCGCCCTGCGCGCGGATGACCGCGGCGACGCCCACGAAGGAGAGCGAGCAGCCCAGGTAGCTGGGCACACGGCCGCGGGTGGCGAGCAGGAAGATGGCGGTCGCGACACCGGACATCATGATCGCGAGGTTCGGGTCGAGACCCATGAGTACGGGTGCTACGAAAGATGCGCCGAACATGGCGACCACGTGCTGGGCGCCGAGCCCGAAGGTGCGCGGCCAGGAGAGCCGCTCGTCGGGACGGACGACGGCTCCGGGCGCGGGGGTGCGCCCGTCGCCGTGCAGTTTCCAGCGCACGCCGAGATCCATGGTGAGTAAGTCGCTTTCTGTGCGCCGAACCGGGCCCGGTCCTGGTGGCCGGAAATGATCGACGCCATGTTAATGCGACGTAAGTGCGGCTTCGCCCCGTCGCGGGGTGTCCGTGCCGAGGTCGGGACGGACGCCCCGCGGGGCCGGGACCTCCGTTCAGGTCCTCGGTCCGTGCGCCGCCGCGTCCGCGGGCGCGCCCTGCGCCGCCGTGCGGCCGCCCGTGCGCAGGACGCCGGCGAAGACCGTGAGGCCGCAGGCGAGCACGGTGACCAGGGCGAAGGAGGTCACCAGGCTGGTCGCCTGGGCCAGGGCGCCGATCGCCGAGGGGGCGATCAGGCTCGAGGTGTACGTGATGGTGGCGACGCCCGCGATGGCCTGGCTGGGGTTGGGGCCGCTGTGCCCGGCCGCGGCGAAGGCGAGCGGGACCACGACCGCGATGCCGAGGCCCATCAGCGCGAAGCCGCTCATGGCCATCACCGGGTGCGAGGCGAGGACCACCAGGAGACCGCCGGCCGCCGCGAGGACACCGCCCGCCCGCACCGTGCGCACCGCGCCGAACCGGTTCACCACCGCGTCGCCGGCGAGCCGGGCGATCGCCATGGTGAGCGTGAAGCCGGTGGTGCAGGCGGCGGCGGCACCGGCCGAGCTGTCCATGACGTCCCGCAGGTAGACCGCTGACCAGTCCAGGCTCGCGCCCTCGGCGAAGACCGCGCAGAAGCCGACCGCGCCGATGAGCAGCGCCGACTTGGGCGGCAGCGAGAAGCGCGGCGGCGCCTCCTCCTCGGGCTCCGCCTGTACGTCGAGGACGCCCTGGCAGACGGCGAGGCCGAGCACGGTGAGCGCGGCGGCGGCGAGCGCGTGGTGCAGCCGGGCGTCCGAGCCCAGATGGGCGGCGACGGTGCCCGCCGCGGAGCCGATCAGGGCGCCGACGCTCCACATGCCGTGCAGCCCCGACATGATCGACTTCTTCATGAGGGTCTCGGTCTCGACGCCGATCGCGTTCATCGTCACGTCCGACATGCCCGACGTCGCGCCGTACACGAACAGCGCCGCGCAGAGCGCGGGCAGGTTCGGCGCCAGCGACGGCAGGAGCAGGGCGAGGGTCCACATCGCGAGCAGTCCGCGCAGCGCGGTGCGGGCGCCGAAGCGGTGGCTGATCCGGCTGGCCAGGGGCATCGCGACGGAGGCGCCGAGCGCGGGGAAGGCGAGGGCGAGGCCCAGCATGCCCGCGCTGACGTCGGCGTGATCCTGGATCCAGGGCACCCGGGTCGCGAACGACCCCGCGACCGCGCCGTGCACGCAGAAGACGGTCGCGACGGCGATCCGCGCCCGCCTCAGCCGGTCCTTGTCGAAAACCACTTCACTCATCCCGTTCCGCCCCTCCCGAGAGCTGCCCCGATCCGGCGACGTAAACTATCAGGAAGCCTGCCTGATAAATAGACGCCTTTTTGTGGGAGGATCCGGCCATGCCTGTCTCGCCTGCCTCACCGAGTACCGCCCGAGCCATCAACGACCGGCTCGCGCTGGGCCTCCTGGAGAGCGAAGGCCCGCTGACGGCGAACCAGTTGAAGCAGCTCACGGGCCTGTCACGGCCGTCGGTCGCCGACCTCGTCGAGCGGCTCCAGGGCTCCGGGCTCATCACGGTCGTCGGCGAGGCGGGTGCCCAGCGGCGCGGGCCCAACGCCCGGCTCTACGGGATCGTCGCCGACCGGGCCCACCTCGCCGCCCTCGACGTGCGCACCGAGAGCGTCTCCGTCGTCGTCACCGATCTGCTCGGCGCGGTGCTCGCCGAGGCGTCCGCGCCCATCGGCGGCGACACCGAGCGCGCCGTGGAGGGCGCCGTCGCGCTCGTCGAACGCGCGGCGCGGGAGGGCGGCGTCCAGCGCCTGCACACCGTCGGCATCGGCGCGCCCGGACTCATCGACCCCACCACCGGCGATCTGCACGACACGACGTCGCTGCCCGCCTGGCACCGGCGCCTCGCCGGGGTCCTCCAGGAGCGGTTCGGCGCTCGCGTCCTGGTGGAGAACGAGAGCAACCTCGCGGCCCGCGCCGAGCAGCGCGACGGCGCCGCGCGCGACCGGGACACCTTCGTGCTGCTCTGGCTCGGCGAGGGCGTCGGCGCGGCCGTCGTGCTCGACGGGGTGGTGCGCAGGGGCGCGTCGGGCGGCGCGGGAGAGATCGGCTTCCTGCCCGTGCCGGGCACCGGCTCCCTGCCGTCCGCCACCGGCTGCGAGGGCGGCTTCCACTCGCTGGCCTGCGCGGACGCCCTGCGCGAACTGGGCGCGGAGCATGGGCTCGTGAAGCCCGACATGAGTGCGGCGGACGTGGTGCGGTATGCGGTGGAAGCGGACGAGGGGGCCTTCCTCGACGCCGTCGCCGAGCGGATCGCGGTCGGCGCGGCGGCGATGGCGGCGTTGCTCGATCCCGGTTGTGTAGTTCTCGGGGGCGAGATCGGCCGGGCAGGGGGCGCGGAGCTGGCGGAGCGGGTCACGGGGCGCGTGGCTGCGATGTCGCCCCTGCGGACGGAGGTTCGCGCCAGCGCGTTGGGTGGGTCCGCGGTGCTGCGGGGGGCGTTGCTCGCGGCGCGCGACGCGGCTCAGGACGAGGTTTTCGGGGGATCGCCGCGAGAGCGCTGAGCGCTGCCGTCCGCGGGCTCGTCGTGGCTTGTCGCGCCCACGTGGCGGAGCCGCATATGTCACAGCCCCGCGCCCCTTCAGGGCGACGTCTTCGCCCGCGCCGTCAGGTACTCCTCGAACGTGCCCTTGCCCACGGCCAGTTCCGGAGTCAGGTGGCCGCCCGTGCGTGCCGCGCGGAACGTCTTGCCCGGGAGGCGTACGGGGAGCAGCACGCGGCGCTTGCCGGTGGCGCGCAGGTAGGCGCGGGCCAGCTCGGTGAACGTGAGGACCTCGGGGCCTCCCATGTCGGCGACCCGGCCCGCGGGGTCTTCGCCGGCCAGCTCCGCCAGGCGGTCGGCGACTTCGGAGACCTCGATCGGCTGGTCGCGGACGCCCGAGAGGACCGGCATCAGCGGGAGCTTCGCCATGCCTTCCAGGACCGAGAGGACCAGGTCGTGGAACTGGGTGGTCCGCAGGATCGTCCAGCCGATGCCCGACTCCTCGACGAGCCGCTCCACGGCGAGCTTGGACTTGTAGTAGCCGAGCGGCACCCGGTCGACGCCGACGATCGAGATGTACACCAGGTGTGCGACGCCCGCGCCGCGTGCCGCCTCGATGAGGTTCCGTGCGGCCCGCTCGTCACCGCCGCGCGGCGTGCTCGCGCAGTGCACGACCGTGTCCACACCCGCCACCGCCGCGTCGAGGCCCGTGCCTTCGCGCAGGTCGACGGCGTACGGCCGGGAGCGGCGGCTGAGCACGCGCACCTCGTGGCCGTCCGTACGCAGCCGTTCCGTCACGAGGCGGCCGAGGGTTCCGGTGCCGCCGGTCACCAGGATCGTGGTCATCACAGGTCTCCTTCGCAGTGCGGACGCCAGGGGCGCGTCCGTCACCAGCTGAGACCGGGCAGCCGCCGAAAACGTGACAGCCGGAGCTAGACCGAGGCCAGCTGGCGCTCCGCGAACGCCAGTTTGTCCGGGTTGACCACGGCCCGCACCCCGACGACCGCGCCGTCGTCGGACAGCTCGAACGAGGCGGTTCCCACCAGCGTCCCCTCGACCCGCGCGAGCACCGCGGGCGCGCCGTTGACCTCGGCGTACGAGAAGTCCATCGCGGCGCCGAAGGTCCGCATGCCGCCCACCAGGAACCGTACGACCTTCTCGCGCCCCAGGACCGGCCTGCGGGCCGCGGAGACCTTGCCGCCGCCGTCGCCCCACCAGGTCACGTCGGCGGCGAGCAGCTTCTCCAGGCCCGCGACGTCGCCGTCCCGCGCCGCCGCGAGGAACGTCTCGACGAACTCCCCGCGCAGCCGGGGCTCCGGCTCGAAGCGGGCCCGCCCTTCGGAGACCGCGCGCGCCGCCCTGCGGTACAGCTGGCGGGAGTTGGCCTCGCTCGTGTCGAGGACCTCGGCGATCTCGCGGTGGCCGTACGCGAACGCCTCGCGCAGCACGTACACCGCGCGCTCGGTCGGGGTGAGCCGCTCCAGTACGACCAGGAGCGCCATCGACACCGCGTCGCGCCGCTCCGCCGACTCCAGGGGGCCGAGCGCGCCGCCAGCGGTGAGCACCGGTTCGGGCAGCCAGGTGCCCACGTACTCCTCGCGCCGGGCGCGGGCGGAGGTGAGCCGGTTCAGACAGAGGTTGGTGACGACCTTCGCGAGCCAGGCGGCGGGCTGCCCGATGTCCGCGCGGCGGGCGCCGTTCCAGCGCAGATACGCGTCCTGGACGGCGTCCTCCGCCTCCTGCGCGGAGCCGAGCATGCGGTAGGCGAGGCCGAACAGGCGCGGGCGGTGGGACTCGAACTCGGCCGCCAGGGTGGTCGCTGTACTCACCGCGCCAGCGTCCCAGAGAGGCGGACGGCCCGGCCCGCCGGGGCCGGGCCGTCCGGGGTCCCGGGGGCGGGGCAAGGGCGCGTCAACCCGCCGCCGGGCGTTTCACGGGGGAGCCGTCAGCAGGCGCCCAGGTCCTGCCAGACCCCCCACTCGCCGGTGGTGCCGGGCTTGTCGCCCTTCGTCCACCACTTGGCCTTCCAGGTGTGCCCGTCCTGCGACACGACGCTCCCGCTGCCGTACTCGGACGTCGCGCTCCAAGCGGCGGGGGTGCACTTGCCGGGCGGGTCGGTGGGGCCGGGCGGGTCGGTGGGGCCCGTGCCGGTGCCGGGCTCCACCAGCGTGGTGCCGCGCGCCAGGTCACCGGCGAGGGCGTACGTCGTCCCCGCGATGTTCACCGTCCAGTTCGAGGGCGTCGAGACCGGCAGGTAGTAGTTGAACGACAGGTCGACGGAGGCGCCGGGGGCCAGCGTCTGCCAGGCGGGCAGCTTCAGCGAGACGCGGTGGAAGTCGCCCTTGAGGCCGCCGACGTTGCTGCCGGTGTGGCCGCTGCTGATCACCTTCGTGCCGAAGCCGGACTGGTCGGAGGCGTTGCCGGGGGCGGAGGTGCCGTAGTCGAACTGGAACTCCGTGCCGCCGGGCAGCGTCGTCTTCGTGTTGTTGGTGATCTTCAGCTTGGGCGTGATCGGGTAGTTGGAGTCGCCGAGCTTGAACTCGCCGAACTGCACGCCGATGTCGACGGCCTTGGCCGGCAGGTCCTGGCCCGCGACCTTCGCGCCGTACGGGGCGGCCGACTTGAACTTGTCGTACATAGCGGTGGTCAGCGTGTCGCCGATCTCGTACTGCCCCTTGGCGGAGTTGTAGGCGTAGTCACCCGCGAGCTCCCACACCATCGTGCCGCCGATGCCCTTGTCGACCACGTAGTCGGCCTTGGCCTTCACCGACTGCTCGTCCTCGGTGGACAGGAAGACCTTCTTGTCGGCGTTCCACAGCCAGGGCGCCACCAGGGTGGAGTCGTACTTGCGGGCGTACGTGCCGGTCAGCTTGGTGTCGGCGGGGAAGCCGTACTTGGTGACGTAGTCCCCGACGACGCCCTTCTCCAGGTTCTTGGCGTGCCACATCGGGTTCGACCCCGCCGGGGACTCCTTGCCGTTGGCGTCCTTGTCGTGCCACAGGTTGTCGATCCCGACGGCGCCGTCACCGCACTTGGTGAGCCCGGCGCCCGCCGGACAGTTCGTGGTGGCCGCCTTGCCCCAGAGCCCGTCGGTGCCGCCCTGCACGTTCTTGAAGCCGCGCGTGTAGTACGGCAGTCCGATGTTGATGCGTCCCGCGGGCATCGAGCCGCGGAAGTAGTGGTAGGCCCAGTCGGTGTTGAGATAGCCGACGCCGCCGTACTGCTGGCTGCCGTAGACGCCGGCCGCCGCGAGTTCGGCGTCCTTGCCGTCGTCGTAGAGCGAGGCGTTGGGGCCCACGTACTCGTTCCAGGCGCCGTGCAGGTCGTACGACATGATGTTGACGTAGTCCAGGTACTTCTGGACCTGGAAGGTCTCCATGCCGCGCAGCAGATAGCCGGACGAGGGGGCCGCGACGGTCAGCATGTAGTGCCTGCCGTCGGCGGCGCCCGCCCGGTCGAGCTTCTCGCGCAGGGACTTCATCAGCGCGGCGTAGCCCTTGACCAGGCCCGCGCGGCGGCCGTTGGAGAGCTGCCAGTCCAGCGGGTTGCCCGAGTCCTTCATCGTCGTCGGGTACTCGTAGTCGATGTCGACGCCGTTGAAGCCGTACTTCTTGATGAAGGCGACGGTGGAGTCGGCGAACGTGTCGATGCCCGCCTGGTTCACCGAGCCGTCCGCGTTGGTGGCCATCGAGTAGAAGCCGCCGGAGTCCACGCGCTTGCCGTCGTCGCCGAAGTAGCCGCCCGTCTCGGCCCAACCGCCCACGGAGACCAGCGTCTTGACGTTCGGGTGCTGCTTCTTGAACTTGTTCAGGAGGTTGAAGTGGCCCTTGTAGGAGAACCCGGGGTCCATCTCCGCGCCCGCGACGCCCGGCCAGGTCATGCCGGTCGCGGCGTTCTTCTCGCCGTCCGAGCCGACGGAGATCTTGTTGTCCTTGTCGACGTGTGCGAAGGCGTAGTTGAGGTGGGTGACCTTGTCCCACGGGATGTCCGACGCCAGATAGGCGGGCTCACCGTTCTTGCCGGTGCGCCAGCCGGTGAAGTAGCCGATGACGCGCCGCTGGTGGTCGGCGCCCATCTTCTCGCGGCCCGCGCTGTCGTAGACGGAACAGTAGGGAACGTCCACGCCTGGGGTCTTGTACAGGCCGTCGGGTCTGCAGGACTCGTTGTCGGCGGCGTGGGACGTACTCGCGGTGACGGCGCTCAGGAGCAGCCCGGCGACGGCTGCGCCGGCGGCGACGAACGTGGTTCTTGCTCGTGTTCGTACGAGGGACACGTCGGTTCCTCCTGGGGAGGCTCGGTGCCGCGCGGGGGCGCGGCGGGGCGAACAAGGGCGGCGGCCCCTGGTGTGCGCACACCGGGCGGGCCTCTCCTGGGAGTGACGCAGACGTTAAGAGGACTAGACCAGGCGGTCAATAGGTATGGACCAATTGAAATGGCCGGGCTTCGGCGGTGTGCGGGCCGTCGGATCGGAAGGTGTGCCCCCGCTCCGCCTGTGAGCCAGGCCACAGCCCCTCGCTCGCCTGGCCGACGATCAGGCGTGGCACACTGGCCTCGTACCAGAAGCAGCGCACTCCGGGGTCGGTGTAATTCCGAACCGGCGGTTATAGTCCGCGACCCGGTCGCCTCCAGCGACCGGTTGACCAGGTGAAATTCCTGGACCGACGGTGAAAGTCCGGATGGGAGGCAGTGCGCGGCGGGCGGGCATCTTTGCACGCCGTCGTAGTGGCTCGTTCCTGGCTCCTCCAGGGACGGTTCCTGGGGTTTCCCGGGGACAGGTGTCGTTCCGGCGCAGGCGTCGCTCCAGATGTGCTCGTCCGTACGTTCTGTCGTCATCGACAGGCCCCGGAGTCCGTGCCCGAAGAGGCAGGAGGACCCGGTGGCCACCGCCGTAGCCGAAGCAGCCGCCATGCGGCGCGCAGTCGCGCTTTCCGCGCTCGGTCTCGGAGCTACGAGCCCCAACCCGGTCGTCGGCTGCGTCGTCCTCGACGCCGCGGGCGAGACCGTCGGCGAGGGCTGGCACCAGCGCGCCGGCGGCCCGCACGCCGAGGTGCACGCCCTGCGCGCGGCCGGTGAGCGGGCCCGCGGCGGCACCGCCCTCGTCACCCTCGAACCCTGCAACCACACCGGCCGCACGGGACCCTGCGCGCAGGCCCTCATCGACGCGGGGATCGCCCGCGTCGTGTTCGCGGTCGGCGACCCCAACCCCACCGCGACCGGCGGCGCGCACACCTTGCGCGCGGCGGGCATCGAGGTGGAGCAGGGCCTGCTTGAGGCCGAGGCCGCCGCGGGCAACGCCGCCTGGCTGACCTCCGTACGGCTCGGCCGCCCGCACGTCACCTGGAAGTACGCCGCCACGCTCGACGGCCGCAGCGCCGCCGCCGACGGCACCAGCCGCTGGATCACCTCCGCCGAGTCCCGCGCCGACGTGCACCGGCTGCGCGCCGAGTGCGACGCGGTCGTGGTCGGCTCGGGCACCCAGCGCGCCGACGACCCGCACCTGGCCGTACGCGGCATCGAGGGCGCGAGGCAGCCGCTGCGCGTCGTCCTCGACACGAACGGCACGGCCGTCGCGCCCGGCGCCCGCGTCCTGGACGACGCGGCGCCCACGCTGATCGCCGTCGCCGCCGACGTCACCCCCGCGCACGAGGCCGTGGAAACGGTCCGACTGCCGCGCGCGGAGGGCGGGTTGGACGTCCTGGCCCTCCTCGACGTGCTGCACGCGCGCGGCGTGCGCTCCGTCCTCCTCGAAGGCGGCCCGACGCTGGCCGGGGCGTTCGTCGCCGCCGGCGCCGTCGACCGCGTCATCGGCTATCTCGCCCCCGTCCTGCTCGGCGCGGGCACCGCCGTCCTGACCGGCGGCGGAATCACCACCCTCACCGAAGCGTTGCGGCTCGACATGAGCGAGACCGTCCGCATCGGCCCCGACCTGCGCATCACCGCGACCCTCGTAGCGAAGGAGCACTGACGTGTTCACCGGAATCGTCGAAGAGCTGGGCGAGATCACCGCCGTCGAGAACCTCCCCGACGCCTCCCGCTTCCGCCTGCGCGGGCCCGTGGTCACCGAGGGCGCCAAACACGGTGACTCCATCGCGGTCAACGGCGTCTGTCTCACCGTCGTGGAGCACGAGGGCGACGAGTTCACCGCCGACGTGATGGCCGAGACCCTGAACCGCTCCAGCCTCGGCGCGCTCGCCGTCGGCTCGCGCGTCAACCTGGAGCGCCCCACCTCGGTCGGCGCGCGCCTGGGCGGCCACATCGTGCAGGGGCACGTTGATTCGGTCGGCACCGTCCTGGAGCGCAAGCCGTCCGAGAACTGGGAGATCGTCAAGGTCTCGCTCCCCGCCGACCTCGCGCGCTACGTCGTCGAGAAGGGCTCCATCACGGTCGACGGCGTCAGCCTCACCGTCGTGGACGCGGGCCCCGACCACTTCACCATCAGCCTGATCCCCACGACCCTCGCGCTGACCACGCTCGGCATCAAGCAGCCCGGCGACCCGGTCAACCTCGAGGTCGACATCATCGCCAAGTACGTGGAGCGCCTCCTCGGCGACCGCGCCCAGGTCCCTGATCAGGAGGCCACCCGGTGAACTGGCTCAACTCCGAGGCCTTCACGGCCTTCGACCAGCACATCATGTGGTCCGACATGATCGGCAACACCGTCGGTCTGATCGCCCTCGCGCTCGGCTGGCGGCGCTCGATCTGGACCTGGCCCGCCCAGTTCCTCTCCGGCGTCATCCTCGTCGCCGCGTACGCCTCCGCGCAGCTGTCCGGCGGCGTCGGCAAGCAGCTCCTCGTCATCGGCGTCGCGCTGTGGGGCTGGCGGCAGTGGACGCGCGGCAGGCAGCAGGCGCAGGACGGCTCCATCGCCATCCGCTTCGCCACCTGGAAGGAGCGGGGCGTCCTGCTCGCGGGCACCGCCGTCGGCACGGTCGCGGTCGGCGCGCTCTTCGCCGCCGTCCCCTCGCTCTCCTGGAACCCCTGGCCGGACGCCTACATCTTCGTGGGCACGCTCGCCGCGATGGTCGCCCAGGCCCGCGGGCTCGTCGAGTTCTGGTTCGCCTGGCTGCTCGTCGACGTGGTCGGCGTGCCGCTCGCCTTCAGCAGCGGCCTGGCCTTCTCCGGCCTGGTCTACGTCGTCTACCTCGCCCTCGTCCTCTGGGGCATGCGCGACTGGTGGCTGCGCTCCCGCGCGGCGGCCTCTCAGCCCGTCATGGAAGGAGCCCCGGCATGACTGTGGCCCCCGTTTGGTACAGCACGGACAACGCCGAAGACCTCTCCCTCGACCCCGTCGAGCAGGCCGTCCAGGACATCGCCGCGGGCCGCCCCGTGGTCGTCGTCGACGACGAGGACCGCGAGAACGAGGGCGACCTCGTCATCGCCGCCGAGAAGGCGACCCCCGAGATCGTCGCCTTCATGATGAGCGAGTGCCGCGGCCTGATCTGCGCGCCGATGGAGACCGACGAACTCGACCGGCTCCGGCTGCCGCAGATGGTCGAGCACAACACCGAGTCGATGAGCACGGCCTTCACCGTCTCCGTCGACGCCTCGCCCGCCCACGGCGTGAGCACCGGCATCTCCGCCGCCGACCGCGCCACCACGCTCCGGCTCCTCGCGGGCGGCGAGGCATCGGCCGACGACTTCGTACGCCCTGGGCACGTCTTTCCGCTGCGCGCCAGGCCCGGCGGCGTGCTCGTGCGCAACGGCCACACCGAGGCCGCCGTCGACCTCGCCCGCCTCGCGGGCCTGCGCCCCGCCGGGGCCATCGTGGAGATCGCGGGCGAGGACGGCAAGATGCTGCGCCTTCCCGAGCTGGTCCCCTTCGCCCGCAAGCACGGCCTGACGATCATCTCCATCGAGGACCTGATCGCCTACCGCCGCTCGTCGGAGCCGACCGTGCGCCGCGAGGCCGAGGTCCGACTGCCCACCGCCTTCGGCGACTTCACGGCGTACGGCTACCGCTCCACCGTCGACGGCGTCGAGCACGTCGCCCTCGTGCACGGCGGCATCGGCGACGGCGACGACGTGCTCGCCCGGCTGCACTCCGAGTGCCTCACCGGCGACATCTTCCACTCCCTGCGCTGCGACTGCGGCCCGCAGCTTGAGGCGTCCATGCGGCGCGTCACCGAGGAGGGCCGCGGCGTCGTCGTCTATCTGCGCGGCCACGAGGGGCGCGGCATCGGCCTGCTCTCCAAGCTGCGCGCCTACGAGCTCCAGGAGCGCGGCAGCGACACCCTGGACGCCAACCTGGAGCTCGGCCTGCCCGCCGACTCCAGGGACTACGGCGCGGGCGCCCGGATCCTCGACGACCTCGGCGTACGCAGCGTCCGGCTGATGACCAACAACCCCGACAAGACGGCCGCGGTCCTGCGGCACGGCCTGAAGGTCACCGGGCGCGAGCCCATGCCCGTCAAGGCAGGCGAGCACAACCTGCGCTACCTGCGCACCAAGCGGGACCGGATGGGGCACGACCTGCCGTGGCTCGACGCCCCCGGCGTCTCGGCCTGCGGCAACCAGTAGGCCCTGCGGCAACCAGCAAGCACCGATCAACGAACACGTACGAACACAAGGAGAAGCGCGTGAGCGGCAAGGGTGCACCCGAACTGAGCGTCAAGAACTGCGGCGACCTGCGGGTGGCGGTGATCGCCGCGCAGTGGCACGAGAAGGTCATGGACGGCCTGGTGGACGGCGCCCTGCGCGCCCTGCACGAGCTGGGCATCAGCGAGCCGACCGTCCTGCGCGTGCCGGGCAGCTTCGAGCTGCCGGTCGTCGCGAAGGTCCTCGCCGGACGCGGCTACGACGCGATCGTCGCGCTCGGCGTCGTCATCCGCGGCGGCACCCCGCACTTCGAGTACGTGTGCCAGGGCGTCACCCAGGGCCTCACCCAGGTCTCCGTCGACAGCGGAGTCCCGATCGGCTTCGGCGTCCTGACCTGCGACACCGAGGAGCAGGCCCTGGACCGTGCGGGCATCGAGGGATCCCACGAGGACAAGGGACACGAAGCGGTCACCGCGGCCGTGGCCACCGCCACCACGCTGCGTACCGTCTCCGAACCCTGGCGCTGAGCGGCGCCGCGCGGCCGCGTAGAGTGAACGGCATCATGTCCAAGAAGACTTTCGAGGAGCTCTTCACCGAGCTCCAGCACAAGGCCGCCAACGGCGACCCCGCGACCTCCCGCACCGCCGAGCTGGTCGACAAGGGCGTCCATGCCATCGGCAAGAAGGTCGTCGAGGAGGCCGCCGAGGTGTGGATGGCCGCCGAGTACGAGGGCAAGGAAGCCGCCGCCGAGGAGATCTCCCAGCTCCTGTACCACGTACAGGTGATGATGGTCGCCCGGGGCATCTCCCTCGACGACGTGTACGCCCACCTCTGAGCCGTACCGCACCTTTCGTCCGTTCCGCCCAACTCACCGTCACGCAAAGGAATCCGACCTCATGCTGCGCATCGCCGTCCCCAACAAGGGTTCACTGTCCGGACCTGCGTCGGCGATGCTCCATGAGGCCGGATACCAGCAGCGCAAGGAGTCCAAGGAACTCGTCCTCGTCGACCCCGAGAACGAGGTGGAGTTCTTCTACCTGCGGCCCAAGGACATCGCGATCTACGTCTCGGCCGGCAAGCTCGACATCGGCATCACCGGACAGGACCTCCTGATCGACTCCGGTGCCGACGCCGAGGTGATCCTGCCGCTCGGCTTCGCGCGCTCCACCTTCCGCTTCGCCGCCAAGCCCGGCACCGCGAACGGCATCGAGGACCTGGCGGGCAAGACCGTCGCCACCTCGTACGAGGGAATCGTCGCCAAGCACCTCGCGAACAGCGGCATCGACGCCTCCGTCGTCCACCTGGACGGCGCCGTCGAGACCGCCATCGAGCTGGGCGTCGCCCAGGTCATCGCGGACGTCGTGGAGACCGGCACCTCGCTGCGGAACGCGGGCCTCGAAGTCTTCGGCGAGCCGATCATGAAGTCCGAGGCGGTCGTCATCCGGCGCTCCGGCGCCGACACCGACGAAGCCGTCCAGCCGAAGGTCGAGCAGTTCCTGCGCCGCCTCCAGGGCGTCCTGGTCGCCAGGTCGTACGTGATGATGGACTACGACTGCCGCGCCGAGCACCTGGAGCAGGCCGTCGCCCTCACCCCGGGCCTGGAGTCGCCGACCATCTCCCCGCTGCACAACGAGGGCTGGGTGGCCGTCCGTTCCATGGTCCCGGCCAAGGAGGCCCAGCGGATCATGGACGATCTGTACGCCATCGGCGCGCGGGCCATCCTGACCACCGCCATCCACGCCTGCCGCCTCTGACCCGGCAGGAGACTCCCGCCATGACCGACGCACCCGTCCCGCCCGCCCTGCCCGTCACCTTCCGGCCGACGCGGACCCGGGCCGTCCTGCTCGCCGCCGGCGCCGCGATGTTCGTGGTGCTCACGGTGATCGCCTTCCTGCTGCCCACGCTCAGCCCGGGGGAGCGGACCAGCTTCGTCTTCACCGGCGCGTTGCTCTGCGGCGTGCTCGTGCTGCTCAGCAGGCCCAAGGTGGTCGCCGACGAGTCCGGCGTCACCGTCGTCAACATCGCCACCAGGCGGCGGCTCGCCTGGGCCGAGATCGTGCAGGTCAACCTGCGCCCCGGCGACCCCTGGGTGTTCCTGAACCTGAGCGACGGCACCAGCCTGCCCGCCCTCGGCATCCAGCCGGGCATCGCCAGGCAGCAGGCCATCGGCGACGCCCGCGCCCTGCGCGCGCTCGCCGACGCCCGCACCGCTCGCGGGGACTGACGCCGCGCGCCCGGTCTTGATTAATCTGGTGGCGGGGCACGCATGGTGTGCCGCCCCGCTCCTGCCGAGCCCGCCAGGCTCCCCAGGGGCTCCTGCTACCCGAGGAGTGACTCCCTCCGGCGATGGACGGATCGTCCTGTAGTACCTGCGCCGCCCCCTCCCGACATACCGGGACCGGCACGACCGGGGAGGCGGCGGTATGACAGCCTCTCTGCTGCTTCTCGGGGCGGCATTCCTGCTCATTCTCGCCAACGGCTTCTTCGTGGCGGCCGAGTTCGGCCTCGTCACCGTCGAACGCCCGGACGCGGAGAAGGCCGCGGCCGACGGTGACCGTCGGGCCCGCACGGTCGTCGGTGCCCTCAAGGAGCTGTCCTTCCAGCTCTCCGGCACCCAGCTCGGCATCACCATCACCTCCCTCGTCGTCGGCATGCTCGCCGAACCGGCCCTCGCGCACCTGCTCGCGGGCCCGTTCACGGCGGCCGGCATCCCGGGGGGCGCGGTCGGCGGTGTCTCCGTGGTGGTCGGCATGCTCCTCGCCTCCGCCGTACAGATGGTCATCGGCGAACTGGTGCCCAAGAACTGGGCGGTGTCCCGGCCCCTCCAGGTCGCGCGATTCGTCGCGGGCCCGCAGCACGCCTTCTCACGGCTGTTCCGGCCGGTGATCGCGCTGCTCAACACCGTGGCCAACCGTCTCGTACGCACCCTGGGCGTCGAGCCCGCCGAGGAGCTGGCGTCCGCCCGCACCCCCGGTGAACTGGTCTCCCTGGCCCGGCACTCGGCGCAGGCCGGCGCCCTGGAACAGGACACGGCCGACCTGTTCGTGCGCACCCTCTCGCTCGGCGGACTGACCGCGCAGCACGTCATGACGCCGCGCGTGAAGGTCAGCGCCCTCCAGTCGTCGGCGACCGCGGAGGACGTGGTGAACCTGACCCGGGCCACCGGCCTGTCCCGCTTCCCCGTCTACCGCGAGCGGATCGACGAGATCGTCGGCATGGTGCACCTCAAGGACGCCCTCGCGGTCGCCGCCCACGAGCGTCTGCGGACGCCCGTGAGCCGCATCGCGCAGGCCCCGCTGCTCGTCCCGGAGACGCTGCCCGTGCAGCTCCTCCTCGGACGGCTGCGCAAGGAGCAGCCCATCGCCGTCGTCGTCGACGAGTACGGCGGCACGGCGGGCGTGGTCACCCTGGAGGACATCGTCGAGGAGATCGTCGGCGAGGTCCGTGACGAGCACGACCTGCACGACGTGCCCGAGCTGTCGGCGGCGCCGCCCGAGGACGGCAGGCCCGTCTGGGACGCCGACGGCAGCTGCCGCGTCGACACGCTGCGGGGCATCGGGCTCGACGTGCCCGAAGGGCCCTACGAGACGGTGGCGGGCCTCGTCGCCGATCTCCTCGGCCGCATCCCCGCACCCGGCGACCGCGCCGAACTCCCCGGACTGCGGATCGCGGTGCGTCAGGTCGGGCACTACCGCGCCGAGCGGGTCAGGATCGTCGCCGACGCGGACACCGCGGTCCGTACGTCCGTCGTGGAGGCGGTCCGATGAGTCTGCTGCAACTTCTCTTCGCCGTCCTGCTCGTCCTCGCCAACGGCTTCTTCGTGGGCGCCGAGTTCGCCCTCGTCTCCGTACGCCGCAGCCAGATCGAGCCCCTGGAGTCCAAGCGGGCCCGCCAGGTCCTGTACGGCCTCGAACACCTGCCGCAGATGATGGCGGCGGCCCAGTTCGGCATCACCGTCTGCTCGTTGACGCTCGGCGCGGTGGCCGAACCGACCGTCGCGCATCTCCTGGAGCCGGTGTTCGAAGCGGTCCGGCTGCCGCACGGCATGATCCATCCGCTCGGCTATGTGATCGCGCTCGCCGTCGTCGTCTTCCTCCACCTGGTCATCGGCGAGATGGTCCCGAAGAACCTCGCGATGGCGGCGCCGGAGAAGACCGCGCTCTGGTTCAGCCCCGGCCTGGTCGCCTTCGCACGCCTGTGCCGCCCGGTGACGGTGGCGCTCGGCGCCTGTGCCAGGGTCGTCCTCAAGGCCTTCGGGGTGGAGCCCAAGGACGAGGTCGAGGCGGTCTTCACCAGCGAGCAGCTGAACCGGCTCGTCGAGGACTCGGGCCAGGCCGGACTGCTCGACCCCGAGGAGCAGGAGCGCCTGGAGGACGCCCTCGAACTGGGCTCGCGCCCGGTGACGGACGTCCTCCTCGACCGCGCCTCCCTGGTCACCGTGGGCCCCTCGGTCACCCCGGGCCAAGTCGTCGAACTCACCGGGCGCACCGGGTACTCGCGCTTCCCGGTCCGCGCGGAGAACGGCGCCTTCATGGGCTACCTCCACGTCAAGGACGTCCTGGACCTGGAGGAGACGGACCGCGCCGTTCCGCAGCAGGTGTGGCGCCCGATGACGACCCTGCGGGCCGAACTCCCGCTGGACGACGCCCTGACCGTGATGCGCCGCGCCGCGACGCATCTGGCGCAGGTCGCCGACGGTTCGGGCAAGGTGCTCGGCCTGGTCGCCCTGGAGGACGTCCTGGAGCTCCTGGTCGGCGAGGTCCGCGACCCGGCGCACCGGATCGCGCTGCCGCGTTCCCCGGCGCAGGAGGTCAGGGACACCGCACTCGTCGGCTGACCGGTGGCACGGGGCGGGTTCAGCCGCTCAAGGGGTTCTGCGGCCCCCGCCCCGAAAGCACCTCTCCGTAGGCCTGCATCAGATCCGGCAGGCGCAGCGTCGACAGGTCGTCGCGGTCGGGGGAGCCCGGGTAGCCGGACAGGCGCAGGTCGCGGTAGGCGCAGCTCTTCTCGTACAGCGTGCGCAGGAAGCGGCCGTTGCCGAGCTCGTCGATCCACGCCTGGTCGACCACGTGCCCGCTGATGGACCTCAGCTCGTCCAGGGCCTCCTCGTCCCACACGTCTCCGTTGTCGGCGGCGAGGACCTCGCCGATGGAGGTGAGCTCCAGGGGGCGGTACGAGGGGAAGTCCACGCGGGTCGTGAAGCGCGAGGAGAGCCCGGGGTTGGCGGCGAGCAGCCGGTCCATGCCCTCGGGGTAGCCGGCGAGGATCACCACGAGGTGGTCGCGGTTGTCCTCGGCGCGCTTGAGGAGCACCTGAAGCGCCTCGTCCCCGTACGCGTCCCCCTTGCCGTAGCCCGAGTTGGAGAGCGAGTACGCCTCGTCGACGAAGAGCACGCCGCCGATCGCCGAGTCGATCAGCTCGTTGGCCTTCACGGCGGTCTGGCCCAGGTACTCGCCGACCAGATCGGCGCGCTGGGCCTCGACCAGATGGTCGCCGCCGAGCAGTCCGAGGGCGTAGAAGACCCGGCCGAGGATGCGGGCCACGGTGGTCTTGCCGGTGCCCGAGGGGCCGGAGAAGACGAAGTGTCGTTTCGGCGGCTGTACGGGCAGGCCCTGCGCGGCCCGCAGACGCGCCATGTTCAACTGCGCGGAGAGCGCCTTGACCTGGCGTTTGACCGGTTCGAGGCCGACCATGCGCTCCAGCTCGGCGAGCGCGGCCTCCAGGAGCGCGGGGTCGGTGGGCCCCGGCGGCAGCTGCGGCGGGCCCGCCTTGATCGGGATGATCGCCTTCTCGCGGACCGCGTCGGTCTCCGAAGGCCCCGGCGGCCCGCCGACCGGCGGCAGTTGGGGGTCGGTGACCTTCAGGTCCCGCCCCTCCGTGCCGAACAGCGGCTCGATGCCGTCGGGCCCTTCGAGCAGGTCCGGGCTCGCCCCCGCCAGGCTGATCGCGGCGGCCAGATCGGCCGCCTCGTCGTACCCGTCGCCCTCGGCGATCGCCGCGAGCCGCGCGGAGGTGTCCATGAAGGCGGGGTCCACCCGGTGCACCGCGCGGTACAGCGGCAGGGCCGCCGCCGAGCGCCCGGTGCCCTCGTGCGCGCGGGCCAGCCAGTAGCGCAGCTCCTTGCGCTGCGGCTGCTCGCTGCGGCAGCGCATCAGGGCGGCCGAGAGCAGCGGATCCGCCTGGCCGTACATCTCCAGGCGCACCCGGGCCATGCCGCCGAAGAGACCGGCCTCGATGCCCAGCATCGGATCGTCGATCAGCGGGTCGGTGTGCCGCACCAACTGCTCCCAGTCCTTGACCAGATAGGAGCGGCAGGCGTGCAGGAAGCGGACCTGCGCGTCCGCGTCGACCGGCGGCAGACCGGCGAGCGCCCGGTCGAGCTCGGGCACATGGCGCCCGTCCAGCCAGTGCGAGGCGTGCGCGAGCAGCAGGTCGCGGGTGCTCTCCAGGACGGGCTGGACCCACCAGCCCAGCCAGTACCAGGAGTTGAGGGTCCTGGTGTGCCGGGCGCGCTGCTCCCCGAACCGGTCCCTGTGCTGGAACATCCGCAGCAGCGCCGTCGTCGTGTCGATGCGCAGCGCGTGCAGTCCGAGCCAGCCGTCGGCCATCCCCGGATCCATCCGCACCGCCGTGCGGAACTCCTCCTCCGCCTGTGGATACGCGCCCATCGTGTAGGCGTCGACGCCCCTCAGCCAGGCGAGGTCGGCCGGGGCGGGTGAGCCCACCGCGTCGAAGTCCATCACGTCCCCCACAAACCGTGCCCCCGTGTGCGTACCGTCGGGCGGTGCCCGTCGGCCACTTCGCTGAACCGCCGTGCTGCGGACGGGAGTTGACTCGGTGCGCAGAGCTGCGACCGTCCGAAAGGCGCACCGAGATGCATCGTACCTGCGGGGGAGCGGTCGGCCGTAGGGTGCCGCACCGCGGGATCGGGCGGGCGGGACCGCCGGGGAGCGGGGCCGATGGTGACCGAGGGTGAGCGAATGGCCGCTCGCAGCGTCCGGAAATCGGGCCCGAAAGGCAGAACGAAGCCCCCGATCACGGGGGAACAACCGGGGGCTTCGCGTCTGCGGGCGGCCCCGAAAGACCGCACATTCAGAACGTAAGTCCTGTAAGGCCCCTGGGTCAAGCAGAGTTGGGGCACTCGCCGAAACTCGCCGGAGCAAGTGGAAGCGCTTTTCCGGAGGTTCAGCGGACCGCCGATGGTTCCTAACTCTCCGTGACGACTTGGGTCCCGACTGGCGTCCCACCCGGGCCCTGGAGCAACTCGTATCCCTCCGGACACTGTCGTACCAAAAGGTCGGCGAACGGCCGGGAAGGGTCCTTGGCGAAGTGTTGGCGTTCCGCGGGCTCCCACCCGTCCCAGAAATCACTCTGGACCGCGCCGTCCCGGTGGCGTCCGCGCGCCCATGCCTCCTCCTGCGGCACGTCCATCCACAACAGCCGGGCGAGGAAGGGCCGCAGTGCCGCGCGGCCCGCGCCGACGCCCTCGACGAGCACCACGGGCGCGGGCGGCAGCACCTGGTCGGCGGGGCCGAAGCGGCGTCCGGTCCAGTCGTAGACCGCGTAGCGCGCGGCCTCCCCGCGCGAGAGCGGCCCGATGACGTCGCGGCGCAGCCGCTCCGTCCAGTCGAACAGCGCGTCGTGGCTCGCGAGGTCGTCGAGGCGCAGGACAGGCGCACCGCCGAGCGCGTCGGCGAGCCGGCGCGCGAACGTCGACTTCCCCGAGCCCGCGTGGCCGTCCACGGCGACGATCCTGACGGGGCCGCAGGAGGGCGCGAGGGCCCGCAGGGCCCCGGCGAGGCGGGGGAGCGCGGAGCGCGGGCCGGGGTCCTGCCGCGGGCGGGGGTGCGAGTGCCTGGTCATCACCGGCAAGCGTACGACCGCGGAAGGATGTGTTCCGCGCGCCGTCGCAGGTCATGCCATTGGTAGAGGCCAATAATGTTGCGCGCGGCAGTGCCCGAAGCGCTGGCAGAAGTCGGCGGGGACCGGCCATAGTTGGCCCACTTCCGTGCACCTGACCCGACCATCCGGCGTCCCGCCGGAGACCACGTCGACTGGGGGTCCCTCATGGACCGAGCAGACAGAGCTGACCGAGCTGATGACATGTCCCGCAGAGCCGTGCTGGCCACGGCCGCCGCGGTAGCCGCCGTCGCGGCCACCGCGGGCCCCGCCCTGGCCGCGGGATCCACGCGGGGGGCGGCCGCCCGCCCGCCGCGCGCGGACCGCCTCGTGGACAACCACTTCTGGACCTCGTACGCGGACTGGCGCACCGGCACCGCCGAGGGCACCAAGGCCGTCAAGAGCGGCCGCGCGGGCCTGCGCATCGCCGCTGCCGTGGGCCGCACCGACTACACCGATCCGCACACCGGCACGACCGCCACCTGGGAGTACGCCCGGTGGACCTCGCCCGTCCACCGCTCCACCGTGCCCGCGACGGAGGCCATCGCCTCCTGGAACGCGCACACCCCCGCGGGCACCTGGCTCCAGGTCGAGCTGCTCGGCACCTACTCCGACACGACCACGACCCCTTGGTACGTCATGGGGCGCTGGACCGCGGGCGACGACCTGGCGACCGACATCAGGCGGACCTCGGTCGACGACCAGACCGACGGCAAGTCCACCGTCTGGACGGACACGCTCTCCCTGGACGACACGACGGCGCCCCTGCGGATCGCCTCCTACCAGCTGCGCCTGACCCTCTACCGCCGGCCGGGCGCCACCGAGACGCCCACGGTCTGGCGGCTCGGCGCCATGGCGTCCGCCGTCCCCGACCGCTTCACGGTCCCCGCGACCACGCCGGGCAAGGGCAAGGAACTGAAGGTCCCGCGCTACTCGCAGGAGATCCACGCCGGGCAGTACCCGGAGTACGACAACGGCGGCGAGGCCTGGTGCAGCCCCACCTCCTCGCAGATGATCATCGAGTACTGGGGTCGCAAGCCCACCCCCGAGGACCTCGCCTGGGTCGACCCGACCTACGCCGACCCGCAGGTGTGCCACGCGGCCCGCTACACCTTCGACTACCAGTACAACGGCTGCGGCAACTGGCCCTTCAACGCCGCGTACGCCGCGACCTACCGGGACCTCCAGGGCGTGGTGACCCGCCTGGCGTCCCTCACGGAGCTGGAGTCCCTGGTAGCCGCGGGCATCCCGGCCATAACGTCCCAGTCCTTCCTCAAGGAGGAACTGACCGGCGCGGGCTACGGCACGGCGGGCCACCTCATGACGGTCATCGGCTTCACCTCGACCGGCGACGTGATCGCCAACGACCCCGCCTCACCGTCCGACGCGGCGGTGCGCCGCGTCTACAAGAGGCGCGAGTGGGAGAACATCTGGCTCCGCACCAAGCGCTACAACGCCTCGGGAAAGGTCGTCTCGGGCACGGGGGGCGTCTGCTACCTGTACTTCCCGACGAAACTCTCCACGGCGCAGCGCAAGGCGCTCGCCGCGGTGGGCATCCGCTGACGGGACCACCGACCGGGCCCGGCCCGAAGCCCCTTCCCCGCGCGGGAAGGGGCTTCCCTTCTGTGGGCCCGCCGCACGCCCGGCGATCGCCCCGGAAGAAAATCGCGAAGGGAGACATAGATCGCCCATGGTCCCCGCGTCCTTGGGGGCGTCAGAAAACGGGAGGGGCCATGAACCCGCAGGACCACGAGAGATTCCGGGAGTTCGTCGACGCCCGGTGGAGCGCGCTGCTCCGCCTGGCCAATCTGCTCACCGGCGGCGATCGGCACGAGGCCGAAGACCTCGTGCAGACCGCGCTGATGAAGGCGCTGAGCCGCTGGCGGCACGTCGAGGATCCGGAAAGCTATGTGCGCAAGGTGATGTACCGGCACCAGATCAGCCGGTGGCGGCTGCGCAGACCGCACCGGGAACCCACGTTCGCCGCGCCGCCCGAGAGCCTCGGTGTCGCCGACGGCACGTCCGCCGCCGATCTGCGGATCACCGTGGGCCGGGCACTCGGCCGGCTGACGCCGCGTCAGCGCACCGTCCTGGTGCTGCGCTACTTCGAGGACCTCTCCGAGACGGAGGTCGCCGCCGCGCTCGGCTGCTCGGTGGGCACCGTACGCAGCACCACCCACCGGTCGCTGGCCCGGCTGCGCGAACTCGCGCCCGAGCTGGATTCCCCGGCGCACGCCGCCACCGTCCCGCACCGCACGTCCCTGAAGGGAGCCCGCACATGAACGCCGACCAGCTGGACGACACGATCAGGGACACCCTGAACGCCTGGACCCCGAAGGACTCCGGAGCTCCGGCGGGGATCGCCGACCGCATCGTGCGCCGCCGTCGGCGGCGCAACCTCGTCCGTGCGACGGGCGCCGTACTCGGCCTGGCCGGCGTCACCCTGGGCGCCGCCCTCGTGACCGGCGCGACCGGCGACGACGGGGCGCGGCCCGCCACCCGGGTGAGCAAGGAGAGCAAGCTGCTCTGGCGGACCACGCTGCCCGGCAAGTCCTGGGACGCCTGCACCACCGGCGCCGGCGACGTGTACTGCCGGGGAGTGGGGTACGACGCCATCGGCGTGGACGGCCGCACCGGCGGGATCGACTGGCGGCGCGAGGCGAAGGACCCGCACAGCGGCAGCTCCCCTGCGGGGACGATGCCCGGTGTCCGCGACGGCATCGTGTACACCTACGCCGACCACGACCCGGGAGCGACCAGCGCGGGCACCGACCTGGTCGCCCTCGACGCGGACACCCGCAAGGTGCTGTGGCGGCACAAGCTGGCCGACGACAGCCGCGGCGCCGACTCCGCCGTCCTGTTCGACGGCGGTGTCCTCGCCAACACACCCACCTTCAAGCGCGTGGCCGCGCTGGACGGCAGGACGGGCCGCACGCTGTGGACGTACCACCGGACGCAGGCCGACTGCGCGCGGGCCGTGATCGGCGGCGTCCCGTACCTGACGTGCTCCCCGGACAGCGCCAAGGCACCGCAGCGCAGCGCCGTCGTCCGCCTCGACCCGAAGACGGGCAGGCCGACGGAGGTGGCCACCGTGAAGGGGCTCACCGTGAAGATCGGCACGGACGGGGACGCCGTGCTGCTGATCGCTCCCGCCGACGGAAAGGCCTTCTCCGACAAGCCGGGCTCCGCCCTCCTGATCCGGGTGGACACGGGCTCCGGAGCGGTGACGCGGCACAAGCTCGACCGGCCGCTGTCCGGTGTGGTCGCCGACGGCCGCGTCCTGGGCACCGACGGGGACGGCAGGGCCTTCGCGTACTCCGCCGACGACGGCCGGCGGCTGTGGACGCGGGACCTGGGGCTGACGCTCCGCAAGGCGCCGCACGACCCGACGATGCGCGAGATCCCCTCGGACGCGGCGGTGGACCTCAGCGCCCGGGTGGCCTACTTCCTCGACCCGTCGGGCCATCTGGTGGGGCTCGACCTGGACAGCGGCGAGGTGCGCTGGCGCGGCGATGTGCCGCAGCCCAAGAGCCCCTTGCAGGCCGGAGTCGCGCCCGAGCTCATGCGCGAGGGACGCAGCCTCGTCGGCCAGACCGGCGGCGAGCTGTTCCGGATCGAGCCCCGGCCGTCCCCCAAGGGCTGACGGCCGGCGGGCGGGCCGTGCGGACTCCGGCGGGGGAACCCGGAGCTCGCACGGCCGCTGCCTGGGCTCCTGGGCCCGACGGCGCATCCGACGCGCTCCGGCCCGCGGTCGGGCTTAGCGTTGCCGCATGTGCTGGAGCGCTACGGCCGATCTCGTCGCGGGCGCGGGCATCGCGGCGGTGGGGGTCGCCTCGGTGACCCTGGCGGCCCGCCGCCCCCGCGATCTGCCGCTGGCCGCGCTGCCCCTGCTCCTGGGGGCGCACCAGATGATCGAGGCCGCCGTCTGGCACCACGGCGGCGGCACCGGGCCCGCCACGGTCCTCTGGGCCGTCGTCGCGCTGCCCCTCCTGGCGCTGTGGGTGCCGGCGGCGGTGCTGTGCGCCGCGCCCGCGAGCGCCCGCCGCCGACTGCTCGTCCCCCTCGCGGCGGGCACGCTGACGGCGGCGGCGCTCGCGTACGCCCTGGCGACCCGCCCCGTGAGCGCCGAGATCCGCGGCCACACCGTCGGGTACTCGCTGGGGCTGCCGTACGCCGGGCCGGTCGTCGCGGGGTACCTCCTCGCGACGATCGGCTCGCTGCTCCTGTCCGGCGACCGCGGCCTCGTCCTGTTCGGCGTCCTGGTCGCCGTCGGAGCCGCGGTGACCTTCGCGCTCTGGCGGGCGGAGTACGTCTCGACGTGGTGCGCCTTCGCCGCGGTGAGCTCGGTGGTCCTGCTGCGGTGGGTCGGACGGCGACGCCCGACCGGCCCACCGCGGGCCGACCGTCAGGGACGGTGAGGACGCCCCCGCGTCACGTGGCCGGATCCACCACCCAGTCCGGGTGCCCCGGCATCGGCGGCGTCTTGGCGCCGTACAGCCACGGCCGCAGGAAGCCTTCGAGGTCCTGGCCCGCGACCTTCGACGCCAGGTCGATGAAGTCCTGGGTGCCTGCCGTGCGGCCCTTGAACCGGGTCAGCCAGGCGCGTTCGATCTTCTGGAACGTGGCGTCGCCGACCTTCTCGCGCAGGGCGTACAGGACCAGCGCGGAACCGTCGTACCGCATGCGCTTGAAGAGGTTCGGCTCGGTCGGCTCCGCGGGTGCGCCGTAGTCGCGGCGCCACTGGTCGTGGGCCTGGTAGGCGACCTTCATGAGGGCCTCGAAGTTCTCGCCGCCGTGCTGCTCGGAGTACAGCCGGTCGTAGAAGCGGGCGTGCCCCTCGCTCACCCACAGGTCGGACCAGCTCTTGAGCGCCACGCTGTCGCCGAACCACTGGTGGGTCAGCTCGTGCACCATGTTCCGCTCGGCGTCGACCTGGGTGCCGAGCAGATCGGCCTTCGGCACCAGGGAGAGCGTCTGGGTCTCCAGGGCGACGCCGAGGTCGGTGTCGCCGACGAGGATCCCGTAGCGGTCGAAGGGGTAGGGGCCGAGCCGCTCCTCCAGCCACTTCAGATGGTCGGGAGTGAGCCCCCGGTACGCGGCCGTCGGCTCGACCAGCGCGTCCGGGACGACGTCGCGCAGCGGCAGGCCGCCGGGCCCCTTGCCGTCGATCAGCTGGAACTTGCCGACGGCGAGCTGCACCAGCTGGGTGGAGAGCGGCTGTTCGGAGTCGTACGTCCAGCGGATCCGGCCGTCGGGGCGCTCGGTCCGCGAGACCAGCTTGCCGTTGGCGACGGCCGTGCGGTCGGCCGGGGTGGTGATCCGGAAGGTGATCGGCGCGCGCTGGCTGGGGTGGTCGTTGCCGGGGAAGATCAGCCGGGCGCCGTTGGGCTGCGGATAGACCACGGTGCCGTCGGGCGTGGGGATCCAGCCGTAGTCCTCGATCGCGTCGTCGCGGTGCCGGGTCTGGGTCGGGTCGGCGGTGTAGCCGACCTTGACGGTGAAGGAACTGTCCTTGGATATCGGCGACTCGGGGGTGACGGTCAGCTCGTCGCCGGAGCGCGAGGTGCCGGCGGGCACGCCGTTCACCGTCACCGAGTGCAGGGTGTTGCCGCCGAAGTCCAGGTTGAAGCGGGAGAGCGCCTGGGTGGCGTGCGCCTTGATCGTTGTCGTCGCCTCGAAGGGCGTCTTCGGCGCCTGCCAGTCGAAGTCGAGGGAGTAGCGGTCGACCCGGTAGCCGCCGTTCCCGTCGAGCGGGAACATCGGGTCGCCGAGGCCCGGCGCACCGGGCGAGGGCTTCTGCACGGCGGGGGACGAGGCGCCGTCGGACGGTGCGGCCTGGGAGACCGTTCCGGTGAGAGCGGCCGTCACGGTGATCGCGGCCGCGAGGGCGAGCCGCGCTCTGCGGCGGGGTGTCCGGTTCGTGCTCATCGGAAACCTTTCGGTCGGATGCTGCGCGGACGTGCGTCGACCGGGCCGTTGCCCGGGACGCAGTCTTAGACGCACGGCCTTCCGTCCGAGTTGTGGGTGACCAAGGTCTCTCCCGCATTCCGCCGTCCTGCTGGCATGGTGGAGGGGTTCCTGTGGGGGGAAGCAACCGCCGGCGGGCTCCTGCCGAGGAACCCCCGCCGGCCGAACGTCAGCGAGTAGACATGACAGCGACCTCTGCCACCGCCGTCCGAGCGAAGGCCCGCACCGGCGGCCCCGGGGAAGACGGGCACAACCTCCTGGAGCACCTGGCGGGCTGGACCCTCGTCGTCGTCCTCGCGATGCTCGTCACGCAGACCGGTCTGCTGTGACCCCGCTGTCGTAGCCGCCGTCCTCCGGACCGGCCCGCCAGTGCCGTCCCGGGACGCCCACCAGGCCGTACAGCCACCGCACCGGCGAGCGCCGGTGCAGCAGCGTGAGGCCCGCCACCACCGCGAAGAGCGGCAGGCCGAGCCAGCCGCCGAGCAGGCGGACGAGACCGCTGGCCAGGAGCGCGCCGACGAACGGCAGCCCGTAGACCCCGGCCGCCGCGATGGCGATGCCGATGATCCTGGGCACCTTGCGGTCCTCGTCGGCGCCGGGCAGTGACCAGCCCTCCATCAGCCAGCCGATCTCGGTCATCAGCATCGTGCCGATGACGGCGGCGCCGAAGAGCAGCAGCGCGAGGAACGTGCCGGACGTCAGGAAGCCGAGCACGTGATTGACGACGCTGTCCTTGGGCCACTCGGCGAAGTCCTTCGCGCCGGGGGACAGGAAGCGCTCGTACCCGCTGCCGTCCCACCCGTGGATCAGCGTGCCGAACAGCAGGAAGTACCCGCCCACGCACTGCAGGTACGCCCAGTACCCCGCCCCCACGAGCACCAGCGCCTGCGCCACCAGGAACCCGATGATCGCGGCGACGGGGATGCCGCCCGCGTAGAACAGCACGAACCCCGCCCACACGCCCTCGTGCCCGCTCGCGACGTGCATGGTCGCCCAGGCGGGGTTCTGCCAGAGCAGGAAGAGGCCGGTCGGCACCATCAGGACGGCGGCGAAGAGCGCGGTGAGCGCGAGATAGGGATTGGCGGCCCTGCTGCGCGTGCGCGGCCCCTCGCCCGCGTTGATCCGCTCCCACACCTGTAGCTGCCGGCCCGCGGAGAGCGCGAACGTGGCGCCGATCGCGTACGCCCAGAAGAGCGCGGCCTGGATCTGGATCATTTCGAGGCCCCGAGGGTGAGACCACCCGCCACGATTAAGTCCGATGTCACCAGGGCCTGTTCGGCACTGACGTCCGTCATGAAGACGAACGGCGGCACGACGGGCGGCACCGGCAGCTTGTCGGGCGTGAAGGTCAGACAGAGGATGCCTTCGAGGCACCCCTTGAACTTGGTCAGATAGAGCGTGACCTCGCCGCTCAGGTCCAAGGTGTCGGCGCCCAGGGAGAGTTCGTCCCTGCCGTCGCGCGTGGTGAGCCGGTAGTCGGTGAGCGACGCCGCCTTCATCCGCAGCACCATGACCTTCAACGGGCCGTCCGCCGTGGGGATGTCACGCACGCCCGCCAGTAGGAAGCCCTGCGGAGCGAAGAGCGTCGTGGTCACCGTCGGCGGCACCCGCGGCGCCACGATCGCCGCACCGGAAGGGGCGGAGGGCGGCGCGGCCTTCGCAGGGTTGCCGTTCATGATCCCGGCGACGATCAGTACGGGAAGGAGCACGGCGAGCGTCCGCGTGCCCTGTCCGTCCCGCACTTTCGGCCGGTCCGGGTCCTCCTCGGCGCCCTCGGGCACCGGGCTCCAGCCGAATCCCATGGCGCTGCCCGCGATGCCGAGGAGCATGCCGACCAGGAAGCCGCCGAGGTTGGTGGCCGCGAACGAGAGCACCGAAAGGATCAGTGCGTTGACGCTCACATAGTGGTGGGTGTGCGGCAGCAGCCACAGGAAGAGCCCCGCCACGACCAGCGCGATGCCGATGCCGAGCGCCGCGATCCCGCCGAGTCCCAGACTGACCAGGACGGTCAGCGGCGACAGCGGCACGAGCAGCAGTTCGGCGCCGCCCAGGATCAGCAGCAGGCCGCCCCAGAACGGCCGGGTGCGGCGCCATCTGCGCAGCACCCGGCGCTGATCGGGCCAGGGCAGGCGCCGGTCGAGCCAGCCGCCGCCGTCCCTGCGGAACGGCCTGACCCCGGTTCTGCCGCCACCGGTCAGAAGCACTTCTTGCCGCCGATGCTGACATCGACCCTCATGCCCTTGAGCCGGAAGTTCCCGCCGGTGGCGGACCAGGCGTGCGACTTCACCCCGGCGACCTCGATGTCCCCGGCCTGGAGCCCGAACTTGCCGCGCTCGCCCTTGATTCCGGGCACCTCGTCGAGCGTGGAGGCGTCCCTGCCGATCTCCGCGGTGCCGAAGCGGGCGTCGCCCACCAGGTCCTCGCCGTCGATGACGAGATTGCTCGCGGTGACCTTGCCGGCGTCGCCGCCCGCGGTCAGCTTGAACACCACGGTGCCGACGGGCGTCTTGACCTCGGCGGCCTGGCAGATGTCGGAGAGGGTGGCATCGCCGATCCCGAGGAGCGCCACCGGGTGCCCCTTGCCGTCGACGTCCCGGTCGGTCTGTACGTAGGAGGACAGGCCCTGGCTCGTCAGCTTGCCCGACGACACCTGGAAACTGGTCCCGGAGACGGCGAAGGACGCGGCGAGCGCGCCCTCGGCCATCACATTGGCCATCACCCCGACGGCCAGCACGGCCGGCAGGGCCACCACGGCCGTCTTCTTCCAGTTGGTTCTGCCCTCGCGTAACGCGCTGCGTGCTGCGCCCACTGTCTTCCTCCCGTACGTCGTGCTGGGTGCGTAAGCGTGCGTAAGGGGAGTGCGTGAAGCGCCGTCGGAAGCCGAACCGGCAGGTGGCACGGTTCTGCCATACTGCGGACATCCCGAGGCAGTTGGAGACTAGGGCCGAAATTGAATAATAGTCAACAGCGCGGCACCGACCGCTCCGCGGCGCGCCGCGCCGAACTCATCGCCATCGGCCGGAAGTTGTTCGCCGACACGTCCTACGACGCCCTGTCGATGGACGACATCGCGAAGCAGGCGGGCGTCGCCAAAGGGCTGATCTACTACTACTTCAAGTCCAAGCGCGGCTATTACCTCGCGATCATCGAGGACTCCGTCGCCGACCTCGTCGCGCGCGCCGGACGCCACGACGACCTGCCGCCGGTGGACCGCGTGCACCGCACCATCGACGGCTATCTGCGCTACGCCGAGCACCACCAGGCCGCGTACCGCACGATCATCAGCGGCGGCGTCGGCTTCGACGCCGAGGTGCACGCCATACGGGACGGGGTGCGCGAGGCGATGATCGGCGCGATCGCCGAAGGGGCGTACGGACGCAAGGACATACCGCAACTGGCGCGCACCGCGCTGCTCGGCTGGCTGTGCAGCGTCGAGGGCATCGCGCTCGACTGGATCGGCCATCAGGGCCTGGCCCGCGAGACGGTCTGCGACCTGCTCGTGCGGACCCTCGGCGACACCCTGCGCGTGATCGAGGAGTTCGAGCCCTCGTACCCGGCGCCGGCCCGGCCATGAGAAAAGGGGCGGGAGCCGCCGACCGGCTCCCGCCCCGCTTCCCGTCAGCGACGGGTCAGTTGATGGCCTTGATCAGCTCACCGTTGGACGTGTCGCCGCTGAGCTCCCAGAAGAACGTGCCGCCGAGGCCCTGCTGGTTCTTGTAGTCCATCTTCCCCGCGATGGTCGCCGGGGTGTCGTAGCTCCACCAATTGTTCCCGCAGTGCGCGTACGCGGTCCCGCCGACCGTGCCGTTGGCCGGGCACTTGGTCTTCAGTTCCTTGTAGTCGTCGATGCCCTGCTCGTACTTGCCGGCCGCCGGACCCGTCGCCGTGCCGCCGGGCTCCTTCTGCGTGACGCCCGTCCAGCCGCGGCCGTAGAAGCCGATGCCGAGCAGCAGCTTGTCGGCGGGAACGCCGAGGCCCTTCAGCTTCTTGATGGTGGAGTCGGAGTTCCAGGACTCCTTGGGGATGCCGCTGTAGGAGCTGAGCGGCGAGTGCGGCGCGGTCGGGCCCTTCGCGTCCCAGGCGCCGAAGTAGTCGTACGTCATGGGGTTGTACCAGTCGACGTACTGGGCGGCGCCCGCGTAGTCGGCGGCGTCGATCTTGCCGCCGTCCGAGGCGTCCGCCGGGATCGCCGCGGTCACCAGGTTGTTGGCGCCGAACTTCGAACGGACCGCTGACATCAGGCCCTTGTACGCCTCGCGGCCGCTGGTGTCACAGGTCAGACCGCAGGCGTTGGGGTACTCCCAGTCGATGTCGATGCCGTCGAAGACGTCGGCCCACTTGGAGTTCTCGACCAGGTCGTAGCAGGACTGGGCGAACGCCGCGGGGTTCTTCGCGGCCTCGGTGAAGCCGCCCGACCAGGTCCAGCCGCCGAAGGACCACAGCACCTTCAGATCGGGGTGCTTCTTCTTCAGCTTGCGCAGCTGGTTGAAGTTGCCGCGCAGCTCCTGGTCCCAGGTGTCGGCCACGCCGTCCACGGACTGGTCGGCGGTGTAGGCCTTGTCGGTGGCCGCGTAGGCGTCGCCCATCGTGCACTTGCCACCCTGGACGTTGCCGAAGGCGTAGTTGATGTGCGTGAGCTTGTCGGCGGAGCCGGACGTGTCCACGTTCTTGACGTGGTAGTTCCGGTCGTAGACACCCCATTCGGTGAAGTAGCCGACGACCTTGGAACCGGCGGCCGCCTTCGTCGTGGTGCCCTTGTCCTGCCCGGCGGCGGCGGTACCCGCCCCGGCCAGCAGGCCCGCGCCGAGCACGGCGCAACAGGCGGTGGCGACGAGCGCCCGGAAGGAGGCGCGGGAGGTGTGCGGTCTGAGCATCGTGTCTCCTTGTGGGGGGAAACAGGGAGGGGGGAAGTGGTGCTGTGGACCTGCGAATTGCGTCTTGGCATGAACGCGGTAAGACGTTCGTGGGAACAGTAGGAGGACTAGACCAGTGCGTCAATGGTTCGTACCAATCCCGCGGCCACCGTCGATCTTCGGCTATCTTTCGAGTAAGCGGTCGTTAACTAGTGACGAGGCCCCCTCGATCGGGCATACTCAACGCGCCAGAGCCGCTGGTCAGCCGCTTCCGAGACCCGGAAGGAGGCCTCGGCGCAGGCATCGTTTCCCGGTGGTGCCGCCTCACCAGGCCGGACTCCACCGCAGCTCGACAGGGAGGAGAGCGTCATGCCCGACCACACCCCGGTGGACCGCCAGCTGCCCACGGATGAGGCCAGGGATCTGCTCTCGCTCGTCCGGGACATCGTCCAGCGAGAGATCGTTCCGCGGGCCGCCGAGGAGGAGGACGCCGGGCACTTCCCGCGCGAGGTCTTCACCCTGCTGTCCGAATCGGGTCTGCTCGGACTGCCCTACGCCTCGGAGTTCGGCGGCGGCGACCAGCCGTACGAGGTCTACCTCCAGGTCCTCGAAGAGCTCGCGGCCGCGCGCCTGACCGTCGGCCTCGGCGTCAGCGTCCACTCCCTGTCCTGCCACGCGCTCGCCGGATACGGCACCAAGGAGCAGCAGGCCGAGCACCTGCCCGACATGCTCGGCGGCGGCCTCCTCGGCGCGTACTGCCTCTCCGAGCCCGCGTCGGGCTCCGACGCCGCTTCCCTGCGCACCAAGGCCGTCCGCGAGGGCGACGACTGGGTCATCACCGGCACCAAGGCCTGGATCACGCACGGCGGCGTGGCCGATTTCTACACCGTCCTCGCCCGCACCGGCGGCGAGGGCGCCAAGGGCGTCACGGCCTTCCTGGTGCCGGGCGACGCGGCCGGTCTGAACGCGGCGGTCCCCGAGAAGAAGATGGGCATGAAGGGCTCGCCCACCGCCCAGATCAACTTCGACGGCGTGCGCGTCCCCGACGTCCGCCGCATCGGCGACGAGGGACAGGGCTTCGCCATCGCGCTCTCCGCGCTCGACTCGGGGCGGCTCGGCATCGCGGCCTGTGCGATCGGGGTGGCCCAGGCTGCGCTCGACGAGGCGGTGTCGTACGCCACGGAGCGCCGGCAGTTCGGCCGGCCGATCGCGGATTTCCAGGGCCTTCGCTTCATGCTCGCGGACATGGCGACGCAGATCGAGGCGGGCCGGGCGCTGTATCTCGCGGCGGCCAGGCTGCGCGACGCGGGCAGGCCGTTCTCCAAGCAGGCGGCCATGGCGAAGCTGCTGTGCACGGATGCCGCGATGAAGGTGACCACGGACGCCGTGCAGGTGCTCGGGGGGTACGGCTACACCGCGGACTTCCCCGTGGAGCGCTTCATGCGCGAGGCCAAGGTGCTGCAGATCGTCGAAGGCACCAATCAGATCCAGCGCATGGTCATCGCCCGTCACCTCGCGGGTCCCGACTCGCGCTGAACTGGCCGCGGCGCACCGGCGGCGCCGCGAGCATCACCCACTCCGGGTCGGGGCGCCCCGGCAGGGTCCGGCCGCGGTCGGACCAGTGGCGGATCAGGGCACGGTAGATCGGCGGATCCGGCATCAGATGCGGCTGCGGCTGCTGGTGCGCGTGGGGCTGTAGTCCCTGCGGGGGTGCCTGGTGATGAGCCTGGTGCTGCGGCTGCTGGTGGCCCTGCGGATGTGCTTGCAGATGCCCTTGCGGATGCACCGGCTGCCCTTGCAGCCCTTGCAGGTGGGGCGGGGTCGGGGGCTGATGGGGCTGCTGGTGCTGTGGTGCCTGCTGGGGCCGCTGGGGAACCGATTCTGCAGAGGCGGGCACCGTCACCAGGGCGCGCCGTCGGCGGCCGGTGGGGATATGCGCCGGGCCCATGTCCGTGGGGGTCATGCAAGGCCAACGCCTGTCACCCTGTCGAGGTCACCGCCCGGTGGATTCGACCGTCAGTTCACGGCAGGCCTGTGTGGCGGTGCGGGCGTGCGCGGCCACGGCCGTACGACACCGTGGACGCGCCGGGCGATGTCCCTCTCGCGCGGCCCGTGACCGCCCGGGTCCCACGGCGGCACACGGTGGCCGCCACCGTCGCACCGGCCGGGAAAGCGGCCCGGTCCGTGTCTGGCTCCGTCCCCAAATCTGACGTACCGTCATCTCCGCGCCGGAGGGCCCCACTGCCTCCCGCCACCCTGAACTGCCGTGCTTCCAGGGAGGTTTGCCGTGGCAGAAGACCGTCCGGTCCCGCTCGACGAGTACCCCGTGCACCAGGTCCCGCTCTCCATGAAGCATGTCGCGACGGGCGACCGCAACGCGTACGACCGGTGCATCTTCCACCTCTTCGACCACGAGGGCCGCGCCCTGCTCATCCTCGGGCTCGGCGTCTACCCGAACACCGGTGTGATCGACGCCTACGCCACCCTGCGCATCGGGGATACGCTGCACGCCGTACGCGCCAGTGACGCCCTGGGCGACGACCGGATGAACCTCTCCGTCGGGCCCCTGAGCATCACCGTCGAGGAGCCGCTGAACCGCCTGCGCCTGCGGTGCGCCGCCGATCCGGACGACCCCGACTCCCTCTCGTACGACCTCATGTGGACCGCCGACTTCCCCGCCCTGTGGGAGCCGCACCACATCCAGCGCCGCGGGGACCGGCTGAGCCTCGAAGGGCGCCGCTTCGTCCAGGCGGGCCGGCCCAGCGGGGTGATCCGCGCCGGATCCGAGGAGATCCGCGTGAGCGCGGGGGAGTGGACCGCCACCCGTGACCGCAGTTGGGGCGTGCGGCCCATTCCCGGCGAGGAGCGCGGGCGCCTGGAGGAGGAGTTCGCCACCGAGGGCTTCCACTGGATCTGGAGCCCGGTCCGCTTCGACGACCGCTTCCTGATGGTCATCGCCCAGGAGGACGCGGACGGCTACCGCACCCTGAACGACGCCACCCTCGTCCGCCCCGGCCTGCCCGACCGCCAACTCGGCTGGCCCCAGGCCGACATCGCCTACCGCCCCGGCACCCGCCACCCGCGCGGCGCCGTCATCCACCTCACCGGCCCCGACGACCGCAAGCCCCTCGAACTCGGCGTCGAGGTCCTCGCCTCGCTGCCGCTGGCCGTCGGCGCCGGATACCCGCCGGCCGACGACTGGCAGCACGGCACCTGGCGCGGCCGCGACTGGACCGACCGCCGCACGTACGACCTTTCGGACCCCGCGGCCCATCCGCTCGCCGCCTACGGCGTCATCGACCACGCGGCCCGCTTCACCCTCGACGGGCAGACGGGTTACGGGATCTTCGAGCACGGCAGCTTCGGCCGCCACGACCCCAGCGGATTCACCGGATTCGACTCGGTCGCGCCCTGAGGGCCGAGAGAGGAGCACGGGCATGGCCACGGCACCCCGACCCCGCACCACCACCCGCGAACCGGAAGAACTCGCCCGTCGGCTGACCGCCTGGCTCGGTCACCGGCTGCCCGGCGCCAAGGCGGTCGACGTGACCGTCCCCGAGTCCAACGGCATGTCCAGCGAGACCCTGCTCTTCACCGTCGAACACCCCGAACCGCCCTTCTCCTCCTGCGCGTTGCGCGTGGCGGCCGACCCGGCGGCGTACACGATCTTCCCCGTCTACGACATGCCGCGCCAGTACCGCACGATGCGGCTCGTCGCCGAGCACAGCGACGTGCCGGTGCCGCGCGTGCTGTGGCTGGAGGAGGACCCGGGACCGCTCGGCGCGCCGTTCTTCGTCATGGAGCGCGTCGAGGGCCGCGTCCCGCCGGACGTCATGCCCTATACGTACGAGGGGAATTGGCTGCACTCCGCGACCGACGCCGAGCGCGCCCACCTGGAGGAGGCGTCGGTCGGGATCGTCGCGCGCCTGCACGACCAAGTCCCCGCCGCCGAGGCGGAGTTCCTCGCGCTGCCCGGCGCGGGCAGCCCGCTGCGCCGCCACGTCGAGGCCCAACGCGCCTACTACGAATGGGTGGTGGGCGGACTGCCCCGCTCACCGCTCATCGAGAGCGCCTTCGACCGGCTGGAGGCGATGTGGCCGCGGGACGAGGGCGACCCCGTGCTGAACTGGGGCGACGCCCGCATCGGGAACATCATCTACGCCGGGTTCGACCCCGCTGCCGTCATCGACTGGGAGATGGCCGCCCTGGCCCCGCGCGAGGTCGACATCGGCTGGACCGTCTATCTGCACCGCTTCTTCCAGGACCTGACGGTGAGCTTCGGCCAGCCGGGCCTGCCGGACTTCCTGCGCCGCGACCGCATCGAGGAGACGTACGCGCGGCTGACCGGGCACACCCCGCGCGCGATGGACTTCTACACGCTGTACGCGGCACTGCGGCACGCCGTCGTGATGCTGCGCGTCGCCTATCGCCAGGTGCACTTCGGCGAGGCCGGGGTGCCGGACGATCCGGACCTGCTGATCCTGCACCACGCCAGCCTGGCGGCCATGGTGCAGGGCAGCTACTGGTGACTCAGGCGGCGGGCCGGTGCTGTTGCGGCACGCGGATGACGGGGCGCGAGCCGGGGCCGCCCACGTGCGAGAACGGCTGCGTCCGCCAGTCGAGTCCCTGAGGGAGCGTCAGTAGCAGGGCGGTGTCCTGCTCCTGAGCCTTCATCGACTCGTCGGCGGGCGTGGCGTCGGCGGCCGGGCGGCCCGTACCGGCACAGACCGTGAGCCCGAACGGGTTCCACGGAGTGGGGCACAGGGCGTGCTCCGGCAGCACGTCCTCGTCGGCCAGGAGTGCGATCGGCTGCCCGCAGTCGGGGCAGTTGACCCGGTACATCTCAAAGGTGTCGTACGCGTCGAGACCGTCGTCAGCCGGTTCGACACCCTCCGGCTCGGGTTCGGCGACAGGCTGCTGCTTGCTGCGGGCAGACCGACCGGGGCGCTTCAGATTCTGCATGGGACTCTCCCCCTTGGGTGGGCCGAGAAGGCGCTGCGGCCTCGACCACAGCAAGCACTTCCCGTCCCGTCGTGGGGGTAATCGTGGCATCCCGAAGGACACGGTCACAGAGATGTGTCGTTCGTCACATGCCGTGAGGACGTGCCGGTCGCCTGCCCGCGGACGGGTCGTCCAAACACCCCCTTCGGTCACTCAGGTATCCGGAGGGATCAAGAGCCCTGTAGGTTCGGCGCATGGAGGAGCTGGACCGACAGATCGTGCAGCTGCTCGTCAAGGACGGGCGGATGAGCTACACCGACCTGGGCAAGGCCACGGGCCTGTCCACATCGGCAGTGCACCAGCGGGTGCGACGCCTTGAGCAGCGCGGCGTCATCCGCGGCTATGCCGCGGTCGTCGACCCCGAGGCCGTCGGGCTGCCGCTCACGGCGTTCATCTCGGTGAAGCCGTTCGACCCCAGCGCCCCCGACGACATCGCCGAACGCCTCGCGGGCGTCCCGGAGATCGAGGCGTGCCACAGCGTCGCGGGCGACGAGAACTACATCCTCAAGGTGCGCGTCGCCACCCCGCTCGAACTGGAGCACCTGCTGAGCCGGCTGCGCGCCCTCGCGGGCGTCTCCACCCGGACGACGGTGGTCCTCTCCACCCCGTACGAGGCGCGGCCCCCGCAGGTCTGAGCGCACGCGCTTTCTACGACTTCCTGCGACGCGGGCCCGCGCGGGACCGTGACCCCCGCGTCGGCCTGCCGCGCCGAGGGGCGAGACTGGTCCCATGAGCGAGAGCACCGCCCCCGGGACTGACTCCCGGGACCCGCAGGCCACCCAGGACCACCGCACCGTGCTGCTGCGCGGCGGAGAGGTCCACAGCCCCGCCGACCCGTTCGCGACCGCGATGGTCGTCGAGCGCGGACATGTCGCCTGGGTCGGCTCCGAAGGGGCGGCCTACGCCTTCGCCGACGGTGTCGACGACGTGGTCGACCTCGAAGGCTGCCTGGTCACCCCGGCGTTCACCGACGCCCATGTGCACACCACTGCCACCGGCCTCGCGCTGATGGGACTCGATCTGACCCGTGCCCGTTCGCTCGACGAGGCACTCGTTCTCGTCCGCGAACACGCCGCGGCGCGGCCGGACGACACCGTGCTGCTCGGGCACGGCTGGGACGCGGCCCGCTGGCCCGGCGGGCGCCCGCCCACGCGCACGGAGCTCGACGAGGCGGTCGGCGGCAGGCCGCTCTACCTCTCCCGCATCGACGTCCACTCGGCGGTCGCCACCACGGCCCTGCTCGACCTGGTCCCCGGCGTCACCGGACGCACCGGCTTCCACCCCGACGCCCCGCTGACCGGCGACGCCCACCACGGCGTGCGCGCCGCCGCCCTCGGCGCGATCACGCCGCGCCAGCGCACCGAGGCCCAGCGCGCCGCCCTGCTCCACGCCGCCTCGCTCGGCATCGGCTCGGTGCACGAGTGCGCGGGCCCGGAGATCTCCGACGAGGACGACTTCACCGGACTGCTGCGGCTCGCCGCCGAAGAGGCGGGCCCGCGCGTGGTCGGCTACTGGGCCGAGCACGGCGCGGAAGGCGTGGCGCGCGCCCGCGAGTTGGGCGCCCTCGGCGCCGCGGGCGACCTCTTCGTGGACGGCGCCCTCGGCTCGCACACGGCCTGCCTGCACGAGCCATACGTCGACGTCGCCGCCGCGCACACCGGCACCGCCCACCTCGACGCCGCCGACGTCGCCGCGCACGTCGTGGCGTGCACCGAGGCGGGCCTCCAGGCGGGCTTCCACGCCATCGGGGACGCCGCGGTGGCCGCCGTCGCCGACGGGATGCGCGCGGCCGCGGAGAAGGTCGGCCCGGCCCGCGTCCGCGCCGCCAGGCACCGCGTGGAGCACGCCGAGATGCTGACCTCCGACACGATCGCCGCGTTCGCCGAGTTCGGCCTCACCGCCTCCGTGCAGCCGGCCTTCGACGCGCTCTGGGGCGGCGAGGACGGCATGTACGTCCAGCGCCTGGGCGCCGAACGGGCCCGCACCCTCAATCCGTTCGCCGCGCTCCTGCGCTCCGGCGTCCCGCTGGCGTTCGGGTCGGACAGCCCGGTCACCCCGCTCGACCCGTGGGGCACCGTCCGCGCCGCCGCCTTCCACCGCACGCCCGAGCACCGCGTCTCGGCGCGCGCCGCGTTCACCGCCCACACGCGCGGCGGCTGGCGGGCCGTCGGCCGTGACGACGCGGGCGTCCTGGTGCCCGGCGCGCCCGCGGACTACGCCGTGTGGCGCACCGCCGATCTGGTGGTGCAGGCCCCGGACGACCGGGTGGCCCGCTGGTCGACCGACCCGCGCTCCGGCACACCGGGACTGCCCGACCTGTCACCGGGCGCCGAACTGCCCCGCTGCCTGCGCACCGTGGTGGGCGGAAGGACCGTGTTCTTGGGGCCGGACGAGTGATGTCCCGGCGGTGCGCGGCGCCGATCAGGGCCCTGCTGTCCGTCGTACGACCTGGGAATCCTCGGCACTGACCTGGTGGTCAGCGCAATAGCCCCAGGTCACATGGCTATTGACAGAGAGCCGCCGTCGGCGGGTAGGTTCGGCCGGGTCCACCACAGGACGTCCGACCGGCGAACCTCCACGTGGTCGTCGAACGCCGCTGGGTCATGGGTGGTGTGCCGCACCGGCGCACCACCACTGGGAGCCAGGTCCAGCGCCCGCGACGCGGAGGCGAGGGAACGTATCAGCCGGATCGGCAGGTGTGACCCGGGTCGGGCCCGGACGCTCAGTAGACAACGGCTTTCGGTCGATCCGCAGCCAGCGGGTCCCGGGCCGGCCCGAAGGGCGCCGGGCCCCGATCCGCAGTACGTCCTCCCCCCTGTCTTCCCCTGCCGCCGCCGGGCGCGTACCGGCCGTGATCCCGGCCGTGATCCCGGCCGCGACCCGGGCGCGGCGCGGGTACATCTCGGGTACTTCCGCCCCGACCTCCGTGCCGCCGCTGCGGCGCAGGCCGGGGCCACTATGGTGGTCCTCTGCGTACGAACGAAGGGGCAGTAGTGAACGACGGCGGTCGGGTCTCCGAAGCAGGGGACCAGGGGAGACAGTTCGGTCCGCTCGGCACGGCCTTGGTGATCATTCCGACCTACAACGAGGCGGAGAACATCCAGGCCATCGTCGGCCGGGTGCGGGCTTCCGTGCCGGACGCGCACGTCCTGGTGGCCGACGACAACAGCCCCGACGGCACCGGCAAGATCGCCGACGAGCTCGCGGCCGAGGACGAGAGCGTCCACGTGCTGCACCGCAAGGGCAAGGAGGGCCTCGGCGCCGCCTATCTGGCGGGCTTCCGCTGGGGGCTCGACAACGACTACGGCGTCCTGGTCGAGATGGACGCCGACGGCTCGCACCAGCCGGAGGAGCTGCCCCGGCTGCTCACCGCGCTGAAGGGCGCCGACCTCGTGCTCGGCTCGCGCTGGGTGCCGGGCGGACGGGTCGTCAACTGGCCCAAGCACCGGGAGTTCATCTCCCGCGGCGGCAGCACCTACTCGCGGCTCCTGCTCGACGTGCCGATCCGCGACGTGACGGGCGGCTACCGCGCCTTCCGCCGCGAGACCCTGGAGGGCCTAGGCCTCGCCGAGGTCGAATCGCAGGGCTACTGCTTCCAGGTCGACCTCGCCCGCAGGGCGGTCAAGGCCGGCTATCACGTCGTCGAGGTGCCCATCACGTTCGTGGAGCGCGAGCTCGGCGACAGCAAGATGAGCCAGAACATCGTGGTCGAGGCGCTGTGGCGGGTCACCGCCTGGGGCGTGGGGGAGCGGGTCGGCCGGGTCATCGGCCGCAAGCAGCCCTGACGGGGCCCTGAGTGGGCCGAGTGCGGGCCCGCCGTCGCTCCGGGCCTTCGGTCTCTTGATCATCCCCTTATCCCGGACTGAGGCGGGCCCAGGCACACTGGGAGCATGACGACTGGCGCACCGCCTCCCAACCGAACCGCCCGGCCCCGCCGATCCGGGCCCCTGAGGTTCCTGCCGCTCGGCATCGCCGCGTGGCTGGTTCTCGAGATCTGGCTGCTCACGGTCGTGGCGGGGGCCACGAGCGGCCTCGTGGTCTTCCTGCTCCTGGTGGCCGGTCTGGTGCTCGGCTCCGCGGTGATCAAGCGCGCGGGGCGCAGGGCCTTCCGCAAGCTCAGCGAGGCCGTACAACAGCAGCAGAGCGGCGTGACGCCCACCGCCGAGCCCGCCGGTGGCGGCGGCGCCCTGACGATGCTGGGCGGCCTCCTGATCATCCTGCCGGGCCTGATCTCGGACGCCATCGGCCTGGTCCTGCTGATCCCGCCGGTCCAGAAGGCCCTCGGGCGCTACGCGGAGCGCACGTTCGAGCGCAAGGTGCGCGAGTCCAGCCCCGGCGGCCTTGGGGACGCCTTCCAGCAGGCGCGGATGCACCGCCCCGATGGGAAGGTCGTCCAGGGCGAGGTCATCAGGGACGACGAGCCGGGCGCCCGCACCCCGCGCCCCGACGACCCGCAGCTCCCTCGCTGACCGCAGGCTCTCTTCGCGGGGCGTGTTCCGGACACCGGGCGCGCCCCGCGTTCGTGTACGGGTGCGGCTCCGCGGTATCGGTGCGGCTCCGCGCGCCGTGAGCTGTCCCGGGGCATGCCAACGAGGGCCGGGGCCACTGCTGTGCAGCGGCCCCGGCCCTCGTACTTGCTTGGTGGTGCGGTCTTGCTTGGTGCGGTGGTGCGCCGCGCGTCCGTCGTCAGGCGGACTTGCGGCTGTCCCGCGGATGCACCGCGATGTTCATGGCACCGGACCGGAGAACCGCGAGGCGCTCCTCCAGGACCTCCTCGAGTTCTTCTCGAGTACGGCGCTCCATGAGCATGTCCCAGTGCGTACGCGCCGGCTTGCCCTTCTTCTCCTCAGGTCCGTCGCCGTCTACCAGGAGTGCCTGGGCCCCGCAGACCTTGCACTCCCACTCCGGCGGGATCTCCGCCTCGACCGAGAACGGCATCTCGAAACGATGTCCGTTCTGGCATGCGTACTCCACGGCCTGGCGCGGGGCCAGGTCGATGCCGCGGTCGGTCTCGTAGCTTGTCACCACGAGGCGCGTGCCGCGAAGAGCTCGCTCACTCATGAATCGTGCCTCCCGGGCTTGTCGCCCACAGGACAGGTGTCGCTGTCGTCGTCATCCGGTCAACGTCCGGTCGGCGGTAAAGATTCCCGTTCAGGGTCATGCGTCGCCGTCGTATGCCGCCCCTTGTTGTACCCACCAGCGCCCGGTTTGTCACATCTAGTAGCAGATGTCACCCAGCGTTTCTGATTCTTCAGCTCGCAGTAACGGTCCGCCTGGCAGGCCAAACGCGTACACTACCGGCCTTTGCCTTCAGTTGCTAAATCCGGTCGGGTACGGGATTTCCCGCGTCGCGCACCGCGAGGCGTACCGGCACCCTCGCGAGCAGGGCGAATCCGACCAAAAAGAACGCCACGAGCGAGACGATCGCGTCCCGGTAGCTCCCGGTGAGCTGATACGTGAGGCCGAAGATCAACGGTCCGAGCCAGGCCATCCCGCGATCGCTGATCTCGTACGCGGAGAAGTACTCGGCCTCCTTGCCGCGCGGCACCAGGTGCGAGAAGAGCGACCGGGACAGTGCCTGGGTGCCGCCGAGGACGAGGCCGATGCCCGCGGCGAGCACGAAGAACCAGACGGGCGCGCCCGCGGGCAGGAAGTACCCGGCCCCGATCGTCGCCGTCCAGGCCACCAGCGAGCCGAGGATGGTCCGTTTGGCGCCGTACGTCCTGGCCAGCCTGCCCATGGTGAGCGCGCCGGCCACCGCGAGCAGCTGCACGAGCAGGACCGCGACGATCAGCGTGGACTGGCCGAGCCCGAGCTCCTCGGAGCCGTAGACGGACGCCTGGGAGATCACCGTCTGTACGCCGTCGTTGTAGACGAGGTACGCCAGCAGGAACGCCAGCGTGTGCGGATGGCGGCGCATGTCGCGCACCGTCGACCTCAGCTGCTGCCAGCCGCCCGAGGCCGCAGCGTCCGCAGGGCCGGTGCGGCGGTCGCGCAGCCGCTTGAGGGGGATCACGGTGAAGGCGCCCCACCACACGCCCGCCGACGCCAGACAGATCCGGACGGCCGTCGCCTCCGAGACGCCGAAGCTGTCGTGGGCGAGGAACAGCACCAGGTTCGCCACCAGGACCAGGGCGCCCGACGCGTAGCCGAAGGCCCAGCCGCGCGAGGAGACGTCGTCGCGCTCCTCCGGAGGGGCGATCTGCGGCAGGAAGGAGTTGTAGAGCACCATCGAGACGGCGAGCGAGGAGTTGGCGACGATCAGCAGGAAGCCGCCGAGCAGATAGCGGTCGCCGTCCAGGAAGAACATGCCGGCCGTCGCCGCGGCGCCCAGGTAGGCGGCCACGGCGAGCAGCGGCTTCTTGCGGCCCGAACGGTCGGCGGCGGCCGCGGCCATCGGCATCACGAAGACCGAGAGGAGCACCGAGGCGGAGACCGTGTAGGCGAAGAAGGAGCCGGCGCGGACCGGGATGCCCAGCGGGTGGACGTATCCCTCCGGGTCGGCGGCCGCCTTGGCGATCTCGGTGAGATAAGGGCCGAGGAAGACGGTCAGGACGCTGGTCGAATAGACCGAGCACGCCCAGTCGTAGAAGTACCAGCCGCGTTGTTCGCGCTTGCGTTCGGCGTCCGTGTCGGTCGCCGCTTCTGCCCGCACGGTGTCGTCGCCCACCCGTGACCTCGCTGTTCCCCGTGGTGCGATGCCGCCCTCCGGCGGCTCAGACCCAGGTCCCCCGGTCCTTCAGCACCTCGCGCAGCGTCTCGATGTGATCGGAAACTATGCCATCCACGCCGAGGTCGAGAAGGGCGCCCATCCGCTCTGCGTCGTTCACGGTCCAGACGTGCACCTGCATCCCGCGCGCGTGGGCTGCGCGGACGAAGCGCCGGTCGACGACCCGGATCCCGCCGTGCGTCTCGGGGACCTGGGCGCAGACCGCGGAACGGCGCGGGATCGCGGGCACGCCGTACGACAGCAGGCGCAGCGCCGCCACGCCCCGGGTGCCCAGGGAGGTGGCCAGCCGGGGGCCCGCGACGCGCTGGGCCCTGGCGACCCGGCCCTCGGAGAACGAGCCGACACAGACCCGGTCCCAGGCGCCGGTGCGGCGGATCAGGTCGAGCAGCGGCAGCAGCGCGGGCTCGGCCTTCACGTCGACGTTCCAGCGCACCTGCGGAAAGGACTCCAGGAGCTCTTCGAAGAGGGGCACCGGCTCGGTGCCCGCCACGCGCGCGTGGCGCACCTCGCTCCACGGCAGGTCGATGATGCGGCCCGCCGCGTCCGTGACGCGGTCGAGCGTCGCGTCGTGGAAGGCGACCAGCTTGCCGTCGGCCGTGGCGTGTACATCGGTCTCGATGTAGCGGTAGCCGAGGTCGACGGCGCGCCGGAAGGCCGCCGCGGTGTTCTCAAGGCCGTCCGCGGCGCCGCCGCGGTGGGCGAGGGCGAGCGGGCCGGGGTGATCGAGGTAGGGGTGGCGTACGCGCGTGGTCACCGCTGCAGTATCGCCTGCTCCGATGGACCTCCGGAGGCCACGACGCCGGGTGCGGTGGGCGCGGGGATGGCGAACAGGCGAAGGAAGAACTGGGCGAGCGGGCCGATCGACACCGCGTACAGGACCGTGCCCACGCCGACCGTGCCGCCGAGCACGAAGCCCGTCGCCACGACCGCCACCTCGATGGAGGTGCGGATCAGCCGGATGGAGCGGTCGGTGCGCCGGTGCAGGCCGGTCATCAGGCCGTCCCTGGGACCCGGTCCGAAGGCGGCCGTGATGTAGAGGCCGGTCGCCACCCCGTTGAGCAGGATGCCGGCCACGAGCAGGGGGATGCGGACGCCGAGCGCGTGCACGTCCGGCAGGAGCGCGAGCGCCGCGTCCATCGCCAGGCCGCACACGAAGACGTTCGAGACCGTGCCGAGGCCGGGCCGCTGCCGCAGCGGGATCCACAGCAGGAGCACCGCGGCGCCCACGATGATCGAGACGACGCCGATGGACAGGCCGGTCAGTTCGGCGAGGCCCTGGTTGAGGACGTTCCACGGCTCGGGACCGAGCCCGGCCGCCACCATCAGCGCCGAACTCACGCCGTACAGGGTGAGCCCGACGTACAGCTGGAGCAGCCGTCGTGCGAGACGCGGCGTGGCCCGTGACCGCAGGCGGGATCTGAGAGGTGGCTTCGTGGTGGACAAGGAACGCTCCCCCGGAGTGGCTGGTGGCTCGACAGTAGTGCTGGTGGCCCGGCACATGACACCCTGTGGCTCGGTAGTAGGGGCCAACCATGGCCAATTCGGGGAAGGTGGACTGGGAATCATGGCTCAGTGGACTTCGGCGATGGGCTCGACCCAGCTCGCCCGGCTGCTCGCCTCCCAGCAGGCGCGCCCCGGCGGCGCGGGCACCCGCCGCCCGCCCGCCTACCGCGCGCTCGCCGACGGCATCCGGCTGCTCGTGCTCGAAGGCCGTGTCCCCGTCGCCGCCCGGCTGCCCGCCGAGCGGGAGCTCGCGGTGGCGCTGGCCGTCAGCAGGACCACCGTGGCCGCCGCCTACGAGGCGCTGCGCACCGAAGGGTTCCTGGAGTCCCGCAGGGGAGCGGGCAGTTGGACCGCCGTCCCGGCCGGCAACCCCCTGCCCGCGCGCGGGCTCGAACCGCTGCCGCCCGAGGCGCTCGGCTCGATGATCGACCTGGGCTGCGCCGCGCTGCCCGCCCCCGAGCCCTGGCTGACCCGCGCCGTGCAGGGCGCGCTCGAAGCACTCCCGCCGTACGCCCACACGCACGGCGACTACCCGGCGGGCCTGCCCGCCCTGCGCGAGATGCTCGCCGAGCGCTACACCGCGCGCGGCATCCCGACGATGCCCGAACAGATCATGGTCACCACCGGCGCGATGGGCGCCATCGACGCGATCTGTCACCTCTTCGCGGGCCGCGGCGAACGCATCGCCGTCGAGTCGCCCTCGTACGCCAACATCCTCCAGCTGATGCGTGAGGCCGGTGCCCGGCTCGTCCCCGTGGCCATGGCCGAGGGGCTCGCGGGCTGGGACCTGGACCGCTGGCGGCAGGTGCTGCGCGACGCGGCGCCCCGGCTCGCGTACGTCGTCGCCGACTTCCACAACCCGACGGGCGCGCTCGCGGGCGAGGACCAGCGCAGGCAGCTGGTCGAGGCGGCGCGTTCGGCGGGCACCGTCCTCGTCGTCGACGAGACGATGAGCGAACTGGGGCTCGACCCGGACCTCGACATGCCGCGCCCCGTCTGCGGATTCGACCCCGCGGGTTCCACCGTGATCACCGTCGGCTCGGCGAGCAAGGCCTTCTGGGCGGGCATGCGCATCGGCTGGGTACGCGCGGCGCCCGACGTCATCCGCAGCCTCGTCGCCGCCCGTGCCTACGCCGACCTGGGCACTCCCGTCCTGGAGCAGCTCGCCGTGAACTGGCTCCTGAACACCGGCGGTTGGCAGGCGGCCGTGGACGTGCGCAGGGAGCAGGCGAGGGCCAACCGCGACGCGCTTGTCACCGCCGTACGCCGTGAGCTGCCCGACTGGGAGTTCGAGGTGCCGCGCGGCGGTCTGACGCTCTGGGTGCGCACCGGAGGGCTCTCCGGATCGCGGCTCGCCGAGGTGGGCGAGCGCGTGGGGGTGCGGGTGCCGTCAGGCCCGCGCTTCGGCGTGGACGGGGCCTTCGAGGGATATGTGCGGCTGCCGTTCACGGTGGGCGGCGCGGTGGCCGACGAGGCGGCGGTGCGGCTCGCGGCCGCGGCGCGGCTCGTGGAGACGGGTGCGGGTACGGGCGCGGGAACGGGTGCGGAGATCGCGCACCCGTTCGTCGCCTGACGCCCTTCGGTGGTGCCGGTGGTGCCGGTTCAGCTCTCGGCGGGCACCGGCTCCGCCTGCTCCTGCTCCTGCTCGATGAGCTCGGCCTGGTCGGCCGGAGTGCTCCGTTCCGGCAGCAGGTCCATGACCGCCTGACGGTGCGCCTCACTGGTCGCGTCGTCGTACGGGTCGGGCGTCGCGGGCACCTGGAGCCGGTGTGCGGGGCCCGTGCCGAGCCGGGCGTAGCCGCGTCCGGGCGGGACGTCCGAGGTGGGCGTCGTGTGCGGGGGCGTCCCGAGGACCTCTTCCAGCTGGTCGGGCGTGGCCGGACCGAGCACCACGCGCGCGCGGGTGTGCTGGCGTACGGGATCGCTCAGCACCTCCAGGCTGTCGAACTGGTCGGCCACGACCACCGTGACATTGGCCGCCCTGCCGTGCCGCAGGGGGACCTGCAACAGCGACTGGGGGTCCTTGCGGCCGTCCGCCGCGGCCAGGTGGCCCAGCGCGCTCGGGCGGTCGAGGAGGATCCACAAGGGACGCTTGGTGTCCTCCGGCGGCGGGTGGCCAGCCTGCCGGGCGCGATTGGCCGAGATGAGCCTGCGCTCGGTCTCGTGCGCCGCCCATTCGAGGCTCGCGAGCGCCCCGGCGAGCCCGCACTCGATGGCCAGGACGCCGTCCCTGCCGGTCAGACACGCGTAGTCGCCGGTGCCGCTGCCCTCGACGATGAGGACGTCGCCGTACTGCAGTGCCTGGAGCGCGATCGAACGCAGCAGTGACGTCGTGCCGCTGCCGGGCTGGCCCACGGCGAGGAGGTGGGGCTCGGTGGAGCGGACGCCGGTGCGCCACACGACGGGGGGTACGTCGCGCTGCTCCTCGCCGTCGGTCACCGGCAGGGTGCGCTGGACGGCGGTCCCGTCGGTGAAGCCGAGGACGGTCTCGCCGGGTGCGGTGACGAAGCGCTGGGCGGCGATGTCCGTGGGCAGCGGATCGAGCACGGTGAGGGTGAGCTGGTTGCCCTCCTCGTCCCACTCGAAGTGGTACTCCCTGCCGCGGCCCGACTTGGCGTGCAGCAACTGCTCGATCCGCGCGCGGGACTCGGCCTCGCCGTCGGTGAAGTACGCCGGGTAGCGCACCACGAGGCGTGAGATGCGCCCCGTGTCGTCGAAGTCGTACGAGGTGAAGGCCTTGTCCCAGTCGCCGCCGTGCGCGAAGAGCGGGGCGGGGTCCTCGGGGACCGAGAAGTACGGGACGAGTGCTTCGTAGAGCGACTGCAACCGCTGGACCTGCGCCTCGTCAGGGCCGGTCGGCGCGGGCGCGGTGCGCTCGCGGCCGGTCCACGCGGCGGCCGCCATCAGGGCGATGACGGCGAGCAGCGGCCCGTAGGGGACGAGGGCCACGACCAGGACCACGGAGGCCACCAGGAACAGCAGCGGTCCGCGCCGGTCCTTGGGGGTGTCGGCCCACTTGCGCCGCCCGGCGGCTGCCAGCCGGCGCAGTCCACGAGTGATCGTGATCAGCGGGTGGAGAACATCGGTGGCGTTGTCCGCCGCCGACCGCGCCAGCTCCCGGCTCCGGGCGATGGATGCGGTGCCGTTGCTCAGAATGCGGGGGAGTGGGCGCCTGGCCACGTCAGTCTCCTGAAGGTGCGTACGAAAGGCAGGGGCGTCAGAACTTGATCCCGCCGAGGAGGCTCGCCAGGCTCGCCCCGCCGGCCTTGATGCTCGGGGCGATGGCGGTGCCCGCGAGGTAGAAGCCGAAGAGCGCGCAGACCAGCGCGTGGGATGCCTTGAGTCCGTCTTTTCGGAAGAACAGGAAGACGATGATTCCGAGCAGCACGACGCCTGAGATGGACAGGATCATGAGGATTCTCCTGGTTGATGGGGACAGTCACCATGAGTTCTTCCAGGCTCACAGCATGTATCCATACGATAAAAGGTGCAAATGGGCGAATTTTCCGGAATTTAACTCGAATGGCAGACCTCTACTGGGCCGCCCGAGCGCGGGTCGGGGCTCTCTCCCGCACCCTGCGTGATCTTTGCCTCGGCGGGGTCGGGTCATGTGCCCGCGAGGGCAGTACCCTGTCGATTCACTCGTACGGCTGCACAGGCGGTGCAGCGCGGACCAGCACATCTCGGATCAGCGCATTCCAGAAAGGCGGACGCCCTCATGAGCGAAGCCCCCGACCCCGAGGTCGTGGAGCTGGCGACCAAGATCTTCGATCTGGCGCGCCAGGGCGACGCGGCGGCGCTCGCGGCCTACGTCGACGCGGGCGTCCCCGCGAACCTCACCAATGACAGCGGTGACTCGCTGGTGATGCTGGCGGCCTACCACGGGCACGCCGAGGCGGTCCGGGCCCTCCTGGAGCGCGGCGGCGACGCCGACCAGGCCAACGACCGGGGCCAGACCCCGCTCGCCGGCGCGGTCTTCAAGGGCGAGGAAGCGGTGATCCGGGTGCTGCTCGCCGGTGGCGCCGATCCGGCCGCGGGGATGCCGTCGGCGGTGGACACCGCCCGGATGTTCGGAAAGGCGGAGCTGCTGAAGCTGTTCGGGGCCGCCTGAGCGGGGTACCTGACCAGCGAAGACGGGGGCGCTGGAAATGTGGTCGCGGCGGACATGACCGCCGGGTCATCATGACGACGTGATTCACGGACGCGACGGCGGGGCAGGAGATGCCGCACCGCGCGGGCCGTGACGGCCCGCCCCCGGACCTCCCGTCCGGGATCCCCAGGGCCACCGACGAGAGGCAGAGGAAGATGGTCTTCGACAAGCAAAAGACGGCGGGCGGCCCGACGTGTTGGCGCACGGCCAGGTAATGCGTGATTCCCGGTTGCGTCGACGCTTGATGTGAGGCTGTTTCCCATGTTCGATCCGGTCATAGCGCCCAGCGGTACGCTGCTCGGCCTACTGCAGCGGGGCCGCGGCGACGGCACGCTGCACGCACTCACCGCACCACGGTCCGAGGCCCTCGCGGCCCTCGACCACTGTGTACTGAGCGACCCCCGCCACGACTGGCAGGTGGAGAACCGCTCCCTGTACTACGCCAGGCTCTACCTCGATCTGCACGGCGGGCTCGGGGCGATCGAGCGGCACCTGTTCGATGCCGAGGACGTCCTGGACACCGAGGACTCCCGCACCGGGCTCGCCCTCGCCGTCCTCGGGCACCTCGCCTCCTACGGCAGGCACGACGCCCTCGAACTGCTGCGCCGGTACGCGACGTACGGCACGAACTGGGCATGGGCCCTGGACGAGCTGGCGCTGCGCGACGACGACGCGGGCCTGCGCGCCCTCGCGGCGCCCGTGCTCGCCCGGTTCCCCGCCGACGCGGAGGGCGAGGCCGAGCTGGCCGCCGCCGTGCGCGACGCCTACGAACCGAGGCCCTGGCGCCTCTGGGAGGAGGACCCGCGTGCCGATATCGGCGCCCGGGTGCGCTCCGCCAGGGAGCAGGGCTCCTTCGACCGCTGGCAGCGCCAGATGCGGCCTTCGGGGCCGCGCCCGGGATGGAGCGTCCAGGCCGTCTTCGACTGGGCCCAGGAAGGCCTCGAGCGCGGCGCCGTGCTGTACGTGCCCGCCGCCCGCTGCCTGACCGCGGTCGCCGGACCCGACGACCGCGCCGAGATCGTCGAGGCCGCCCGCAACGGCTCCGACGGAGCGCGCGGCACGGCCCTGCGCTACCTGGCCGACTCCCGTGACCCCGAGGTGCTCGACCTCATCGAGTACGCCGTGGAGAGTCCGTCACCGGTCGTGGTGGACGCCGCGACGGAAGCCTTCGAACGGATGCGCGATGTCGGCGCCGTCGAGCGCGCCCGCCGCTGGGCCTACCGGCCCGACGCCCTGGGCGCCGCCGCCGGACGCGTGCTCGCCTGTCGGGGCGAGGGCAAGGACGACAAGCTGGTCCTCGCCGCACTGCGCGAGGCCGTCCGCGGCGAGGGCCCCGACGCGCCGACGCTGTGGACCCTCGTCGACGGCGCGGGACGCCTCGGCATCGCCTGCGCGGCCCCCGTGCTGCGCCACGTCTACCGCGAGACCGCCTCCTCCCACCTCCGTGGCCGCGCCGCTCGCGCGCTCGCCGCCACCGACCCCTCCTTCGCCGCCGGATTCGCCGTCGAGTGCCTCTGGGACTGCGAGGAGACCACCCGCGAAGTCGCCGCACGGCACGCGGAGACCGGTGACGCCCGCGTCGTCACCCAGCTCCGAAGGCTCGCCGCGGACCCCGCCGAAGAGGACGAGGTACAGACCGCGGTACGCAGCAGAATCGGGCCCGACGCGCCCGCGGTGTAGCCCGTCCAGGGCCCCGGCGCCGCGCTCCGCCGCCGCGCCCCGGCTCCGGGACGTCGCCCCTTTCCGCCGCGCCCGCCCCGCGACGGGCGCGGAGGGGAACGCTCATGGGACGTTCCCCGCCAGGAAAGATCCACGTTGACGCGGCCACGCCCCGCGCGACGACAACACCGGTATGCGAGTCAACACCGGTATGCGTGTCGTCATCGTCACCGAATCCTTCCCTCCCGATGTCAACGGCGTGGCGCACTGCGCCCTCCAGACCGCACGGCAGCTCGCCGGCCGCGGTCACCATCCCCTCGTCGTCGCCCCGGCCACCGCGGCCGGGGCGCGGGCCGACGCCGGGGCGCCGTGTCCCGTCGTCCGGGTCCCCTCCCTTCCGCTGCCCGGTTATCCGCAGGTCAGAGTGGCGCTGCCGAGCCGCAGGGTGGCCGCGGCGCTGGTCGAGCACCGGGCCCAAGTGGTCCATCTGGCCAGCCCGTTCGTGCTCGGCGCCCGCGGCATGGCGGCCGCGGGACGGCTGGGCATCCCCGCCGTCGCCGTCTACCAGACGGACCTGGGCGGCTATGCGCGGGCGTACATGGGCATGGGGGAGTCCACCGCCTGGCGGCGCATACGCGGCGTCCACGCGGCCGCCGACCGCACCCTCGCCCCGTCCACCGCCGCGCTGCGCGACCTGGAGGCGCACGGGGTGCCACGGGTGCGGCTGTGGCCGCGCGGCGTCGACACCGTCCGGTTCAGGCCCGCCCTGCGCGACGCGGCGCTGCGGCGCGAACTCGCCCCCGACGGCGAGCTGATCGTCGGCTACGTGGGACGACTCGCTCCGGAGAAGCGGGTCGAACTCCTGGCCGGGGTGGCCGCCCTGGCGGGCGTGCGCGTGGTCGTGGTGGGCGACGGGCCGAGCGAGGGCGCGGTACGCGCCGCGCTGCCCGGCGCCACGTTCCTCGGGCGCCGCACCGGTGCCGAACTCGCCCGGATCTTCGCCTCCTTGGACCTGTTCGTCCACACCGGGCCGCTTGAGACGTTCTGCCAGACCGTGCAGGAGGCCATGGCCAGCGGCGTGCCGGTGATCGCGCCCGCGGCGGGCGGACCGCTCGACCTCGTGGTGCCCGGCAGGACCGGCGTCCTCGTGCCACCGGACGACGCGGCGGCGGTGCGCGACGCCGTCTGGGCCCTGGCCGCCGATCCCGGCCTGCGGGCCGCGTACGGCGCGGCGGGCCGCGCGGCCGTCGCGGGGCGCACCTGGGAAGCGGTGGGCGAGCAACTCGTCGACCACTACGAAGAGGTGCTCGCGGCGCGGACGGTGGTGGCGGCGTGAGCGGGGGTGGCGGCGTCGAGTGGGACTCGGCGGGAGTGGCGCATGCGGTGGGTGCGCTAGGTGCGCGGGATGCGTGCGGTGCGCGGGATGCGCAGGGACTTTCGGGTGACGCGCTGCGGATCGTGCGCGTCGCCAACTTCGTCACGCCGTCGTCCGGCGGACTGCGCACCGCGCTGCGGGAGTTGGGGCGGGGCTACCTCGCGGCCGGGCACGAGCCCGTGCTCGTCGTGCCCGGGGAGCGGGCGTCGGTCCGCGACACCGATCAGGGGCGCGTCCTGACCGTGCCGGGTCCCGTGCTGCCCGGCACCGGCGGCTACCGCGTCCTCACCGACCGGCGTCGGGTGGCCCGCCTCCTGGAGCGGCTGGCTCCCGACCGCCTCGAGGTCTCGGACCGGACCACGCTGCGCTGGACGGGGGCGTGGGCCCGGCGGGCCAGGATCCCGGCCGTGATGGTCTCCCACGAGACCGCGGACGGCGTGCTCGGCACGTGGGGCCTGCCGCCCGCGGTGACCCGGCGCGCCGCCGACGCGCTCAACTCCCGTACGGCGCACGCGTACGCGCGCGTGGTGTGCACCACGCGCTGGGCCCAGCGCGAGTTCGTCCGCGTCGGCGCCCGCAACGTCGTCCACGCCCCGCTCGGCGTCGACCTCGTGGACCGGCACCCCGGGCTGTACGACCGGGCGGTGCGGGCCCGCCACGCGCGCGTGGACGAGGTGTTGCTGGTGCTGTGCTCCCGCCTCTCGGTGGAGAAGCGGCCGGGGACCGCCTTGGACGCGTTGGAGGAGCTGCGGGCGAGCGGGGTGCGGGCGGTGCTCGTCATCGCGGGGGAGGGACCGCTGCGTGGGCGGCTCGAACGGCGGGCGCGGGAAAGGCGGTTGCCGGTGACCTTCCTCGGCCACGTCGCCGACCGCGCGGAACTCGGCGCCTTGCAGGCCGCGGCCGATGTCTGTCTGGCTCCCGGGCCCTGCGAGACGTTCGGGCTCGCCGCACTGGAGTCCCTGGCGTGCGGCACGCCCGTGGTGGCCAGCGCCTCGTCGGCGCTGCCGGAGGTCGTCGGTACGGCGGGGGCCGCGGCGCGCGACACGGGGGAGGGGTTCGCGCTCGCGGTCCGCGCGGTCCTCGCACGCCCCGAGCGGCCTCGGCGCGCGGCGGCACGCGCGCGTGCGGAGCGTTTCGGGTGGGACGAGGCGGTCGCCGCGTTCCTCGCGGCGCATGAGGCGGGGCCGGGATCGGTTCCGGACCGGGTGTCCAGGAGGGGTTCGCATGCCAGGAGTTGAGCAGCTTTCGAAGTCGGCGCAGGCGCCGGAAGTACTGACGGCGACGTCACCGCCGGGGTCCGGTGGGCCCCTGCGGTTCGTCGCCCTGGGCGATTCGCTCACCGAGGGAGTGGGCGACTCCGTGGCAGGGGAGTGGCGCGGCTGGGCGGCGCTGCTCGCCCAGGCGATGGCGTCATCCGAGGACGACGTGGAGCTCCACAACCTCGCCGTCAGCGGCGCCCAGACCGCGGACGTGCTGCTGCGCCAGACACCGGCCGCACTCGCCCTGCGGCCCGACGTCGTCTCCGTCGTAGTAGGGGTCAACGACACCCTGCGGCGCACCTTCGACATCCACGCGGTGGCCGCCCGGCTCGACGAGGTCTACGCGGCCTTCGCCGCTCAGGGCGCCGTGCTGCTCACCGCGTGCCTGCCCGATCCCGGCACGATGCTCGGCCTGCCAGGGGCCCTGGCCCGGCCGCTCGCCCGCAGGCAGCGCGCGGTCAACGCCGTCGTGCACGCGCTCTCCGAACGCCACGACGCCGTCCATCTGCACGCCGCCGAGGGCGATCTGGCCGCCGACCGGACGCTGTGGAGCGCGGACCGGCTGCATCCCTGCGAGCGCGGCCACCGGGTCTTCGCCGCCGGGTTCCACGCCCTGCTCGCCGACCGGGGGCTCGCGGCGGGCGCACCGCCGGCGCGGGAGCCCGAACTGCCCCCGCCCACCCGCTCCGCGAGCCTGTGGTGGCTGGCCACCGCGGGCACCGGGTGGGTGGCACGGCGGTGCACCGACCTGCTGCCCCAGCTCCTCGCCCTCGCGGCGGACGAGGTGCGGCACCAGGCGCGGGGCACCAGCGGACGGCTCGACCTGAGCGCCTCGCACGCGGTGGCGGCCGCCTTGGCCGCGCTCTGAGAGCGTTGGGTCGGGCAGCGTCGGGGGCGGGCTCGGACCGGGCTCAGCGCCATCCGGACGCGACGAAGCGCACCGGCGTGCCCGGCGACGCCTGGGCCGCCGCGGCGAGGTCCGGCTCGCGGACGACCGCCACCACCGGGTAGCCCCCGGTGGTCGGATGGTCGGCGAGGAAGACCACCGGCCTGCCGTCCGGCGGCACTTGCACGGCGCCGAGCACCATGCCCTCGCTGGGCAGTTCGCCGTCCAGCGCACGTTCCAGCGCGGGTCCCTCGGTGCGCAGGCCGATGCGGTTGCTCGCCGATGACACGCGGTACGCGCGCGTGGTGAGCGTGCGCAGTGCCGCGGGCGTGAACCAGTCGGCGCGCGGCCCGGGGGACACGCGCAGCACCAGCTCGCCGGGCGGCGCGGGCTGCGGAACGCCGTCCACGCGCGTGTGCGTACCGCTCGGCCGCCGCCCCAGGGGCAGCACGGTGCCGTCCGTGAGCGGCGGCGGACCCAGCCCGGAGAGGAGGTCCGTCGAACGGCTGCCGAGCACCGGGTCGACGGCCACGCCGCCGTCGAACGCGATGTAGCACCGTACTCCGGAGAGTGCGGTTCCCACCTCGAAGAGGGCCCCCGCGGGGACCCGTACCGCCGCTCCCCAGGGCGCGGGACGGCCGTCCACGGTCACCGGGCAGGGCGCGCCGCCGACCGCCACGGTGACCGGGCGGCGCGGCCGCAGGGCGCAGCCGTCGAGGGTGGTCTCCAGGACCGCGGCGTCACAGGGGTTGCCCACCAGGCGGTTGACGAGGCGCGCCGCGGGCTGGTCGAGGGCCCCGGAGCGCGGCACCCCGAGGTGGGCGTGCCCCGGGCGCCCGCCGTCCTGCACGGTGGTCAGCGCCCCGGCCCGTACGACGGCGAAGGCACGGTCGGTCATCGCGCCTCCGCGACGAAGCGGACGCGCACACCGGGTGACAGGAGCGCGGCTGGCACGCGCGCGTGGTCCCACAGGACGGCGTCCGTGGAGCCGATCAGCTGCCAGCCGCCGGGCGACGCGCGCGGGTAGACGCCCGTGTACGGCCCCGCGAGGGCGACGCTGCCCGCCGGCACGGACGTACGGGGCGTGGTCCTGCGCGGTACTTCGTAGTGGTCCGGCAGTCCGGTGAGATAGCCGAAGCCGGGGGCGAACCCGCAGAAGGCGACGCGGTATTCGGCCGCCGAGTGGATCCGGGCGACCTCGCTCTCGGGCACGCCCCAGTGCGCCGCGACCTCGGCGAGATCGGGTCCTTCGTAGCGCACCGGGATCTCCAGCGCGGCCTCCGCGCGCGTGGGCAGCGGCGGAATCTCCCAGCCGGGCAGTTGCGCCCGCACGTGCGCGAGGTCGTCGAGGCCGTCCAGGAGCACCGTGCGGGCCGCGGGGACGATCTCCCGTACGCGCAGGGCGCCCGAGGCGCGGCGGCGCAGCAGTTCGGCGTGGAGCGCCTGGGCCTCGGCGCCGTCGGCCAGTTCGACGAGCAGGGCGCGGTCGCCGACCGGCAGGGTCCTCATGCGAAGGCCGCCACGCGCACGCCCGCCGATTCGAGCCCGGCCCTGACCCGGCGGGCCAGCCCGACCGCCCCCGGGGTGTCGCCGTGCAGGCACAGCGACCGCGCGCGGACCGCGATCTCCCGGCCGCCAAGCGAGGTCACGACACCGGACCCGGCCATGCCCAGGGACCGTTCGACGACGGCGTCGGCATCGGTGATGACGGCACCGTCGCTGCCGCGCGGCACCAAGGTGCCCTCGTCGGTGTAGGCGCGGTCCGCGAACGCCTCGGTGACGGTGGGGAGTCCGGCCTTCTCCGCCGACTCCAGGAGACGCGATCCGGGCAGCCCGAGGACCGGCAGCGAGGCGTCGGCGAGCAGCACGCCGGCGACGACCGCGCGGGCCTGTTCCTCGTCGGCCACGACGCGGTTGTAGAGCGCGCCGTGCGGCTTCACGTACGACACGCGCGTGCCCGCCGCGCGCGCGAACACCTCAAGTGCGCCGATCTGGTACGCCACTTCGGCCGCCAGCTCGTCGGGCGGCACGTCCATCGCGCGCCGCCCGAAGCCCGCCAGGTCGCGGTAGGAGACCTGCGCGCCGATCCGCACCCCGCGCTCGGTGGCGCGGTCGCACACCCGTCGCATGGTGGCGGGGTCCCCGGCGTGGAATCCGCAGGCCACGTTGGCGCTGGTGACGACGGAGAGCAGCTCCTCGTCGTCGGTCAGGCGCCAGCGGCCGAAGCCTTCGCCGAGGTCCGCGTTGAGATCGATCGAGGCCGTGGGGTCGGCAGGGGCCGTGCTCATCTACGTAGGTCTCCTGTGGTTCTTGTCGCTCGGCACGCTGGGGTCAGGCCACCCGGTACTGCTCGTCGCGGGCGTCGGTGAGGAACATCCGGCCCGGCGCGTGCGTGATCGCGAAGGGCGGCCGCGACGCCATCACCGCGGTCTGCGGGGTCACTCCGCAGGCCCAGAACACCGGGATGTCGTCCGGTTCGGCGAGCACCGGATCACCGAAGTCGGGGCGGTCCAGGTCCGCGATGCCGAGCCCGGCGGGATCGCCGCAGTGCACCGGGCCGCCGTGCACGGCGGGCATCAGGGAGCTCTCCTCGATGGCGGCGGCGAGGTGCCGGGGCGGCACCGGGCGCATCGACACCACCATGGGGCCGCTGAGCCGCCCCGCGGGGCGGCAGGGGCGCGCTGTCACGTACATGGAGACGTTGCGGCCCTGCTCGACGTGGCGCAGCGGAACACCGGAGGCGGCGAGCGCCGACTCGAAGGTGAAGCTGCACCCGATCAGGAACGACACGAGGTCGCCGCGCCAGTGCGCCACGACGTCCGTGGGCTCGTCGGTCAGCTCGCCGTGCTCCCAGACCCGGTAGCGGGGCAGATCCGTACGGAGGTCGGCGCCCGGCGCCAGCGGGGTGCTCCAAGAGCCCTCGTCCGTGACGTCGAGCACCGGGCAGGGCTTCGGGTTGCGCTGGCAGAACAGGAGCATCTCGTACGCCCAGTCGGCGGGTACGGCGATGAGATTGGCCTGCGCGTAGCCCGGGGCCCACCCGGCGGTGGGGCTCGTGCAGCCCGAACGGAACAGCGCACGGGCCTCTTTGGGATCCCGGACGGGGCCCTGAGGGGCTTGGTGGTCCTGAAGGCGGGGGATCACAGCAGCTCCCTTCCGCGCGTCTCCGGGAGGCCGAACAGCGCGACGACGGCGAGGCCGTAACCGATGGCGCCGAAGACCAGCGCACCGCCGACGCCCCAGCTGTCGGCCAGGAAGCCCACCATCGTGGGGAAGACGGCGCCGACCGCGCGGCCCGTGTTGTACGTGAAGCCCTGGCCCGTGCCGCGCACCGCGGCCGGATAGAGCTCGCTCAGGAAGGAGCCGAAGCCGCTGAAGATCGCCGACATACAGAAGCCGAGCGGGAAACCGAGCACAAGGAGAAGGCCGTTGGCCCCGTCCGGGATGTTCGTGTACACGAGGATGCAGGCCGCCGAGAGGAACGCGAAGAGCGCGATGTTGCGCTTGCGGCCGAGCTTGTCGGTCAGGTATCCGCCGGTCAGATAGCCGATGAAGGCACCCGAGATCAGGAAGGTGAGATAGCCGCCCGTGCCCACGACCGTGAGGCCGCGGTCGGACTTCAGGTAGGTGGGCACCCAGGTGGCGAGCGTGTAGTAGCCGCCCTGCACGCCCGTGGACAGGAGCACGGCGAAGAGCGTCGTACGCAGCATCCCGGGCCGGAAGATGGCCGTGAACGACCCCTTGTGGGCGCTCTCGCGGCGCTCGGCCGCCGCCTCCGGGGCGTCGTGCACATTGCGGCGTACGTAGATCACCAGGAGTGCGGGCAGCGCGCCGGTCCAGAACATCACGCGCCAGGCGATGTCGTCGTCGAGGAACTGGAACACCAGGGTGTAGACGACCACCGCGAGCCCCCAGCCGACGGCCCAGGAGCTCTGGATCGCGCCGAGCGTGCGGCCGCGGTTCTTGGCGGTGGCGTACTCCGCGACGAGGATCGCGCCGACCGCCCACTCGCCGCCGAAACCGAGCCCCTGGAGGGCACGGAAGACCAGCAGCGTCTCGTAGTTGGGCGCGAAGCCGCAGGCGACGGTGAACACGGCGTACGTGATGACCGTGATCATCAGCGCCTTGACGCGGCCGATCCGGTCGGCGACGACACCCGCGATGGCGCCGCCGACCGCGGAGACGACCAGGGTGACCGTGGTGAACAGGCCGGTCTGGCCGCTGTCGAGGCCGAAGTAGGCGGCCAGCGCGACCATGCTGAGGGGGAGCGTGAAGTAGTCGTACGAGTCGAGGGCGTAGCCCCCGAAGGCGCCGGCGAAGGCGCGTCGGCCGCGCGGCCCGAGGGCCCGCAGCCAGCCGAACGCCCCGCTGTCGTCGGGGAGTTCGCCCTTGCCGTGGGCTACGTCGGCCGGGGCGGCCTGGGGCGGTGGGGTCGTGCTCATGGGCACCTCACTGGGAGGGGGACGGAGGGTGCTGGAGCGTGCTGGGGAATTGCCGGCCGCGGAACCGTGCCCGTCAAGGTAGAGGATCGTTGAACGATCCTTCAATACCCATGTTGTTTCGTTCCCGCATCTGCGATTGAATCCGGGCATGGCTGAGGGGATGGCTGCAGTGAGCGGACTGGCCGACGACCGTGCACTCCTGGGGCGCACGAGCACTGCCGAGCGGGTCTCCGACATCCTCAGGACCCGCATCGCCGAGGGCTTCTTCCCGCCCGGCACCCGGCTCTCCGAGGACAGCATCGGCGGCGCGCTCGGCGTCTCGCGCAACACGCTCAGGGAGGCGTTCCGGCTGCTCACCCACGAGCGGCTCCTGGAGCACCAGCTCAATCGCGGCGTCTTCGTGCGGGTCCTCACCGTCGAGGACGTCGAGGACATCTACCGCACCCGCCGCCTCGTGGAGTGCGCGGTCGTCCGGGGTCTCGGCGCACCTCCGTTCGCCCTCGACGGGGTCGCGGGCGCCGTCGCCGACGGCCTGCGCGCCGCCGCCGACAAGAAGTGGAAGGGCGTCTCCACCGCCAACATCCACTTCCACCGGGAGCTCGTCGCGCTCGCCGGCAGTGCCCGGACGGACGAACTGATGCGCTCCGTCTTCGCCGAACTGCGCCTGGCCTTCCACGTGGTGGACGACCCGCGCCGACTCCACCAGCCCTACCTCGAACGCAACCAGCGGATCCTGGACACCCTGCGCGAGGGCGACGCCGCAGGCGCCGAGCGGCTCCTCGCCGGCTATCTGGAGGACTCCCTCGCGGGCCTGGTCGAGGTCTACGCACGGCGCGTCGGCACCGACGGCTGAGCCAGTCGCTTCTGCGCCGTTTCGACCGTTGTCAGACCGAGGACCTAGTCTGTGCACCGTGACTTCGCCTGCCGTTACGGACACCGCTCCGCCCCAGCTCAGCGCGGGGCCGCGGCCCGCTCTGGGCCCGGCCGCCGACGAGGGCCTGGCGCGCCGCCTGCGCGCGCTCGCCTGCACGGCTCCGCTGCACGACCTCGACGTGCGCAAGGCCAACCTCGCGGGCGAGTACTCGGTGTACGCGATGGCCGAGGTGGCGCTTTCCGCCATCGACCTCGTCACGCTCAACATGGACTTCGACACCGGTGCCGACCACGAGCAGATCGTCGCCAGGCTGCTCCCGCGCGTCGCCGCCCAGGCCCCCCGGCGTCCGGCCGCCGAGCACGAGCGGGTGGCCCGCTGGGTCCTGGAGAACCTGATCAACGTCGGCTCCGTAGACCGCGGCTTCCGCGCGGTCTACGGCACTTTCGCCCCTGATGGCACATATGTCCGCAGGGACTACGACTTCAAGCTCCTCGAAGAAGTGGCCGGATACGGCGGCGGTGTCTACCTGCGCACCACCGACGAGGCGGTCAACGTTCTGGTGGGCGCCCTCGACACCGACGTCACCAGCGCGCAGATCGCCGCCGAGGTGAAGCTCGAGGTGCTGATCAGGCGGGGCAGGCTCGCCGACGCCCAGCTCGCCGCCGAGCAGGCCCGCTACCGCACCGTCCAGTACTCGGAAACGCTACGCAAAGCCCTCGACGCGACCCGGCGCAACGTCCGCGCGGTGGACTGGCTCCAGGCCGTCCCCGACATGATCGCCGAGGCCCTCGACCACGTCGCCGACCGGTACCGCCACGAGAACGCGATCCTGACGAACATCCGCAAGGCCCGCGACGAGTCCGAGGACCCCGAGCAGAAGCGGCGCGCCGCCGAGCTGGTCGACATCGTCAAGGACTGCATCCGCCGCCACACCCAGCTCCAGTCCCGCCTCCTGGAAGCCGGCCCGCTGTTCCGCGCCGAGCAGGACCGGCAGGCGTTCGCCACGCCCACCGCGCGCACGGGCCTCGACCTGTACGGCCAGCTCGTCGCGCCGATCCTGCCGCTCCCCTCCGAAGAGGCCATCCGCGTCACCGACGCCTTCTTCGCACGCGGCACCGGCCTGCGCACCCCCGTGTCGGTGCGGGTCGGCGATCTCGTCGACATACTGCTCACGCCGCCGGTGGAGCGCGAGCACCTCGGCGCGGAGATGCCCGAGCCCGACCTGATCGCCACCCCGGACGACAGCCGCTTCAGCGACGCGCAGCTCGCGAGCGCCATGGAGCTGCTCGACCTGCCCGCCGACGCCCCGCGCCGCCTGTCAGGACTGCTCGCGGACGCCCGGCGGCGCGACCGGGAACTGCCTTACCTCGTCGCCCTGTTGGCCGTCCACGCGGCCAGCCCGCCGGTCGGCACCGCCTACCGCCAGGGCGAGGAGAAGCTGCTCTTCGCCGTGGACGACGGCACCCAGCTCGACGACGAGGAGTTCGGCGGCGCCGACCTCATCGTCGGCACGGCCCTCCTGGACGCCGTCGGCATGGCGGCCGACCGGACGGAGGCCGCCTGATGACCGCACGACCGCAGGACACCATGCCGGGCACCACGCCGGGCACCCCCCAGGACGTACGACCGATTGATCGCCGCAAGGAGCACACGCCGTGACCGACCACCCCGCAGAGCACGCCGCGTGGGGCGAGCCGGACTCCACGGCGGCACCCGCCGCCACCGCGCCCGTCACCCCGGCCGACGCCGCCGACGCGGCCCGGCTCGTCGCCTTCGGACTGCAGCCCAAGCTCCAGCCCGCCCGCGACCAGGAGTACGGCGAACTGCTGCGCCGCTACCGCGAGGACCCGCCCTTCGCACGGCTCGCCGACGCCGTCGCCGCCGGGCTCGGGCTCGTCGTCCTGGAGGTGTCCGCGCGCGCGGGGATGGCCGTGACCGCCGCCGAGGACTCCGTCTTCGCCGTCCGCATGGGCGACTACGCGCGCCGTACCGCGGCCGACTCCACCGACCGCTTCCTGCACGGCCTCGCGCACCTCGCCGTCGCCGCCATGGCCTTCCCGCGCCCCGAGGACCTCGCCGACGACGGGTACATCGGCCGCGTCACGGTCAACGGGGTCGACGCGTTCGTGCGCCAGGCCTGCCACCGCCTGGAGGAGCGCGCCGAGGAGAAGGGCGAGAACACCGACCCGGCCACCGACACGCCCGGCCTCGAAGCCGCCTGGCGGATCTGGGCCAGGCGCAGCTCCACCGGCGCCACCAAGGACGCTCGCAGGCTCGCGGGCTCGACCACCGGCATCATCGGCAAGGCCGTCGCGTTCCTCACCGACTCCGGCTTCCTCCAGCGGACGGGCGACGACTCCGGAGGGACGTACCGCACCACGGCCCGCTACCAGCTCCAGGTGCGCGACATGGCGGGCGGCGCGGCCATGGCGGAGCTGCTCGAACTCGGCGTCGTGCCGGTCACCGACGGCTCGGCGACCCTGCTGCCCCCCGAAGACCCCGACGACCTGGAGCTGGCCGCCGACGCGGGCCTGCCCTTCCACTCCTGACGTCACCGCCGCACCCCTGACGTCACCGCCGCCCCCACCTTCCTGCCGTCCCGCACGACTTACGACGAGAGTCCGCCGCCATGTACGAGCTGTCCCGGGTCCGCCTCTACTCCATCGGTCCGGCCGGTGCGCGCTACGCCGACACCGTGCTCGACCTGCGCGGCGTGGGCGCCGAGGTGCCCGACCCCGCCCCTGCCCAGGCGGAGTTCTTCGAGGACGAGCCGGTCGGCCCGCCGCGCCGCCCCGCTCCCGCCGGCGTGCTCTTCCTGGAGAACGGCGGCGGCAAGTCCGTCCTGCTCAAGCTGATCTTCTCGGTGATGCTGCCGGGCCACCGCAACACCCTCGGCGGCGCCAGCTCCGGCGTCCTGCGCAAGTTCCTGCTCGCCGACGACTGCGGACACGTCGCCCTGGAGTGGCAGCACACCCTCACCGGCGAGTGCGTCGTCGTCGGCAAGGTCAGCGAGTGGCGCGGCCGGCAGGTCTCCAACGACCCGCGGAAGTTCGCCGAGGCCTGGTACTCCTTCCGCCCGGGACCCGGCATGAGCCTGGACTCGCTGCCGGTCGCCGAGTCCACCGCAGTACGGCCCTCGGTGGAGGGCGCCTCAGGAGCCCAGGGGCGGCGGCGCACCATGAAGGGGTTCCGCGACGCCATGACCGATGCGGTCAAGGCGTACCCCCACCTCGAAGTGCACTGGGAAGAGATCCACGACCGCTGGAACGAACACCTCGGCGATCTGGGCCTCGACCCCGAACTCTTCCGCTACCAGCGGGAGATGAACGCCGACGAGGGCGAGGCCGCCGGTCTCTTCGCGGTCAAGAAGGACTCCGACTTCACCGACCTGCTGCTCCGCGCCGTCACGGACACCCGTGACACGGACGGTCTCGCCGACCTCGTCCACGGCTTCGGCAACAAGCTGGGCCGACGCGCCGAGCTGATGGCCGAGCGGGACTTCACCGCCGGTTCCGTGGACCTGCTCGGGCGCATCGTGGAGGGCGCCGAGACGCGGGCACGCGCGCGTGACGTGCACGCGGGCGCCGAACGCCGCACCCGCACCCTGGCCCGCAGGCTCTCCGCCCGCGGCGTCGAGGAGCGCGGCCGGGCCGCCGAGCTCGCCGAGCAGGTCACCGCCGCCGCGCACACCGTCACCGCCGCCGAGCAGGCCCGCGCCAACAGCGCGCAGATCTCCGCGGAACTGGCCTACCGGCACGCCTCCTTGGCGCTCACCGTCGCCGAGAAGGCCGCCGCCGCGCAGCGCCGCGAGCTCGTCGAGGCGCGCACCCTGCACTCCGCCTGGCAGGCCGCCGAGGCCGTCCTGCGGCACCGCGCCGCCGCCGACCGCACCGCGCGCGTGGCCGTCGCCATCCGCGAGGCCGAGCGCGACGCGGCACCCGCGCTCGCCGCCCGCGCCAAGGCCGCCGCCGACCTGGTCCGGGTCCTGCACACGGCCGCCGAAGGCGCCGAGAACCTCGCCAACGAAGAGGAGGAGCGCTCCGCCGCCCTCCAGGAGACCGGCGAGGCCGCGCACCGCGACGCCACCGCGGCCGCCACCGAGGCCCAGCGCGCCCGCAGCGAGGCCGGGCACCTGCGCCAGCGCCTGACCGAGGTCGAGCAGGAGACCGCGGAGGCGGTACGCGCGGGCTGGCTCGACGACACCGCGCCCGACGCCGACCCGGCCCGTGCCGCGCTCGCCGCGAGCGACGCGGAGAAGACCACGGTCGCCGCGTGGGACACCGCCCGCGAGGCGGCCCGCCGCGCCACCGAGCAGGCCAAGGAGGCGGCCGCCGCCGAGGCCCGCGCCGAACTGACCGCGGCCCGCGCCTCGGACGCCGCGACCGCCGCGGAGGGCGCCCACGACGCGGAGCGCCGCGCCGCGGAGTCCATCGCGGCCGACGAAAGGCTCGCCGAACTGCTGGGCCTGCCCGGCGGCGAGTCCGACGGCGCGGTGCCGGGACCCCGGCAGGGCGCGCCGGACGAGCGCCACGGCGCCCTCTCCGTGGCGGAGCTCGACCGCTCCGCCGACGAACTGCGCACCCTGCTCGACGACGGCGTCTCGGCCGCCGAGCGCAGCCTCTTCGACCTGCGCACCGCGGCGGCCGACGACTCCCGCATCCTCGGCGCCCTCGGCGACGGCGGTCTCCTGCCGCCGGGACCCGACGTGCTGGCCACCGTCGAGTTCCTCGGCGAGCACGGCATCCCCGCGCTGCCCGGCTGGCGCTACCTGGCACAGGCCGTCGACCCGGCAGACCACGCACGCGTGCTCGCCGCCAGGCCCGAGCTCGTCGACGGCGTCGTCATCACCGACCCGGACACCCACGCACGCGCCCGTGCCGCGCTCGCCGACGCCGCGCTGCTGCCCCGCTCCGCCGTCGCCGTGGGCACCGCCGCCGCCCTCCTCGCCCCGACGCCGGGCGAGCAGAGCACCGACAGCGGCGTCTTCCTCGTACCGCCGAACCCGGCCATGCACGACGAGCACGCCGCCGACGAGGAGCGCCAGGCGCTGCGCGCGCGGGCCGCCGGGCGCGACGAGGAGATCAGGACGCTCGCCGTCCGGCTCGCCAAGGACCGTGAGCTCGCCGCGCGCCTCGGCTCCTGGCGCTCGGGCTGCCCGAGCGGCCGTCTCGCCGAGCTCGCCACCGCCGCCGAGGAGGCCCGCGCCTTCGCCGAGGAGGCCGAGGCCGAGCTCGCCGAGTGCCGCACGGCCCGCGCCGAGGCCGACGAGGTCGCGGGCGAGGCGGTACGCGTGCGTGACGAGCGCCAGGAGGCCGCGCAGCGCGCCCGACGCTCCGCCGACGCCCTCGCGGGCCTCGCCTTCCGGCTCCGTGAGCGCTCCGGCTGGCAGGTCAAACTCCGTGAACTGGCCGACGACGCCGTCGAGTCGGAGGCCCGCGCCCAGACCTGCCTGGACCGCGCCCGCGCCGCCGACGAGGACCGCCGCGCCGCCCAGCGCGCCGCCGACGACGCCCGCCGCACCGCGCGTGCGCTGCGCGCCGAGCGCGCCGAGATCGCCGGCGCCCCCGAGGACATCCCCGAGGAGGAGGCGCCCGCCAAGACGTCGCTGCCCGCCCTGCGCGAGGCCTACCGCGCGGCCTCGCAGCTCTACGAGAAGGTCGGTGTCGGCGCCGACCTGCGCGCCGAGCAGGCCCGCGCCGAGAGCGACGAGAGCGCGGCCCTCGCCGAGCTGGACCGGCTCAGCAACAAGGTCCGCACCCGTGCGGCCCTGCTCCTCGAAGGCACCGACGGCTCCGACGGTCCGTCCCGGCAGGCCGCCGCCGCGCGCGCGGAGGCCCAGGTCCAGCTGATCGAGGCCCGCTCCGCCACTGCCAGCGAGCAGCTCGGCAGGCTGCGCGGCGAGGCCGAGCGGCACGCACCCGAGGACGGCGGGGCCCACACCGAGCTGCCCGACGACCTCGTGCCCGCCGACGCCGAGCAGGCCCAGGCGCTGCTGCGCACCGCGACCGGCGAACTGGCCGCGCACACCGAGGCGTTGAGCCGCGCCAAGGAGGCGCACGCCGCGCTGCTGCACACCCACCGCACCACGGAGGACGCGGCCGGCGGCTTCGACGAGACCGCCGCGCTGCTGCGCGACCTCATGCGCGAGCACCAGACCGAAGAGGCCGAGGAAGCCGTCGAGGCGTTCCCCGGCAGCCTCGAAGAGGCCCGCCACTCCGCCGCCGAGGCCCGCCGCTCGCTGCGCGGCTGTGCCGCCGACCTCTCCGCCGCCGAGTCCGCCGTCCGCGAGGCCAGCGACATCCTCGTACGCCACGCGAACGCGACCCGGTACGAGCAGGTGCGCACCCCCGCCCGCCAGCAGATCCGCGAGCTGCCCGCCTCCGCGCTGCCCGAACACGCCAAGAAGTGGGCGGACGCCTTCGCGCCCCGGCTGCGCGTCCTGACCGACGAGCTGGAGCAGTTGGAGCGCAACCGCGACAGCATCGTCGACCGGCTTCGCGGCCTCGTCGAGTCCGCCCTCGCCACCCTGCGGTCCGCCCAGCGCCTGTCCAGGCTGCCCGAGGGCCTGGGGGAGTGGTCGGGCCAGGAGTTCCTGCGCGTCCGCTTCGAGGAGCCCGACCAGGCGACCCTCGTCGAGCGGCTCGGCGAGGTCATCGACGAGGCCACCCGCGCGGCCGTCAAGAAGAACTCCGACATGCGGCGGGACGGAATGTCCCTGCTGCTGCGCGGCGTCCAGGCCGCTCTGGAGCCGCGCGGCATCGCCGTGGAGATCCTCAAGCCGGACGCGGTGCTGCGCGCCGAGCGCGTCCCCGTCGGGCAGATGGGCGACGTGTTCTCGGGCGGCCAGCTGCTCACCGCGGCCATCGCCCTGTACTGCACGATGGCCGCCCTGCGCAGCAACGACCGCGGCCGCGACAAGCACCGGCACGCGGGCACGCTCTTCCTCGACAACCCCATCGGCCGCGCCAACGCGACGTACCTCCTGGAGCTCCAGCGGGCCGTCTCGGACGCGCTCGGCGTGCAACTGCTTTACACGACGGGGCTGTTCGACACGACGGCGCTCGCGGAGTTCCCGCTGGTCATCCGGTTGCGCAACGACGCGGACCTGCGCGCGGGGCTGAAGTACATCAGCGTCGAGGAGCACCTGCGCCCGGGTCTGCCGCAGCAGGACCCGGACGGTGAGACGGTGCACGGCGAGATCACCGCGACCCGGATGTACAAGCGCCCGGACCCGGTCACTTCGTAGGGAACGGTTTGGTCAACCGCCCACTTCGTAGGGAACGGTTCGGCCAACCGCTCACTCCGTAGCGAGCCGTTTGGTCAGCCACTCGTGGAACAGGCCGATGTGGTGCTCGGTGGGGACCAGCACCCCGCCCGCGCGGTAGGCGCGTGACGCCATCGCGGGCTGGGTACGCTCGCAGGCCGCGAAGTCCTGGGCGTTGACCCGGTGGAAGAGCTCCACGGACTTCGACAGATCGGCCCCGGAGGCGACGACGTCGGGTGCGTACAGCCAGTCGCACTCGACGACCGTACGGTCCTCGGCCAGCGGGAACATGCGGTGCAGGATCACATGGTCGGGGACGAGGTTGACGAACACGGTCGGCTTGACGGTGACCGCGTAGTAGCGGCGGTCCTGTTCCTGGGTGACCGCGGGCAGCCGCCCGAAGCCCGCGCTGCCGTCGACGGTGAAGCCGCCCACCTCGTCGCCGAACGCGGCACCGTGCCCGACGTAGTACTGCGCGGCGAAGCCGTCCGCGAACTCCGGCAGGACATCGGTGAGTTCGGGGTGGATGGTCGCGCAGTGGTAGCACTCCATGAAGTTCTCGACGATCAGCTTCCAGTTGGCGCGCACGTCGTAGGTGACGCGCCTGCCGAGTGCGAGATCCTCGGTGCCGTAGCGCTCGATGGACGCTGGGTCGCCGAGCCGTTCGGCCGCCGCGCCGATCACGGTCTCCTCGAAGGAGGGCGGTTCGTCGGCCAGGCAGACCCAGGCGTAGCCCAGCCACTCCCGCAGGGCCACCTTGACCAGGCCGTACGCGGTGCGGTCCACGTCCGGCATCTTCACCAGGTTGGGCGCCGCGATCAGCTTGCCCTCCAGGTCGTACGTCCAGGCGTGGTATGGGCATTGGAGGGCGCGCCTGACCTGTCCCGACTCCTCCGTGCACAGGCGGGCGCCGCGGTGGCGGCACACGTTGAGGAAGGCACGCAGCTCACCGGTGCGCGAGCGGGTGATCAGGACGCTCTCCCTGCCGATGGTGACGGTGCGGAACGCGCCCGGCTGGTCGAGGTCGGCGGCGCGCACCGCGCAGCACCACAGGGCCTCGAAGACGCGCTCCTGCTCCTGCCGGAAGATCTCCGGATCGGTGTAGTAACGGCCTGGCAGAGTCGCGATGAGACTCGTCGGGACCGGGGTCGTCGTCACGGTCGTACTCCTCAAGCGGGGGCGGCGGCAGCGGGTGCGGCGGCGAGGCGGCTGGGGTCGAAGAGCCCGATGGGGTGATCGGTGTAGCCGTGCAGTGCGAGGTCGGCGACGATCTCGCCGACCACGGGCACGAACTTGAAGCCGTGCCCCGAGAACCCGGCCGCGACGGTCACCGAGCCGGGGTGGGCCGGATGCCGCGCGATGACGAAGTGCTCGTCGGGACTGTTGGAGTACATGCAGGTGGCGGCCTTGAGGAAGCGGCCGGGGAGCGCCGGGATCAGCCGGCCCACCTGGTCGGCCATCGCGGTCACCTCATGGTCGTGGACCGTGCGTTCGATGGTCTCGGGGGTGCAGACCGTGCCCTTGCGGAAGAAGGCGACCTTCGCGCCGAGACCGGGTCCGTCGATGGCCGGGAAGCCGTAGATCTGCACGCCGTCGGAGTCCTCCCAGATGTAGATCGGGTGGCTCTGCGGCTCGAACGGGCGCTCGCCGCCGGTCGGTTCGAACCAGTACATGACCTGCCGCTCGATGGTGAAGGGCACCCCGAGGTCGGTCAGCACGCCGGGGGCCCAGGCACCCGGACAGATCACCAGTTGGCCCGCGGTGTAGGTGTCGTCGGCGGTGTGCACCCTGACCCCGTCGCGGTAGGGCTCCCACCGCGTCATGGGCTCCTCGAAGTGCAGGTCGGCGCCCCGCTGGGTGGCCAGCTGGAGGTGGGCGGCCACGGTGTTCTCCGGCCGGACCAGACCCGCCCGCGCCTCGTACAGCGCCACCTCGTCGTCGCCCGGCGTCAGGGTGGGGAAGCGGCGGCGGATCTCCTTGGCGTCGAGCATCTCGTGGGGCAGGTCCCACTGCTCGGCGGAGCGCCGCGAGCCGGCGACGGTGCGGCTCTCGGGGCGGCCCAGCATCACGCCGCCGCAGAGCGTGGCGACCTCCCGCCCGGTGTCCCGTTCGAGCCGGTCGTACAGCTCGTAGGCGCGCAGCAGCAGCGGTACGTACGCGGGGTCCTCGAAGTAGGACTGCCGGGTGATGCGCGAACCGCCGTGGCTGGAGCCCCGATTGTGCACCGGGCCGAACTTCTCCAGGCCGAGCACCCGGGCGCCGCGCGCGGACAGGTGGTGGGCGGCGGCACTCCCCATGCCGCCGAGACCGATGACGATGACGTCGTACGTGGGTGACACGGGGCTCCTCCGGAACGGAACGGCGGGCGGTGGACAGCGAGGGTGGCCCGTCCGCGGCTAGCGGCGGATGCGGGTCATCTTCGGGTCGAACAGCGGCTCATCGGCGACCGTCGCGGACACCTTCTCTCCGAAGTACTCGATGTGCACGCCGGTCCCGGTCTCCAGAACGGGCAGCCAGGCGTACGCGACACAGCGCCCCAGGGTGTAGCCGTACGCCGCGCTGGTCACGTATCCGGCCGGGACGCCGTCCACGGAGACGGGCTCTTTGCCGAGGACCACGGCGGACGGATCGTCCAGGAGCAGCGCGGTGAGCCGCCGGGTGGGCGCGCCGAGCGCCGACAGGGCGGCCCGGCCCACGAAATCGTCCTTCTCCATGCGCACGGCGAAGCCGACGCCCGCTTCGTAGGGGTCGTGTTCGGCCGTCATGTCCTGGCCCCAGGCGCGGTACCCCTTCTCCAGGCGCAGGCTGTTGAACGCGGAACGGCCCGCCGCGATCACGCCGTGCTGCTGCCCCGCCTCCCACAGCGTGTCCCACAGGCGCAGCCCGAGATCGGCGGTGGTGTACAGCTCCCAGCCCAGTTCGCCGACGTACGACAGCCGCATCGCGGTCACCGGGACGTGCCCGATGGCGGTCTGCCTGGCCTTGAAGTAGCCGAACGCCTCGTGCGAGAAGTCGTCGCGGGTCAGCGGCTGTACGAGCGCGCGGGCCAGCGGTCCCCAGACGCCGACGCAGCAGGTGCCCGGGGTGATGTCGCCGATGTGCACGTCGTGGGGCGCGTGCCGGAGCAGCCAGTCGAGGTCGGCGGGGGAGTTGGCGCCGACCTGGAAGCGGTCGGGCGCGAGTCGGGCCACGGTCAGGTCGGAGCGGATGCCGCCCGCCTCGTCGAGGAGGAGGGTGTAGGTGACCGAACCGGGGCGCTTGGCCAGGTTGTTGGTGGTCATGCGCTGGAGGAAGGCGAGGGCGCCGGGGCCCGTGACCTCCAGGCGGCGCAGCGGCGTCATGTCGTAGAGGGCGACCCGCTCGCGCGTGGCGAGTGCTTCGGCCGCCGCGATCGGCGACCAGTAGCGGGCCGCCCAGGTGTCGCGCGCGGGCAGTTCGATGCCCTCGGCCAGCGGGGCGTTGGACGCGTACCAGTGCGGACGCTCCCAGCCGCCGCCTTCGAGGAAGACCGCGCCGAGCTCCTGCTGACGGGCGTGGAAGGGGCTGACCCGTAGGGGCCTCGGCGAATCCATCGGCTGCAAGGGGTGGATGACGTCGTACACCTCGACGAACTGCCGGGCACCGCGTTCGGCGACGTACGCGGGGGTGCGCTGGGCGTCCTCGAAGCGCGTCAGGTCGCAGTCGTGGACGTCCAGCGATGGCCGCCCTTCGACCATCCACTCGGCGACCGCCTTGGCGACTCCCGCGGAGTGCGTGACCCACACGGCCTCGGCCAGCCAGAAGCCGCGCAGCGCACGGGACTCGCCGAGCACCGGCATGCCGTCGGGCGTGAACGAGAAGACGCCGTTGAAGCCCTCCTCGATCCCGGTGTCGCGCAGCGCGGGGAGCAGCCACCGGCAGTCCTCCCAGCTCGGCGCGAAGTCCTCCTCGGTGAACGGGTACGAGGACGGCATCCGCTCGGCGTCGTCGTACGCGGGGACCGTGAACGGGTCGACGGGCAGCGGCCGATGGGCGTACGAGCCGATGCCGAGCCGGTCGACGTGCTCACGGAAGTACAGGTCCCTGTCCTGGAAGCGGAGGATCGGCATCGACGCCTCCGCCAGCGCGTCGTCGCGGCCGGCGAGCTCGGGCAGCGGCCGCGTCTTCGCGTACTGGTGGGCGAGTGGCAGCAGCGGTATGTCGACCCCGGCCATTCGCCCGATCACCGGGCCCCAGAAGCCTGCGGCGGACACCACGTGATCGGCGGGGAAGGTGCCGCGGTCGGTGACGACGGCGGTGACGCGGCCGCCGTCACCGGCCTCCCGTTCAATGCCCGTCACGGTGTGCCGGTCGAGAAATCGTGCGCCACGCGTGCGTGCCCGTTCCATTTGGGCCCGGCAGGCGGGCAGCGCGCGGGCCAGACCGTCCTCGGGCGTGTACAGACCGCCGTACAGCCGGGTCTCGTCGAGCAGCGGCCACAGCTCCTTGCACCGCTCCGGGGGAATCAGTCGGGCGTCGTCGATGCCCCAGGACGCGGCGAAGCCGGCCTTGCGGTGCAGATCGGCCCAGCGCTCGGGCGTCGTGGCGACCTCCAGGCCGCCGACGGCGTGGAAGCAGGGGAGCCCGTCCACCTCAAGAGAGGTGAACTTCTCGATGGTGTACGCGGCGAACGCGGTGAGCGTCTTCGAAGGGCCGGTACGGAACACCAGCCCCGGCGCGTGCGAGGTGGAGCCGCCGGGCGCGGGCAGCGGCCCCTGCTCAAGGACGGTGACGTCGGTCCAGCCGCGTGCGGTCAGCTCGTCGGCGAGCGAACACCCGACGATGCCCGCACCGATGACGACGACGCGCGGCCCTCGCGGCCCGCCGACGGGGGTCTCGTGTGATGCGGCGCTCACAGGACCACCACCGATCGCAGCACCTCGCCCCGGTGCATCCTGGCGAACGCCTCCTCGACCTGCTCCAGGGAGATCGTCTCGGAGACGAACCCTCCCAGGTCGAGACGGCGGGAGAGGTACTGGTCGACCAGGATCGGGAAGTCCCGCGTCGGCAGACAGTCGCCGTACCAGGACGACTTGAGCGCGCCACCGCGCGAGAACAGGTCGATCAGCGGCAGATCGATCACCGCCTCCGGGTCCGGCACGCCCACCTGGACGAGCACGCCCGCGTGGTCGCGCATGTAGAAGGCCTGCTTGTACGTCGCGGGGATCCCGACCGCGTCGATGGCGACATCGACGCCGAAGCCGCCGGTCAGCCCGCGGACCGCGTCGACCGGGTCGGTGCCCCGCGAGTTGACCGTGTGGGTGGCGCCGAACCGTGTCGCCCCGTCGAGCTTCGCGTCGTCGATGTCGACGGCGATCACGCGGCGGGCCCCGGCCAGCGACGCCCCGGCGATCGCCGCGTTGCCGACGCCGCCGCAGCCGATGACGGCCACCGTGTCGCCGCGGCCGACCCCGCCGGTGTGCACGGCCGCCCCGTACCCGGCCATCACGCCGCAGCCGATCAGGCCCGCGGCCTCGGGCCGTGCCGCCGGATCGACCTTCACGGCCTGCCCGGCCGCGACCAGCGTCTTCTCGGCGAAGGCGCCGATGCCGAGGGCCGGGCTCAGCGGCGTGCCGTCGGTGAGCGTCATGGACTGCCGGGCGTTGCGCGAGTCGAAGCAGTACCAGGGGCGGCCGCGCAGACAGGAGCGGCAGGCTCCGCAGGGCGCGCGCCAGGCGATGATCACATAGTCGCCGGGGGCGAGGTCGACGACGTCCGCGCCGACCGCGTCGACGGTGCCCGCCGCCTCATGGCCGAGCAGGAAAGGGAATTCGTCGTCGATCGCGCCCTCCCTGTAGTGCAGATCCGTGTGGCAGACCCCGCAGGCCTGCACGGATACCAGTACCTCTCCCGGTCCGGGATCTGGCACGACGATCGTCTGCACCTCGACGGGTGCGCCCCTCTTCAGGGCCACGACGGCACGGACCTCGTGTGGCACGGCCAGGCTCCTCTGCTGTTGCGCACGGCACGACGACGTGGTGCGTACGGCGCGATGGCGTTGTTGCGTACTGCACGATCGGTTGCGCTATGAGAGACATAGTGGGAACGCCATCAAGAGGCCGTCAAGGGGGCGGAGTTAAGGGTTCGGAAAACCCCTGGGGCGCGACGGAAAGAGGCCGACACGACCGAGGGCGGAGCCAGGAAGTCCTGGCTCCGCCCTCGGACACGCCGGCCCCGGATGCGGTCAGAAGCCGTACCCCATCCGCCGGGAGAGCTCCACGGCCGCCGCGACCGTGCGCTTGGCGAGCTCGGTCAGGCGGTCCTCCGTCAGCCGGTACACCGGACCCGAGGCGCTGAGCGCCCCGATCACCTTGCCGTCGTGCGCCCGCACGGGCGCGGCGACGGCGGCGAGGCCGACCTCCAACTCCTCTACGGCGACGGCGAATCCATGGTCCACGACGGTCTCCAGCTCGCCGCGCAGCGCGACCGTGCCGGTCACCGTGTGCTCGGTGAGCCGCGGCAGCGTGCGCGCGATCAGGCCCTCGCGCAGCGTGGTCGGCAGGTGCGCGAGGAGCACCTTGCCGCTGGAGGTGGCGTGCAGCGGGGTGCGCCTGCCCAGCCAGTTCTGCGCGGTCACCGAGGCCGGGCCGCGCGCCTGCATGATGTTGACCGCGGCGTCGTCGTCCAGGACCGCGATGTTGACCGTCTCGCCCAGCTCGTCGGCGAGTTCGCGGCAGACCGGGCCGCCTTCCTGGGAGATGTCCATCCGCACTGCCGCCGCCCCCGCGAGGCGGAGTACGCCCGCGCCCAGGAAGTACTTGCCGCGGTCCTTGGCCTGACCGACGAGACCACGGTTCTCCAGGACCCCGAGGAGCCGGAAGGCCGTCGACTTGTGCACACCCAACTCGTCGGCGATATCGGTGACTCCGGCCTCCCCGTGCCGCGCGAGGATCTCCAGGACGCTCACCGCGCGGTCCACGGACTGGACGGATCCGGCGGCTCCCTTCGGCTGCCTCTCCCGGGCTTCCTTGTCGGGGCCACTGTTCTGATCAGCCTGTTTCCGCGTGCCGGTCATATCTCGACTCTCACCACCTGGCGGCCTGTTCGGCCGCGTCTTCGGGAAGCCCTTGACGCGGTGGGCGTCCCGACCGGATTCTGTTGCGCATAGCGCTCCCTCGTGCGCCATGTGAAACATCATGTTACCGAAGGGTCTTGTTCCCAGAAGGGGCCAGGACCGGGCCGAATGAGACCTAGAGGGGGGCCCATGATTCCCGTCTGCCGCCTTGCCGACCTCCCCGCGGGCGAGTCCGTCCGTCTCGACACCACGCCGCCCGTCGCGGTGTTCAACGCCGACGGCGAGCTCTTCGCCATCGACGACACGTGCAGCCACCAGGACGCTTCCCTGTCCGAGGGATGGTTGGAGGGCTGTCTGGTCGAATGCCCGCTCCACGCCGCGTCATTCGATCTCCGCACCGGGCGGCCGACCTGTCTGCCCGCCCGCAAGCCCGTCCGCACCCACGAGGTGCATGTCGCGGACGGCATGATCCATGTCCGCATCGCCGCCGACGTGGGCGCGGCCGAGAAGGGATCCGCGGCATGAGAGCCGTCACCGTGGTGGGCGCCTCGCTCGCCGGACTGTACGCGGCGCGCGAGCTGCGGGCCCAGGGGTACGACGGCCGACTGACCGTCGTCGGCGCCGAACCGCACCTTCCGTACGACAGGCCGCCCCTGTCCAAGGACTTCCTCATGGGCAAGGCGGACGAGGACCAACTCGCCCTCACCGACCCGGAGGAGACGGCCGAACTCCGCGCCGACTGGATCCTCGGAACGCGGGCGCGCGCACTCGACGCACGGGGCCGCACCGTCGTCCTGGCGGACGGGCGCACGCTGCCGAGCGACGGCGTGGTCATCGCCACCGGGGCCCGTGCGCGGCGCCTGCCGGGGCCACCGCTCGCGGGCGTCCACACCCTGCGGGGTCTGGACGACGCCCGCGCGCTGCGCGCCGACCTCACCCGCGGCCCGTGCCGCGTCGTGGTGATCGGAGGGGGCTTCATCGGCGCCGAGACCGCGTCCGCATGCGTGGCGCTCGGCCATGACGTCACGGTCGTCGAGGCCGCGCCGCTCCCGCTCGCCACCCAGCTCGGACCCGAACTCGCCGCGGTGTGCGCGGGGCTCCACGAACGGGGCGGGGCACGGCTGTTGACCGGCGTGGGGGTGGCCGGGCTCCGGGGTACGGCCGGGCTCCAGGCCGGGTCGGCTCGTACGGACGCGGACGCGCGGCCCGCCGTCGGCGCGGTGGAACTCGCCGACGGGCGCTCGCTGCCCGCCGAGGTGGTCGTCGTCGGCATCGGCGCCACCCCTGAGACGGACTGGCTCGCGGGCTCCTCTCTCGCCGTGGACGACGGCGTCCTGTGTGACGACGGCTGTGCGACCGCGCTGCCCCAGGTCGTCGCGGTCGGCGACGTCGCGCGCGTGGGCGGCGTCCGCGCCGAACACTGGACGAGCGCTACGGAGCAACCCCGCGTCGCCGTAAGGAACTTGCTGGCCGGGCGCACGGTCGAGGCGGCGCATCCGCTGCCGTACTTCTGGTCGGATCAGTACGGCTCCCGCATCCAGTTCGCGGGCCGCCGAGGGCGCGGCGACACCGTCCGGTTCCTCGAAGGCTCGCCGGAGTCCCTCGCCGGAGGCGTAGGTGGCGGCGCAGTCGAGGGCGCAATCGGAGGCGGCTTCCTCGCCGTCTACGAGCGGGACGGCCGCACCACGGCGGCTCTCGCCGTGGACCTGGCGCGGCCCTTCATGAAGGTGCGCAGGGGACTTGCGGCTCAGGAGAGGGAGCGTGCGACCTCTGTCGGAGTGGCAGGGGCACCCGTGTAGCCGGAAGTGCTGGAAGGGCCGAAGGTGCCGACGGGGCCGCTGGAGCCGGAGACCTCTGTCCGGTCGGTGGCTGTCTGAGCCGAGGGTGTAGAGCAGCGCGGCCCCAACGGACTCCACCTCCTTACGGACCAAGTCCGTCGTCGCGCGCCGAGCCCGTCGTCGTTCGGTGGACGGGTCCCCCTCAAGGGTGCGACAACTGTCCCGTCCCACCCCGCCTACGTATGCGTACCCTGCCCCGCCCTTCGGCCCGCGCCTGCCGGCGCGCCCGGCGCCGCTCCCGGCGCAGTCGGCGTGCCGTGCTGCTCGGGGCGGACACCACGCCGTTGCGCTGGTTCCACACCTGGCGGGTCACCCATACGTCGAGGACGCCCCACGTCGCGACGACCGTACTGGCCACGCTGCTCAGCACCATGGGGAAGGACAGCCACGAGCCGGCGAGCGCGGACAAGAAGGCGACCATCGCCTGCACCAGGGTGAGCGCCACTATGATCACGGCCCGCACGGCGGACGTCCGGACGGGATCGGGCAGCCGTCTTTTGCGCGCGGGTTCCTCGACCCACAACGGCGGGCGCTGCGCAGGGATGTCGTACTCGCTCGAAGCCGTTCCCTGAGCCGCTGTGCCCCGCGCAGCCGCCGATCCCCACGCCGCCGATCCCCGCGGCGCCGTGGCCTCCTCGGCCTTTCCGCTTCCTGACGCCCTGTGGCGCTCTGCCGTGCCCATTGATTCGTCACTCCCCCCGCGCCTCGCGGCCCTTCGCCGGACGCAACCGGTTCAACTCACCAGTGGCTGCCCGTTTTACTGCGCTATATGTCGCTCGCTCATGGTCCTGCCCTGGTTCACATCTCAACCACGCCTGGTCCACGCCCGAACCACGTCTTCTTCACGACAACTCCGCGCCCTTCTCCCTGACTGACGAACGGGAGATCCGAAAGATTCCCGCGATGCTTACGCGAACCGGACGGGAAACGGTCGAGGTGCTTCCGCACAGCGAAGAGATCCGGCCAACTGGCGTACGGGGAAAGGGGGATGGGTGCATGCGGCATGCGGCACATGCTGGGACGCAATCTCCCGTAATGAAGGGACAACTGGGGACGTCCCTTTCACGTCACGGCCGAAAAGCGTTCGGATGCGCCTTCGAGTTGCCCGTGGGTCAGTAGTAGGCTCGCGCCGTTTGTTGACGCACATGTGTGCCCCTGGCCCATGCACCGGCCACAGGGGGCCGATCTGGGGGAGGCCATGCGCTTTCGCGGGAAGTCCATCCGCCGGAAGATCGTGGCACTGCTGCTCGTGCCGCTGCTTTCCCTTACCGCGATCTGGGGATTCGCCACCGTCATCACCGGCCGCGAGGCGAATCGAGTACTCGGCGCGTCCTACGTCGTCGACAAGCTCGGCTATCCCATCGAGGACACGATCCGCGTGGTCCAGGAGGAGCGCAGGCGGACTCTCGTCTACCTCGCCGATCCGCGCGCGTCCGACGCCCTCGCCGCCCTGCGCCGCAGCCGCACCGCGACCGACGACATGGTCAGCAAGGTGCGGGAGAAGGCCGGGGACCCGGACATCCGTGACGACGTCGAGGGCGACTCGGAGGAGCAGCTCACCGCGCTCGTCGAGGCGTTCGACGGCATCGACTCGCTGCGCCGCACCGTCGAAGAGGGCACGATCACCCGGGCCGGCGCCCTGAAGATGTACTCGAAGCTGGTCGACCCCTGCTTCGGCTTCCTGACCACGCTCAACGGCTTCGCCGGACTCGACGACGTGGGTCTCGACCAGCAGGGCCGCGCCCTCGTCGGTGTCTCACGCGCGCGTGAACTGCTGTCCCGCGAGGACGCGTTGCTCGGTTCCTCCCTCGTGGCGCGACGGCTGACCAAGCCGGAGATCCGGCAGATCGCCGAGCTGCGGGCGCAGCGCGAGCTGCTGAACGAGGTGAACCTCGCGCAGCTGCCCGTGGCCGACCGCGAGCGCTACGAGCGGTTCTGGAACGGCGCCGAGACCACCCAGCTGCGCAAGGCCGAGGAGGACGTCATCGCGTCCGCGCCCGGCACCCCGCGCGTGGTGACGTCGGCCCACTGGGACGGGGCGGCGAGCCGGGTCCTCAAGGAGCTCACGGAACGCAACATCCAGGCGTCCGACCGCTTCCAGGACCGCGTCGAACCCGCTTCCGTCGGCGTCATCGTCCGTGCGGTCGTGGCGGGCGTCGTGGGTCTGCTCGCCCTCCTGATCTCGCTCTTCCTGTCCGTACGCATCGGCCGCAGCCTCATCCGCGACCTGCGCCGCCTGCGTCTGGAGGCCCACGAGGCGTCCGGCGTCCGACTGCCCGGCGTGCTGCGCCGCCTGGCGGCCGGGGAACAGGTGGACGTGGAGACCGAGTCGCCGCGACTGACGTACGACAAGGACGAGATCGGGCAGGTCGGGCAGGCGCTCAACACCCTCCAGCGGGCCGCGGTGGAGGCCACCGTCAAACAGGCCGACCTGCGCCGCGGCGTCTCCGAGGTGTTCGTCAACCTCGCCCGGCGCAGCCAGGTCCTGCTGCACAAGCAGCTCACGCTTCTGGACACCATGGAGCGGCGTACCGAGGACACCGACGAGCTCGCCGACCTCTTCCGCCTCGACCACCTCACCACCCGCATGCGGCGGCACGCCGAGGGCCTCGTGATCCTCTCCGGCGCCGCCCCCTCGCGGCAGTGGCGCAAGCCCGTCCAGCTCATGGACGTGGTCCGTGCCGCCGTGGCCGAGGTCGAGGACTACGAGCGCATCGAGGTGCGCCGGCTGCCCCGCATCGCGGTCACCGGGCCCGCCGTCGCGGACCTCACGCACCTGATGGCCGAACTCCTGGAGAACGCCACGGTGTTCTCGCCGCCGCACACCGCGGTGCAGGTCCTGGGCGAGCACGTCGCCAACGGCTTCACCCTGGAGATCCACGACCGTGGCCTGGGCATGGCGGCCGACGCGCTGCTCGACGCCAACCTCCGGCTCGCCGAGACCCCCGAGTTCGAACTCTCCGACACCGACCGGCTCGGACTGTTCGTGGTCAGCCGCCTCGCGCAGCGCCAGCGCGTCCGTGTGTCGCTGCAGCCTTCGCCGTACGGCGGGACGACCGCGGTCGTCTTCATCCCGGAGACGCTGCTCACCGATGACGTGGCCGACACCGGCGGCGTCGGGTTCCGGCTCGATCGGCCGCAGCCCAAGGAACCCGCCGTCGGCACCGACAAGGCGGCCGACCGCACGGCGGCGCTCGCCCAGGTGCCCGTGCAGCTGCCCGGACTTCCCGCGTCCGTCCTCGACGGCCCCGTCGAGCTCGAGGCCCCCGTCGGCATGGCGGACCTCGACTCCTTCCCGGGTGAGATCGGCGACGAGGACAGCGAGATCGGCGGGCTCTTCCGGCCCAGGCGCCGGGTGGCGGGCGCACCGGGGGAGCAGCACCAGCAGGCCCGCGACGACCGCGGGCCGGGCCGTGCCGAGCCCACCCGTCCCGACGCGCCGGAGGGCCGCGCCGCCGACGGGAGCGCCGAAGGCGCCCACTCCGAAGGACCCGTACAGCTGCCACGCCGCAGGACCCCGAAGCTGGTCAGCTCGCACGGCCGCGCCGTGACGCACACCCGCCCCGGGGACAGCCGCCCCGCGGACAACCGTCCGCCGGACAGCAGGCCCCAGGACGGCAGGTCGCAGGACGGTGTCCCCTTCGGGGAGAGGCCCGACGCCGGCGGACCCTTCGGGGACCGGCCGCTCGACCCCGCCGCCGAGGACGGGCCCCCCGGACGCACCCTTCGCCCAGGATTCACGGAGGGCCCGGCGGGCGTCCGCCCGCCGCACCGCCCCGCGCCCGGCGGCCTCGACCTGCCGCGCCGTCCCGAACCGCAGTCGGCCTGGCCCGACCTGTCACCGCCGCACAGGGACGTCACGGCCACCGACGGCCCCGACGCACCCGCGGAGCTGCCCAGGCGCCGTCGTACGGGCCTCCAGGGCCGCGGCAGCCAGGACCGCACCGACGCGCGTCCGCCCGTCGCCCCGGTGCCCGACGAGGCCACGGGCCGACCCGGGGGACGGCAGGACCGGCACACCGGCCACCAGGACCAGGGCGCCGACCAACGCCACCGTGACACCGACCAGCACAGGAGCACCGACCAGGACCGCACCACCACGACCACGTCGGGCGTACTGCCCCGCCGAGTCCGGCAGGCCAGCCTCGCCCCACAGTTGAAGGACAGTCCGGACCGCCGTTCCGAGCGCGCCGAGACCCGGCCGGAGGAGCGCGACGCGGAAGAGGTACGCAGCCGCATGGCCTCGCTCCAGCGGGGCTGGCAGCGCGGCCGGGACGAGAACGCCGCGGGCGACACCGCCACGGACGGCACAGCACCAGGAACCACAGAGGGGGACGGTCGATGACCGCACCGAAGGCCGACGCACGCACCGCCACGACCGGGGGGTCAGGTGAGCTGAACTGGCTCCTCGACGACTTGGTGCAGCGCGTCGCCAGCATCCGCAAGGCGCTCGTCCTCTCGGGCGACGGCCTGCCCACCGGCGTGTCGAAGAACCTGACCAGGGAGGACAGCGAGCACCTCGCCGCCGTCGCCTCCGGGTTCCACAGCCTCGCCAAGGGCGTGGGCAGGCACTTCGAGGCGGGCAGGGTCCGGCAGACCGTCGTCGAGCTCGACGACGCGTTCCTCTTCGTCACGGCGGCGGGCGACGGTAGCTGTCTCGCCGTCCTCGCGGACGCGGATTCCGACGTCGGTCTGGTGGCGTACGAAATGACGCTGCTGGTCAAGAGGGTGGGCGTGCATCTGGGGACGGCGCCGCGCACGGACCTGCCCGCCGGGGGGTAGTGGGAGGTCATGAGCGACGACGGTCGAGGGATAAAGAACACGCAGAGAGCACACAGACCGCAGGGGTCACAAGAGACCCCACGCTGGTTCGACGACGACGCGGGCCCCGTGGTGCGTCCCTACGCCATGACGCGGGGCCGCACCACGAGCCCCGGGCAGCACCGCCTCGACCTCATCGCGGTCGTCATCGCCGAGACCACGGCGATCGGCGACCCGGAGGCCGACCAGACGCTCTCTCCGGAGCACGTGGACATCGTCGAACTCTGCCGTGACACCCCCCAGTCGGTCGCCGAACTCGCGGCCGAACTCGATCTGCCCATCGGCGTGGTCCGCGTCCTGATCGGGGACCTCGTCGACGACGAACTGGTGCACGTGACCCGCCCCGTACCCCCCGCCGAACTGCCGGACGAGAGTATTCTGCGCGACGTGATCAACGGCCTCCGGGCGCTCTGAACAGCGCGGAAGCGGGAGTGAGAACGTGACTGGCTGGCAGTTCTGGGTCGACAGGGGCGGCACCTTCACCGACATCGTCGCGCGCCGTCCCGACGGTCGGCTGCGCACGCACAAGCTCCTCTCGGACAACCCCGCGCGCTACCGGGACGCGGCCGTCGCGGGGATCCGGGAGCTGCTCGCGCAGGCGGGCGAGGTGGCGGAGTCCGCCGACGGGCAGGCGCCCGCGCCGCCCGTCGACGCCGTCCGCATGGGCACCACCGTCGCCACCAACGCCCTCCTGGAGCGCAAGGGCGAGCCCACCGCGTTGATCGTCACGCGCGGCTTCCGCGACGCCCTGCGCATCGCGTACCAGAACCGCCCGGAGATCTTCGCCCGCGAGATCGTCCTGCCCGAACTCCTCTACGAGCGGGTGATCGAGGTCGACGAGCGGGTCGCGGCGGACGGGACGGTGCTGCGCGCACCCGACCTCGACGGACTCACCGGGCCGTTACGGAAGGCGTTCGACGACGGGATCCGCTCCGTGGCCGTCGTCTGCATGCACAGCCACCTGTATCCCGCTCACGAACAGGCGATCGGCGCGCTCGCCGACCGCACCGGCTTCCCGCAGATCTCGCTCTCCAGCGAGGTCAGCCCGCTGATGAAGCTCGTACCGCGCGGCGACACCGCGGTCGTCGACGCGTATCTCTCGCCGGTCCTGCGCCGCTACGTCCAGCACGTCGCCGACGAACTGCGCGGTGTACGGCTGATGTTCATGCAGTCCAACGGCGGCCTCGCCGAAGCGGGCCAGTTCCGCGGCAAGGACGCGATCCTCTCCGGACCCGCGGGCGGCATCGTGGGCATGGCCCGGATGTCGCGCCTCGCGGGCTTCGACCGCGTCATCGGCTTCGACATGGGCGGCACGTCCACGGACGTGTCGCACTACGCGGGCGAGTACGAACGGGTCTTCACCACACAGATCGCGGGAGTGCGCCTGCGCGCCCCGATGCTGGACATCCACACCGTCGCCGCGGGCGGCGGCTCCGTCCTGCACTTCGACGGCAGCCGCTACCGCGTGGGCCCCGACTCGGCGGGCGCCGATCCGGGCCCCGCGAGCTACCGGGGCGGCGGTCCGCTCACCGTCACCGACGCCAACGTCGCCCTGGGGCGCATCCAACCCGCCCACTTCCCGACGGTGTTCGGCCCGGACGGCGATCAGCCCCTGGACGCCGCACTCGTCCGCGAGCACTTCGCCGACCTCGCCCACGAGATCCATGGGGCCACCGGTGACGACCGCACGCCCGAGCAGGTCGCCGAGGGCTATCTGCGGATCGCGGTCGCCAACATCGCGGGCGCCGTCAAGCGCATCTCGGTCCAGAAGGGCCACGACGTCACGCGGTACGCCCTGACCACGTTCGGCGGCGCGGGTGGCCAGCACGCGTGCATGGTCGCCGACTCGCTCGGCATCCGCACGGTCCTCGTGCCCCCGATGGCCGGGGTGCTCTCCGCCCTCGGCATCGGCCTCGCCGACACCACGGCGATGCGCGAACAGTCCGTGGAGGCACCCCTGGAAGCGTCCTCGATGCCCCATGTCCACAAGATCGCCGACGACTTGGAGAGCGCCGCCCGCGACGAACTCCTGGCCGAGGACGTGCCCGCCGAGCGCGTCCGCGTCACCCGCCGCGCCCAACTGCGCTACGACGGCACGGACACCGCCCTCACCGTGGAACTCACCGAGCCGGACGCCATGCTCCGCGCCTTCGAGGACCGCCACCGCGCCACCTACTCCTTCACCCTGGACCGTCCGGTCGTCGTGGAAGCCCTCTCCGTGGAGGCCACCGGGATCACCGAGCCCCCTGATCTGTCCGCCCTGTCCGCTCCACCCGCCCTGTCCGCTCGGTCCGGGCCCGCGGGCGACACCTCGCACGGCACCGCACGCTCCGTCCGGCTGCACACGGGCGGCGCCTGGCGCGACGTGCCCCTGCACCGCCGCGAGGAACTGCCGCCCGGCGAGAGCGTCACGGGGCCCGCCGTCATCACCGAGGCCAGCGCCACGACGGTCGTGGACGACGGCTGGCAGGCGGCCACGACGGAAACAGGACACCTGGTCATGAAACGCGTGGCGGAGCCGGTGAGTTCCACCGCGAGCACCGCGGCCGACCCCGTCCTGCTCGAAGTCTTCAACAACCTCTTCATGTCGATCGCCGAACAGATGGGCGCCCGCCTGGAGTCCACCGCCCAGTCCGTGAACATCAAGGAGCGGCTCGACTTCTCCTGCGCGCTCTTCGACCCCGAAGGCAACCTCGTCGCCAACGCCCCGCACATCCCCGTGCACCTCGGTTCGATGGGCACCAGCGTCAAGGAGGTCATCGCGCGCAGGGGCAGCGGGATGCGCCCGGGGGACAGCTACGCGGTCAACGACCCGTACCATGGCGGCACCCACCTCCCCGACGTCACCGTCATCACCCCGGTCTTCGACGGGCCGGGGGAGCACGGCACTCCGGAGCGGCGGATCCTCTTCTACGTGGCGTCGCGCGGCCACCACGCCGAGATCGGCGGCATCGCCCCCGGCTCCATGCCCGCCGACAGCCGCACCATCGACGAGGAGGGCATCCTCTTCGACAACTGGCTTCTTGTGGAAGGCGGCCGTTTCCGCGAGCCGGAGACCCGCGACCTGCTCACCGGGGCCACTCACCCCTCGCGCAACCCGGACACCAACCTCGCCGACCTGCGCGCTCAGATCGCCGCCAACCAGAAGGGCGTCGACGAAGTCGCCCGCATGATCGACAACTTCGGGCTCGACGTCGTCCAGGCGTACATGAAACACGTCCAGGACAACGCGGAAGAAAGCGTACGACGCGTCATCGACACCCTTGAAGAGGGCCAGTTCGCCTATGAGACGGACTCCGGGGCCACTATCCGCGTCCGGGTGAGCGTGGACCGCGAGGAGCGCACCGCGACCGTCGACTTCACCGGCACGTCGGCGCAGCTCGCCACGAACTTCAACGCGCCCTTCGCGGTGGTCAACGCCGCCGTGCTGTACGTCTTCCGCACGCTCGTCGCCGACGACATCCCCCTCAACGACGGCTGTCTGCGCCCCCTGCGCATCATCGTGCCGCCCGGCTCCCTGCTCGCGCCCGAACCGCCCGCGGCCGTCGTCGCGGGCAACGTCGAGACCTCACAGGCGATCACCGGCGCCCTGTACGCGGCACTCGGCGTCCAGGCGGAGGGCTCGGGGACGATGAACAACGTCACCTTCGGCAACGAACGCCACCAGTACTACGAGACCGTGGCGTCGGGCTCGGGAGCGGGCGAGGGATTCGACGGCGCGCCCGTCGTGCAGACCCACATGACCAACTCGCGGCTCACCGACCCCGAAGTCCTGGAGTGGCGGCTGCCCGTCCTCCTGGAGGAGTTCGCGGTACGGCGGGGCAGCGGCGGCAGCGGGAGGTGGCGCGGCGGGGACGGGGCCGTGCGCCGCATCCGCTTCCGCGAGCCGATGACGGTGTCCACCCTGTCGCAGCACCGCAGGGTCGCGCCGTACGGCATGGCGGGCGGCGCCACCGGCGCGCTCGGCGCCAACCGCGTGGAACGCGCGGACGGCGGCGTACTGGAGCTCGGCGGCAGTGACTCGGCCGACCTGGGCCCCGGCGACGTACTCGTGATCGAAACCCCCGGCGGCGGCGGATACGGACCGGCCCCGCGCGACACCACTGATCCAGGAGAAGTGAGCGATGATCTTCCGGCGTTCTGAGCGCGGCAAGGCCCCCGTCGAGCCGGTGACCCTGAAGATCCTGGTGGCGGGCGGCTTCGGCGTCGGCAAGACGACCCTGGTCGGCGCGGTCAGCGAGATCAAGCCGCTGCGCACCGAGGAGACCCTCAGCGAGGCCGGCCGCCCCGTCGACGACACCCGCGGCGTCGCGGGCAAGCACACCACCACGGTCGCCATGGACTTCGGCCGCATCACGCTCCGCGAGGACCTGGTCCTGTACCTCTTCGGCACCCCGGGACAGGACCGCTTCTGGTTCCTCTGGGACGAACTGGCGACCGGGGCACTGGGCGCCGTGGTCCTCGCCGACACCCGCCGCCTGGAGGACTGCTTCGCGGCCGTCGACTACTTCGAACGCCGCTCCATACCCTTCGTCATCGGCGTCAACTGCTTCGACGAGGCCACCCGCTACCCCGCCGACGCCGTACGCCAGGCCCTCGACCTGGACCCCGAGGTCCCCGTCGTCCTGTGCGACGCCCGCGACCGCGAGTCGGTCAAGGAGGTCCTCATCGGCGTCGTCGAACACGCGATGGCGGCGGCCGCGGCGGCCCGGGAGCCCGCACTTCCGTGACGGATGGTCATGTGCACGGCTCCGTGCTCAGGACACGAGTACGACGACGGTGAGCGCCAGGCCGACGAGGCAGATCCCCAGGTGCAGTGTCACCCAGATGACATAGAGACGCAGGCGATTGAGCAGTGGGTACGCCGCGCGCTGGTCACGGAACACGCCCGACCAGCGTGCCTCGACGTTCAGATCCGTGTGCAACTCCATCAGCAGCAGGCGTAGTTGATGAGCCTGCGCGCCGTGCAGCCTGGAACGCTCGTGGTACTTGAGACAGGCGACTGCCCCATAGAGGCCGAGCAAGGTCATGGGAATCGTGATCGTCAAAGCGGTGTCCGTGAGGCCTCGTTGGGAGATGAACCCAAGGCCGGCGGCGACGGTGAGTACGACGACGTTGGTGAGCACGGCGCGCTGACTCTCGATCTGACGGATCTGGTCGCGCTGCTCCCGGATGAGCGCGAGCAATACATCACTGCTGTCTGCCATGGCCTCTAGCAAGGGGGGCACGGTTGTGGACTGGTCGGCCCGGTGGGTGCATCGCCACCGGCGCCCTGGTGGTCAATCATGGCTGTGGACCGGCGCGTCCACACCTGTCATGAGGGCGTGGCGGCGGCCGTGGGGGACGGAGGAGCCGAATGGGAGACGACGACCGTGCGGCCGCACCGGCGTGTGGCGCGACGGTCCCGCGACTCGGCGCGCCATGGGAGGGCAGCGTGGCGGCGCGCCTGACGTGGAACGACGTACACCTCATGGGTTCGGCGCTCGCCGGCCGTGTCAGCGGCGACGGCCGCCCCGACATCCTCATCGCTGTCCTCCGCGGCGGCATGGTCCCCGCCACAGTCCTCGCCCATGCCCTGCAGCTCCGTGATGTGCGGGCGCTGCAGATCAGGCACACCATCGGGGAGGAGATTGGGGCTGCCAAGAGCACGAGGCCATCCGTACACCATCCCGGTTCCTTGGGGAACGTCTCCGGCAGGGACGTGCTCATCGTCGATGATGTGGCGGGGTCAGGGAAGACTCTGGAGGTTGCCCGCGACCTCCTGGCCGGTCTGGGGGCCGCGAGAACCCGCACGGTGGCGCTGGCCGTGAACCGGATCAACTGGCTCCGAACGCATCCGGATCCACCGCTCGATGACCCGCTCCGCGTACTGGACTACGTCGGTTCCTTCTACGCAGGATGGATCATCTGCCCTTGGGAGATCCACTGACTCAGGAGCTCCGCAGCGCTACGGCCCGTACCCCCGCCGACCGGGGTACGGGCCGCAGTCGTGCTCGGCTCAGCCTTCGCCGTCCTCCAGCCAGCCGAAGCTCCGCTCCACCGCCTTGTGCCAGTTGTGGTACTCGCGTTCCCGCGAGTCGGCGTCCATCCGCGGTGTCCACTCGACGTCCTGCTGCCAGTGCGCCTTGAGCTCGTCGAGGTCGTTCCAGACCCCGGTGGCGAGCCCGGCCGCGTACGCCGCGCCCAGGCAGGTGGTCTCGGAGACCTTCGGCCGGATCACCGGCACCCCGAGGACGTCCGCCTGGTGCTGCATCAGGAGGTTGTTCTTGGTCATGCCGCCGTCCACCTTCAAGGTGGTGATCTGCACCCCGGAGTCCTGGTACATGGCGTCGACGACCTCACGCGTCTGCCAGCTGGTCGCCTCCAGGACCGCACGCGCCAGATGCGCCTTGGTGACGTACCGGGTGAGCCCGGTGACGACGCCGCGCGCGTCGGAGCGCCAGTAGGGGGCGAACAGGCCGGAGAACGCGGGCACGATGTACGCGCCTCCGTTGTCGTCCACGCTCGCCGCGAGCGTCTCGATCTCGTCCGCGTTGCGGATGATGCCGAGCTGGTCGCGGAACCACTGCACCAGGGCGCCGGTGATCGCGATGGACCCCTCCAGGCAGTACACAGGCGCCTCGGAGCCGATCTTGTAGCCCATCGTGGTGAGCAGCCCGTTCTTCGAGGGGACGGGCCGGTTACCGGTGTTGAGCAGCAGGAAACTGCCCGTGCCGTAGGTGTTCTTGGCGGTGCCCGTGTCGTAGCAGGCCTGCCCGAAGACGGCCGCCTGCTGGTCGCCGAGCGCGGACGCGACGGGTACTCCGGAGAGCTGGCCCACGGCCGTGCCGTACACCTCGGCCGACGACCTGATCTCCGGCAGGACCGCCTCGGGGACGTTCATCGCCGACAGGATCGACGCGTCCCACTGGAGCGTCTCCAGGTTCATCAGCATGGTGCGGCCCGCGTTGGTGACGTCGGTGACGTGCTTGCCGCCGTCGGTGCCGCCCGTGAGGTTCCAGATCAGCCAGGAGTCGATCGTGCCGAAGGCTATCTCGCCGCGCTCGGCACGGGCCCGCAGTCCCGGCACGTTGTCGAGCAGCCAGGCGGCCTTGGGCCCGGAGAAGTAGCTGGCAAGGGGCAGCCCCGTCTGCTCACGGAAGCGGTCCTGGCCGTCCGTGCCGCCCAGTTCGTTGCAGAGCCCCGACGTACGGGTGTCCTGCCAGACGATCGCGTTGTGCACGGGTTTGCCCGTGGCACGGTCCCACAGGACGGTGGTCTCGCGCTGATTGGTGATGCCGAGCGCGCTCAACTGGTCGGCGCGGAGCCCGGCCTTGGCGATCGCCCCCGCCACCACCGCCTGCACCTTGGACCAGATCTCGGTGGCGTCGTGCTCCACCCAGCCGGGCTTGGGGAAGATCTGGCGGTGCTCGCGCTGGTCCACGGCGACGATCGCGCCGTCCTGGTTGAAGATGATGCAGCGGCTCGACGTGGTGCCCTGGTCGATGGCGGCGACGAATTTCTCGGAGCTGTCCGGCATGGCTACCCCTTGAAGAGAAGACTCAGAAGGCTGCGTTGTAGATGGCACCCGCGAGGGCCCCGCCGATCAGCGGTCCGGCCACCGGAATCCAGGCGTAACTCCAGTCGGACGTGCCCTTGTTCGGGATCGGCAGGAACGTGTGCACGATGCGCGGACCGAGGTCGCGCGCCGGGTTGATCGCATACCCCGTGGGGCCACCCAGGGAGAGGCCGATGCCGACGACCAGGAAGGCCACGATCAGCGTCTGCGTGCCGGATTCGCCGAGCCCCTTGGTGAGCCCGAAGGCCAGGATGGGCAGCACCAGGGCCACGGTCGCGATGACCTCGGTGATGAGGTTGGCGACGGGGTTCCGGATCTCCGGGATGGTGGAGAAGATGCCGAGCGTCGGCGTCGGCACGTGCACGCCCTCCGAGTCGCCCTTGGCGCCCCGCGTGACGTTGGCGTTGAACTGCGCGAGGTAGACGAGATAGGCGAGTACGGCGCCGAGCATCGCGCCCACCATCTGCCCGAGCAGATAGATCCAGACCTTGTCCCACTTGCCGGTGTCGATCGCGATGCCGAGCGTGACGGCGGGGTTGAGATGACCGCCGGAGAGCGGGCCCGCGGTGTACGCGCCGGCGAGCACGCCGAAGCCCCACCCGAAGGCGATGACGACCCACCCGGAGGCCTTCGCCTTCGAGTGGCTGAGTGTGACGGCGGCGCACACACCGGCGCCCAGCAGAATCAGGATCGCGGTGCCGATGACCTCACCGACGAAGATGTCCCCATTCGAGTACATGGCGGCTCCTAGGCCCTCGCCCGGGGCGCTGCGCCCCGGTACTCCGTGCAGGGTGCGTTTCCGACGACTACTGCCTGGATACGCCCGGCTGATTCAGCCGAAGGCAGGAGGTCTCCCGCGCCCCGCCCGGCGTCCATGACGAGCGTGCCGTCGCAGTCGGACCGCCTCGGGGGGATGACCCGTTGAGCAGGCCCTTCGTGCAGACCCTTCGCGCACGCAGAGGCTCTGCGCGCCGTGGAGCCGAGGTGCGGCGATGCCGACTGACACCCGGAAGTGTTCACCGGTGGTGATGGAGCGTCAAGGTCGCGGACGGCAACGGTTAACCGGTGCGACGCCTTCCCGCGAAGCACCCGTGGTGAGCGGCCCGCGACCGCCCCGAAGGGCTCAGCGCACCGCTATGACGGACGATCCGTGTCCGAAGAGACCCTGGTTCGCGCTGATCCCCACGCGCGCCCCTTCGACCTGACGCGCCCCTGCCGTACCCCTCAACTGCCAGGTCAGCTCGCACACTTGGGCGATGGCCTGGGCGGGCACGGCCTCTCCGAAGGACGCGAGTCCGCCGCTGGTGTTCACCGGCGTCCGCCCGCCCGGCGAGGTCACGCCCTCCCGCAGCAGCTTGGCTCCCTCGCCCTCGCCGCAGAGCCCGAGGTCCTCGTACCACTGCAATTCGAGGGAGGTGGAGAGGTCGTACACCTCGGCCAGGGATATGTCCTCGGGGCCGACGCCCGCCTCCTCGTACGCGGCACGCGCGATGGAGGCCCGATACGTCTCCTCGCTCGGCTCCACGACGGCCGCGGAGTCCGTGGCGATGTCCGGCAGGTCCAGGACGGTGCGCGGATACGTCGGCGTGACCGTGGAGACGGCACGCACGCGTACCGGCTCCGTGGCTCCGTGCCGGCGTGCGAACTCCATGCTGGAGAGCACCAGGGCCGCGGCCCCGTCCGAGGTGGCGCAGATGTCGAGCAGCCGCAGCGGATCGGCGACCACGGCCGATGCGGCGACCTCGTCTGCGGTGACCTCCTTGCGGTAGCGCGCGTTCGGATTGAGCGCGCCGAAAGCCGCGTTCTTCACTTTGACCAGGGCGAAGTCCTCCAGGGTGTCGCCGTGCACGGCCATCCGGCGGCGCGCGTACAGCCCGAAGTACGCGGGGTTGGTCGCACCCAGGACGCGGAACCGCAGCCAGTCCGGGTCATCGGCGCGCTCCCCGCCCGCGGGCTTGAAGAACCCCTTGGGCGCCGCGTCGGCCCCGACCACCAGGACGACATCGGCGAGGCCCGCGAGGATCTGTGAGCGCGCCGTGTTGATGGCCTGTGCCCCGGACGCGCACGCCGCGTACACGCTCGCCACGCGCGCGCCCTGCCAGCCGAGCGCCTTGGCGAAGGTGGCCCCCGCGACGTACCCGGGATAGCCGCCCCGCACCGTGTCCGCGCCGACGATCGAGTCCACGCCGCGCCAGTCGACCCCGGCGTCGGCGAGCGCCGCCCTGGCCGCCACCGTGCCGTACTCGATGAAGGAGCGCCCCCACTTGCCCCACGGGTGCATGCCCGCGCCGAGCACCGCCACCTCGCCGCTCATGCGTCCACCCCCAGGGGCCGCCAGTGCCATGTCGTCCAGGTCGTCTCGTCGTCCTCGTTGAGCACGCCGGGGACGACTTCCACCTCCATGCCGACCTCCAGATCGGCGACGGAGAGCCCCGGGACCCCCTGCCCGAGCACCACCATGCGCTCCGTCGCCAGTTCCACAGCGATCAACGTGTAGGGCTGCCACGGAAGTTCCGGATCGGAGACGTAGGGCGCGGGCGGTCGGTAGCGGCCGTCCGTGTACGACCAGACGTGGCCGCGCCGGGACAGCGGCGTCTCTACCAGTTCACCGCCCGCGCAGCCGGGATTGCGGCAGAAGGCGTCCTCACGGGGGAAGAAGACGGCGGCGCAGGCCGAGCAGCGCGTGCCCAGCAGTCGGAAGTCCGCGCCCTCCCCGGCGAACCAGCGGGCCACTACGGGTGTGCTCGTACGCGACAAGGTTCCTCCACGACTGGATCTGACGGAACGTCAGAAGTGTGCCACGGGCAACCGGATTCCGTCAGGGGTACGCAGCCCGCCGCACGGCACCGGGGGAGCGGAAGGGGAAACAGAAAGGAAGAGGGCGAAAAGGTGCCGGAGAAGAGAACCGGATCGGCGACTTTCGCGTCCGTGTATCGGAGAGGGCGACCGGGACTGACGGGGGTGCCCCGGTCGCCCTCTCGTCGAAAGGGGTCCCTACTTGCCGTGCAGCGAACGCGGCGACACGGGGAAGTCGAAGTAGGTGTCAGGGAAGAGCTCGGGCTTGTACGTGTAGTGCCACCACTCCTCGGGGAGATTGGTGAAGCCCACCTTGACCAGGGCGTTCCTCAACAGGTCACGGTGCGCGCGCTGCTTGCCCGTGATGCGGGGATCGTCCGTGTGCGACAGGGTGTCGAAGCAGTCGAAGCCCGTTCCCATGTCCAGTGAGTTGTCGGGGAAGCGCTGCTCCTTGGGGCCGTAGCACGGCGTGAGCGGCTCCCCGGGTACGTACGGACGGGTCGGTTTGGCCGGTAGCGGGACGACCGTCAGATCCAGCGTCGACCCCCGGCTGTGCCCGGACTTCTCGGCGATGTAGCCGTCCTCGAAAAGCCTCGACTTGTCGACTTGCGGATAGAACTCCGCCTTCATGCGCTCGTCGCCCAGGTCCTCCGCCCAGCGCACGAAGTGATCGACGGCCCGCTGCGGCCGGTAGCAGTCGTACACCTTCAGGGAGTAGCCCTTGCGCAGCAGTGCGCGCTGCGCCTTGTGCAGCGCCTTCGCCGCCGGTTCGGTGAGGATGCACATCGGCTTCTTGTAGCCGTCGATGCGCTCGCCCACGAAGTTGTGCGGCGTGAAGTAGCGCATCTCCTGGATGATCGTCGGGTCGACGGCGCGCAGCGCGACGAACTCCTCGGGAGCCTTCGGTTCCGATTCCGGCCCGGCGTGCGCGGGGGCGGCGGCCACGGCCAGCAGGGCGGTGGCGGAGACGGCGATGTTCCGCAGGGTGCGGGCGAGTCCTGTCATGCCCCCTGCCTCTATCAGGACCGCCGTCGACCGCGAAAGGGGCATGACCCGGGTGCGCCGGAAATCCGCCACTGGGTGATCTTGGAGTCCGGACAGGTCGTCCTCCTTGCCGAGGCGCTCTGGGCGGCGGGCTTCTGGGCCTCTCCGGGGCACGCCCCGAGAGGCCCACGCGGCGGAAGATCCGATACAGTCCGCGCGTGCCCGCAACCCCACACACTCCCAACTCTCTTCCCGGCTCCCACTGTTCGACCTGTGGAGCTCCCTACGGAGAAGAGCTTTCCGGCTGGCCCCGCACCTGCGCGAGCTGCGGCGCGGTGGCCTACCGCAACCCGCTTCCCGTAGCGGTGGCCCTGCAACCCGTCTACGACACGCAGGGCACCGCCCTCGTCGTCGTGACCCGCACCATCGCCCCCGCGCGCGGGGGCACCGCCTTGCCCGGCGGGTTCATCGACGACAGGGAGGACTGGCGGCACGCGGTCGTACGCGAACTCAAGGAGGAGACGGGTATCGGCGCGGAGACCCGCGACGTGCGCCTCATCGACGCGATGAGCGCACCCGACGGCTACCTCCTGCTCTTCGGCCTCCTGCCCGAGCGCCCCGCCGCCGACCTGCCGTCACCCGCCTCCACGGACGAGACCGAAGGCTGGCACCTCCTGCGCCGCCCCACCGAACTGGCCTTCCCCTTGCACACGTTGGCGGTACGCGCGTGGTTCGAGGGCCGCTACATCTGACGCTCCGGTGACCTGGGCCGTCCGGTTGGTTCCGGTGGCCCGGGTGCCGCGTCGACCTGGGCGTTCGGTGGCACGGGCGCCCAGTCGGTCTGAGAGCCCCCTCCAGCGGCTCCGGACGGTCAGCGGGCGGCCCCGCGCACTCCGCCCCGTCTCTGACGCTCAGTCCGCGAGCCCCCGCACCCCTACCGGACGCCCCGCCGTGCCTTCGCCGTCGTCACCCTCCCGCTCGACGACGACACGGCCCTCGCTCCACCGCGTCGTGTACCGCTCGATCTCCGGCTCGACCCACCCGTCGCCCACGTCGGCGATCACCAGACCACCGCCCGTACGCCCCCGAGCGGGCGCCCACGCCTCCAGCTCGACCCCGCCGTCGGACCCCCGCACCGGGAGCACCGTACCCGCGCGCGCGAGCACCGGGACATGCGACAGGGGAGCGTCGACCACCACCTGCCCCGGCCCCTCGTACGCCTTGCCGGTCGCCGTGTCGTACCAACGCCCCCTGGGCAACCGCACCGCACGCCGCCGCACGCCGCTCTCCAGGACCGGCGCGACCAACAAGGAGTCACCGAGCAGGAACGCGTCCTCGCAGTCCCGCAACGCCCTGTCCTCGGGACTGCCCCACCACAGCGGCCGCACATAGGGAGTGCCGGTGCGCCGCGCGAGATGCGCGAGCGTCACGAAGTACGGCAGCAGCCGCCCGCGCTCGGCGAGGGCCACGCGCGCGTGCTCCAGCACCTCGGGCCCGAACTCCCAGGGCTCGCGCCGCCCGGCCCCGATCGCCGCGTGCGTACGGAACAGCGGCAGATACGAGCCCAGCTGGAACCACCGCAGATACAGCTCCGGAGAGGGACTCCCGTCGAACCCGCCCACATCGGGGCCCGAGTACGGCACCCCGCACAGACCGAGCCCCAACACCAGGGACAGCGAAGCGCGCAGCCCTGGCCACCCTGTCGACACATCGCCCGACCAGGTCCCTCCGTAGCGCTGCATTCCCGCCCACCCGGAACGCGAGAACAAGAAGGGACGCTCATCGGGATGCAATTTGCGCAGCCCCTCGTACCCGGCACGGGCCATCGCGAGGCCGTACACGTTGTGCCCCTCCCGGTGATCCCCGCCGGCCCCCTCCAGAGCGTGCCGCGCCGAACGGGGCAACGTCGGCTCACCGAACGCGGCGAACGACACCGGCTCGTTCATGTCGTGCCAGAACCCCGAGAACCCCTGCTCCAGACGTTCCTCGTAGAGCCGCCCCCACCACTCCCGCGTGCGTGGGTCGGTGAAATCCGGATACACCGCCTCACCAGGCCACACGACACCCCGCACGGCCCGGCCCGCGGCATCCCGCACGAACGCGTCCGCCGCTACCCCGCTGTCGTACAGCGCCACCCCCGGCTCGGCCTTCACCGCGGGATCCACGATCGAGACGAGTCGAATCCCGTCCCTGCGCAACTCGTCGGCGAACTGCGTCAGCTTGGGGAACCGCTCCTTGTCGACGGTGAACACCTGATGCGCTTCGTAGTGATCGATGTCCAGATGCACGGCATCCAACGGAAGCCCGCGCTCCTGATATCCGGAGACGATCCGCCGCACCTCCTGCTCACTGCCGAAGCCCCACCGCGCGTGATGGTGGCCCAGCGCCCAGGAGGGCGGCAGCGCCGGAGGGCCCGTCAGGGACGCCCAGGTGTGCAGCACGCGCGCGGGAGTGCCGACCATCGCCCAACAGCGCAGCGGCCCGCCGTCCATCCGCACCTCGCACGACCCCGTCCTGTCGTGCCCGCTCCCGGCCCCCTCCGTGCCCTCGTGCACCAGGACTTCGCCCTCCCACGTGTTGTCGTGGAAGACCAGATGCGTACCGGCGTCGGCCACCACCATCTGCACCGGCATGGTGATGTACAGCGGATCGTCCCCAGGCCCGAACGACCCACCGGGATCGGTGTTCCACAGCCGGTACGTCCCGTTGCGCAGCCGCGGCCCGCCGGCCCGTCCGCCGAGTCCGAAGAAGCGCGCGTCCGCCGCCACCTCCGACCGCTGCACCCAGCGCGCCGCGCCGCCCTCGGTCTCCCACCAGCGGGGCGGCAGGTCGCGCCGCAGCATCATGCCGCCGGGCGTGCGCAGTTCGACGGCCCCGTGCCGCGAGACGACGACCGTCGCCCGCTCCGACACCACCCGCCAGCCGCCCTCCTTGTCGGGCTCGAGGACGGCACGGGGATCCGGCTCGGGACTCCCGCACGCCAGCGCGTACGACGGCTCGGGCCCCGCACCGTCCCAGCCCCAGAACACCGCCCCGCCCGCGGTCACCCGCACCCGCAGCTCGGACCGGGCGAACCGCACCACCCCACCACCGGGCTCCGGCTCCACACCCGTCACGGGACCCGGCACCCGGGCACGCTCGGGCCCACGAGGAGCGAGCCCCGCGGCGTCCGCACGCCACCTGCGCCACGAGGAGCGCACCGTGCGCAACCCTTGCGCCGTGCCGACCATGCCGACCGCTTTCACCGAACGCACCAGGTCACGACCGTTCATGCTGCTCACCCTGCCACCGAATGCGCCGCGCGTGTGCTGCGTTCAACTGCCGTTCACCTGGGGTGACGGCACATACCCGGGGCACTGACTGTGTGAGGCACACCCTGGTGCGGAAGTCGATCACGTGGCAGGCTCCGGGACAGCCGTGCCACGCGCACACCCAGCACGTGCGCACCCACACGCATACGCCGCGTAACAGTCCGGGAGCCGCCCCATGACGTCCTCGTCGAACCTCTCGCCACTCTGGGAGCCGAGCCAGGAAAGGATCGCCGAAGCGCAGGTCACGCGCTTCCAGGCATGGGCGGCAGCACACTACGGAGCACCCACCGACGGCGGCTACGCAGCGTTGCACCGATGGTCCGTCGCCGAACTCGAGACGTTCTGGAAGGCCGTCACCGACTGGTTCGACGTCCGGTTCTCGACCCCCTACACGCGCGTGCTCGCCGACCGCGCGATGCCGGGCGCCCAGTGGTTCCCCGGCTCGACCCTCAACTACGCAGAGCACGCGCTGCGCGCCGCCGAGGATCCCGCCCGCGCGGACGCCCCCGCCCTCCTCCACGTCGACGAGTCCCAAGACCCGCACACCGTCACCTGGGCCGAGCTGCGCCGCCAAGTCGGCTCCCTGGCCGCCGAGCTGCGCACCCTGGGCGTACGACCGGGTGACCGCGTCAGCGGCTACCTGCCGAACATCCCGCAGGCAGTCGTCGCCCTCCTGGCCACCGCCGCGGTCGGCGCCGTATGGACCTCCTGCGCCCCCGACTTCGGCGCCCGCAGCGTCCTGGACCGCTTCCAGCAAGTCGAACCGGTGGTGCTCTTCACCGTCGACGGCTACCGCTACGGAGGCAAGGAGCACGACCGCCGCGAGACCGTCGCCGAACTCCGCGCCGAACTGCCCAGCCTCCGCGCGGTCGTGCACATCCCGCTGCTCGGTACCGACGCCCCCGAAGGCGCCCTCGAATGGTCGGATCTCACCTCCGCCGACGTGACCCCCACCTTCGAAGCGGTGCCGTTCGACCACCCCCTGTGGGTGCTCTACTCCTCGGGGACCACCGGCCTGCCCAAGGCCATCGTCCAGTCCCAGGGCGGCATCCTCGTCGAGCACCTCAAGCAGCTCGGCCTGCACTGCGACCTCGGCCCCGACGACCGCTTCTTCTGGTACACCTCCACCGGCTGGATGATGTGGAACTTCCTCGTCTCAGGCCTCCTGACGGGCACCACGATCGTCCTGTACGACGGCAGCCCCGGCTTCCCCGACACCGGCGCCCAGTGGCGCATCGCCGAACGCACCGGCGCCACCCTCTTCGGGACCTCCGCCGCGTACGTCATGGCCTGCCGCAAGGCCGACGTCCACCCGGCCCGCGACCACGACCTCTCACGCGTCAAATGCGTCGCCACCACCGGATCACCGCTGCCCCCCGACGGCTTCCGCTGGCTGCACGACGAGTTCGCGGACACCCCCGGCGGCCTGTGGACCGCGTCCGTCAGCGGCGGCACGGACGTCTGCTCCTGCTTCGCCGGAGCCGTCCCCACCCTGCCCGTCCACATCGGCGAACTCCAGGCCCCCTGCCTGGGCACGGACCTACAGGCCTGGGACCCCCAGGGCGAGCCGCTCGTCGACGAGGTCGGCGAACTGGTCGTCACCAACCCCATGCCGTCCATGCCCATCCACTTCTGGAACGACCCGGAAGGCGCCCGCTACCACGACAGCTACTTCGACACCTACCCCGGCGTCTGGCGCCACGGCGACTGGATCACCCTCACCGCACGCGGCTCGGTGATCATCCACGGCCGCTCCGACTCCACGCTCAACCGCCAAGGCGTACGCATGGGTTCGGCCGACATCTACGAGGCCGTCGAGCGCCTGCCGGAGATCCGCGAGTCCCTCGTCATCGGCGTCGAACAGCCCGACGGCGGCTACTGGATGCCGCTCTTCGTCCACCTCGCCCCCGGCGCCACCCTCGACGACGGGCTGCGCGACCGCATCAAGCGGACGATCCGCGAACAGCTCTCGCCGCGCCACGTCCCCGACGAGGTCATCGAGGTGCCCGGCGTCCCGCACACCCTCACCGGCAAGCGCATCGAGGTCCCCGTCAAGCGCCTCCTGCAAGGAACCCCGCTGGAAAAGGCCGTCAACCCCGGCTCGGTCGACGACCTCGACCTCCTGCGGCACTACGAGGAAATCGCCCGCAAGCGCTCCTGATCGCCCGTCCCCGCAGGTCAGCGCCCGTTGTCAGTGGCTCTCGTTACTGTGAGTGAGCATTGATCGACCAAGCGCAGGGGGAATCATGGCGCACACCCGACCCGACACGATGCGACGCGCTCTGCGCCGCGAAGTCGCCGGAACCATCGGCCTGCTGGCCGATGAGGAGGACTTCGCGGCGATGCGTCGCTACCGCACCTTCACCTTCGACGACCACAAGACCTACCTCAAGCAGGTCGAAGGGCTGCTCAGAACCCTCGCGGCCCAGGGCGGCCACACCACCGTCGCACTCTTCGATCCCGAGGAGTACGCGGAGTACTGCGCGGCGACCGGCCTCGAACCCGACGCCCCCGGCAGCCGCACCCGCTTCACCGCGGAACTGGCATCCGAAGGGCCCACCCTTCCCTACGAAGGACAGTCCCTGACCGACCTGGTCCCCGACCTCGTCGACGAGGCGGTCCGGCAGGCCACCTGGGAGTACGCGACGGTGGTCCTGGCCCGCGCGGGCACCTGCGCGACCTGCGGCGAGGACATCGGCCGCGCCGCGTTCGTGCGCGCGTCGGAACTCGTCGCCCGCGCCCTCGCGGCCTCCGGACCCGGCACCCGTCACCTGGTGTGCAGCGTGCCCACCGACTCCGAGACCCTCCTCGCCGCCCTGCACGTCGACGCCGTCACCGCCGGGGAGGCCCGCCTCGACGAGACCGAGGCCCTGGAGTTCACCACCGTGCTCGCCGTCGGCATCGCCACCCAGCGTCCGGCCGGCATGGTCCTGCGCAGCAGCGCCGAAGGCGCAAGGGACCGGGTCCACGGCTGGCGCATGAGCGGCGGACGGCTCCGGCCACTCACCGCGGCGGAGGTCTTCGACGCGTACTGCACGGACGCCCTCTCGGGAGAACTCGTCTCTCCCGAATCCGGCGTCGACTATTGCGCGGCCCCCGACCTGGAGGACGACGAGCCCGGGGGAGGACACGCCCACTGAACGTCCGAGGGGCGCCCCACCGAAACCGGTGGAGCGCCCCTCGGAACAACCCTCGGGCGCGAGGCGCCCGGACAGCGGGTCCGACTACTCGCCGGACAGCACCGCCTGAGCGGCCTTGCGGGCCTCTTCGGCGGTGTCGGCGGCACGGGCCGCGGACGCCGCACGCTCGCACTGCGCCAGCGTGTACTTGCCGAGCGTCGCACGCACATAGGGAATGGACGCCGCACCCATGGAGAGGGAGGTGACACCCAGACCGGTCAGCACACAGGCGAGCAGCGGGTCGGAAGCCGCCTCACCACACACGCCACAGCTCTTGCCCTCGGCCTTCGCCGCCTCGGCGGACATCGCGACCAGGTCGAGCAGCGCGGGCTGCCACGGGTCCTGGAGTCGGGACACCGCGCCCACCTGACGGTCGGCGGCAAAGGCGTACTGCGCGAGGTCGTTGGTGCCCAGCGAGAGGAACTCGACCTCCTGGAGGATCGAGCGCGCCCGCAGGGCCGCCGACGGAATCTCCACCATCGCGCCGAACTTCGCCTGCAGACCCGCCTCGCGGCACGCGTCGGCGAAGGCCTTGGCGTCGGTGCGGTCCGCGACCATCGGGGCCATGACCTCGAGGTAGACGGGCAGCCCCTCGACGGCCTTGGCCAGCGCGGTCAGCTGCGTCCGGAGCACCTCGGGGTGGTCGAGCAGCGATCGCAGACCACGCACGCCCAGCGCGGGGTTCGGCTCGTCGCCCGGCGTCAGGAAGTCCAGCGGCTTGTCCGCACCGGCATCCAGGACACGCACGACGACCCGGCCCTCGGGGAAGGCCTCGAGCACCTTGCGGTACGCCTCGACCTGCTTCTCCTCGGACGGCGCCTTGGTGCTGTCGTCGAGGAAGAGGAACTCGGTACGGAACAGGCCCACACCCTCGGCGCCGGCCTCGACCGCGGCCGGCACGTCGGAAGGACCGCCGACGTTGGCGAGCAGCGGCACCTTGTGACCGTCGGACGTGGCGCCAGGACCGGTGGACGCGGCCAGCGCGGCCTTGCGCTCGGCGGCCGCGGCCTCGAGCTGTGCGCGCTTCTCCGCGCTCGGGTCCACGAAGATCTCACCGGTGCTGCCGTCGACAGCGACGACGGTGCCCTCGGCGAGCTCACCGGCACCCGGCAGCGCGACGACGGCCGGCACCCCGAGAGCCCGCGCGAGGATCGCGCTGTGGCTGGTCGGACCGCCCTCTTCGGTGACGAAGCCGAGCACCAGCGCCGGGTCGAGCAGCGCGGTGTCCGCGGGAGCGAGGTCACGGGCGATCAGCACGTACGGCTGGTCGCTGTCCGGGACACCCGGCATCGGCACGCCCAGCAGGCGCGCGACGATGCGGTTGCGCACGTCGTCGAGGTCCGCCACACGACCGGCCATGTACTCACCGGCACCGGCCAGCAGTTCGCGGTAGTGGGAGAACGCGTCGTAGACGGCGCGCTCGGCCGTGCTGCCGACGGTGATGCGCCGGTCGACGTCGGACATCAGCTCCGGGTCCTGGGCGATCATGGCCTGTGCCTCGAGCACCGCCTGAGCCTCGCCACCGGCCAGGTTGCCGCGCGCATTCAGGTCGGCGGCCACAGCCTCGACGGCCTGGCGAGCGCGCCCCTGTTCGCGCTCAGCCTCCTCGGCCGGAATCTGCTTGGCCGGCGGCTCGAGAACCGCGGTGCCCATGTGCCGAACCTCGCCGATCGCCACACCGTGGCTCACACCGACGCCTCGCAGCGTTGTCTCCATTTCACCCGTCTCCGATAGTGCGACGGGCCCTGCCGCCGCGGTGGTTGTCGTGCTTGCCGTCAGCGACGGCGATGACGTCACTTCCAGCTGAAGAGCGCGTCGCCGGACTTCACTTCGCCGTCCTCGACCAGCTCGGAGAGGGACTCGGCCGTCGCCTCGAGCGCCACGATCGGGCACACCGGGGACTTGCCGGCGGCCTCGACGGCGGCGGGGTCCCACCGCACGACGGCCTGGCCGCGCTGTACGGTGTCGCCCTTGTTGACGAGCAGCTCGAAGCCCTCGCCGTTGAGCTGAACGGTGTCGATGCCGAGGTGTGTAAGGACCCCGTGACCCTGATCGTCGACCACCACGAAGGCGTGGGGGTGAAGAGAGACGACGATGCCGTCAACGGGAGAGACGGCCTCGGAAGGCTCACGTACGGGATCGATGGCCGTGCCAGGCCCGACCATCGCGCCTGAGAACACGGGATCGGGTACAGCAGAGAGCCCAATGGCGCGTCCTGCAAGCGGGGACGAAACGCTGGTCATGGCTAGCCTCCCAGGGGGTGGAGATTCATAGCCGCCGTCACTACCTGTCCTGGACGACGCACTGTTCAGAAGGGTAAGTCATAAGAAGTCCCGGTTCCGCACGAGAGGTCCCGGTTGGCGGACGTAGAGGCACTGCACAAACGATTTGCGCCCGCCCCGGACCCGATGTACAGTCGGACTCCTGCCTGAGGCCGTGGGACGCAGTCAAGCGTCCGGTCTCGGCGGCATCCTTCACATCAGATCCTATCCCTGGGTCCGGTTCCGCATGTCTGCGGTGACCGTGGTCAGAGAGTCGAATGAGACCTGATAAAGTCGGACTCGCCGGAAAGGGAAACGCGAAAGCCGAAAGGCCGGAGCGGGAACCGGAAAGGCACCGAGGAAGTCGGACACGAAAGAGT
>NZ_JBIUYI010000009.1:0-351436 GCF_044744425.1 Streptomyces sp. NPDC087300
TTGCCAACGCTCCGCGTTGCCGCCCTCCTCCGCCTTGCGATCGCACGCACCAGACCCCGCTCCCTGATCCAGCCTGATCCAAACGAAAGACCCTAGCGGCGCCGCCGTCACGGGCCCGGAGCGCGGGCCCGTGACGGGCGCTCCTGTTATGGACCCGTAGCCGGGCTGGTTGTCGTCCCCGCCGCTCGGCACGGTAGCGTCGGACCTGCCATGGACCTTGCCTTCATTCCCAGTCCGTCGCGCGGTGTGGTCGATCTCGGCCCCATTCCGTTGCGCGGCTACGCGTTCTGCATCATCATCGGCGTCTTCGTGGCCGTCTGGCTCGGCAACAAGCGGTGGGTCGCCCGCGGAGGCCAGTCCGGCACCGTGGCCGACATCGCCGTGTGGGCCGTGCCCTTCGGCCTCGTCGGCGGTCGGCTCTACCACGTGATCACGGACTACCAGCTGTACTTCAGCGACGGCCGTGACTGGGTGGACGCCTTCAAGATCTGGGAGGGCGGCCTCGGCATCTGGGGCGCGATCGCGCTCGGCGCGGTCGGCGCGTGGATCGGCTGTCGCCGGCGCGGCATTCCGCTGCCGGCCTGGGCCGACGCGCTGGCCCCCGGCATCGCGCTCGCCCAGGCGATCGGCCGCTGGGGCAACTGGTTCAACCAGGAGCTGTACGGCAAGCCCACGGACCTGCCGTGGGCCCTGAAGATCACTTCGGCGGAGGACGGCCGGGTCCCCGGCACGTACCACCCCACGTTCCTGTACGAGTCGCTGTGGTGCATCGGCGTCGCCCTGCTCGTCATCTGGGCCGACCGCCGCTTCAAGCTCGGGCACGGACGGGCGTTCGCGCTGTACGTCGCCTCGTACTGCGCGGGCCGCGGCTGGATCGAGTACATGCGCGTCGACGACGCCCACCACGTCCTGGGGCTGCGCCTCAACGTGTGGACCGCGATCGTGGTCTTCGTCCTCGCGGTCGTCTACCTGGTGATCTCGGCGAAGACCCGCCCCGGGCGCGAAGAGATCGTCGAACCGGCCGCGATCGCCTCCGGCGAGGTTGACGGCGACGATGCCTCCGCTGAGACCGGCGGCGGAGCGAAGGCCGCGGAAGCCGCGCGGGAGAAGGACGAGCCGGACGCCAAGGCGAAGGCCAACGCGGAGGCCAAGACCGTGGCCAAGGCGGACGAGGCCGGGTCGGCCAAGAAGAGCTGACGGGCACGGGCCGTACGTCGAAGGGGCCGCTGGATCATCCGATCCGGCGGCCCCTTCGCGCGTGGGGGAGCGGCGCTACCCCCGGCGGGACAGCGCCAGGACCCGCCGCGCGCCCTCCACCACCGCCCGGTCCACGAAGCGGCCGTCCGGCAGGGCGAGGGCTCCCTCGTCCGTGGGTGCCGCCTTGGTGATCTCCTCCGCGCGCTCGATCTCCTCGGCGGTGGGCAGATAGGCCCGTTCGATCACGGGGAGCTGGCGGGGGTGGATCGCCGCGCGGCCCAGGAAGCCGAGCGCGCGGCCCCGGGCGCAGGACGCGGCGAGCCCTTCGAGGTCGCGGACGTCCGGGTGGACCGACTGGGCGGGCGGGGCGAGACCGGCCGCACGGGCCGCGACCACCACCCGTGAGCGCGCCCAGTCCAGGCCCGCCTCCTCGCGTACGCCGAGGTCGGCGCGGAGGTCCGCCTCGCCGATGGAGAGGCCGTGCAGGGCGGGGTGCGCGGTGGCGATGGCGAAGGCGTGCTCCAGGCCGAGCGCCGACTCGACGAGGGCGTGCAGGGCCGGGGCGCCGCCGTCGGCGGGGGCCGCGTGTTCGGCGACCCGGATGACGTCGGCGCGCGAGGTGACCTTGGGCAGCCGCAGCCCCGCGAGGCCGGGGAGCGCGGCGATCGCGTGCAGGTCGGCCTGGGCGAGCGGGGTGTCCAGGGCGTTCACGCGGACGTGCACGGGCACCGGCTGGGGCCGCGCGAGGAGTTCGGCGGTGGCCGACCTGGCGTACTCCTTGCGGTCGGGGGCGACCGCGTCCTCCAGGTCGACGATCACCGCGTCGGCGCCCGCGAGGAGCGCCTTGGCCACCACGCCGGGCCGGTCCCCGGGAACGTACAGCCAGGTCAGGGGGTGCGGGGCGGTCACAGGGCGCCCTCCTTGCGCAGGGTGGTGATCTCCCGTTCCGTCAGGCCGAGTTCGGTGAGGACCGCGTCGGTGTCCGCGCCGTGCGGGCGGCCCGCCCAGGTGATCGCGCCGGGGGTCTCGGAGAGGCGGAAGAGGACGTTCTGCATGCGCAGGGTGCCGAGTTCCGGGTCGTCGACCGTGGTGAGGGTGTCCAGGGCCGCGTACTGGGGGTCCGTCATGACGTCGCGTACGTCCTGGATCGGGGCGACCGCCGCTTCGGCCTTCTCGAAGGCGTCGATCACCTCGGCGCGGGTGCGCCGGGCGATCCAGGAGCCCACGGCCTCGTCGAGGACGTCCGCGTGCCGTGCGCGGTCGGCGCCCGAGGCGAACCACGGCTCGGCGATCAGCTCGGGGCGGCCCACCAGCCGCATGACGCGTTCCGCGATCGACTGGGCCGAGGTGGAGACGGCGACCCAGGTGCCGTCCGCCGTGCGGTAGGTGTTGCGGGGCGCGTTGTTGGCGGAGCGGTTGCCGGTGCGGGCCTGTACGTGGCCCAACTGGTCGTACCAGAGCGGCTGGGGGCCGAGGACGGTGAGGATCGGCTCGATGATCGCCATGTCGACGACCTGGCCGCGGCCCGTGCGGTCGCGGGCCGCGAGCGCCGTCATCACCGCGTACGCCGTCGCGAGGCCCGCGATCGAGTCGGCGAGGCCGAACGGCGGGAGCGTCGGCGGGCCTTCGAGTTCGCCGGTGATCGCGGCGAAACCGCTCATCGCCTCGGCGAGCGTGCCGAAGCCGGGGCGGCGCGCGTACGGGCCGAACTGGCCGAAGCCGGTGACGCGGGCAAGGACGACCCGGGGGTTGGCCGCGCTCAGCTCGGGCCAGCCGAGGTCCCATTTCTCCAGGGTGCCGGGGCGGAAGTTCTCGACGACCACGTCGGCGGTGGCGGCCAGGCGCAGCAGCGTGTCGCGGCCGCCGGGCGTCGACAGGTCGAGCGTCATCGTGCGTTTGTTGCGGCCGAGCAGCTTCCACCACAGGCCGACGCCGTCCTTGGCGGGGCCGTGGCCGCGCGAGGGGTCGGGCCGGGTGGGGTGCTCGACCTTGATGACCTCCGCGCCGAAGTCGCCGAGCATGGTGGCGGCGAGCGGGCCCGCGAAGAGGGTGGCCAGATCGAGGACGCGCAGGCCGGTCAGCGGGGGCGTCATGAGGCGCGGTCCGCTGCGCCGTCGATCTCGGTGCGGTACGGCATGGAGGCCGATGCGCCGGTCCGCTGGACGGAGAGCGCGGCCGCCGAGGAGGCCCAACCAAGCGCGTCCGTCACGGAGTTGCCCTCGGCGAGCGCCACGGCGAGGGTGCCCGCGAAGGTGTCGCCCGCGCCCGTCGTGTCGACGGCGGTGACCCGGCGCGCGGGCACCATGACGGGCTCGGCGCCCCGGGCCGCGTACAGACTGCCGCGCGAGCCCAGCGTGATCACGACCTCGGGGACCTGGGAGAGCAGCGCTCCGGCCGCCGCCCGGGGGTCGTCGGCGATGCCGGTGAGCGCTGCGGCCTCGTGCTCGTTGGGCAGCAACAGGTCGATGGCCGCGAGGAGTTCGGGCGGCAGGGGTCTGGCGGGTGCCGGGGTGAGGACCGTGCGTACGCCGTGTCTGCGGGCGGCCTGCGCGGCGGCGAGCACGGCTTCGACGGGGACCTCCAGCTGGAGCAGGAGCGTGTCGGCGGAGGCGATCAGGCCCTCGTCGCCGGGGGCGAGCGCGGTCAGGGTGCCGTTGGCGCCGGGGATGACGACGATCGAGTTGCCGCCGTCGTCGTCGACCACGATGTGCGCGGTGCCGGTCGCCGCCTCGACGGTGCGCAGCAGGTCGGTGTCGACGCCGGAGTGCTCAAGAGCGGCGCGCAGCTGGGCGCCGTAGGCGTCGGTGCCGACGGCGCCGATCATCGAGACGGTGGCGCCCGCGCGGGCCGCGGCGACGGCCTGGTTGGCGCCCTTGCCGCCGGGGACCGTACGGAACTCGCGTCCCGTCACGGTCTCCCCGCGCTGCGGGGCCTTCGCGACGTACGCGACGAGGTCCATGTTGGCGCTGCCGAGGACGGCGATGTGGGGCGTGGGGGTCATGAGCGGTGTGCCTCCCGGGCGGTGAGTTCTGCGAGCGTGTCGAAGCCGATGCCGTCGAAGTCGCCGACGGACGTGGCCAGTCGGTTCTTGAGCGGGGTCGTCCACTGGTCGGGGACACGGTCCGCGCTGCCGGCCAGCAGGCCCGCGACGGACCCCGCGGTCGCGCCGTTGGAGTCGGTGTCCCAGCCGCCGGAGACCGCGCGGGTGATGGATCCGGTGAAGTCGCCGTCGGCGTGGGTGAGTGCGGCGGCGAGCAGGGCGGCGTTGGGGATGACGTGCACCCAGTGGTGGCCGGCGTGCGCGGCGTGCAGCCGGTCGACCACGCGGTCGAAGTCCCTTTCGCCTTCGGCCAGTTGGATGCCGTGCCGGACGGCGCGGGCGAGCCGTGAGTCCGGCGGTACGACGTCGAGTCCGACCCGCAGGCAGTGGTGCACGTCGCCGCGTCCGCCCGCCGCCTCGGCGATCGTCGCCGCCGCGAACTCCGCGCCGTGCACGCCGTTCGCCGTGTGGGTCAACGTCGCGTCGCGGCGGGCCTGTTCGGCCGCCGCGCGTGGGGCGCCGGGGTTGGTCCAGCCGTGCACGTCGGCGCGGATCAGGGCGCCGATCCACTCGCGGAAGGGGTTGCGGTGGGTGGCCGTGTGCGGGGGTTCGATGCCGTCGAGGAGGTTGCGGTAGGCGATGCGTTCGGCGGTGAAGGTGCGGCCCGCGGGGAGCTCGTCCAGCCAGAGTCGCGCCACGTCCGTGGTGGTGAAGGTCTTTCCGTGGCGCTGGAGGAGGACGAGGTTGAGGAGGGGGTAGTTGAGGTCGTCGTCCTCGGGCATGCCGTCGATGTTCTCGGCGAGGGAGGTTCTCGCGGAGCGTTTGTTCCAGGGATACGCCTCCCTCAGCGCGGGTGGGACGCCTTCTTCCGTGAACCATGTGCTCAAGGGCCAGTTACCGGTGGCCTTCGCGAGTTGGCGGATGCCGGGCAGGTCGAGTTTCTCGACCGGCTTGCCGAGGAGGCAGCCCGCGGCTCTGCCGAGCCAGGCGGCGTGTAGGCGTGGGAGTAGGCCGTTCGTGGTGGGTGCCTCGGTGATCGGTACTCGGTACCGGGGGTTGTGCCCACCCTTCCCCAAGCTCTCGGCTTCGCTCGAGCAGGGGAGACCCCACTCGCCGTGCGGAACGCCTGCCCACAACGGCGTAGACAGCTCGTCCAGGAGTTGTTCCGCCAAGGCGCGGAGGTGGGCCGGGGCCGGTGTCGGGGTCGCGCCCGCACGGGGTGGGGCCTCGTGGCCGCCTGCTGCCAGCCAGCGGGAGCGGAAGGCGGAGACGTCGCGGCCCTCCAGTTCCGCCTGGTGGAGTTCGTGGCCGATCAGGTCCTCCGGCTGGACCCAGGTCAGGCGGATCATGGCGTGGCCGTGAGGGACGCGAAGGCGGACTCGTGGGTGCGTCGGTGGCGTACGTCGCGGGTGAAGATCTCCTGCGCCACCTCCGTGAGGACCCGCGCCGGGGCGTGCAGGTCCAGGCGGCTCGCCTCGGCCACCGTCTTGGACCAGTCGCGGGGGATCGCCGACTCGCCGCGCAGCGCGCCCACGATCGCGCCGCTCATCGTCGCGATGGAGTCGCAGTCCCTGCCGTAGTTGACGGAGCCGAGGACCGTGCGGCGGTAGTCCGCCTCGCCGACCAGGAGCATGCCGAGGGCGACGGGGAGTTCCTCGATGGCGTGCAGCCGCGAGGGGCGGCGGGCGCCGAGGGAGGGGGCGCGGTAGTCGGGACCCACCGTGTCGAAGGGGGCGACGGCGGCCCGCAGCGGGGCGAGCGCCGTCTCGAAGTCCCGGTGTTCGCGGGCCACTTGGGCCACCGCATCGATCGCAGCGCGCGTCCCGTCCTTGGCGAGGTCGAGACAGGTCCCGAGCACCGAATCCGGGGTCGCGCCGGGTGCGCAGGCCGCCGCGACCGCCGCCGCGAAGACGCCGGCGGCCTCGCGGCCGTACGACGACTGGTGGGCGCCCGCGACGTCGAGCGCCTCGGCGTAGGCGGCCGCCGGGTTCGCCGCGTTGACCAGGCCGACCGGCGCCATGTACATCGCCGCACCGCAGTTGACGATGTTGCCGGTGCCCGCCTCGCGCGGGTCGACGTGACCGTAGTGGAGGCGGGCGGCGAGCCACTTCTCGGCGAGGAAGATCCGCTGGAGGGGGATCGCCTCCGCCTCCAGTTCGGGGATCCAGCGGGGCGTCGTCATCAGGTCGGGGACCAGGTGGTCGGCGACCGCGTACGCGTCGAGGTGATCGCGGACGGTCCCGTAGACGCGGACGAGCGCGTGCGTCATCAAGGTGTCGTCGGTGACGTGCCCGTCGCCCTTGTGGTACGGCGCGATGGGCCTGGCGGTGCGCCACAGGTCGCCGTTCCAGGGGCCGACGACGCCCACGATGCGGCCGCCGTGCCGCTCGGCGATCTGCTCGGGGGCGTACCCCTCGACGGGACCGCCGAGCGCGTCGCCGACCGCCGCTCCGACGAGGCTGCCGGTGATGCGGTCCGCCAGATCCGGGGTGCCGGGCTCCGAAGTGCCGGGTTCTGAAGTGCCGGGCTCCGAGATGCTATGTGTGGGCGTCATGTCGGAATTGTCCACCTGGAGTGGCCAGTTCCGTGGGTTCCGCGCGGCTCAACTGCCCGGCGAGTTCCACCAGGTCGGTGCCCGCGAGGTGGGGGAGCGCGCAGCCGGACAGGGTGCGGCAGGCCTCCCGCCAGCTCTCGGGGAGCGCGACGGCCGTGCCGAGCGCGCCGGTCAGTGCCCCGGCGAGGGCGGGCGCGGAGTCGGCGACGCGGGACAGACAGGCGGCGGCGGGCACCGCCTCGCGGATCCGGCCGCGCGCCGCGGTCGTCAGGGCGAGTGCGACGGGGACGGTCTCGGCGGCGGCGATGCCGTAGCTGTAGACGTGGTCGACGATCTGATGTTCGAGGAGCGGTACGAGGGCGAAGGCGCCGCCGTCGTCCTGGGGCGCCTCGGCGCGGGCGAGCTTCACGGCGTGCCGCGCGTTGCGGCCGATCTCCGTGTGTTCGGGGAGCTGTTCGAGCGCGGCGTCCACCGTCGCCTCGACGTCGGCGCCGCCGAGCGCGGCCGCGATCGCCGCGGCCATCGCGCGGGCGCCGTGCACCCCGTCGCCGTCCTGGGTGTAGCGGGCGTCGAACTCCGCGAGCGCGGCGGCCCGTTCGGGGTGGCCGGGGTGGACGAGGGCCAGCACACAGGCGCGTACGCAGGCGGCGTCGTCGAAGTAGTGCGGGTTGTCGTGGCCGGTGGCGGGCGGGCGCAGGCCCGCGGCGAGATTGCCGAGGCCCGCGCGTACGGAGATGCGGGCGCGCAGCGGAAGCACCGCGGATTCGACCTCGGGAGCGCGGGCCGCCGCCGCGGCGACCTCGGCGGCGAGGGTGTTCCAGGCGAGGTCCAGGGTCGCGCGCGTGCGGCGGTCCGGGCTCAGTTCGTCGCCGAGGGTGCCGTCCGCTGCGCGGAGCAGGGACTCGGCCGTGAAGGCGGCCCACTCCGCGTCGTCGGACGGGCCCAGGCGCAGCGGCTCGGGTGGCTGGTTCAGGGCGATGGGGACGGGGAGCGTGGTCGTGGCGTTCTGCTCCGCGAAGGTGTCGAGTTCGCGGGTCAGTCTGCGGGTCCACTCGGGCATGCGGGCGGCTCTGTGCCTGGCGGCCGGCCAACCGGCGGCGTCGCCTGCGGCCAGGCCCAGTAGGAGGCCCTCTGTCTGCGACGCCTTGGTGCCCCCTTGAGCGGTGCTCGGTACCGGGGCCTGTGCCCACCCGCGCCGCCCCGCGGCACGATTGCCCACAGGAGTCATCTCGCCGCCCTCCCTTCGTCCGCGTCCGGTGTCAGCAACTCCGCGATGTCCAGTACGTGGTGGCCCCGCATCGAGGGGAGGCAGCTGCCCCTGGCCGGGCCGATCTCGGCCGACCAGGGCGGGGGGATCGCCGAGGCGCCGCACGTGGCGCCCGCCAGCGCGCCCGCCACCGCCGCCGTCGTGTCCGCGTCGCGGCCCATGTTGACCGCGGTCAGGACGGCCGTGGCGAAGTCGCCGCGGGCCACCGCGTACGCCCCGAAGGCGAGGCCCACCGCCTCGGGGGCGAGGTCGGTCCAGGGGTAGCCGCCGATCACCACCGCGGAGCGGACCGCGCGTTCGCCCCGTCCGGCGACCGCCACCGCGCGGCGCAGCGAACGCGACGTCCAGCAGTCGTCGGGGATCGCGTCGAGCGCCGCCGCGACCACGGCGTCCACCCGTGCGCCCGCCATGGCCGCAGCGACACCGGCGGCCACCGCCTGGCCGCCGTAGATGCCCTCGCCGTCGTGGCTGACCGAGCCGTCGATCGCGACGAGGCGGGCCGCCTCGTGCGGCCGGCCCGCAGCGAAGACGCCGAAGGGCGCGGCCCGCATCGCGAGCCCGTCGCTCCAGGCGTGCCGGTGCTGGGCGGAGATCGGCGCCGCGAGGCCCCTGCGCAGGTTCTCCAGGGTGCCGCGTTCGCTGAACCCGGCGCCGCGGAACGGGCCCTCGTCCAGGTCCGCGATCCACTGGTGCCAGGCGGTCTCGACGTGCGCGACGGTCAGGGCTGAGCCGTGCCGGGCGAGCAGCAGGCCGGAGAAGATCGCGTACTCGGTGTCGTCCGTGCCGGCCGGGTGTTCGGCGACGTATCCGGTGATGCGGCCCCAGCGGCGGCGGATCTCGGACGGCTTCATGTTCTCGGCGGGTGCGCCGAGCGCGTCGCCGACCGCCAGGCCGAGCAGTGCGCCGCGTGCCCGCTCGCGGAGGTCGTCCGCGTCGCCGGGCTGCGGGACCGAGGGAACGCATGCGGTGGCCGCCATGCCGTGCCTCCCTATGTGCTTCGTCGTGCTTGCCGCGAGTGCCGTGCGTGCCGTGCGTGCCGTCCGTGCCGTGCTTGCCGCGCGTGCCGTGCTGCCGCGGGTGCTTGCTGCATCTCTGCCACGCGGGGTGCTCACACGAGCGCACCTGAGCTCAGATCACTCATTCGCCCGCCGCGAGGTCGCTTCCGCAGGCTTCCTCCAGGGGGTCGCGGGGGCGCTCCGGGCGGCGCGTTTTCGCAGGTAAGTACGGCCTTCCTTGCTGGCGGGAGATTTTTTTCGCGCGTACTTTCGACAGCATCCAAGCACGCAAGAGGGGGCCCACCATGGCGATCATCGAGACCGAAGCGACTCTGCACGAGGCACACCGCGACAACCACACCCACCGGGACGTGAACGGTGGCTGGCTGCGCCCCGCGGTCTTCGGCGCGATGGACGGTCTCGTCTCGAACCTGGCCCTGATGACCGGCGTCGCGGGCGGGTCGGTCTCGCGGGAGACCATCGTCATCACCGGCCTCGTGGGGCTCGCCGCGGGCGCCTTCTCGATGGCCGCGGGCGAGTACACCTCCGTCGCCTCGCAGCGCGAGCTCGTCGAGGCCGAGCTGGACGTCGAGCGCAGGGAGCTGCGCAAGCACCCCGCCGACGAGGAGAAGGAGCTCGCCGAGCTGTACGAGTCCCGCGGCGTCGAGCCCGAGCTGGCCCGCGAGGTCGCCCGGCAGCTGTCCAAGGACCCCGAGCAGGCCCTGGAGATCCACGCCCGCGAGGAGCTCGGCATCGACCCGGGTGACCTGCCCTCGCCGGTCGTCGCCGCGGTCTCGTCCTTCGGCGCGTTCGCGCTGGGCGCGCTGCTTCCGCTGCTGCCCTATCTGCTCGGGGCCACCGTGCTGTGGCCCGCGCTGCTGCTCGCGCTGATCGGGCTCTTCGGCTGTGGCGCCGTGGTGGCCAAGGTGACGGCGAGGTCGTGGTGGTTCAGCGGTCTGCGCCAGCTCGCGCTCGGCGGCGCGGCGGCGGGTGTGACGTACGTCCTGGGCAGTCTGTTCGGTACGGCCGTAGGATGAGGCGACGCGGACTTATGCAAGGGACTGCATAAGTAGCCGTTACTCAGCGGTTTCGATTCCTTGAACACCGGGCATGAGCCGTAAGCGCTGCGGGCAATGAGGCCTGTGTCGCGCCGGGCCTCCGGTCATCGATCTGTCCGCAAAGGTCCCCACTCCGCCGCTCCCCACCTCAGCGGGCGGTGTCCACATGGTGGAATGAGCTATCCGCTTTCCGAGAAGCGTTCCATCATGTAACCTGCACGAAATTTTGCCAGGGCCAACGTCGTCCCTCGCTCATTGCATATGCCACGACGACGACGGGAGTGCCGATGCGTACCCACGCCTGGTCGCCCATGGACGGTCGCCCCGCCCCCCAGGGGATGTACGACCCCCGTAACGAACACGACGCCTGTGGTGTCGGGTTCGTGGCCACCCTCACCGGTGTTGCCAGCCATGAGCTGGTCGAACAGGCGCTGACGGTACTGCGCAACCTCGAGCACCGCGGCGCCACCGGGTCCGAGCCGGACTCCGGCGACGGCGCGGGCATCCTGCTCCAGGTGCCGGACGCCTTCCTGCGCGAGGTGGCCGGATTCCAGCTCCCCGAGGCCGGCGCCTACGCCGTCGGCATCGCCTTCCTGCCGGTCGACACCGCGGGCACCACCGATGCCGCCGTCTCGCAGATCGAGACGATCGCTTCCGAGGAGGGCCTGACCGTCCTCGGCTGGCGCGACGTCCCCGTCGCCCCCGAGCTGCTCGGTGCCACGGCCCGCTCGACGATGCCCGTGTTCCGGCAGATCTTCGTCGCCGACGGTGACACCCAGGGTCTTGAGCTGGACCGCAAGGCGTTCGTACTGCGCAAGCGCGCCGAGCGCGAGGCGGCGACGTACTTCCCCTCGCTCTCCGCCCGCACGATCGTCTACAAGGGCATGCTGACCACGGGACAGCTGGAGCCCTTCTTCCCCGACCTCTCCGACCGCCGTTTCGCCACGGCCGTCGCCCTGGTCCACTCGCGCTTCTCGACGAACACGTTCCCGAGCTGGCCGCTCGCGCACCCGTACCGCTTCGTCGCCCACAACGGTGAGATCAACACCGTCAAGGGCAACCGCAACTGGATGCGTGCCCGTGAGTCGCAGCTCGCCTCGGGTCTCTTCGGAGATGAGCGGCTCGACCGGATCTTCCCGATCTGCACGCCCGACGCCTCCGACTCCGCGTCCTTCGACGAGGTGCTCGAACTCCTGCACCTCGGTGGACGTTCGCTGCCGCACAGCGTGCTGATGATGATCCCGGAGGCCTGGGAGAACCACGCCTCCATGGACCCGGCCCGACGCGCCTTCTACCAGTACCACTCCGCGATGATGGAGCCCTGGGACGGCCCGGCGTGCGTCACCTTCACCGACGGTACGCAGGTGGGCGCCGTTCTCGACCGCAACGGCCTGCGCCCGGGACGCTACTGGGTCACCGACGACGGCCTCGTCGTCCTCGGCTCCGAGGTCGGCGTCCTGGACATCGACCCCGCGAAGGTCGTCCGCAAGGGCCGGCTGCAGCCCGGCCGCATGTTCCTCGTCGACACCGCCGAGCACCGCATCGTCGAGGACGACGAGATCAAGGCCGCCCTCGCCGCCGAGAACCCGTACCAGGAGTGGCTGGAAGCCGGCGAGATCGAGCTCTCCGACCTGCCCGAGCGCGAGCACATCGTGCACACGCACGCCTCCGTCACGCGCCGCCAGCAGACCTTCGGCTACACCGAGGAAGAGCTGCGCGTCATCCTCGCGCCGATGGCCAGGACCGGCGGCGAGCCGCTCGGTTCCATGGGCACGGACACCCCGATCGCCGCCCTCTCCGAGCGCCCGCGGCTGATCTTCGACTACTTCACTCAGCTGTTCGCGCAGGTCACCAACCCGCCGCTGGACGCCATCCGCGAGGAGCTCGTCACCTCGCTGCACAGCTCGCTCGGCCCGCAGGGCAACCTGCTCGACCCGACCGCCGCGTCCTGTCGCAGCGTCACGCTGCCCTTCCCGGTGATCGACAACGACGAGCTGGCCAAGCTCATCCACATCAACGCCGACGGCGACATGCCCGGCATGAAGGCCGCGACGCTCTCCGGCCTCTACCGCGTCGGCGGCGGTGGCGACGCGCTCGCCGCCCGCATCGACGAGATCTGCTCCGAGACCGACGCCGCCATAGAGGCGGGCGCCCGCCTCATCGTGCTCTCCGACCGGCACTCCGACGCCGAGCACGCGCCGATCCCCTCGCTGCTGCTCACCGCGGCCGTCCACCACCACCTCATCCGTACGAAGCAGCGCAGCGAGGTGGGCCTGCTCGTCGAGGCGGGCGACGTGCGCGAGGTCCACCACGTGGCCCTCCTCATCGGCTACGGCGCCGCCGCCGTCAACCCCTACCTCGCGATGGAGTCCGTCGAGGACCTGGTCCGCGCGGGCACCTTCCTCCAGGCCGAGGACGGCGGGGCCGAGCAGGCCATCCGCAACCTGATCTACGCCCTCGGCAAGGGCGTCCTGAAGGTCATGTCCAAGATGGGCATCTCCACGGTCGCCTCCTACCGCGGCGCCCAGGTCTTCGAGGCCGTCGGCCTCGACGCGTCCTTCGTGGAGCGGTACTTCAGCGGCACGACCACGAAGATCGGCGGCGCCGGTCTCGACGTCATCGCCAAGGAGGTCGCCGCCCGGCACGCCAAGGCGTACCCGGCGTCCGGCATCCCCTCGGCGCACCGCGCCCTGGAGATCGGCGGCGAGTACCAGTGGCGCCGCGAGGGCGAGCCGCACCTGTTCGACCCGGACACGGTCTTCCGCCTCCAGCACTCCACGCGCAGCCGCCGCTACGACATCTTCAAGCAGTACACGGGCCGCGTGAACGAGCAGTCCGAGCGCCTGATGACGCTGCGCGGCCTGTTCGGCTTCAAGTCGGCCGACCGCAAGCCGATCTCGATCGACGAGGTCGAGCCGGTCTCCGAGATCGTCAAGCGCTTCTCCACCGGCGCCATGTCGTACGGCTCGATCTCCCGCGAGGCGCACGAGACGCTCGCCATCGCCATGAACCAGCTGGGCGGCAAGTCCAACACCGGTGAGGGCGGCGAGGACGCGGAGCGTCTGTACGACCCGGCCCGGCGCTCCTCCATCAAGCAGGTCGCCTCCGGCCGCTTCGGCGTCACCAGCGAGTACCTCGTCAACGCCGACGACATCCAGATCAAGATGGCGCAGGGCGCCAAGCCCGGCGAGGGCGGCCAGCTGCCCGGCCACAAGGTGTACCCGTGGGTCGCCAAGACGCGGCACTCGACGCCCGGCGTCGGCCTCATCTCGCCGCCGCCGCACCACGACATCTACTCCATCGAGGATCTGGCCCAGCTGATCCACGACCTGAAGAACGCGAACCCGCAGGCGCGGATCCACGTGAAGCTGGTCTCCGAGGTCGGTGTCGGCACGGTCGCCGCGGGTGTCTCCAAGGCGCACGCGGACGTGGTGCTCGTCTCCGGCCACGACGGCGGCACCGGCGCGTCCCCGCTGACGAGCCTCAAGCACGCGGGCGGCCCCTGGGAGCTCGGCCTCGCCGAGACCCAGCAGACCCTGCTGCTCAACGGCCTGCGCGACCGCATCGTGGTGCAGACCGACGGCCAGCTGAAGACCGGCCGCGACGTCATCATCGCCGCGCTGCTCGGAGCCGAGGAGTTCGGCTTCGCCACCGCGCCGCTCGTCGTCTCCGGCTGCGTCATGATGCGCGTCTGCCACCTGGACACCTGCCCGGTCGGCATCGCCACGCAGAACCCGGCGCTGCGCGACCGGTTCTCCGGCAAGCCCGAATTCATCGTCAACTTCTTCGAGTTCATCGCCGAAGAGGTCCGCGAGATCCTCGCCGAGCTGGGCTTCCGCACCATCGAGGAGGCCGTCGGCCACGCCGAGCTGCTCGACACGGAGAAGGCCGTCTCGCACTGGAAGGCGCAGGGCCTGGACCTGGCTCCGCTGTTCCACGTGCCTTCGCTGCCCGCGGGCGCCGTCCGGCACCAGATCACCGTCCAGGACCACGGCCTGGAGAAGGCGCTCGACAACGAGCTGATCAAGCTCGCCGCCGACGCCCTCGCCGCCTCCAGCGCCACGGAGGCGCACCCGGTGCGCGCCCAGGTCGCCATCCGCAACATCAACCGCACGGTCGGCACCATGCTCGGCCACGAGGTGACGAAGAAGTTCGGCGGCGCGGGCCTGCCCGACGACACCATCGACATCACCTTCACCGGCTCCGCGGGCCAGTCCTTCGGCGCGTTCGTGCCGCGCGGTGTGACGCTGCGCCTGGAGGGCGACGCCAACGACTACGTGGGCAAGGGCCTTTCGGGCGGCCGCATCGTGGTCCGTCCCGACCGGGGCGCCGACCACCTCGCCGAGTACTCGACGATCGCGGGCAACACCATCGCCTACGGCGCGACCGGCGGCGAGCTGTTCCTGCGCGGCCGCACCGGCGAGCGCTTCTGCGTCCGCAACTCCGGCGCGACCGTCGTCTCCGAGGGCGTGGGCGACCACGGCTGCGAGTACATGACCGGCGGCCACGCGGTGGTCCTCGGCGAGACGGGCCGCAACTTCGCGGCCGGCATGTCGGGCGGCATCGCGTACGTGATCGACCTCGACCGCGACAACGTCAACGCCGGGAACCAGGCGGCCGTCGAGGCCCTCGACGAGAGCGACAAGCAGTGGCTGCACGACGCCGTGCGCCGCCACCAGGAGGAGACGGGCTCGACCGTCGCCGGGAAGCTGCTCGCCGAGTGGGCCGTCGCCGTGGACCGCTTCAGCAAGATCATCCCCAGCACGTACAAGGCAGTGCTCGCCGCCAAGGACGCCGCCGAGCGAGCCGGTCTCTCCGAGACCGAGATCACCGAGAAGATGATGGAGGCGGCGACCAATGGCTGATCCCAAGGGCTTTCTGAATCACGGCCGCGAGGTCGCGCAGACCCGCCCGGTCGGCGAGCGCGTCCAGGACTGGAACGAGGTCTACGTTCCAGGATCGCTCCTCCCGATCATCTCCAAGCAGGCCTCGCGCTGCATGGACTGCGGCATCCCGTTCTGCCACAACGGCTGTCCGCTGGGGAACCTGATCCCCGAGTGGAACGACTACGCCTACCGCGAGGACTGGCAGGCCGCGCAGGAGCGGCTGCACGCCACCAACAACTTCCCGGAGTTCACGGGGCGGCTCTGCCCGGCCCCGTGCGAGGCGGCGTGCGTGCTCGGCATCAACCAGCCGGCCGTCACCATCAAGAACGTCGAAGTCTCCATCATCGACAAGGCCTGGGACACCGGCGACGTCGCCCCGCAGGCGCCCGAGCGGCTCTCCGGCAAGACCGTCGCCGTCATCGGCTCGGGCCCCGCGGGCCTGGCCGCGGCCCAGCAGCTGACCCGGGCGGGCCACACGGTGGCCGTCTACGAGCGCGCCGACCGCATCGGCGGCCTGCTGCGCTACGGCATCCCCGAGTTCAAGATGGAGAAGCGGCACATCAACCGCCGCATCGAGCAGATGCGCGCGGAGGGCACCAAGTTCCGTACGGGCGTGGAGATCGGCCGCGACATCGACGCCGCCAAGCTGCGCAAGCGCTACGACGCCGTGGTCATCGCCGCGGGCTCGACCATCTCCCGCGACCTGCCGGTGCCCGGCCGCGAGCTGACCGGCATCCACTTCGCCATGGAGTACCTGCCGCTCGCCAACAAGGTGCAGGAGGGCGACTTCGTGGCGCCCCCCATCACCGCCGAGGGCAAGCACGTCGTCGTCATCGGCGGCGGCGACACGGGCGCGGACTGCGTGGGCACCGCCCACCGCCAGGGCGCGGCCTCCGTGACGCAGCTGGAGATCATGCCGAAGCCGGGCGACGAGCGGGCCGCCGGCCAGCCCTGGCCGACCTTCCCGATGCTCTACAAGGTGACCTCCGCGCACGAGGAGGGCGGCGAGCGGGTCTACTCCGTCTCGACCACGCACTTCGAGGGCGACGAGGACGGCAACGTCCAGTTCCTGCACCTGGTCGAGGTGGAGTTCGTCGACGGCAAGCTGACCCAGAAGCCGGGCACCGAGCGCAAGATCCCCGCCCAGCTGGTCACGCTCGCGATGGGCTTCACCGGCACCGACCGCGAGAACGGTCTGGTGGACCAGTTCGCCCTGGAGCTCGACGAGCGCGGCAACGTGGCGCGCGACGCCGAATTCCAGACGAACGTCCCCGGCGTCTTCGTGGCCGGCGACGCGGGCCGCGGCCAGTCGCTCATCGTCTGGGCGATCGCCGAGGGCCGCTCGGCGGCGCGCGGCGTGGACAGTTTCCTCACCGGTGCGAGTGATCTTCCGGCCCCGATCCGTCCGACGGACCGTGCCCTGACGGTCTAGCCCGTACGGTTCCTCCCGTACGGTCTTCCTCCGTACGACCCCTCATTCGTCCCGCACAACGGTGTGCGGAACTGACGCGGCGCCCGCTTTGTCCCCGACCGGACGGAGGCGGGCGTCGTCGCGTTTCGGCCCGTTCCCGCCGGTGCGCGCCGGACCCGCGCACCCCGCCCACGTGACGTACGCGTTGCGTGGTGCGCAATGGCATGAGCGCATGTTGCGTCACCCGCAACCCTCATTACGGTTCGGCCGCTTATCCCAATGGGTCTAGACCGCCTCGGTCAGCTGTGACCACAATCGCTCCCACCTAACGGAACCTGGAGGGGGCCGGCATGAATCGACGTGTCATCGCCGCTGGTTGTATCGCCATGAGTCTCGGACTGACCGCCACGGCGTGCGGTGGGGATGACGGCGACTCGGGTGACAAGGCCACGGACGGCAAGGGCAAGACCCTCACCGTATGGATCATGGAGGGGACCAACCCCGACGCGCGGCCGTTCTTCGCGGAGGCCGGGAAGGCCTTCGAGAAGAAGACCGGCGCCAAGATCCACGTCGAGTACCAGCAGTGGGCCACGGCGCAGAAGAAGTTCACCACCGCCATCGAGGGCGGCGAGGACCAGGTGCCCGACGTGGCCGAGGTCGGCACGACCTGGGTGCCGCAGTTCGCGGAGACCGGCGCCCTCGTCGACGTCACCGACGACGTCAAGAAGTCGGGCCTGAACGACGACCTCGTCCCGGGCCTCAAGGACGCGGGCACGCTCGACGGCAAGCAGTACGGCATGCCGTGGTACGCGGGCGTCCGCTCCATCGTCTACCGCAAGGACATCTTCGAGAAGCACGGCCTGAAGGCCCCGACCACGTGGAAGGAGCTGGAGGCGACCGCCAAGACGCTCAAGGAGAAGGAGCCGAAGATGGTCTCCTTCCCGGTGGCGGGCGGCGCCGAGATGTTCGCGGCCCCCTTCATCTGGGGCGCGGGCGGTGAACTCGCCACCGAGTCCGGCGGCAAGTGGAAGTCCGGCCTCAACTCGCCGGAGGCCATCAAGGGCATCGAGTACTACACGGGCCTCGCCACCAAGGACAAGGTCTCTCCCGCCAAGGTCAACACCTGGACGGAGAAGGAGGTCGGCGACGCCTGGAACAAGGGCGAGATCGCGATGTCGGTCGGCGGCAACTGGACCCCGAAGGCCATCGTCGACGCCAACAAGGACCTCAAGGGCAAGCTCGGCGCCGTCCCGATCCCCGGCGAGAACGGCGGCATGAGCAAGTCCTTCCTCGGCGGCTCCTACCTGTCCACCTTCAACACGGACAAGAAGGACCTCGCCTGGGAGTTCGTGAAGATGCTGACCACCGGCGAGTTCGCCGCCAAGTGGGCCGAGCAGACGAACTACTTCCCCGGTCAGAACTCCGAGCTGAAGAAGATCGAGGCGAAGAAGGACCCGCTGGTCGAGCCGTTCGCCAAGCAGATGCTGGAGGCCGGCGCGACCGTCCCCAAGACCAAGGCGTACGGCGAGATCCAGGCCTCCAAGGTCATCCCCGGCATGGTCCAGTCGATCCTCACCGGCAAGTCCTCCGTCAAGGACGCGGCGGACAAGGCGGCCAAGGACATGGACGCGATCTTCGCCAAGGACAAGTAGCCGGGGGCGAGTTCGGCACGTGAAGGACACTGTGAACCCCACTGTGAAAGACACGGCACCGTGAAAGAGACGCTCGTCGACGGCGGGCCGGAAGCTCCGGCCCGCCGCGGCCCCCTGAAGTCCGACGGCGGAGCCGAAGCGGCCCGCCGCCGCAAGAAGCTCCTCACCGTCACCCGCCCCTGGCTCCTGCTCGCACCGTCCCTGCTGGTCCTCGCGGGCCTGCTGCTCTGGCCGCTGATCCAGGTCGGCAAGCTCTCGATGCAGGACTACGAGGTGAAGTTCGGCGGCGGCGTGGGGACGTTCACCGGCCTCGACCACTACACCGATCTGCTCTCCAGCAGCCTGCTGTGGAAGACGGTCCTGCCCAACACCGTCTTCTTCGCCATCGCCTGCGTCGGCCTGACCGTCGCGCTCGGCACGCTCGTCGCCCTGCTCCTCAACCGCCTCGGCCACTTCTGGCGGCTGATCTGCTCGATCGCGATCCTCGCCGCCTGGGCGATGCCCGCGGTCACCGGCACCTACGTCTGGATCTGGCTCTTCCAGCCGCAGGACGGCATGGTCAGCCAGATCGCCGGATCGCTCGGCCTGATCGACCCGGAGACCACCAACTGGTTCACCGAGCGCGGGCCGTTCTACGCGATCGCGACGCTGAACGTGATCCATCACGGCTTCCCGTTCGTCGCCATCACCGTCCTCGCGGGGCTCATGACGATCCCCAAGGAGCTGTACGAGGCGGGGGAGTTGGACGGCGCCAACGCCTGGCAGCGGTTCTGGAACATCACGGTGCCGACGATCAAGCCCGTCTTCCTCGTGGTGACCATCCTCTCCACCATCTGGGACTTCAAGGTCTTCACCCAGATCTATCTGCAACCCGGCGGCGACGGCTCCAACGAGGACGTCTACAACCTCGGCGTCTTCTCCTACATCCAGGCCTTCGCCAAGAACGACTACGGCACGGGCGCCGCGGCCGCGGTGCTGCTCACCGTGCTGCTCCTGCTCATCACCGTCGTCTACATCCGCACGCTGTTCCGCCAGGGGGAGGAGGACCTGTGAGTACACGCCGCACCACACTCGCCTCGCGCGTCGGCCTGCCGGTCGCGGTCGCCGCGCTCCTGGTCTTCACGCTCTTCCCCGTCTACTGGATGATCTCCACGGCGCTCGACCCGAAGGCGTCGCTGCGCGGCTCGGACGTGCTGCCGAGCGGCATCAGCTTCGAGCACTTCACGTATGTATTCCAGAAGGGCAACTTCGGTACCTACCTGCTGAATTCGGCGCTCGTGGGTCTCGCCACGATCGTCGCCGCGGGCGTGCTCTCGCTCTTCGCCGCCATCGCGGTGGCGCGCTTCAAGTTCCGCTTCCGCACCTCCGTACTGATCATGATCCTGATCGTGCAGATGGTGCCGCTCGAAGCCCTCGTCATCCCGCTCTTCATCCAGATGCGGGACTACGACATGCTCAACTCCCTGCTGGGCCTGAGCATCGTCTACATCGCGCTCTCGCTGCCCTTCGCGATCTGGACGCTGCGCGGCTTCGTCGCCACCATCCCCAAGGAGATCGAGGAGGCCGCGTACATCGACGGGGCTTCCTGGTTCCGGATGTTCTGGTCGGTGCTGCTCCCGCTGGTCGCGCCGGGCCTGGTGGCCACGTCGATCTTCGCGTTCATCACGGCGTGGAACGAGTTCGTCTTCGCGTACACGTTCATGAAGGGCAGCGACAAGTACACGGCCGCCGTGGGCATCTACCAGTTCTTCGGTGAGAACTCGACGGCCTGGGGACCGGTCATGGCCAGCTCCACGCTGGTCACGGTGCCGGTGATGATCTTCTTCGTGGTCATCCACCGCAAGCTCGGCTCCGGCCTCGCGGCGGGTGCCGTCAAGGGCTGAGCCCGCTGTGCCTTACCTCCACGGGGAGGCGTTCGGGGCCGGTCACGGCACCTTGAACGTCTCCCCGTACACCTGCCAGGTCAGCGGCGTGCGCAGGTCCAGGTTGCCGTCGTAGAGGAACCGGCGCTGGGCCGTGTCCACACGCGTGGTGTCGCGGTGCGCCTTCTCCTGCTTCATCGCCTTGCGGCGGATGTCCAGGAAGATGTCGAGGTAGGCCTTCTCCTTGCCGCCCTGGGAGGGCGTGTCCGCCTCCTTCAGGGCCGCCTCGCGCAGGCCGTAGAAGCCGCGCGGGCCGGTGCCGGGGCCGTGCAGGACCATCGCGTCGTAGTAGATGAACTGGCCCAGCGTGCCCAGTCCGTCGAGCTTGGCCAGGCGCACCGCGGGGTCGAAGTAGACGCGGTCGCGCGCGCTGTTCTGGGCCTCGCGGAAGGCGGGCTCGCGGGCCTCCGCCCGCCACGCCTTGGTGAATCCGGGGTCGAGCCCCTTGTGCGATGCGCTGCCGTCGACCTCGCGCAGGGCGGGCAGATAGCGGGCCAGGCCGTTGTCCGGGTGGGCCTTGGTGTAGCGCTCGACCAGGGTCAGCAGGTCGTGGGTGCCGGTGCAGAAGCCGATGATGCCCGCGGTGTAGCCGTGGCCGTCGTCGATGTCCTCGACGTAGCCGTACTGGCCGCGCCAGTCGAGCGTCGAATTCTCCGCGCTCGCCACCAGCTGCTGGGCGAGCTCCTTCTTCGCGGGTGCGGCGAGGCCCGGCGGCAGGTCCGCGATCAGCTCGTCGTCGGCCTTGCGCTCGGCCGCCGACTTCCCCTCGTCGTACGGGTGCTGGGTGCCACGGGCCGCCCCGCCGTTCGCGGCCTCGCCCGCGTCCGATTCCCCGCCCATGAGGTAGGCGGCCACGGTGGCGACCGGGGCGACGGCGACGAGGAGGAGCAGGCCGGCACGTTTCATTCGGACAAGATTACGGGCGCCCGCGCGGTAGCGCGCCTTCCGGAACGCGCTCTATTGACTAAAAGTCAATTCGGCGTCAGTCTCGGGTCCTCACCCAGCCCGGACGGCGCCCTGGGAGGCCGTATGAGCACCGAAGCAGGGGAACAGAAGGAGCGGCTGAGCGCGGAGCTGCGCGACGAACCGGCCGACTCCTTCGGGCAGTTGACGCCGCAGCAGCTGGCGACGCTGACCGACGCGCTCGCCCGGCAGCGCGAGAGCAGGGCCGCCGGGCTCAACGAGGCGGCCGAGGAGGCACTGAAGCTGGTGCCCGCGCTGGCCCGCGGACCCGTCCGCCGGATCCTCTTCCGATAGCCGAGGGGAGCGAGGAGCGAACCATGAACAGCGCCCCCATCACCCACAGCGCGGACGGCACGGGCGGTCCGGACGGCTCCGGGAGCGGAGACGGTCGAGGCAGCGGGGACGAGCTGCGCGCCAGGGCCGAGATCCTGAAGATCGCCCGCCTCCTGGACGTCGAGCCGGACACGCTCGCGTTCCTGCGGACCCTGCCCGTCGACGACGTACGCCGCTTCCGCGAACAGAGCGTGGCGGCCCTGTTCGACCGGGCCCCCGAGATGCTCGACCGCATCGCCGCCGCCACCAAGCTGGTGCCGGCCGGGGTCGCGGCCGCCATCTCGCAGAAGGCGCTCGGCCCGCGCCTCGCCGCAGCCGTCGCGGGACGCCTGGAGCCGGCCCGCGCCGCCGACATCATCGAGAAGCTGCCGGTGGCGTTCACCGCCGAGTCGTGCGGACACCTCGACCCACGCCGGATCGAGGGCATCGTCGGCCGGCTCGACGAGAACCTCGTCGTACGCATCGCGGTGGCCCTCGCCGAACGGGGCGACCATCTGACGATGGGCCGCTTCGTCGGCCATCTGCCGGACTCCGCGCTGCGCCGCATCCTGCCGCAGGTCGACGACGCGGCCGTCCTCAGGACCGGGTTCGCCATCGACGTGCCCGAACGCCTCGGCCAGATCATCGAGTTGATGGGTCCGGAGCGGCTCGCCTCGGTGATCGCGTCGGCGGCGGGCGAGGGCCTGTGGCCCGAGGCGCTCGCCGTGGCCAGCATGGTGACCGGCGAACAGCGCGGCCGCATCGCCTCGCTCGCCGCGGCCCAGCCGCAGGACCGGCTCGACTCCCTGGTGACGACGGTGGCCGCGCAGAACCTCTGGGAGTCGCTGCTCCCGCTGGTCGCGCTGCTCACCGAGGACGAGCGCAGGGCGGTCGCCGCGCTGCCGTCGCTGCGGGGCGGGGACGTCCTCGGCGGGGTCGTGCGGGCGGTGGTGGCGACGGGCCTGTGGGCGGAGTTCCTGCCCCTGGTCGAGGCGCTCCCCGCGGACTCCCGCAAGACCGTCGCCGACACGGCGGGCGCGTTGCCTGCGGCCGCCCTGGACGCGATGGCCCTTGAGGTCGACAAGCGGGACCTGTGGGAACTGGTCATGCCGCTGGTCGAGCTGATGGACGACGAGGCCAAGACCAGGATCTTCGAACTGCCCGCGTTCCAGGAGCAGGCGGGTCAGCCGGGCCCGTAGGGGCGCGCGGAACCGCGCGAGCAACCACGAAGGAGCCGCAGTCGCGTGTGCCGGGATCCCGGCAGACGCGACCGCGGCTCTTCGCGCGCTGAGCGCGCGGTTCCCCGCGCCCCTACCGGGGCTCACCCACATGGCGCACGCAGGATCGATGCGGCAGGCCCGTACGGGGGACATGCGGCATCCCGAAGGCACGCACGGGGCAGTGCGCAGGCGGATCCATCAGCTCCCGCAACGGAAAAGGACTTCATGCGCCTCCGCACCACCTTCGCCGCCGCCCTCGGCGCGCTCGCCCTGGTCGTCACCCTGCCGACCTCGGCGACCGCCGCCACCGGCGACTTCTCCTACAAGTACGTCGGTCTCAACGGCACGCCGCAGTCGGTCACCCTGCACGACCCGGAGAGCCCCGGCTGCGTCACGCTCGCCGAGGTCGCCGACCCGGACGCCTCCGAGCCCGCGTTCGCCCCGCACAACGACACCGACACCTGGGTGATGGTGTTCACCGAGCCGGAGTGCAACGGCGACTCCTGGACGCTCCGACCGCACGGACACCCCGCCACGGACCGCCTCAAGCTGCGCTCGGTGTACTTCACCGACCGCCACTGAGCCGACAGGCGGCTCACCCCGTCGTCGAACCGCCGTCCACGGTGAACTCCGCCCCGGTGACGTACGACGACGCGTCCGACGCCAGGAACAGCACCAGCTCGCCGACCTCCTCCGGGCGGCCCATCCTGCCCAGCGGCAGATGCGACCAGTCCCGCCCGGCGGAGGCCGCGGCGACCATCGGGGTGTCGATCGCCCCGGGATGAACGGAGTTGACCCGGACCCGGTACTTCGCCAGGTCGAGCGCCGCGGACCGGGTCAGCCCCCGCAGCCCGAACTTCGAAGAGCCGTACGCCGCGTGGCCCGGAATGCCGACCAGGCCGGCCGTCGACGAGACGTTGACGATCGAGCCGCCGCCCGCCTCCTTCAGCGCGGGCAGCACCGCCTGGACGCCGAGGAAGGGGCCGAGCAGATTGACCCGGAGCAGGGCCTCGAAGTTCTCGTACGTCTCGTCCTCGACGGACGCCGTGCGCCACAGCGCGGCGTTGTTCACCAGGACGTCGAGCCGTCCGAACGTCCCGACGGCCGCGGCCACGGCCGACGCCCAGCTGTCGGCGTCCGTGACGTCGTGGCGGACGAAGAGCCCCTGCTCCCCGAGGGAACCGGCGACCTCGCGGCCCTCCTCCTCGCGCACATCGGTGAGCACGACCCGCGCCCCCGCGGCCGCGAACAGCCGTGCCTCCACGGCTCCTTGGCCGCGCCCGGCGCCGGTGATCAGCACCGTCCTGCCCGCCAGGCCGTACGAGATCTCCCGGGAGTCCATGCCGAGTCTCCTGTCCGCCGTATGACTGAACGGCATATCTCTAGCAGTCAGGTGCGAGAGAGAGAAGGGACAGGAAGGGACAGGAAGGGGCAGGAAGGGGCGGCGACAGGTGAGCGGGTCAGGCGCTGCGGAACGCGCCGGGGGTGATGCCGTAGACGCGGTGGAACCAGCGGCCGAAGTGGGCCTGGTCGGCGAAGCCCGCATCGGCCGCCGCGTCGGCGGGCGTGCTGCCGGTGCGCAGCAGCGCGCGGGCGCGGCGCAGCCTGAGCTGGCGCTGGTACTCGCTGGGGGCGAGCCCGTAGGTGGCGCGGAAGGCGCGGTACAGGGCGAACCTGCTGCACCCCGCCGCCTCGGCGAGCCGCTCGGCGGAGACCGGCTCCCGGTACGTCTCGTCCAGCAGCGCGCGGGCCCGGCGCGCGGCCTGGCCACGGGCGTGGTCGGTCGGCGTCAGCTCCCGCGCGGCGGGGAGCGCGGACGCCGCGCCGCGCCGGGTCAGCGCGGTGACGGCGGCGACGAGCCGCTCGTCGCGGACCAGCGGGTCGGCGCCACCGGCCAGCGCGGCGTGCAGCGCGGCGAGCGCGGAGGTGAGCACGGGGTCGGTGAGCACCGGCTGAACGAACAGCGGCAGCGCGGCCGAGCGCCCCTGGGTCGCGTCGGCGACGACCTCCCGCACCACGGAAGGGCCGATGTGCACGATCCGGTACTGGTACCCCACCTCGGCGGCGGCCTGCCCGTCGTGCGCCTCGTCCGGATTGAGGGCCATCACCATCCCGGCGCCGCTGGTGTGGCTCGCGCCCCGGCAGCGGAAGCGCTGGGCGCCCGCGTCGGTGATGCCGAAGGAGTACGTGTCGTGGCTGTGCGGCGGATACACGTGATCCAGGAAGTGCGCGTGCATGGCTTCGAGCGGACGAGCGGCGTCCCGCCAGTAGCGCACCCAGGTGTCGGGGGACTCGGGCGTGGCCATGAACGCCAGTATGGCCCGCTGCCCAGAGGGAGCGCACCAGCGTTCAATACGTGGTCCTGTGCGGGGCGCGAGAGTGGGCTGCATGTCCACGAAGAAGGGTCTGAGCAGCCCGTATCTCCTGCTCACGATCACGATGGTGCTGTGGGGAAGTGCCTTCTCCAGCTCCAAGTCGGTGGTCGAGCACGTCCCGCACTCGGTGGCCGCGCTGCTGCGCTTCGGCGGGGCCGCGCTCGCGCTCCTGACGGCCGTCGCCGTGTTCGGCGGCCGCGCCGGTCGCGGTGACCGCGGTGATCACAGTGATCGCGGTGACCGCCGTGACCGCCGTGATCGCGGTGATCGCGGTGATCGCGGTGGCCGTCCCGCCAGGCCCACGCGCCGGGCCGTCGGAGTCGCGGCGCTCGCCGGTGTCCTCGGTGTCTTCGCCTACAACAGCGCGTTCTTCTGGGGACTCTCCCTCGCGCCGTCCCTGGACGCGGGGATCCTCATCCCGGTCATGAGCCCGGTGCTCACCAGCTTCTTCCTGGTGGTCACGGGCCGCGAACGGGCGTCCGGCGCACGGCTCGCCGGACTCGGCCTCGGGCTCGCCGGAGCCCTGGTCTTCTTCCTCGGCGCGGGCGGCAGCGCGGCCGGCGGCGCCTCGCGACTCGCCGGTGACGCCCTGTTCCTGCTCAGCGCGGTGTGCTGGGCGGCGTACACCCTGGCGGGCCCCCGGGTGCTCGCGGGCGTCGACCCGCTGCGCGCCACCACGTACGCCACGTGCGCGGGCGCCCTGCTCCTCGCCGCGGTCGCCGTGCCCGACCTCGGCGACGTGCCGTGGGGCGAACTGCCCCCCGGCGTCTGGCTCAATGTCTGCTACCTGGCGCTCGGCGCCGCCGCCGTCGCCAACCTCCTCTACTACCGGGGAGTGGCCGCCGTCGGTCCCGCGTCGGCGTCGCTGATGATGTTCACCGTCCCGGTCGTCAACACCGTCTGCGGGACGCTGTTCCTCGGGGAGTCCTTCGGATCCGTACAGGCGATCGGCGCGCTCGTCCTGCTGGCGGGCGCTGTGCTCGCCGCGACCCAGGGGTGGCTGCCGTGGCGGACCGGCGCACGGGAACGGCCGTCCGCGGCGGCCCCGCGCCCGCGCGGGACGCGTACCCTCGGCCGCTGACGGACCGGCGCCGGAGCGATCAGGCGCCGGGGAACGACGAGGAACGGAGCGGTGGCGCATGGAGTCCGCGATCAGTCTGCGCAAGGTGGAGGACTCGGCGCCCGCGCTGGTCAGCCTGTACAAGAGCGCCGGGGTCTCGCTGCGCAAGCACGGCCTGGTGGGCGCGCGGGCCGCGGTCTACCTCGTCGTCGACTACTCCGGGTCCATGCGGCCGTACTACAAGGACGGCAGCGTGCAGGCGCTCGCCGACCGGGTTCTCGGCCTGTCCGCGCACCTCGACGACGACGGGACCGTGCCCACCGTCTTCTTCTCCACGGACATCGACGCGGTGACGGACATCGCGCTCGACAACCACCACGGCAGGATCGACGAGATCGTCGCCGGGCTCGGGCACATGGGCAAGACCAGCTACCACCTGGCGATGGACGCCGTCATCGACCACTACGTCGACAGCGGCTCCACCGCGCCCGCCCTGGTGATCTTCCAGACCGACGGCGGCCCCATCAACAAGCTCGCCGCCGAGCGCTATCTCTGCAAGGCGGCGAAGCTGCCGCTGTTCTGGCAGTTCATCGGCTTCGGCGATCCGACGAGCAAGCAGTTCGACTATCTCCGCAAACTCGACGAACTCGCCGTGCCCGCCAAGCGCGCGGTCGACAACGCGGGCTTCTTCCACGCGGGGAACGACCCCCTGAAGGTGCCGGACGAGCGGCTGTACGACCAGTTGGTGGGGGAGTTCCCCGCGTGGCTCGCGGCGGCGCGGGCGAGCGGGATCGTGGCTCAGCCCTAGTACCAGTACTAGTCGACCATGCGCTGGCGCAGCTTCAGGATCGTGCCCGCGTCGAGTCCGAGCCCCTTGGTCAGATAGCCCTGTAGCCCGCCGTACCGCTTGGTGGCCTCGTCGAGCGCCGTGCCGAGGTAGTCGGTGCGGACCTCCTGGAGCGGGATGATCAGGTCCGGGTTCTGCATGAGCCCGCCCTGCTTGAGCGCCTCGCGCAGCTTCGCGTCGTACGCGGCGCGGTAGGTGTTGGAGGCCAGGTAGTCGCCCACGGCGGTCGTGTCGGGCACCCCGACGAGCCGAAGGAGCAGATACGTCGTCCAGCCGGTGCGGTCCTTGCCCGACGTGCAGTGGTAGAGCAGCGGCGAACGGCTGCCCGCGATGTCGCGCAGGGTGGCCGCGAACTGCGCGCGGTTGGTCGCGTCGGTGACGAAGGTCCGGTAGACGTCCCGCATGAACGCGGCGGCCTTGCCGTTGCCGAGCATCTCCTCCTGCTTGACCGGGTCCTTGGAGCCGATCGCGGTGAGGAGCTGGGTGAACAGGCCGTTGTCGGTGATCGCCCGTGAGGTCGGCGTGAGTCCGCCGGGCAGCCGGTCCGCGCCGTCGTACTGGACCTCGGCGGGCACCCGGAAGTCGATCACCTTCTTGAGCCCGAGCCGGGAGACGGTGCCGAGGTCGGCGTCGGTGAGCTTGTTGAGCGCGTCGGCGCGGAAGACCTGGCCCGTGCGGACCCGCTCCCCGTCGTAGGTCCGATAGCCGCCCACGTCGCGGACGTTGACCGCGCCCTGGAGCGGGATCTGGTTCTGGTACGCGAGGGGTGTGGACGTCTTCGCGGGTGTGGGTGCGGGCGCAGACACGGACGCGGATGTGGTTCTGGTCGTCGACGCGAGGGGGTCGGTGGGGGCCGCCCAGGCGGGCAGGGTGCCGAGGGCGAGCGCGGAGATGGCCAGTCCGGCTGCCGTACGGGGATGAGAGATGCGCATCGGGCCGCCTTCCAAGGGATCGCCGGTGTCCCAACCAAGCGATTGTTTGGCAGAAGGTAGCGAGGGGTCCGTGCGGGAGGAAGGGGCGCGCGTCAGATATTGACGAATCGTCAACTAGGGCTATGGCGGCCGGAGTTGAGGAGCGAGAGCCTCCCTTTGGGGAGGTCTTGAGGTCTTGATGTCTTGATGTCGTGCGGTAGGCCATGAGGCCGTGCGGTCCTGAGGCGGCTGTCGGCGCGTGCCCGGGGCTCAGTCCTTCGAGAGGCGGGCCGCCGCGCGACGCTGGCGCTCGGACGCACCTTCCAGGAATCGCGTGACGGTCTCCAGCTCGTCCGTACTGAACTCCTCGTAGAGCTCGCCGACTTCGCGGGCCCAGTCCTCGAAGATCTCCTCCAGGTCGGTGAGCCGCTCCTGCCGGATCTCGATCAGCACGCGCCGCTTGTCGGTGGGGTGCTTGACCCGGCGCACGAAGCCCTTGCTCTCCAGGCGGTCGACGAGGCCGGTCACCGAGGCGGGCGCGAGCGCGGTGCGCTCGGCGAGTTCCTTGGCGGTGAGCGGGCCGCCGCGCTGGAGCAGGTCGAGCGTCTTGGTCTCGGTGGCGCCGAGCCCCTGCCGGGCGGCGACGGCGGAGTGGAACATCACGGTGACGGCGCTGTTCTCGCGCCCGGCGGCGGTGAGCTGCTCGAGGACTTCGGCGCGCCGCCACTCGGCGCGGACGTCCGGCTCGGCCTGCCGAGGCTGCGGGCGCTGCTGCGACTTCGGCTGCCGCCGGGGGCGGGTGCGGGGCTGATCGCGGGGGTCGCTGGCCATGCGGGAACCCTAGCTCATATTTCGTTCGGCCGAACGAAAGACTTGTGATCAGGGGTGGGCTCGTGTAACTCTTTCGTTCGGCCGAACGAAATACATCGGATTCGGTTCCGGCCGCCGCCCGAGAGGCCCTTGGAGGCGCCATGCCCACCACGCGCACCACATCCGCGTCACACACCACCGCCGCACCACACGCCACACCCGCAGCACACGCCCCATCCACCCCTGGCGGCGCCGGTCACCCGCATCCCCGCCGCTGGGCCGCGGCCGCCGTCATGATGGTCGCCGCGCTCATGGACCTGCTCGACGTCACCATCGTCAATGTCGCGATCCCGTCGATCGGCCGCGAGCTCGGCGCCTCCGAGAGCGCGCTGCAGTGGATCGTCTCCGCCTACCTCCTCGGCTTCGCCGCGACGCTGATCGTCTCCGGCCACCTCGGCGACCGCTACGGCCGCAAGGCGCTCTTCCTCGCGGGCACCGCCGGATTCGGGGTCGCGAGCCTGGCGTGCGGCATCGCGCAGTCGCCAGGACAGCTCGTCGCGGCGCGCGCCGTCCAGGGCGTCATGGCGGCGCTGCTCATGCCGCAGGTGCTCGGCTCGTTCCGGACCCTCTTCCAGGGCAAGGAGCGGGGCGCGGCCTTCGGGATGTACGGGGCGGTGGCCGGCTTCGCCTCCGCCGTCGGGCTGCTGCTCGGCGGCGTGCTCACCGGCGCGGACCTCTTCGGCTGGGGCTGGCGCTCGGTGTTCCTGGTGAACCTGCCGGTGGCCGCGGCGACCTTCGTGGCGGGACTCCTCCTCGTACCGGCCACCAAGGAGCGGTCCGCAGGTCGCCCCGACGTCCTCGGCAGCCTCGTCCTCGCCGCGGCGCTGGTCGCCGTGGTCCTTCCCCTCGTCCAGGGCCGTGCCAACGGTTGGCCGCTGTGGGGCTGGGGCTGTCTGGCCGCCGGGGTGCTCGGGCTCGTGGGCCTCGCCGTGGTCGAGGGGCGGCGGCGCCCGGGTGCGACCGTGCCGCTGCTGCCCGCCCGCGCCTTCAAGCTGCCCGCGTTCTCCGTGGGCGTCGTGGTCCAGCTGCTCTTCTCACTCGGGATGCAGGGCTTCTTCCTGGTCTTCGCGATCTGGTTGCAGGGCAGCGAGGGCTACACCCCCATGCAGGCGGGTGTCGTGACCGTCGCCTTCTCCGTGGGCGGTTTCCTGACCGCGCCCGTCGCCGACCGGCTGGCCGCCGCGTACGGGCGGCTCGTCCTGGTCGCCGGTTCGCTGCTCATGGCGGGCGGCTTCCTCTGGGTCTGGTCCGCGGTCGCCGACTCGTCCGCGCGGCACACCGGGGCGTGGCCGCTGGCGCCAGGACTCCTGGTCGCGGGGGCCGGACTCGGCTTCCTGGTCGTGCCGCTGGTCAACGTGGTCCTGTCCGCGGTGCCCGCGGAGATGGCGGGCGGGGCCTCGGGGATCTTCTCGACGGCCCAGCAGTTCGGCGGGGCGCTGGGTGCGGCGGTGATCGGCACGGTCTTCTTCGGTCACGCCTCGACCGGCCTGACGGACGCGCTCTCCGTGGCGATGCCGTGGGTGGCGGCGGGCTTCGGCCTCTGCGCGGTGCTGTGCCTGGCCCTGCCCCGGCGGGCGGTGACCGGCGACCGGTGAGGGCGGCGCGGGCATGCCGTACGGTGGCGTACGTCTCGCGGGGACCCGGGAACACGGGGTCCCTGCGGCATGTTAAAGTTATGTGTTGCAGTTTTGGTACCCATGAACTTTATGTGCGCCTGACGGGAATGCTCCGAGGGCGCATTATTGTTTTTTCCGGTTCTCTCCGGATGGGGGTCATTGCAGCGCTGGAGGCTCACAATTCCGTGGTTCTCCATACTCTGCCCCTGTTGAGGAGATTGACATGGCAACCGGCACCGTTAAGTGGTTCAACTCGGAAAAGGGCTTCGGCTTCATCGAGCAGGACGGCGGCGGCCCCGACGTCTTCGCCCACTACTCGAACATCGCGTCCTCGGGCTTCCGTGAGCTCCTCGAGGGCCAGAAGGTCTCCTTCGAGGTGACCCAGGGCCAGAAGGGCCTGCAGGCCGAGAACATCGTTCCTGCCTGATCGCCACAGCGCGCGAACCTCACAGCCGAGGCCCGCACCGGAAGGTGCGGGCCTCGGCTTGCGCTGTCATCGGGCCCAACCGGGCCCAGAGCCGCACAGGCTCAGAGGTCCGGAAGTCCAGCGACCAGGAAGGCATTACTGCATGAACCGCTCCGAACGCCCGGCACGCCCCGCCCGCAAGCGCCCCACGAACGCAGCTGGAAAGGGACGTCCGAACGGCCAGGCGAAGGGCGCCGGGTATTCCGCGAAGAAGCCCGGCAGCCGTAAGCCGAAGCCGGCGCAGGGCGGCGAGTTCGCACTGCCCGAGAGCATCACGCCCGCGCTGCCCTCCGTCGAGGCGTTCGGCGACCTGGACATGCCGGAAGCACTCCTGAAGACGCTGGCGGCCCAGGGCGTCACGGCCCCGTTCCCGATCCAGGCGGCCACGCTCCCCAACTCCCTCGCGGGCCGCGACATCCTCGGCCGCGGCCGTACCGGCTCCGGCAAGACGCTGGCCTTCGGCCTCGCGATGCTGGCCCGAACATCCGGTCAGCGCGCCGAGTCGAAGTCGCCGCTCGCCATGGTCCTGGTCCCCACGCGCGAGCTCGCCCAGCAGGTGACGGACGCCCTCACGCCGTACGCGACGTCGGTGAACCTGCGTCTGGCGACGGTCGTCGGCGGCCTGTCGATCACCAAGCAGTCGGGCACGCTCCGCCGCGGCGCCGAGATCCTCGTGGCCACCCCCGGCCGCCTCAAGGACCTGATCGAGCGCGGCGACTGCGATCTCTCGCGGGTGCGTACGACGGTTCTCGACGAGGCCGACCAGATGGCCGACATGGGCTTCATGCCGCAGGTCACGGCGTTGCTCAAGCAGGTCGAGCAGGGCGGCCAGACCATGCTGTTCTCGGCGACGCTGGACAAGAACATCGACCGCCTGGTGCGGATGTTCCTCACCGACCCCGTCGTGCACTCCGTGGACCCGTCCGCGGGCGCGGTCACGACGATGGAGCACCACGTCCTCTACGTCGCGGACGAGACGGACAAGAAGGCCGTCGCGATGCGGATCGCCGCCCGCGAAGGCCGCGTGATCATGTTCCTGGACACCAAGCGTGCCGTGGACCGCTTCACCAAGCGGCTGCTCGCCAACGGTGTACGGGCCTCCGGCCTGCACGGCGGCCGTTCGCAGCCGCAGCGCAACCGGACGCTCGACCAGTTCAAGACCGGGCAGGTCACCGCCCTGGTCGCCACGAACGTCGCGGCGCGCGGCATCCACGTCGACGACCTCGACCTGGTCGTGAACGTGGACCCGCCCACCGACCACAAGGACTACCTCCACCGCGGCGGGCGCACCGCGCGGGCGGGGGAGTCCGGCAGCGTCGTCACCCTCGTACTCCCCGAGGAGAAGCGGGACATGACGAGGCTGATGTCCGACGCGGAGATCCGCCCCAACACGGCGCGGATCACCTCCTCGGACGAGGAGCTGGTGCGGATCACCGGGGCGCGTGAGCCCTCCGGCGTGCCGGTCGTCATCGAGACGCCGCAGCCGGCGGCGCAGCCTGCGCAGCGGCGGCGTCGGCCGCGGGCGGCGGGCCAGGGTGGCAGTGGCCAGGGCCAGCGGCGTGCGCCCCGCCAGGGGCAGGGCGGCTCTTCGTCCTCCGCCACGGGTGGCGGGGGCCGTTCCTCCGCCACGGGTGGCGCGGGCCGTTCCGCTTCCGGCGGCGCGGGTCGTGCGTCCTCCGCGGGTGGGGCTGGCCGTTCCTCTTCCGGGGGCGCCGGTCGTGCGCGCCGGAGCGGGGGCCAGGGCGGGCGCCGCGCGGCGTAAGCGTTAGCGGTTCTACGGTCCGGGTGGCTCTTGCCCACCCGGACCTTTCCGCTGCGACGGGGCGGATCCCTCTCGGCGACGCCCTTGCGCCCCCGTAACCGCCACTCGGCGACGGGGGCTGTGCCCACCCGTTCCGCCGTGCGGAACAATTGCCCACAGCAGCAGCGCCCTCCGGCGGCGCAGCCTCGCCCTTCCGCGGCGGGAGCGCCCCCCCGACGGTGCGGTCTCACGGTTCCGCGGCGGGAGCGTCCCCCGGCGGTGCGACCTCACGGTTCCGCAGCAGCAGTGCCTCCGACGGCGCGGCCCCACCGGTCCGCAGCCGCGAGCGAGACCGGAGGGGACGTGGCGGTATGTCTGCCCGGAGCACAGAGAGCCACGAGCCGAGGTGCATAAATGTGGCCGCTCACCGGGATAGCGAGGACGGACATACCGGCGCGGCCCCGCCCCACAACCGCACCCCAGGCGACCGCGCACCGTCCAGCGCGGGAGAATGTACTCAGCAACGCACGCCACCCGCACCACCCGCACCCGCACCCGCCCGAAGGAGCCCCCCAGATGCCACCGGAGTTGCCCCTCCTTCAGGACGACCGCGCCGCCCTGCGTGCCGACTGCGGCAGCTGTTTCGGGCTGTGCTGCGTGGCGCTGACCTTCACCCGGTCCACCGACTTCGCCGTGAACAAGGAGGCCGGCACACCCTGCACCAACCTCCGGACGGATTTCCGCTGCGGCATCCACAGCGACCTCAGGAGCAACGGCTTCCGCGGCTGCACGGTCTACGACTGCTTCGGCGCGGGCCAGCACGTCTCCCAGGACACCTTCGACGGCACCGACTGGCGCAAGGATCCGGCCACCGCCCGTCAGATGTTCGACGTGTTCCCGATCATGCGGCAACTCCACGAACTGCTCTGGTACTTGGCGGACGCACGGAGCCGCCCCCGTACGGCCCCGATCGCCGCAGAGCTCAAGAAGGCGTACGCCAGGACGGAGCGGCTCACCGACGGCTCGCCCGCCGAGCTCGCGGAGACCGACGTGGCCGCGCACCGGCAGGACGTGAACGTACTGCTGCTGCGCACCAGCGAGCTCGTACGCCAGGGGATCAAGGGCGGCAAGAAGAAGCAGCGACGCGGCGCCGACCTCATCGGAGCCAGGCTCAGGGGCGCCGACCTCAACGGCGCCGACCTGCGCGGCGCGTACCTCATCGGCGCCGACCTGAACGGCGCCGACCTGCGCTCGGCGGACCTGATCGGCGCGGACCTCCGCGACGCGGACCTGCGGGGAGCCGACCTCACCGACGCGCTGTTCCTGACGCAGTCGCAGGCGAACGCGGCGAAGGGCGACGAGCGGACCAAGCTCTCCGACACCCTGACGCGCCCGTCCCACTGGGACGCCACGTCCTGACCGAGAGACACATCGAGCCGGTCTAGGCGTCACACTCCAGCACGGTCCCGCACAGCGTGCACCGCGCCCGCACCCGCCCCCGCGCAGGCACCCGGATCCGCTGCTGGCAGGTGGGACAGGGGAACGACACCCGGAGCGCGCCGAGCCCGTCGGTGGAGAAGGAGTACCCGACTCCACCCCCGTTCCCACCCGCGCCGCCGTTCCCACCGGCACCGCCGCTCCCACCCGTGCCGCCCCCACCCCGCACCCCCGCGCCATGCTCCGCCGCGTACCGCCGGTCCTTGGCGTACCGCCGCCGCCCGGCCCACCCCGCCGCCGTCAGCGGCGGCTGCTGCTCGTCGCGCCGGGCCTGGGCGAGGCCCTTCGTGTAGGCGCTGTAGGCCTGCGGGCTGGTGAACCACGTCTCCGGCGCCTCGCCGAAGGCCGACGCCCGCTTGGCCAGGACGTATCCGAATTCCTCGGGGGTGAGGTAGCCGAGCTTCTGGGAGGAGACGCCGTCCTCGCGGTAGGCGTCGAGGAGCAGCCAGCCGGCGCCGAGGTAGGTGGTCGCGGTGTCGGTGAGGATCTCGTTGTCGCGGGTGCCGGGGAAGGAGAGGTCGAGCCGGTGCAGATACACGTGCATGACCTCGTGGGCGAGCGCCGCGCCGATGTCGCGCCGGTGGGTGCGGAAGCGGTCGTTGAGCTCGATGAAGTACTCGGGGCCCGCCGCGAGTTCGACGTACGCGGCGTGTTCCATCTCGCGGAAACTGACGATCATGCGGGCGTCGGGCAGGCGCAGGTGCCGGACCATCTCGCGGGCGATGCGCTGGACGCCGAGGTGCAGGTCGTCCTGGTCGCTGAAGGCGACGTCGGCGGGGGCGACGCTGGTCTCGAAGGTGTGCACGGTGTCGTACGAGAGGCGTTTGTAGAGCGCGGTGAGCGCGGCGCGCACCGTGTCCAGATGGGGATAGCCGTGCACGACGGGACCGCCGTTGTCAGCCACGTCCGTACCCCCTGATGGCGTGTCGGATCAGCTCAACCGGCCTCCACTGTACGGCGGTTCCGTCCTGTCGCCAGGGCGCCATGGCGGGCGGCGCGACACGCCGTGGCCGGAAACCGCCCCTTGTCCTGAGCGGACATCGATCTCCATAATCCGCAACAACGCTTTGGCGGGCTCATGCCATCCACGCGCACCCCGTGGGGATGGAGTGGGCCCGTCGGACGTGACCCCCCACGAACCCCCCACGAAGGGAAGTCAGTTGAAGACCAAGCTGCGTGGAGTGAAGAGAGCCGCCACCCTCGGTGCGATCGCTCTCGCCACCGTGAGCCTTCAGCCCCTGGCCGCTCAGGCCGCTCCCCACCCGGGCCCCCAGCCGGGCGAGCGCGTCGTCGGCGGCACCCCTGCCGAGCAGGGTGAATTCCCGTTCATGGTCCGTCTGTCGATGGGCTGTGGCGGCGCTCTGTATGCCAAGGACGTCGTGCTGACCGCCGCCCACTGTGTGGACGGCTCGGGCGACAACACCAGCATCACCGCCACCGGTGGCGTCGTGGACCTCGAGAGCCCCGACGCGATCAGCGTGAAGTCCACCAAGGTGCTCCAGGCCCCCGGCTACAACGGCAAGGGCAAGGACTGGGCGCTCATCAAGCTCGCGAAGCCGATCGACCAGCCCACGCTGAAGATCGCCAAGGACGACAAGCTCAACGAGGGTGACTTCACCATCGCGGGCTGGGGCGCCGACAAGGAGGGTGGCGACCAGCAGCGCTACCTCCTCAAGGCGACCGTCCCGTTCGTCAACGACGCCGACTGCGAGGCGGCGTACGGCGACGACCTGACGCCCGGCGAGGAGCTGTGCGCGGGCAAGCTCGCCGAGGGCGGCACGGACACCTGCCAGGGCGACTCCGGCGGCCCCATGTTCCGCAAGGACGAGGCCGGCGAGTACATCCAGGTCGGCATCGTGAGCTGGGGCAACGGCTGCGCGCGGCCGAAGTTCCCCGGTGTCTACACCGAGGTGTCGACCTTCGCCGCCGACATAGAGAAGGCGGCGTCCGGGCTCTGACGGCCCCCGCTGCCCGCATCTGAGCGGCATCCGATCGGCATCTGAACGGCCCCCGGCGCGGGGCGTCTGCGACGGCAGGCGCCCCGCGTCGTCGTGTCCACGGCCCGGTACGCGGGAAGTCCAACACCTGTCCCTCCTTTGTCCATGGGCGCGTTCACCTCGCCCGGCGCATCGTGATCGGCACGAATTCCGTTCCATCGAGGAGTGCCGCATGCTGCCGTCAGACACGTCCGGACCGAGCCGCAGGGCCGTGGTGGCCACGGGCGCGATCGCCGGGATGGGCGTCGCCGTCGGGGCGGGCGGCAGCGCCTTCGCCGCGCCGGGCGCCGCGGGCCGCGCGGCCGACGAGGTGGTCCTGCGCTCGGCCGACCTGGACGTGCGCGTCGCGACCGCCTTCCCGCGCGTCGTCTCCTACACCGACCGCGAGAGCGGCGCGGTCCTGCACGGCCGTACGGACGCCGTCACCACGGTCCTGATCGACGAGGCCGAGCACACCCCGAAGGTCACCGCGGCACCGGGCAGGTCCCGCGTCGCGTACGTACTGGCCTTCGACGGCGGCACCCGTATCGAGGTGGAGATCGCCGTCGAGGGGCGGCGGGTCCACTGGCGCGTCACGAAGATCGCGGACACCGCCGCGCTGCGCGTGGGCACCCTGCGCGTCCCCGGCCTCGCCCTGCTCTCCGTCCGCAGCGACCAGCCGGGCGCGGCCCTGCTCGCCGCCAAGGTGCAGCTGGACAAGGCCAAGAGCGGCGACACCCTCGTACGGCCCACGAAGGACACGCCTACGGAGGCGGCGACCGGCTGTGCCTACGCCGTCGTCGCGCACGACGGCCTCGGCGGCGCGGTCGAGACGAACACCGTCTACGACAAGCCCACCACCGAGGCGGGCACCACCTGGGAGAACGGCCGCCTGTGGCGGGAGACGGTGAAAACGGGTGACTACGTAGAGGCCCGGCTGACCCCGGGACAGTGGACGTACCGCGCGGCGACCGCGCCCGTGGGAGCCACCGAGCCGCTGCCGTACGCCACCGTGGTGATCACCGGGGACCGGAACGGCGACGGCAAGGTCGACTGGCAGGACGCCGCGATCGCCTTCCGCGACATCATGGTGACGCCGCTCGGCGCCGACGAGCAGCATCTGCGGGTCGTCCCGCACATCCCCTTCAACTTCGCCTCGCAGGCCACCAATCCCTTCCTGGCCACGCTCGACAACGTCAAGCGGATCCATCTGGCGACCGACGGCCTGCGCCAGTACACGCTGCTCAAGGGCTACCAGTCCGAGGGCCACGACTCCGCCCACCCGGACTACGCGGACAACTACAACGAGCGGGCGGGCGGCCTGAAGGACCTCAACACCCTGGTCCGCGCGGGCAGGAAGTGGAACAGCGACTTCAGCGTGCACGTCAACACCACCGAGTCCTACCCCGTGGCGAACGCCTTCTCCGAGAAGCTCGTCGACAAGTCGAACAAGCAGTGGGACTGGCTGGACCAGAGCTACCGCATCGACCAGCGCCGCGACCTGGTCTCCGGAGACGTCGTCAAGCGCTTCGCCGACCTGCGGGACCAGACCGACGACGGCCTCAACACCCTCTACATCGACGTGTTCCGGGAGTCCGGCTGGACCTCCGACCGGCTCCAGCGGGCCTTCCGCGAGCAGGGCTGGACCATCACCACGGAGTGGGGCCACGGCTTCGAGCGCTCGGCGATCTGGTCGCACTGGGCCACCGAGCCCGACTACGGGGGCGACACGTCCCGCGGCATCAACTCCCGTCTGATCCGGTTCGTGCGCAACCACCAGAAGGACGTCTTCGCCGACAAGTGGCCCACCCTCCTCGGCATCGCCCGCATGGGCAACTTCGAGGGCTGGGTCGGCAAGACCGACTGGAACGACTTCTACGACCTGATCTGGACCCACTCGCTGCCCGCCAAGTACCTCCAGGCGTACCCCATCAAGACGTGGGGTGAGCACGAGATCGCCTTCTTCGGAGACACCCGCTCCGGAGCGGCGACGACGGTCTCCGACGCCTCGGGCAAGCGCCGCGTGACCACGGACGGACGCGTCGTCTACGAAGACGGCCGTTATCTGCTGCCCTGGGAGCCCCGCAAGGCCCACGACCCCGCCAAGCTGTACCACTACAACCCGGCGGGCGGCACCAGCAGTTGGCAGCTCCCGCGCGCGTGGGCGAGCCGGTCCCGGGTCGCCCTGTACCGGCTCACCGACCAGGGGCGCGTCTTCGATTCGTACGTCTCCGTAGCGGGCGGAAAAGTCACCCTCAAGGCCACCGCGAAGCAGCCCTACGTGGTCTACCGCGAGCGCGCCGCCGCGCTGCCCGACCCGCGCTGGGGCGAGGCGACACCGCTGCACGACCCCGGCTTCCACGCGGGTTCCCTCAAGGGCTGGCAGGTCAGCGGCCCCGCCACCGTGCGGCGCAGCGAGCTCGGCGACTACGAACTGGTCATGGGCGCGGGCGGCGCGGCATCCGTCGCGCAGCGCCTGAACCGGCTCAAGGCCGGTTCCTACGTCGCCTCCGTGCAGGTCGAGGTCGGCGAGAAGCCGGGCGAGCGGCGCAGGGCCGCCCTGGAGGTGCGCACCGCCGACGGCGTCACCGCGGCGAACTTCACCGAGACGTCCACCGCGGCCAACTACGTCGCGGCCGACCGCAAGCACGGCACCCGCTTCCAGCGCATGTCCGCCTTCTTCACCGTCCCGGAGGGCGGCGGCGCGGTCCGGCTGACGCTGCGGGCCGAGGCGGGCGACGCGCGCGTGCGCTTCGACAACGTCCGCGTCACCGAGGCGGGCCGCCCCGCCAAGCGGCCCCGTGCCGTCGTCGTCAGCGAGGACTTCGAGCACGTGCCCCAGGGCTGGGGCCCCTTCGTGAAGGGCGACGCGGGCGACGTCACCGACCCGCGCACGCACATCGCGCAGCGCCACGCGCCCTTCACCCAGCGCGGCTGGAACGGCAAGGAGATCGACGACGTCATCGACGGGTCGAACTCCCTGAAGTCGCGCGGCGAGAACACCGGCCTCGTCTACCGCACGGTCCCGCACACCGTCCGCTTCGCCCCGGGCAAGCGGTACCGGGTGGCGTTCCGGTACGAGAACGAGAAGGCGGGCCAGTACGTGTGGGTTTCGGCCGTCGATGAGCCGGGTCCCCGTGAGCTGGACCGCAAGGAACTGCCGGTGGCGACCGGGCCCACCACGCTGTCCTACGAGTTCACGGCCCCCGCGGAGGGGGAGGCGTGGGTCGGGCTGCGGAAGGTGGGGGAGGACGGGACGGCGGAGTTCGTGTTGGACGGGTTCACCGTCACGGAGCTGTAGGGGTCGGCGGAGGGGCTGGGAATTCAGCCCCTCCGGCGTTTGAGGAGCGGGGTCCGGGGCGGAGCCCCGGTCATGGAGCTCAGCTCAACTCCACCCGCTCCCCGCCCCCCTCCAGCTCAAGCACCCACACCTCGTTCGCCCCGGCCCGCAGCACCGGACCGGGAACGTACAGTGACGTCTGCGGGCCCACCGCCCAATACCGCCCCAGATTGAACCCGTTCACCCACACGAACCCCCGCGTCCAGCCCGGCAGTTCGAGGGAAGCGTCACCGGGGGATACGACCTCGATCTCGCCCCGGTACAGACCGGGAAGGCCCTCCGCCGCACCGGTCGCCGGAACGCCCCGTACGGCCGGCGCCACGTCGAACGCGTCCAGCCGGAGGCCACGAGCCCGCACCCCGTGCAGGTACTGGCGTTCGTGCAGGATGCCGCCGGTGATCCCCTTGGGCTCGCCCGTACGGGGGCCGTAGTTGACCCGCCCCAGGGACTCCACCCACAGCTCCACGCGCGCGTGCCCGGCCACGGGTGTCTCCAGGGCCGGTGCGTCCTCGGTCAGGACGCCGGCCCGCCGCCCGTCGATGTACGCCACCGCCCGGTCCCGCAGGCCGCGCACGCTCAGCGGGTAGGGGCGGCGCGGGCCCGGCACGGTCAGCGCGTAGCGGACCAGGCCGCGGTCCACGTCCAGTTCCTCGAACGTGGGCGGCACCGCGTGCTCCGTCTCGGGGCCGCCGAGCGACTCCAGGACGGTGTCCAAGGAGGACCAGTCCGTGAGGGCCGTGGAGGCCGGGGAGGAGAGGCCCTGCGGGGGCGGGGGGACGTCGGGGAGCGGGCCCGTCGCGTACGCGGACAGGACCTCCCTGAAGCGCCAGAACTTCTCCGTCGGGCGGCCGTACTCGTCGATGGGCGCGTCGTAGTCGTACGACGTCACATCCGGCTGGAGCTCCCCGTCGTGCAGCGCGCCCCCGCCCCGGTTGGCGCCCGCCCAGCCCGCGAAGTTCGTGCCGCCGTGCGCCATGTAGAGGTTCACCGAGGCGCCGCACTCCAGGATCTCGCGCAGCGCGGCCGCCGCGTCGTCGGCGTCCCGTACGACGTGGTCGGTGCCCCAGTGGTCGAACCAGCCGCACCAGAACTCCATGCACATCAGCGGCCCCTTGGGGCGATGGGCACGGAGCGTCTCGAACGCCGTGCGCGCCCCCGACCCGAAGTTGGCAGTCGCGAGGACGCCCGGCACCGAACCGCCGGTCAGCATGTGGTCCTCGGGGCCGTCCGAGGTGAACAGCGGTACGGTCACGCCCTCGGCGCGCAGCAGGTCGGCGAGGTGGCGCAGATAGACCTGGTCCGAGCCGTAGCTGCCGTACTCGTTCTCGACCTGCACCATGATGACCGGCCCGCCACCCGCGCCCGCGCCCGGACCAGAGCCCCCGCCCCGCCCGTGCTGGCGCGCCACCACCTGCGGAAGGAGCCGGCGGAACCAGCGCTCCACATGCCGCAGGTACTCCGCGTCGCGGGTACGCGCGCGTGCCCCCACCGCACCGGTCAGCCAGTGCGGCAGGCCGCCGTTCTCCCACTCGGCACAGATGTAGGGCCCCGGGCGCACGATCGCCCACAGGCCCGCCTCGTGCGCCGCGTCCAGGAATCGGCCGAGCGCCTCCACGTCGTGGAACGTGCCGGGGCGCGGTTCGTGCAGGTTCCACGGGACGTACGTCTCCACGCAGTTGAGCCCCATGGCCCGCAGCATGGCGAGGCGGTGCCCCCACTGCGCCTCGTGCACCCGGAAGTAGTGCAGCGCGCCGGACAGCAGCCGCACCGGCCGCCCGTCCAGCTCGAAATCGTCCTCGCCGACCCTGAACCCGTCCATCGTGTCCTCTCGCTCACGTACTGCTCGCCCACGATCACCTCTGGCGGGCGGCACGGTCCATGGACAAAGATCGAGTCGGGTTGGACGCAAGGAGCGGACCAGCGGCCGGACGAAAGGGGCGGAAGCGGATGTACCACACGTGGATGCGGTATTTCACTCCCAGCCCGGCCCACCACCGGCTCGGCCTGGCCTGTCTCGGCGTCGGCCTCCAGCACGGCCTCCTGCCGACGGTGGGCCCGCGCACCCTCGACCACCACGTCGCCGTCGTCGTCAGCGCGGGCGGCGGCTGGTTCCGCGGCACCGACGGCAGGCGCACGACGGTGACCGCGCCCGCCCTGATCTGGCTCACCCCAGGCGTCCGCCACCACTACGGGCCCGACCCCGACACCGGCTGGGACGAGTGCTTCGTCGACTTCACCGGACCCGCCACCGCCACGTACACCGAACTCGGCTACATCGAGCCCACCCGCCCCGTCGTGCCGCTGTCCGACGCCGCGGGCGCCCGCGCCGCCGTGGGCCGCATCGCCCGCGCCGCCCGCCGCGGCAACCCGCTCCTCGAAGTCGAGACCGGCGCCGCCGTCCACGAACTCCTCGTCGCCCTGCGCCGCGCCCGCGCCGACATCGCCCCCGACGGCGACCCCGTCCTCCAGGCCCTGGCCCGCGACGCCTTCCAGCCGCTGTCCGTCGCCGAGCACGCCGCACGGCACGGCATGACCCCCGCCGAACTGCGCACCGCCGTACGCCGGGGCGCCGGGTGCAGCCCCAAGGACTACCTCCTCGGCATCCGCCTGGGCCGCGCCAAGGAACTCCTCGCCGCCACCGAACTGCCCGTCGCCGCCGTCGCCCGCCGCGTCGGCTACGACGACCCGGCGTACTTTTCGCGCCTTTTCACCCGCCGGGTCGGCATGGCCCCCGTCCGCTTCCGCGAACAGCAGGGAAGGGCCGTACCCGGCGGCTGGTCGCAGCAGATACCCGACCCCGAGCACCCGCCGATTTTGCGCTCATCCGCCACCGGCGGCACCGCGGGCGCCACGTAGGCTCAGGGACCATGACCACCAGCCACACGAGCGACACGAACGGCGCGGCCGCCCCCGACGGCCCGGACGAGGACGTGCGCGCCGAACTGTCCCGCCTGCGCGAGAGCATCGACAACATCGACGCGGCCGTCGTCCACATGCTCGCCGAACGCTTCAAATGCACCCAGCAGGTCGGCCACCTCAAGGCCAACCACCACCTGCCGCCCGCCGACCCGGCCCGCGAGGCCCGCCAGATCGCCCGCCTGCGCGAACTCGCGGGGAACGCCCGACTCGATCCCGCGTTCGCCGAGAAGCTGCTCAACTTCATCATCGCCGAGGTCATCCGCCACCACGAGACGATCGCCAAGTCGTCGTAGCGGCCCGACCCGCGCGCCACCGGCCCCGGGACCCCGGTCCTACACCGATGCCGGTGCCATCGGGCAGCATGGGCCCATGCCCGTACTGACGCGCGACGAAGCGCAGACCCGAGCCCAGCTCATCGACGTCCACCGGTACACGGTCCGACTCGACCTCACCCAGGCCGCGGACCCCGGAGCCGACACCTTCGGCTCCCGTACCGTCATCCGGTTCAGCGCCCGCGCGGACGGCGCCACCTTCGTCGAGCTCAAGCCCGCCGAGCTGCGCTCCGTCACCCTCGACGGGCAGCCCCTCGACGTCGCGGGCCTCGCGGACAACCGTCTCGCGCTCGACGGCCTCACCGCGGGCGAACACGAGCTGCGCGTCGACGCCACCATGCGCTACTCCCGCACCGGCGAAGGCATGCACCGCTTCACCGACCCCACCGACGGCGAGACCTACACCTACACCCAGCTCTTCATGGAAGACGTCCAGCGCGTCTTCGCCGCCTTCGACCAGCCCGACCTGAAGGCGGTCTTCGACCTCTCCGTCACCGCGCCCGAGGGCTGGACCGTCCTCTCCAACGGCGTCACCGAGCACCTCGGCGACGGGCAGTGGCAGGCCGCGGCCACCCCGCTCATCTCCACCTACCTCGTCGCCGTCGCCGCGGGCCCCTGGCACTCCGTGCGCACCGAACACCGCGGGCTGCCCTTCGGCATCCACTGCCGCCGCTCGCTGGCCCCCTTCATGGACGCCGACGCCGACGAGATCCTCGACGTCACGCGCGCGTGCTACGACCGCTACCACGAGAAGTTCGAGGAGCCCTACCCCTTCGACTCCTACGACCAGGCGTTCGTCCCCGAGTTCAACGCCGGTGCCATGGAGAACCCCGGACTCGTCACCTTCCGCGACGAGTTCATCTACCGCTCCGCCGTCACCGACACCGAGCGCCAGACCCGCGCCATGGTCATCTCCCACGAGATGGCCCACATGTGGTTCGGCGACCTGGTCACCCTCAGGTGGTGGGACGACATCTGGCTGAACGAGTCCTTCGCCGAGTACATGGGCTTCCAGACCACCGCGGAGGCCACCCGCTTCAAGGACCCCTGGACCGACTTCGGCGTCGCCCGCAAGTCCTGGGGGTACGACGCCGACCAGCGCCCCTCCACCCACCCGGTGGCACCCGACCCGGACGCCGTGCCCGACACCGCGTCCGCCATGCTCAACTTCGACGGCATCTCCTACGCCAAGGGCGCCTCCGCGCTGCGCCAGCTCGTCGCCTGGCTCGGCGAGAAGGACTTCCTCGCCGGCATCAACACCCACATCGCCCGGCACAAGTTCGCCAACGCCACCCTCGCGGACTTCATCGAGTCCCTCGCCCACGCCACCGACCGCGACGTGCACGCCTGGGCCGCCGACTGGCTGCGCACCACCGGCGTCGACACCCTCACCTCGCGCGTCGCGCACGAGGGCCGCGGCTGGACGCTCGACGTCGAGCGCACCGGCAGCCGTCCGCACCGCATCGCCGTCGGCGTCTACGACCACGACCTCGCCGACGCGGGCACCCTCGTCCTGCGCGAACGCTTCGAGACGGACCTGCCCGCGCCCACCGCCGCCGCCGAATCCCGCGACGGCGGACGCCCCGCCCTGATCGTCCCCAACGACCAGGACCTCACCTACGCCAAGGTCCGCCTCGACGAGACCTCCCTGGAGACCGCCCTGCGCGGCCTCTCCGGCGTCCCCGACGCACTGACCCGCGCCGTCCTGTGGAACAGCCTGCGCGACATGGTCCGCGACGGCGAACTCGACGGCGGCGACTACCTCCGGACGGCGCTCGCGCACCTCCCCGAGGAGACCGACCTCGCCCTCGTCCAGGGCGTCCTCACCTTCGCCACCGCCCACATCGCGGACCGCTTCACCACCCCCGAGGAGCGGCCCGCCGCCCTCGCCACCCTCGGCGCGCTCTGCCGCGACCTGATCCGCCGCACCGAGGACGGCTCCGACCCCGGGCTGCGCCTGACCGCCGTGCGCGGCGCCATCGACGTCGCCACGCAGGCCGAGCCGCTCCAGGCCTGGCTCACCGAGGGAACCGTGCCCGGCGGCCCCGCACTCGACCCCGAGCTGCGCTGGCGCACCCTCGCCAGGCTCGCCGTGCTCGGCGCCACCGACGAGGCCGCCATCGCCGCCGAACTCGACAGGGACCCCAGCGCCACCGGCCAGGAAGGCGCCGCCCGCTGCCGCGCCGCACTGCCCGACCCGGCCGCCAAGGCAGCCGCCTGGGAGGCCATGTTCGCCTCCGACGGCCTGTCCAACTACCTCTTCACCGCCACCGCGCAGGGCTTCTGGCAGCCCGAACAGGCCGACCTGACCAGGGAGTACGTCCCCCGGTTCTACCGGGACGCGGTGGCCGTCGCCGACCGGCGCGGACCCGCCATGGCCGAGGCCGCGGGACGCCACGCCTTCCCCACGCCGTACGTCGACGCCGAGACGCTGCGCCTGGGCGAGGAGTGCCTGCGCGACGCGGCACCCACCCCCGCCCTGCGCCGCAAGCTCGTCGACCAACTCGACGACCTGGCGCGCGCGTTGAAGGTGCGGGAGGGCAGCGGGTCCTAGGTCCGGGGACCTGGTCCCGCCGTCCCCGCCCCTGGTCCCAAACGACGATCCGTCGACCGGCGGACCCTGCCTAGGCTCGAACAACAGCCCTGGGCCGGGTCCGCCGGTCCGTCGCATCAGGAACACCAGGAGCCCCAGTGATCGTCGTGACCGGTGCCACCGGCAACGTGGGCCGCGCCCTCGTCGGCCAACTCGCCGCCGCGCGCGTGCCCGTACGCGGTCTGACCCGCGACCCCGCCCGCGCCCACCTCCCCGAGGGTGCCGAGACCGCGCGGCTCGACCCGGCGGCCGGTGCCGCCTCCCTCGCTCCGCTGTTCACCGGCGCGAGCGGCCTCTTCCTCCATCTGCACGCCGTCGGCGAGCGCGGCCGGCACACCGCCGCGCTCCTCGAAGCGGCGCGCGCCGGCGGCGTCCGGCACGTCGTCGTCCTCTCCTCCAGCATCATCGGCGAAGGCGCCGACGAGAGTCACCCCATCCACATCGCCCACAGCGCGCTCGAATCGGCCGTACGCGACGCCGGCTTCGACTGGACGTTCCTGCGCCCCGGCGCCTTCGCCACCAACTCCCTTCAGTGGGCGCCCCAGACCCGCGCGGGCGACACGGTCCGCGGCCCCTTCGCCGGCGCCGTCACCGCCCCCGTCCACGAGGCCGACATCGCGGCGGTCGCCGCCCGCGCCTTCCTCGACGACGGACACGTCGGCGCGGCCCACCGCCTCAGCGGACCCGACGCCGTCACCACCGAGGAGCAGATCCACGCCATCGGCGCCGCGCTCGGCCGGACCCTGCGGTTCGTCGACATACCGCCCGAGGAGGTCGGACCCGAGCTCTTCCCGCACGTGCCGCCGCAGATGCTGCCCGCCATCCTCGCCTCGTTCGCCGCCGCCGTCGGCTCCCGGCCCGAGATCACCACCACGGTCGAAGACGTCACCGGCAGCCCCGCCCGCACCTTCGAGGAGTGGGCCCGCGACCACAAGGACGACTTCCGCGCCTGAGGATCCCGCCAGATCCGGCCGGTTCGCTCTTCGTGGGCCGGCCGGGCGCGGTCGCGCGCCTTCGACGACTGACCGCGTGCGGCCGCGTGACCGCGTGCGGCCGCGCGAAGCAGACCCGGACGCGCCGCGGACCGCTCCAGGGGGACGGTCCTAGCATCCGGAGCGCCCCAACACGCTTTCTCCGCACGGCAGTACCACTTTCGGGTTCGGATCGTTGAGGTATCAGGGCGCGCCGCCCGCACGACGGACAGGCTGGTGCCCCTGTACGCGCGCACCCGAAGGACACCCGCCCCATGAGCACCCCGCGCACCCTGCCGCCGCTCGCCGGAGGCGCCCAAGGCCCGCGAGAACTCCGCCCGTTGCTCGCCGTCGCACTCGACGCCCTGCACGACGGAGCGACCGTACGCGGCGGCCCCCTCCCCACCGGCGGACCCGGCACCGTCACCGACCGCGTCCACGCCGCAGCCCACCCCGTCCTGCCCGAGCAGGGCACCGGGGCCGACGACGCCCTGCGCACCCTCGTCCACGCCGTCGCCGCGGGCGCCGCCGACCCCGCCGACCCGCTGTGCGCGGCCCATCTGCACTGCCCGCCGCTCGCCGTCGCGGCCGCCGCCGACCTCGCCGCCTCCGCGCTCAACCCCTCCATGGACTCCTGGGACCAGGCGCCCGCGGCCGCCGCGCTCGAAGCCCTGGTCACCCGCGCCGTCGCCGCCCTGATCCACGACGCGGGCGACGCCCTCGTCACCACCGGCGGCACCGAGGCCAACCAGCTCGCCCTGCTCCTGGCCCGGGAGGCCGCCACCGGGCACGGCCCCGTCCGCGGCCCCGTCCAGCTCCTCGTCGGCGACAACGCCCACCACTCCCTGGCCCGCGCCGCCTGGCTCCTCGGCCTGCCCGAACCCGTCGCCGTACCCGCCCCGGCCGGCACCCTCGACCCCGCCGCGCTCGACGAGGCGCTCACCGAACTCGGCGGCCCGCCACGGCGCTTCCTGGTCGCAGCCACCGCGGGCACCACCGACGCCGGGCTCATCGACCCCCTCGAAGAGATCGCCGACCTGTGCGCCGCGCACGGCGCCCGCCTCCACGTCGACGCGGCCTACGGCGGCGGCCTGCTCTTCAGCGACACCCGCAAACACCTGCTGCGCGGCCTGGAGCGCGCCGACACCGTCACCCTCGACCTGCACAAACTCGGCTGGCAGCCCGCGGCGGCCGGACTCATCGCGGTCCGCGAACGCCGCGACCTCGACGCCCTCACCCACCGCGCCGACTACCTCAACGCCGACGACGACACCGAAGCGGGCCTGCCCGACCTCCTCGGCCGCTCCCTGCGCACCACCCGCCGCCCCGACATCCTCAAGATCGCCGTCACCCTCAAGGCGCTCGGCCGCCAGGGGCTCGGCGCCCTAGTCGACCAAGTCTGCGACCAGGCGGCCGAGTTCGCCGACCTGATCGAGGCCCACCCCGGCTTCGAGCTCTACGACACCCCCGCCATCAGCACCGTCCTCTTCCGGCCCGCCCACGCCGACGACCACCACATCGCCCACGTGCGCAGGACCCTGCTCGCCGAAGGCACCGCCGTCCTCGGCCGCGCCGACCTCGACGGCTGCCGCTGGCTCAAGGCCACCCTGCTCAACCCGCACACCACACCCGGTGACCTGGCCGCACTCCTCAAACTCGTCGAACTCGTCCCGCCCGCCACGGCGAACACCCAGTCCACACCCCCGGAAGGAAACACCCCCCGATGACCGGCACGCCCGACCACCCCGACCCCACGCCGCTCACCACGCCCGAAGACCCCCGCGACCTGGTCGGCATCGGCATCGGCCCGTTCAACCTCTCCCTCGCCGCCCTCGCCGCGCCCCTGGGCGAACTCGACACCGCCTGCTACGAACAGCGGCCCGCCTTCCACTGGCACCCCGGCCTCCTCATCGACGGCGCCACCCTCCAAGTGCCCTTCCTCGCCGACCTGGTGACCCTCGCCGACCCCGCGAGCCCCTGGTCCTTCCTCAGCTACCTCAAGACCCGCGAGCGGCTCTTCCCCTTCTACTTCGCCGAGCGCTTCCACATCCAGCGCGCCGAATACGACGCCTACTGCCGCTGGGTCAGCGAGAACCTGCCGGGACTCCACTTCGGCCACCAGGTCGACGCCGTGCGCTGGAACCCCGAACGCGCCCTGTTCGAGGTCGACTTCACCCAGCTCGACGCGGACGGCGAGGCCGAGGCGCTCGGCCGCACCTACACCAGGAACATCGCCCTCGGCGTCGGCACCGCCCCGTACGTCCCCGAACCCCTCAAGCCCCTCGCCGAGGCCCCCACGGTCCCCGTCCTCCACGCCGCCGACTACCTCGACCACCGCGAACTGCTCCTGAACGCCGAGCACATCACCGTCATCGGCTCGGGACAGTCCGGCGCCGAGATCTTCCTCGACCTGCTCCGCGCCCGCCCCGAGGGCCGCGAGAAGATCCACTGGCTGGCCCGCACCGAGGCCTTCGCGCCCATGGAGTACTCCAAGCTCGGCCTGGAACACTTCACGCCGGACTACACCCGCTACTTCCACGCCCTGCCCGAAGCCGTACGCGACGGACTCGTCCCCCACCAGTGGCAGCTGCACAAGGGCATCGACGCCGACACCATCGCCGCCATCCACGACGAGCTCTACCGGGGCACCCTGCACGGCGGCTGGCCCGACGCCGTCCTCACCCCCGGCGTCTCCGTGCGCACCGCGGGCCGCGTCGCCAACACCCGCGTCGAACTCCACCTGGAACACCTCCAGCAGGGCACCCGCTCCCGGCTCACCACCGACGCCGTCGTACTCGCCACCGGCTACCGCGAGCGCCCCCTCGACCAGCTCCTGGCCGGACTCGACCCCTACATCCGCAAGGACGCGTCCGCCAGGCCCCGCGTCGACGAGCAGTACCGCCTCGTCCTCGACCCCTCCGTCACCGGCGCCGTCTACGTGCAGAACGCGGAGCGCCACACCCACGGCGTCGGCGCCCCCGACCTCGGCCTCGCCGCCTGGCGCAGCGCCACCATCCTCAACTCCCTCACCGGCAAGAACCCCTACCCGCTGCCCGGCCGCACCGCCTTCACCAGCTTCGGCCTGACGCCCCCCGAGAGCCGGCAGGGCGCCGCCGGGCGCATCGGCGAACAGCGCGGCAACCTCGTACGCCTCAAGACCTGACGCGTGCCACCCCCGCCCCGGCCGACGGCGGAAGCGGCCGGGGCGAGGGTGGGAAACAGGTGGAATGTCCGGCCCCAAGCGCCCTGACCGCGGCGAATATTCCATCGAAAAAGGGGCGCCGCGGCGAAATACCCGACCCGCACGCCCGGTTCAGACGACCATGACCACAGACACCACGGCCTCCTGGGCCGCCGCCTTCCGCTCCGCCGTCATCAGCCCCTACGAGGACATCGAGCTCTTCGCGCTCCGCGGCTTCTCCGCCCAGACCGTCCGCCAGGTCCTCCGCCTCGACGGCGGCGGCAGCGCCGTCCGCATCCGCCTCACCAACCGCTACGGCAAGGAACCCCTCCACATCGGGGGCGCCCGCCTCGCCAGACGCACCCAAGGCAGCGGCATCGACTCCGGCAGCGACACCCCGCTACGCGTCGCAGGCGCCGAGGAGTTCACCGTCCCCGCGGGCCAGGACGTCATCACCGACCCCGTCGAACTGGCCGTCGCCGCGGGCGACGAACTGGCCGTCAGCCTCTGGCTGCCCGCCGACACCGGCCTGACCACCTACTCCGCCGTGCCCCTGCGCACCGGCTGGGCCGTCCCCGGCGAGGCACTCTCCGCCACCGCCTTCGACGGCGCCGACGGCCTCGAAGAGCTCGTCACCCGCCACTTCATCAGCGGCGCCGACGTCCTCGCCCCCGCGGGCACCGCCGTCGCCGTCGCCTTCGGCGACTCCTGGTTCGAAGGCACCGGCACCACGAACGACACCGACCGCCGCTTCCCCGACCTGCTCAACCGCCGCCTGCGGGAGGCCGGGAGCAGCGCCACCACCGGCCTCGTCGACTGGGTCGTCAACCAGGGGCTCTCCGCCAACCGGCTGCTCACCGACGAGATCGGCGAACACGCCCTGGCCCGCCTGGAACGCGACGTGCTCGACGTGCCGGGCGTCACCCACGTACTGATCCACTTCGGCCTCAACGACCTCGGCATTCCCGGCCAGGAGGCCTACCCCGCCACCGCGCCCGTCCCCACGGCCGCCGACCTCATCGCGGGCTTCACCACCCTCGCCGAGCGTCTGCACGCCGCGGGCCTCACCGTGATCGCCGCCACCGTCGGCCCCTACAAAGACACCCTCTACGACGGCTACGCCACCCCGGAGGGCGTCGCGATCGCCCGCGAGGTCAGCGACTGGATCCGCGGCGCCGAATCGCCGTTCGACGCCTACGCCGACTTCGTCACCGCCGTCGCGGACCCGGCCGACCCCGACCGGATCCACGACGTCTACGACAGCGGCGACGGACTGCACGTCAACGACGCGGGGGCGCAGGCGCTCGCCGACTCCGTCCACCTCCTGGACCTGAAGGTCTGACCGAGGCCCGCGCCCGGCGGAAAGGTCCTCCCTAGAAGACCGGCGTACCGTCCCGGGTCAGCTTCCAGTCCACCGACGCGAACTGGCCCGGGTCGACCGTCCCCTTCGCCTTCACCCAGCCGATGATGGTGTTCCGGATCTCCTCCGAATTCGCCCACACCTGCTTGGCGCCCGCCACATGCGGGAAATTGCCGCCGCCGCTCGCCCGGTAGTTGTTCACCGCGAGCACGAACTGCGCCTTCGGATCGAGCTCCTTGCCCTCGAAGGCCAGCTTCGCGATCCGCGACCCCACCGGCTTGGCGACATCGATCTCGTACGTCAGACCGCTCACCGCGTCGTAGTTGTAGTCCGGGGTGTTCTCCGCGTTGGTCAGCTTCGCCGGATCGACCGGACCACCCGCGGGCGTCCGCACGTAATAGCGCGCCGAGAACTCCAGGTACTCCTTGAGCTGCGCACCCGTGAGCAGCCGCGCCTCCAGCGTGTTCTCGAACGGGTAAAGGCCCGCCGCGTCCTTGATCGTCACGTCGCCGGCCGGGATCCGCGCCGTACGCGAGAAGCACGAGGCCTGCGAGAGCACCGGCAGCGCCGCGTACGCGCCGCCCTTGAGCGCCTCGGCCACCGTCTCCTTCTGCACCTGGTTGATCAGGTCGATGATCGGGACGTCCTTGTACGGGCCCTCGGCCGTGCTCATCGCCGCCGTCGACGTGCCGATGACCTGGTTGACGTACGCGACGACCTTCTTGTGCTCGTCGGCGAGCAGCCGCGTGATCTTCCTGTCCTCCGCCGCCGTGTTGGAGTTGAGGACCTTCGCGCCCGCCTTCGCCACCGTCCAGCGGCCCTTCGCCCACACCAGGTCGAAGTCGAACAGGGTCAGCCGCTGGCCCCACTTGAGCGGCTCGGAGAGCACGACCTTCTGGCCCGTCTCCTTGTTCTCCACGAAGTACTCGGGAATCTCCGTGTGCGCGTGCCCGACCAGGATCGCGTCGATCCCCGGCACCTGCTCGGCCACCAGACCCGCCGCGTTCTCCACGTACGGCAACTGGTCGCCGTACGAGGACGTGCCGCTCGACCCGGAGTGCGCCGACACGATCACCACGTCCGCGCCCATCGAACGCAGCTTCGGCACCCACTTCGCGGCCTGCTCCTCAAGACCGGGGAACGTCATCTTCCCCTGCACGTTCGCCTTGTCCCAGATCGCGATGCCCGGGTTCGTCAGGCCGAGGACCGCCACCTTCACGTCGCGGCCGTGCGGGGTGCGCAGCCGCTTCATGAAGTACGGCGGGAAGGCCGGCTTCTGCGTCCTGGCGTCCAGCGCGTTAGCCCCGAGCAGCGGGAAATCGCACTGCTCCTCGAACTTGCGCAGGACCGGAATGCCGTAGTTGAACTCGTGGTTGCCGAGCGCCGCGGCGTCGTAGCCGATCGCGTTCATCGCCTGCGCCATCGGATGCACCGGGCCGCGCGATGCGGTGATCGGGTCGACCTTGGCGTAGTAGTACGACAGCTGCGTGCCCTGGATGGTGTCGCCCGCGTCGATCAGGAGCGTGTTGCGGCGGCCCTTCTCCTCGCGGATCTCGTTCACCAGCGTGGAGATCTTCGCCAGGCCCACGTCGTTGTGGTCCTTGTCGTCGAACTCCTTGTCCGTGAAGTAGTCCCAGTTGAAGACGTTGCCGTGCAGGTCGGTCGTGCCGAGGACGGTGAACGAGTACCGCTTCTCGCGCCGGCCCGGCTTCCCGTGCCCGTGCCCGTGGCCGTGTCCGTGCGCGGCGGCGGGCGTGGCGGCCGCCCCCGTCAGCGCGACCCCCACGCCGGTGGCGGCAGACGTACCCAGGAACTTCCGGCGGTTCAGCGGCATTTCCGTACTCCTCAGTCGACCGATGTAACGCGCGTAGATTGTGGCCCCGACCGCCATTCCCGCGACAGACCCCACAGGTTGCGATCCGGTGACTGTCCGGTACGTCCGCGCGATGCGAAAGTGGCCGCATGGAGACGACCCCCACGCCCTACGGCACTCCCGACGCCCCCCGCCTCGCCGTCCGCGGTGAGGCCCACCTCGAAGTCGACCCCGAGATCGCCCGCATCGGCGTCACCGTCAGCGCCCGCGGCACCGACCGTCGCGACGCCCTCAACGACCTCACCCGCCGCAACGCCACGGCCCTCGACCTCGTGAAGAGCTACGGCGACGCCGTCGAGCGGATCGAGACCGGCGCCTTCTCCGTCACCCCCGAACTCACCCGGCAGGGCCGCACCGAACGCGTCCGCGCCTACCACGGCCGGGTCCACATCACCGTCGAGCTCACCGACTTCACCGCACTCGGCGAGCTCACCACCCGCGTCGCCGACCTCGACCTCACCCGCGTCGACGGTCCCTGGTGGTCCCTGCGCCTCGACTCGCCCGTCCATCGCGAGGCCAGGCAGCAGGCCGTCCGCGAAGCGGTGCAGCGCGCCCGTGAGTACGCACAGGCGCTCGGCACCGGGCTCGCCTCCCTCGTCGAACTCGCCGACATCGGCGCGGAGAGCGCCCCGGCGTACGGCTACGGGGGACCCGCCGGCGGTATGCGCGCCGCCTCGTACGGCGGGGCACCCGACCTCGGCGACGCCCCGCCGCTGGACCTCGAACCGCAGCGCCAGCACGTGTACGCGACGGTCAATGCGCGGTTCACCATGACGCCGCCGGACCTGGGCGCGTAGTCAAGTGCCGTTCCCCGCATGTGACTTGAGTCACTCCATGCTCGGTGATTGGCGTAGACCTCACTTCAGGGGCGTTCGCGAACCCCGTGGTCACGCTCCGTTACCCGCCGGTATGTGGTGACGTTGTGCAGCATTCAATGATCACTGCGTAATTTTCGATTTCGAGCGCATGCGTGTTCGCCCCCGTCACCCGATTGAGTAACCCTCACCAGTGGGCGACGGGACAGAAATTGACGGCCGCCCTTCGCATCAAGCCCTCATGAAGAGGACTCATGACCGAAGATTTCCACGCGGAGGACGGCAGCAGTCCGGTGGCCGAGGCGGTGCTGCCTCTGCCGCTGGAATTCGAGGCGCTGTACCTGGCCAACCAGGAAGCGTTTCACTCCTACGCGTTCATCCAGCTCGGCAGCAACGGCGCTGCCGAAGACGCCGTGCACCGGGCGTTCCTGGAGATCCTGCGGCACTGGGACGCACTCCTGGAGGAGAGCAACCTGCAGCAGCAGACCTGGGCCATCCTGCGACGGGTCGTCATATCCCAGACCCTGGAGGCCTTCCGCAAACGTCTGGTGCTGCTCCGCAGCGAGATAGGCCTCTTCCAGGCCATGGGCAATCTTCCGCCGCGCCAGTTCGACGCGATCGTCCTGCGCCACGTCCTGCAGTACGACACGAAGCGGATCAGCTGGTACATGGGCGTCACCGCCAGCACCGTCGACTACCACTGCCGCAAGGCGAAGGAGCGGCTGGAGCCCGCCGTTGCCACACACATCAAGACCGAGGGGGACCGGGAATGACGAGCGTGGAGATGCTACTGACACAGGCAGGACGGAAACTGCGCAGCCAGCGCCGGCCGTTCGACGTGGGAGCCGGGCTGCGCCGCCTGGCCGAGGACGCGGGATATGTGCCGCCCTCCCAAGAGGTGCCGCCCGTCTCGCGCGCCCGACAGCAACTCTCCGTAGTGGTGCGCTGGGCGCTCAACCAGACGGGCGCCGCCGTCCACGTCGAACGCCTCGCCCAGGAGATAGGGGAGGACGGACTCGACGGGAAGTGCGCACCCCTCAAGGACCTCGACGTGGACGGCGCCCAGGTCTTCGCCTGCATGCTCCACCTCGCCGACCACCCCGAAAGTGCCCAGTTCTGGTGGCAGTTGGCCGCCGGCGCCGGAAACCGCATCGCCGCCTACTGCCTCTACCTGCACCACCTCGGCCGCGGCGAGAACTTCGAGGCCGACCACTGGCTCGACCAGCTCCAGCACTGCCTGGGCGGACCCGACGACGCGTTCGTCAAGGTAATGGGCGAGTTCGCCGTCTACGTACGCCGCAACTTCCCCCCGCAGGGCGCCAGAGAACCCGGCATCACCGCGGAGGTCGAACGCCTGGCGGCCCGCGACGACACGGACGCGGTACTCGTCTGCCGCCCCGAACGGGAGATCGCCGACCGGCTCCAGCACTGCGCGCAGGAGCACTGACCCGGCGCGACCGACGGCACCCCAACTCCCGCCCCGTACACGAGCGAAGAGCCTGTCCCGCGGTCTCCGGTTCCTAGGCCACCGACCGCCCCGACAGGCTCCTCGCCAGGAACACCCTCAAAGGACTTCCCATGCCGAAGCGTAGGCGCAAGCGCGCCCGCACGACCACCGTCCCGCCCGAACGGAAACCCCCGCCGAGCCGTCGCCGAGACGCGGTCACCCACCTGCTGCGCGGCACCTGCTACGGCCTCGGCACCAGCCTCGCCAGCCTCGTCGTCTGGTGGATCCAGCGATGAGCCACCCGAACGGCATGAGCGGAATGGACGACGACAGGGGCGCCTTCGCCCGCTGGCTGCTCCACCACTACCGGCTGGCCGGATACGACACCGACGACATCGACGCCCACATCCGGCTCATCGGCGTCGCGGCCGTCGCGCTCGACGCGGGGCTGACCCCCGAGCAGACCACCGGCCTCGCGCACGCACTGGCCGTGACACCCGAGGAGGTCACCGCCGCGTACTCCGCGGAGCGGCGCCGGCGCACCCTGGACCGCATCCTCGACCACCCCGGCCTCGCCGCACTCGACGCACGCCTCGACGAGATCGGCCGCTCACCCTGAGAACGCCCCCGGCCGCTCATCGGAGCAGCCACCCGCACAATTCAACACTTGTCAATAACCCTTCACGCAAAGGTTGTTGAGTAGTCATGCCCGACCAATTCTCTACCGACGGGTAAGCCCTAGGGTCGAACCATGCGCCGAGCAAAAATCGTTTGTACCCTGGGCCCCGCCACCGACTCGTACGACCAGATCAAGGCACTGGTCGAAGCCGGAATGGACGTAGCCCGCTTCAACCTCAGCCACGGCACCCACGCCGATCACGAGGAGCGCTACCAGCGCGTACGCAAGGCCTCCGAGGACACCGGGCGCAGCCTCGGCATCCTCGCCGACCTTCAAGGCCCGAAGATTCGCCTCGGCCGCTTCAGCGAAGGTCCCGTACTCCTTGAACGGGGCGACGAGTTCACCATCACCGTCGAAGAGGGCGTCCAGGGCGACCGGCAGACCTGCGGGACGACCTACAGCGGTCTCGCCGAGGACGTCACCACGGGCGAGCGCATCCTCGTCGACGACGGCAAAGTGACCCTTGAGGTCACCGCGGTGGACGGGCCCCGCGTCACCACCACCGTCATCGAGGGCGGCATGGTCTCCGACCACAAGGGCCTCAACCTCCCCGGCGTCGCGGTGTCCGTCCCCGCGCTCTCCGAGAAGGACGAGGCGGACCTCCGCTGGGCCCTGCGTACAGGATTCGACGTCATCGCCCTCTCCTTCGTACGCAGCGGACGCGACATCGAGGACGTCCACCGCATCATGGACGAGGAGGGCCGCCGCCTCCCCGTCATCGCCAAGGTCGAGAAGCCCCAGGCCGTCGACAACATCGAGGACATCGTCGCCGCCTTCGACGGGATCATGGTTGCCCGCGGCGACCTCGGCGTCGAGATGCCCCTCGAACAGGTCCCGATCGTCCAGAAGCGCGCGATCAAGCTCGCCAAGCGCAACGCGAAGCCGGTCATCGTCGCCACCCAGATGCTCGACTCGATGATCGACAACTCCCGCCCCACCCGGGCCGAGGCCAGCGACGTCGCCAACGCCGTCATCGACGGCACCGACGCCGTGATGCTCTCCGGCGAGACCAGCGTCGGCAAGTACCCCATCGAGACGGTCCGCACCATGGGCCGCATCGTCGAGGCGGCCGAGGAGGACATCCTCGCCAAGGGCCTGCCCCCGCTGACCGAGCGGAACAAGCCCCGCACCCAGGGCGGCGCCGTCGCCCGCGCCGCCGCCGAGATGGGCGACTTCCTCGGCGCCAAGTTCCTCGTCGCCTTCACGCAGTCCGGCGACACCGTGCGGCGCCTGTCCCGCTACCGCTCGCCCATCCCGCTGCTCGCCTTCACCCCGGACGCGGCCACCCGCTCCCAGCTCAACCTCACCTGGGGTGTGGAGACCTTCCTGGGCCCGCACGTCGAGTCCACCGACGCGATGGTCGACCAGGTCGACGAGATGCTCCTCAAGATCGGCCGCTGCCAGAAGGGCGACACGGTCGTCATCACGGCCGGCTCCCCGCCCGGGGTCCCCGGCTCCACGAACCTCGTGCGCATCCACCACATCGGTGAGGACGACAGCCCGAAGTAGGGGAGGGGGGCTCCTCCCCACTCTGCGTGACCGCCTGCTGCTGGGAGCAACGAAAAGCGGAGATCCACGAGAACGTGGACCTCCGCTTATTTGCACGTGCCGGGTGCGGGATTCGAACCCGCAAGCCCTCTCAGGCAGAGGTGTTTGAGACCTCCGTGTATACCGTTCCACCAACCCGGCCAGGCGCTGCCGGAAGTGTACCGGGTCACCGCGCACCATCGCAGCTAGGTACCCTGCTAAGGCAGCGCATCTGCCATGAACGAGGAGCCCCCCGTGACCGCCCCCGAGTCGCCCCAGCCCACCGACGCGTCGGACGACGACAAGTCGCACGTGCCTCCGCTGACGACCCGCGTCGTCATCGCCGAGGACGAGGCCCTGATCCGGCTCGACCTCAAAGAGATGCTCGAGGAAGAGGGGTACAGCGTCGTCGGTGAGGCCGGTGACGGTGAGAAGGCCGTCGAGCTGGCCCGTGAGCACCGGCCGGACCTGGTGATCCTGGACGTGAAGATGCCCGTCATGGACGGCATCTCCGCGGCCGAGAAGATCGCCGAGGAGTCCATCGCCCCGGTCCTCATGCTCACCGCCTTCTCGCAGCGCGACCTCGTCGAGCGGGCCCGTGACGCGGGCGCCATGGCGTACCTGGTGAAGCCCTTCAGCAAGACGGACGTCGTCCCGGCGATCGAGATGGCCGTCTCGCGGTTCACGGAGCTGAAGACGCTGGAGAAGGAGGTCGCCGACCTCTCGCAGCGCCTGGAGACGCGGAAGCTGGTGGACCGCGCGAAGTCGATCCTTCAGACGGAGTACGGCCTGACGGAGCCCGCCGCCTTCCGCTGGATCCAGAAGACGTCGATGGACCGCCGTCTGTCGATGCAGCAGGTGGCGGAGGCGGTCATCGAGGACGCCGAGGAGAAGAAGGCGTCCAAGGGCTGACCCCCGGCACACGCGCGCACGCACACGCGTACGCAGACGTACGAGAAGGCCCGCACCCCCGAGCGGTAGGGATGCGGGCCTTCTCGCGTGCGTGGGCGAGGCGCGGGGCCCGGTTCAGTCCTCGCCGAGGTACGCCTTGCGGACCGACTCGTCGTGCAGCAGGTCGCTGCCCGTGCCGGAGAGGACGATCTTGCCGACCTCCATGACGTGTCCCGCGTCGGCGAGGGAGAGTGCCGCCTGGGCGTTCTGTTCGACGAGGAGGATCGTCGTGCCCTGGGACTTGAGCTCGGCGATGGTCGCCATGATCTTCTGCATCATGATCGGCGAGAGGCCCATGGAGGGTTCGTCGAGCATCAGCAGCTTGGGCTGGGACATCAGGGCGCGGCCCATGGCGAGCATCTGCTGTTCGCCGCCGGAGAGGGTGCCCGCGGCCTGCTTCCTGCGCTCCCCGAGGATGGGGAAGAGGTCGTAGGCGCGGGCGATGTCCTTCTCGATGCCCGCCTTGTCGGAGCGGAGGTAGGCGCCGAGGCGGAGGTTGTTCTCGATGGTCATGCGGGGAAAGATGTGGCGGCCCTCGGGGGAGTGGGCGAGGCCCAGGGCGACGATCTGGTCGGCGCGGTACTTGCGCAGGGCCTTGCCGTTGAACCTGATGGAGCCGCCGACCGGCTTGAGGAGCCCGGAGATGGTGCGCAGCGTGGTGGTCTTGCCCGCGCCGTTGGTGCCGATGAGGGTGACGACCTCGCCGGCTTCGACGCTGAACGAGATGCCCTTGACTGCCTCGATCTTGCCGTAGGCGACGCGGAGGTCCTCGACCTCAAGGAGTGCGGTCATCAGTGGTTCTCCTCGAAGGGCTCGCCCAGGTACGCGGCGATGACGCGGTCGTCCTGTTGGACCGTTTCGCTGGATCCTTCGACGAGTTTCTCGCCCTGGACGAGGACGGCGACGCGGTCGCAGAGGTTGAAGATGAAGCGCATGTCGTGCTCGATGACGAGGACGGCGATGCCCATGTCGCGGATGGCGAGGACGAGTTCCTCGGTGGCGCGGGTCTCCTGCGGGTTCATGCCGGCGGTGGGTTCGTCGAGTAGCAGGAGCCCGGGTTCGCTGGCGAGCGCGCGGGCGATTTCCAGCTTGCGCTGTTCTCCGTAGGGGAGGTTGCGCGAGAGGTGCTCGGCCTTTTCGGCGAGGCCGACGAACTCCAGGAGTTCCATGGCGCGGGCCTTGGAAGCGGCTTCGGCCTTGTGGAATCCGGGGCCGCGCAGGAGCGCGGACCAGAGCCCTTCCTTCGTACGGGTGTGGCGTCCTACCAGCACGTTTTCCAGGACCGTCATATTGGCGAAGAGGCGGATGTTCTGGAAGGTGCGGGCGATTCCCGCCGCGGTGACCTTGAAGGATTTCGCGGGCAGGACGGTGCCTTTGTAGCGGACTTCGCCCTCGGTGGGGATGTAGAGCCCGGTGAGGCAGTTGAAGAAGGTGGTTTTGCCGGCGCCGTTGGGTCCGATGAGTCCGACGATTTCGCCGCTGCTGACGGTGAGGTCGACGGAGCGTACGGCGGTGAGACCGCCGAAGCGCATGGTGACGCCGCGGGCGTCGAGGACGGTCTCACCGGCCGGGGCGGTCGTGGCCTGGTCCTCTTTGGTGATGTCAGTGGGCATGGGATCAGACCCCCGTCTTGCTGAGGACCGTGGGCGGCGGCGTTTCTCCGGGGTCCAGCTCGGTCTCGTGGAATTCGAGCTGGCGGCGGCGGTTGGGGATGAGCCCTTCGGGGCGGAAGCGCATGAGGAGCGCGAGGGCGAGTCCGAAGGCGAACAGCTGGTAGTCGCCGAGGAATTGGAGCTTGTTGGGAATGAGGTAGAGCAGGGAGGCGCCGACGAGGGGTCCGCTGATGGTGCCCATGCCACCGAGGACGACGGCGGCGAGCAGGAAGGCGGAGTTGGGCGGCACCGAGTTGGCGAACTGGTACTGCTCGGGGGTGACGGTGTAGGTCACGTGCGCCTGGACGGTGCCGGCGAGTCCGGCGAGGGAGGCGCCGAGCGCGAAGGCGATGAGCTTCACGCGGAAGCCGTTGATGCCCATGGCCAGTGCGGCGGTCTCGTCCTCGCGGATGGCGACCCAGGCGCGGCCGATGCGCGAGTCCCCGCTGCGGCGGAAGACGAGGACCACGACGAGCGTGATGAGGAGCATCAGGAAGAAGTAGTTGGCGAAGCGGCCGATGGTCTGGCCGAGGATGCTGTGCTCGACGCCGAAGTCGAAGCCGAAGATCTTGAGGTTCGGGATCGAGGAGATGCCGTTGGACCCGTTGGTGATGTCGGGGCCCGACGAGCCGTCGGAGTTGTTGGCGGCGAGGCGGAAGATCTCTCCGAAGCCGAGGGTGACGATGGCCAGGTAGTCGCCGCGCAGCCGCAGGGTGGGTGCGCCGATGAGGACGCCGAAGACGAGCGAGGCGCCGGCGCCGACGAGGATCGCGCCCCAGAAGGGGAGGTGGATGTCGAACGGCGAGGTGGGCGCTCCGGAGACCATCGAGGCGGCGTAGGCGCCGACGCCGAGGAAGGCGACGTATCCGAGGTCGAGGAGTCCCGCGAGGCCGACGACGATGTTCAGGCCGAGGGCGACAGTGGCGAAGATGAGGATGTAGACGCCGATGGTGGCGTACTGGTCGTCGCTCTGGGTGAACGGGAAGGCGGCCGCGGCGAGGAACGCGCCGATGAGGGTGATGTTGCGGTGGCGCGCGGTGTAGGTGGAGATCTGCGCGACGAGCCCGGCCTTGGCGAGCGCGGCGAAGCCGAAGCCGACGGTGATCAGGAACCCGATGAAGAGTTCGTCGTACTCGGTGCCGATGCCGTAGGTGAAGACGAGCAGGCCGACGGCGAGCGCGGCGACGATGACGAGGATCTCGACGTAGGAGTTGAGCTTGCGCGCGGGGCCGGGTTCGTCGGCGGCGAAGGCGCCCTTGACGATGGTGAGGCCGTTGCGGACGCGGTGCTTGAACTGTTCCCTGCCGCTGTCCTCGGGGTCGACCGGGTAGGTGTGCGGCCGCTGGAAGGGCAGGGCGAGTGCGCCGACGAAGGAGGCCAGGGTGGCGATCGCGACGATCCAGCCGCCGGGTTCCAGGTTGGCGAGCCCGCCGAGCTTCTTGCTGATGGCGAGAACCGTGTACCAGGCGGTGGCGAAGGCCGCGAGCGAGGCGAACTTGAGCGCGGCGTCGGCTCCGGCGGGGGCGAGGGCGCGCAGGCCCTTCACTCCGTAGGAGGCGAGGCCGTACAGGGTGGTGAGGGCGCCCGCGATCAGGACGAGCCACTGGAGGCCGCCCGGGTAGCCGTAGACGGTGAGGTCGCCGGGGAACGCGGCGGTCCAGGTCCAGGCGAGGAAGGCGGAGATCACGGTGAGGGCGCCGCCGCCGGTGGCGAGTGCGCGCGCGGGGCCTTCGGGGATCGGGATGAGGCCGGTGGGGGCCTGGTCCTTGTGCGGGCGGGGGCTGTCGGCCGCTGTGGTCTGTGTGGTCATGGATGTCACGCCCTGTCCGCGACGCGCTCGCCAAGGAGGCCTTGGGGCCTGACGAGGAGTACGACGATGAGGAGCACGAACGCCCAGACATCGGCCCAGGACTGGCCGCCGAGTTTGTCCATGCCGGGGATGTTGTTGATGTAGGCGGTGGCCATGGATTCGGCGAGGCCGAGGACGACGCCGCCGATCATGGCGCCGTAGATGTTGCCGATGCCGCCGAGCACCGCCGCGGTGAACGCCTTCAGGCCGAGGATGAATCCCATGCGGAAGTCGATCTGGCCGTACTTGAGGCCGCGGGCGACGGCGGCGATGCCGGCGAAGGCGGCGCCGATGGCGAAGGCGACGACGATGACGCGGTCGGTGTTGATGCCCATGAGCTTGGCGGTGTCGGGGTCCTGCGCGGTGGCCTGCATGCCGCGGCCGACGCGGGTCTTCATCACGAAGTAGCCGAGGACGAGCATGCAGATGGGTGCGGTGACGAGCAGGAAGATGTCGCCGGGCTGCATGGTCACGGAGCCGATGTGGATGGCGCCACCGGGCAGTTCGGGGAAGGAGCGCGGGGACTTCGCCTCGGGGTACCAGGCCCAGATGGCCTGCTGGAGGGCGAGGGAGAGGCCGATGGCGGTGATGAGCGGGGCCAGGCGTGGCGCGCCGCGCAGCGGCCGGTAGGCGAAGCGTTCGGCACCGACCGCGATGGTGGTGGAGACGAAGATGGCGCCGATCAGCATGAGGGGGACGGCGGCCCACATGCTGGTGCCCGACGGCAGCCACAGCCAGACGGTGAGGGCGCCGAATCCGCCGGTCATGAAGATCTCGCCGTGGGCGAAGTTGATGAGCTGGACGATGCCGTAGACCATTGTGTAGCCGATGGCGATCAGGCCGTACATGGATCCCAATAGCAGGCCGTTGACCAGCTGTTGCGGCAGTTCGTGCACCGCAGGTCCTCCGAGTCTTTCGATGTCGTGCGCTCGCACGGGGGCCGGCTCGCGGGCCGGTGGGCGTGCGCACGTACCAGGTGACGGGGTGCGACGGATGCGACTCCGCGCGGGGCGCTGGCTTGCGGCGCCCCGCGCGGTCAGTCGTGGGCTAGGGGTCCTGCGTCAGTTGGATCCGGTGTACGTGCCGGACTCGACGGGCTTCCAGCCGCTCTTGGGGTCGGTCGACTTCACCTGGTACACGGTGAGCTGCTTGTTGGTGGCGTCGCCGTACTCGTCGAAGGCGACCTTGCCGGTGACGCCGTCGAAGGAGACGCCCTTCATGGCGTCGATGACCTTGGCGCGGGCGTCGTCGGGGAGCTTGCCGTCGTTGTCGTCGACGACCTTCTTGACGGCTTCGATGATCGCCCAGGCGCTGTCGTAGGAGTAGCCGCCGTACGCCTCGTAGGCCTCCTTGTAGCCGGCCTTCTTGTAGTTGGCGATGAACTCCTTGGCGGAGGGCAGCTCCTCGACGGGCTGGCCGACGGAGGTGGCGTAGTCGCCGACGCCCTGCTTGCCCGCGAGCTTGATGAAGTCGGCGCTGTAGATGCCGTCACCGCCGACGAGGGGGGCCTTGGAGCCCGCCTGCTTCATCTGCTTGCTGAGGGGGCCGGCCTGCGGGTACTCGCCGCCGTAGTAGACGAGGTCCGCCCCGGAGTTGCGGATCTTCGTGGCGACGGCGCCGAAGTCCTTGGTGTCGGGGTTGATGTGCTCGGTGCCGACGACCTTGCCGCCGAGCTTGGTGAACTCGTCCTTGAAGGTGGCGGCGAGGCCCGCGCCGTAGGTCTTCTTGTCGTCGACGACGAAGACCTTCTTCTTCTTGCCCTTGTTGTACAGGTACTGCGCGGCGAACGGGCCCTGGATGGCGTCCGTGGTCGCGGTGCGGAAGTACGACTTGTACGGGCGTGCCTTCTTGCCGCCGTTCCAGTCCGGCCCCTGGGTGAGGGCGGGGTTGGTGTTGGCGGGGGAGACCTGGACGAGCTTGGCGTCGTCGAAGACCTTCTGCATGGACTCGGCGACGGAGGAGTTCAGCGGCCCGACGGCGCCGAGGACGTCCTTGTCGGCGACGAGCTTGGTCGCGTTGGTCTGGCCGGACGAGGGCTGGCCCTGGTCGTCGAGGGGCTCCACCTTGAAGGTGACGCCGTCGACGTACTTCTTGGAGTTGGCCTGCTTGGCGGCGAGGTCGACGGAGTTGCGGATGCCGAGTCCGAGCGCGGAGAGGTCACCGGTCAACGGCGCGTCGACGCCGATGACCACCGTGGTGCCACCGCCCCCGGCATCGTCGCCCTTATCGTCGTCGCGCGAGCCACAGGCGGTGAGGGTGAGTGCCCCCGCGGTGAGTGCAGCGGTGATGGCTATGAGCGAACGTTGACGCACGATCAGTCCTTTCCCCTGGCACGGCTGTCCCTTGTTGGGATGCCGAGTCGAGCGCGGAACCGAACTGACAGGAATCCGGTGGGCGCGGTGACTGGCCGTGACTCTAAGGGCGCCTTTGTGCCAGGTGGAGTGGTCGGACCAAGGCTGTGACGCTCTTGTTATGCCACGGAGTATTCCGGGCTGGAACGCAGGGGGTGGTTGGGCCTGAATAGAACCTTGTTCTGCCGGTCTCGACGTATCCGCATGCTGAGAATCTCCAGGACAACTGGCAGGACTGTAAGGGTGTTTGACTCATGACACCCGTGTTCGCGGGCATGCGGCCGTGAGAGCCCCGGAAAGATCATTCGCGTATTCCGGACCCAGGATGTAACTCTGCTTCTCGTTTGCGCGCGCATTACGCAGTGTTACTTCCAGGAAAGGGAGTCCGGCATTCCGTGGCACTTCTCCGCATTCGCGGATGTGCATCTTGATGATCAACTTCCGGGGGGTTCCCGATTTCACCGTGAATGGGGTGGGCGGGGACGTGTCGGCCGACAGGGCCGACGAGGGCTGGGCGACGCGCCGGACGGCCACCGGCGGTCCGGACTCCTGGGTGACGGTGACGGCGAACGTGAAGTCCCGTTCCCCGGCGCGCGGCCGGGACATCTCGCCCGTATACGTCACGGCCACGCTCTGCGACGGCCAGGGCGGGGCGGGCTCGGGCGGCGGCTCGGGGCGGGTCAGATAGAGGGTCAGTCCCGCGGCGCCGACGAGCACGGCCGCGGCGGCCGCCAGGGCGGTGCGACGGTGGCGGATCCGGCGCGGATCGGGCCGCACCGGCTCGACGACGACGCTCTCGTGGTCGTAGGTGTCCTCACCCGGCTCGACCGGGCCGATGGCGTTCACACCCACGGCCCGCCGCTCGGCCCGCCGTCGCGGTAGCGCTCGGCGCACCGCTCGCGGGCCTGCTTGCCGATCAACTTCCGCCCTGCGGCGGCCGATCGGTGCTCGCGCTCGGTACGGGCGGCGTCCAGGACGTCGCGCAGGATCATGTACTGGCCGTTGGACAGGCCCATCGACTGGTAGTCGCCGTAGGTGTCGTCGCCCGAGTCGTAGATCTCCCGGGCCCACTTGGTGATGATCGTGGTGCAGAGCCGGTCGGGAGAAGTGGCGCTGGTGCTCGGGAAGGGGTTCTTGCTCTCGGACGCGTGTCCGTCGGGACCGGAGCTTCCGCATCCGGTGGCGGCGAGGGCGGTGCCGAGGACGGCGGCGAGGGTGGGCGCACAGAGCTGTATCCGGTGCCTCATGCGCCGACGCTAGACCGGACGCGCACGCTCCGACAATGCGTCGCTCCGGCTCGGATGCACCGGTGCCCCGCACCGTCCGCTCGGACGGTACGGGGCACCGGTCGGGACGGGCGCGGGACGCGCGCCCCTGAGTCAGGCCGCCGGGGTGCCGGGGCCGGCGGGGTTCGCCAGGCCGTCGGTGTCGCGCAGCAGGCACGTCAGGCGCGCGCTACAGACCCGCTTGCCCTGCTCGTCGGTGATCGCGATCTCGTACGTCGCGGTCGTGCGGCCCCGGTGCACCGGCGTGGCCACACCGGTGACCAGGCCCGAGCGGGGGCCGCGGTGGTGCGTGCAGTTCAGGTCGACGCCGACGGCGAGCTTCTTGATCCCGCCGTGCAGCATCGCGCCGACCGAGCCCAGGGTCTCGGCCAGCACCGCGGAGGCGCCGCCGTGCAACAGGCCGTACGGCTGGGTGTTGCCCTCGACCGGCATGGTGCCGACGACGCGCTCGGCGGACGCCTCCAGGATCTGGACGCCCATGCGGGTGCCCAGGTGGCCCGCGGAGAAGAGGGCGGGCAGATCGACACCGAGCGCCGCGTACTCGTCGATGACTTCCTGCGGGAACTTCACGCTGTGCTGCTCGCCCATGGGGTCAGGCTCCGTTCGACGTCGACCACTGTCACTGCCACAGTCACTGGCACTGTCCTGAGCGAACGCTCAGTCGATCGAGGATTGTTCCAGGCGTACGACGACGGACTTGCTGGCAGGGGTGTTGCTGGTGTCCGCGGTGGCGTCCAGCGGCACCAGGACGTTGGTCTCCGGGTAGTAGGCGGCCGCGCAGCCGCGGGCCGTGGGATAGTGCACGATCCGGAAGCCCGGCGCGCGCCGCTCCACGCCGTCCTGCCACTCGCTGACGAGGTCCGCGTACGTCCCGTCGGCCAGGCCCAGGTCACGGGCGTCGGCGGGGTTCACGAGGACGACGCGGCGGCCGTTCTTGATGCCCCGGTAGCGGTCGTCCAGGCCGTAGATCGTGGTGTTGTACTGGTCGTGCGAGCGCAGCGTCTGCAGGAGCAGGCGGCCCTCGGGAACGGCCGGGTACTCGACGGGCGCGGCCGTGAAGTTCGCCTTGCCGGTGGCGGTGGGGAAGCGGCGCTCGTCGCGCGGTGCGTGCGGCAGGGCGAAGCCGCCGGGGTGGGCGACCTTCTCGTTGAAGTCCTCGAAGCCGGGGACCACGCGCGCGATGCGGTCGCGCACGGTGGCGTAGTCCTTCTCGAACTCCTCCCAGGGCGTACGGGAAGCGGCGCCGAGGACGCGGCGCGCGAGACGGCACACGATGGCGGGCTCGGAGAGCAGCTGCTTGCTCGCGGGCTCCAGGCGGCCGCGCGAGGCGTGCACCATGCCCATGGAGTCCTCGACGGTCACGAACTGTTCGCCGCCGCCCTGGAGGTCGCGCTCGGTGCGGCCCAGCGTCGGCAGGATCAGGGCACGCGCGCCCGTGATCGCGTGCGAACGGTTCAGCTTGGTGGACACGTGCACCGTGAGGCGGGCCTTGCGCATGGCCGCCTCGGTGACCTCCGTGTCGGGCGACGCCGCCACGAAGTTGCCGCCCATCGCGAAGAAGACCTTCGCCTCGCCGTCGCGCAGGGCGCGGATGGCGCGGACGACGTCCAGGCCGTGCCGGCGCGGCGGCGCGAAGCCGAACTCCTTCTCCAGGGCGTCGAGGAAGGCGGGCGCGGGCCGCTCGAAGATGCCCATCGTGCGGTCGCCCTGCACGTTCGAGTGGCCGCGCACGGGGCAGACGCCGGCGCCGGGGCGGCCGATGTTGCCGCGGAGCAGCAGGAAGTTGACCACCTCGCGGATGGTGGGCACGGAATGCTTGTGCTGGGTCAGGCCCATCGCCCAGCACACGACGGTGCGCTTCGAGGCGAGCACCATGCGCAGCGCCTCCTCGATCTCGGCGCGCTCCAGGCCGGTCGCCGTGAGGGTCTCGTCCCAGTCGGCGGCGCGCGCGGCCGCGGTGAACTCCTCGTACCCGTGCGTGTGTTCGCGCACGAACTCGTCGTCGACCGCCCCTTCGGTCTCCAGGATCAGCTTGTTCAGGAGGCGGAAGAGGGACTGGTCGCCGCCGAGGCGGATCTGGAGGAAGAGATCGGTCAGGGCGGTGCCCTTGAGCATGCCCTGGGGGGTCTGCGGGTTCTTGAAGCGCTCCAGGCCCGCCTCGGGCAGCGGATTGACCGTGATGATCTTCGCGCCGTTGTTCTTCGCCTTCTCCAGGGCGGAGAGCATGCGCGGGTGGTTCGTGCCCGGGTTCTGCCCCGCGACGATGATCAGGTCCGACTTGTAGAGGTCCTCCAGGAGGACGCTGCCCTTGCCGATGCCGATCGTCTCGGTCAGCGCGGAGCCCGACGACTCGTGGCACATGTTCGAACAGTCGGGGAGGTTGTTCGTGCCCAGCTCGCGGGCGAACAGCTGGTAGAGGAACGCCGCCTCGTTGCTGGTGCGGCCCGAGGTGTAGAAGACGGACTCGTCCGGGCTCTCGAGGGCGGTGATCTCCTCGGCGACGATGTCGAAGGCGCGCTCCCAGGAGACCGGCTCGTAGCGCTCGGCGCCCTCGGCCAGGTACATGGGGTGGGTGAGGCGGCCCTGCTGGCCCAGCCAGTACCCACTGCGGGTCGCGAGGTCCGCCACCGGGTGCGCGGCGAAGAAGTCGGGGGTGACACGGCGCAGCGTGGCCTCTTCGGCCACGGCCTTCGCGCCGTTCTCGCAGAACTCCGCCTTGTGCCGGTGGTCCGGCTCTGGCCACGCGCAGCCGGGGCAGTCGAAGCCGTCCTTCTGATTGACCCGCAGCAGCGTGAGCGCGGTGCGGCGCACGCCCATCTGCTGCTGCGCGATGCGCAGCGTGTGCCCGATCGCGGGAAGGCCCGCCGCGGCGTGCTGCACCTCGGCGACCTGCGGCGCGTCCTGGACCGGATCACCCTTGGGCGGCTTGCTTGCCATGGTCGGCTCCCCTTCGAGCACGTGCGTGAGCTACATCTCCGATCCTCCCACGCACCGGTGACAATGCCGGGGGTCGGGGCTGCCTGGGACCGGACTGTCAGTGGGGCGTGGCAGGATCGGGGACGTGGCAGAAAAAGCAGCGAAGAAGAAGTCCGAGACCGCGACGAAGCCGAGTGGCGAGCAGCGTCCGCGCCTGCTCCTCATGGACGGGCACTCCCTGGCGTACCGGGCGTTCTTCGCGCTGCCCGCGGAGAATTTCACGACGGCGACGGGCCAGCCGACGAACGCGATCTACGGCTTCGCGTCGATGCTGGCGAACACGCTGCGCGACGAGGCGCCCACGCACTTCGCGGTGGCCTTCGACGTCTCGCGCAAGACGTGGCGCTCCGAGGAGTTCCCCGAGTACAAGGCGAACCGCTCCAAGACCCCGGACGAGTTCAAGGGCCAGGTCGAGCTGATCGGCGAGATGCTCGACGCGATGCACGCGGTGCGGTTCGCGGTGGACGGCTTCGAGGCGGACGACGTCATCGCGACGCTGGCCACGCAGGCGGAGGCGGCCGGCTTCGAGGTGCTGATCGTCACCGGCGACCGGGACTCCTTCCAGCTGATCACCGAGCACGTGACGGTGCTGTACCCCACCAAGGGCGTCTCCGAGCTGACCCGCTTCACCCCGGAGAAGGTCGAGGAGAAGTACGGGCTGACCCCCAGCCAGTACCCCGACTTCGCGGCGCTGCGCGGCGACCCGTCGGACAACCTGCCGGGCATCCCCGGCGTCGGCGAGAAGACCGCCGCGAAGTGGATCAACCAGTTCGGTTCGTTCGCCGACCTCGTGGAGCGCGCCGACGAGGTCAAGGGCAAGGCCGGGCAGAACTTCCGCGACCACCTGGACTCGGTGAAGCTCAACCGCCGCCTGACCGAGATGGTGCGCGACGTCGAACTGCCCAAGGCGGTCACCGAGTTGGAGCGCGCTCCGTACGACCGGACGACGCTGGCGATGGTCCTGGACACCCTGGAGATCCGCAATCCTTCGCTGCGCGAGCGCCTCCTCGCCGTCGACCCGGGCGCCGAGGAGGCCGAGCAGACCCCGGCCGAGCCGGGCGTGGAGCTGGACGGCACGGTGCTCGGCACCGGCGAGCTCGCCCCCTGGCTCGCCGAGCACGGCACGGCGGTCCTCGGCGTGGCCACGGTCGACACCTGGCAGCTGGGCGCGGGCTCGGTGACCGAGGTGGCGCTGGCCGCCGCCGGGGGAGCGGCCGCCTGGTTCGACCCGGCCGCCCTGGACGAGGCCGACGAGAAGGCGTTCGCGGCATGGATCGCCGACGCGGAGAAGCCGAAGGTCCTGCACAACGCGAAGGCCGCGATGCGGGTCTTCCCCGAGCACGGCTGGCGCGTCGACGGCGTCTCCATGGACACGGCGCTCGCCGCGTACCTGGTCAAGCCGGGCCGCCGCTCCTTCGCCCTGGACGCGCTCTCCCTGGAGTACCTGGGCCGTGAGCTGGCGCCCGCCTCCGCCCCCGACGGGCAGCTCGCCTTCGGTACGGAGGAGGACGACACGGCCGAGGCGGAGTCCCTGATGGCGCAGGCCCGCACCATCCTCGACCTGGGCACTGCCTTCGGTGAGAAGCTCCAGGAGGTCGGCGCGAGCGACCTGTTGAAGGACATCGAGCTGCCCACGTCCACGCTCCTGGCCCGCCTGGAGCGGCACGGCATCGCCGCCGACCGCGCCCATCTGGAGTCGATGGAGCAGCAGTTCGCCGGCGCGGTGCAGCAGGCCGTGAAGGAGGCGCACGCGGCGGCCGGGCACGAGTTCAACCTCGGCTCGCCCAAGCAGCTCCAGGAAGTCCTCTTCGGCGAGCTCAACCTGCCCAAGACGAAGAAGACGAAGACCGGCTACACCACGGACGCCGACGCGCTGGCCTGGCTCGCGGCCCAGACCGAGAACGAGCTCCCGGTCATCATGCTGCGCCACCGCGAGCAGGCGAAGCTGCGGGTGACCGTCGAGGGCCTGATCAAGACGATCGCCGCGGACGGCCGCATCCACACCACGTTCAACCAGACGGTGGCGGCGACGGGCCGACTGTCCTCCACCGACCCGAACCTGCAGAATATCCCCGTGCGTACGGACGAGGGCCGGGCGATCCGCCGCGGCTTCGTGGTCGGCGAGGGCTTCGAGTCCCTGATGACCGCGGACTACAGCCAGATCGAACTGCGCGTGATGGCGCACCTCTCCGAGGACGAGGGCCTCCTGGAGGCGTTCACCTCCGGCGAGGACCTGCACACCACGGTGGCCTCGCAGGTGTTCGGGGTGGACGGCTCCGACGTCGACGCGGAGATGCGGCGCAAGATCAAGGCCATGTCGTACGGCCTGGCCTACGGGCTCTCGGCGTTCGGCCTCTCCCAGCAGCTGAACATCGACGCGGGTGAGGCGCGGGCCCTGATGGACACGTACTTCGAGCGGTTCGGCGGGGTGCGCGACTATCTGCGCCGCGCGGTCGACGAGGCGCGTGCCACGGGGTACACGGAGACGATGCTCGGCCGCCGCCGCTACCTCCCCGACCTCAACAGCGACAACCGCCAGCGCCGCGAGATGGCCGAGCGGATGGCACTCAACGCGCCGATCCAGGGCACGGCCGCGGACATCGTCAAGATCGCGATGCTGAACGTGCACCGTGCGCTGACGGAGGCGGAGCTGGAGTCGCGGATGCTGCTCCAGGTCCACGACGAAATCGTCCTGGAGATCGCTTCCGGCGAGCGCGCGAAGGTGGAGGAGCTGGTCCGCGGGGAGATGGCGGGCGCGGTGACGCTGCGGGCGCCGTTGGATGTTTCGGTGGGGGTGGGGGCGGACTGGGAATCCGCAGCGCACTAGCCCTCCCGGGCGGGGAAGCGGATTCGGGGCTGGCCTGCTCCGGGTGGGCTTGCTTGCCCTTCGGGCGGGAGCGGAGGGCTTGAGGGTTTGTGGCTGGCTGCGGCTGCGTTGTGGCTGGTCGCGCAGTTCCCCGCGCCCCTTGTGGGGTTGGTGCCTCGGCGAGGGTGCTGTGGGGCTGCCGCTTCGTGTGTGGCTGCGGCTGCGTTGTGGCTGGTCGCGCAGTTCCCCGCGCCCCTTGAGGGGGCTCGGCACGTCTCGGCGGCGGCCAGCCGAGGGGCAGCCAGCGCATCCTCGCTGCTCAGCGCATCTGCTGCTCCGCAGCACAACCGTGCCTTCGGCGGTGCCGAAACCGGCGAGTCGCCCCAAGCCCCACGCAGTGGCTCGTGGACCGGGGTGTGGGTCTCACTCGCGTGGCCCCCGGTGGCACGCCCCGTTCAAGGCCCAGGGGCCAGGATGAACCATGGCCCCTCACCTGCGAAAGCGCCGCACGGCCATCGTCGCGGCGCTCACGACGGCTCTTCTGGCGCCGATATCCGCGACCTCGGCCGACGCCGGTTCTCGGCAGGGCGCAGCCCTCTGTACGGCGCGCCGCGATCCCGCTCTCGCCGCGCGGATGTCCCAGGACATCCGCGCGGCGCTCGCGTCCAGGAGCGGCAGTGTCTCCGTGTCCGTGCACGACACCCGCACCGGGCTGTTCTGCGAGCTGGCGAGCCGGCGGCAGTACGACGCGGCGAGCATCGTCAAGGTGCTGATGATGGAGGCCGCGCTGCGCCGCGCGCAGGAGTGGCGGCGCGGGCTCACCGTGTGGGAGCGGCGGAGGATCCGTCCCATGATCACCGGTTCGGACAACAACGCGGCCCAGCGGCTCTGGAACGACCTGGGCCACCCCTATCTCTCCCGCTTCCTGCGCCGCGTCGGCACCACCGCCACCACCCTCGGCCCGTCCCGCCTGTGGGGCCTGACCCGGACCACCGCGGCCGACCAGCAGCGGCTGCTGGGCGTGCTGACCGGCGCCCGCGACGTACTCAAGCCCGCCGCGCGCGCCTACGGGCTGCGACAGATGGCCGACGTACGGCGCGACCAGCGCTGGGGAGTGCCCGCGGGTATGCCGCGCGGCGTCCGCGCCCACCTCAAGAACGGCTGGCTGCCGCGCGCCACCCACGGCTGGCGGGTGCACAGCATGGGCGCGTTCACCGGCGGCGGCCGCACCTACCGCATCGTCGTCATGTCGCACGGCAACCCGTCGATGGCGTACGGGGTGCGCACCGTCGAACGCGTCGCGCAGGCCGTGCACCGGGGTCTCAACAAGGGCCGCGCCGTCGGGCAGGGGCTCACTCCGGAGAGCGAGATCAGTGAGGTGCCGGACGGCTCGGCCGCCGAGTTTCCCGATTCTCCCGAGGCTCCCGGGGAGGATGACGCGGCCTCGTAACAGGCCTGTCCCCGTCAGTTGGCCAACTGGTGAATATCGGGCACGAACGGGTTCTAGCACACCGGAAGTTGTCGTAGTGTCGCCTGAGACGCCCCGCTGGGGAGCACGCGCGTACGAAGGCAAGCGTGTACGGAGGCGGGGGCGACGCGTAAGTGTCGACAATGGGGAGGGGTGGCTCGGTCATGGCGCCGGTTATCGGCAGGCGGCTGCGCAGGGGAGCGGTGACCACCGCGGTGGCCGCGGCGGCGGTGGCGGCTCTCGCCGCCTCACAGGCTCCCGGCGCGACGGACGTACCCCGCGACGACCGGGCCGCGGGTGCCTCGGACGCGACCCCGCCGCCCGGCGGTGACTCCGCGACCGGCAACTCGCCCTACTACACGGACCTGCCGCCCCTGCAGAGCCCCGTTCCGCCGACCGGCGCCCCGCCGGGCGGCGGTGACAAGGAGGCCGAGGCGGGTCTGCCCGCCACCGTCCTCGACGCGTACAAGAAGGCCGAGACCGAGCTCGCGGGCGCCAAGCCGGGCTGCAACCTGCCCTGGCAACTGCTCGCCGCCATCGGCAAGGTCGAGTCGGGCCAGGCCCGCGGCGGCCGCGTCGACGCCAACGGCACGACGCTCACCCCGATCCTCGGCCCGGTCCTGAACGGCAACGGCTTCGCGAAGATCACCGACACCGACGACGGCGCGTACGACGACGATACGACCCACGACCGCGCGGTCGGCCCCATGCAGTTCATCCCGTCGACGTGGGCCACCGCCGGCAGGGACGGCAACGGCGACGGCAAGAAGGACCCCAACAACATCTACGACGCGGCGCTCGCGGCGGGCTACTACCTCTGCGCGAACGACCGTGATCTGGCCGTCGAGGCCGACCTGCACAAGGCGATCCTGAGTTACAACCGCTCTACGGAGTACCTCAACACGGTCCTCTCGTGGCTGGAGTACTACCGCAAGGGCACCCACGAGGTCCCGGACGGCAAGGGCGTCCTGCCGGACGACCGCAGCGACACCCGCTTCCCGTCGATCAGCCCGAACCCGGGTCCGAAGCGGCCCGGTTCCTCCGCGCAGAAGCCCGGGACGAACCCCGGCAAGGAGAAGCCCGGCAAGCCGAAGCCCGGGAACAACAACGGCGGCGGCACCAAGCCCGACCCCAAGCCCGGCGACGGCGGCACCGAGAAGCCCACCCCCTCGCCCGCCGAGCGGGTCGGCACGCTGGCGAACGCCGGTACGGGCGACCTCGTCGCGAAGACGGGCGACGCCTTCACCGAGCGCGTCGCGGTCCGCGCGCTGACCAAGTCGGGTGCGTACGTGCCCAAGGCCAAGGTGAAGTTCACCGTCGTCGGCGACACGGACGCCCGCTTCGACGGCGGCGCGCGGAGCGCCACCGTCACCACGAGCGTCTGGGGCAAGGCCACCGCGCCGAAGCTCGAAGCGGGCGCCAAGGCCGGCACGTTCGCCGTGCGCGCCACGGTCGTGGGCAGCTCGGTGGCCGGTGTCGAGTTCGACGCCGAGGTCACCGCGCGCCAGGCCGACGTGCTCGCCAGGACCAGCGACAAGGCGCTGACGTGCGAGGCGGGCAAGGAGTTCGCGGACCAGGTCGAGGTCAAGGCGACGTACAAGGGCAAGGCGGCGGACGGCGTCGCGGCCACCGCCACCATGATCAAGTCGGCGACGGACGCGACGGCCAACGACAAGGGCCCCTACTTCAAGGACGCGGACGGCAAGCCGGTCCGCACCCTCAAGGGCCTGAAGACCGACGCCAACGGCGTGCTGAAGCTCCCGAAGATGTACGCGGACGACGCTGCGGGCACCTATCTGCTGCGCATCACCACGGAAGGCGGCGCCGTCCTCACCGTCGAACTGAAGGTGACCGCCGCGGAGCCCGACGCGACGCCCTCGCCGACCGACTCCGCGAGCACGTCCCCGAGCGCCTCCACGAGCCCTTCCACCGGCAGCTGACCGAGCGGCCGCACGGCCGCCGCGCGACTCCCTCGGACCGCCCCTCCGCCACCCACGGCGGAGGGGCGGTCCGTGTTTGTGCAACGTGTTCTCATCTCGCCCTTCCGTTGCTACGGTGCCCGCCCTGACGCCCTATCAGTTCCGGCCGTACGCCGCTTCAGGAGGCCCCGTATGCGCGCCCTCATCGCCGCCGCCGGCGGCCTCGCCGTCGCGTTCGCCCTGGTCCTGACGATCACGGCGATCGGCGCCCCACCGGGCGAGACGTCCCCCAAGCCGCTCCTCACCACTGTCCCCAAACACCCATAGACGTAGGGAGGGTCGCGCGATGCGCCGCAAGGCCAGCCTCGTCCTGCTCGCCTTCGCCGTGTTCTTCACGGCGATGTCCCCGCTCATGCGCTGGTACGCCTTCCCGCGCCTGGCCAAGATCCCGCCGAGCCAGTACCAGGAGGCGGTCCTTGAGGCGAAGAACCCGACCCTCATCGACTACGGCTCCATGACGGCCAAGAAGGTCGACAAGGTCACCATCGTGCAGACCCTCAAGGGCAACGTGGAGGCCTCCGAGAAGATCGAGAAGAGCGCCGACCGCGACGTCGTCGTCTGGGACGCCCTCTCCTACGTCCAGGACGCCGAGGGCAAGATGGTCTCCAAGGTCCCCGAGCGCTACATCTTCGACGCGCACAGCCAGGAGCCGGTGCACGCGACCGGCGAGATGGTGGACGGCGACCCGGTCAAGCGCGAGGGCATCGAGTTCAAGTGGCCCTTCCTGACCGAGAAGAGGGACTACGAGTACTTCGACGCGCAGGCCCGCATCACCCGGCCCATCCACTACAAGGGCACCCAGGACTTCCGCGGCGTGAAGGTCTACTACTTCGAGCAGACCATCCCCTGGACCAAGGTCCCCTTCCCCAAGACCATGCCGGTCAAGGGCATCACTCCGGAGTCCCTCGCCAAGACCGGCACCACCCGCTGGTACACCACCGTCCGCAAGTTCTGGGTCGACCCCACGACCGGGGCGCCCGTCTACGGCGAGGAGAACCAGAAGAACGAACTGCGCGGCGGCACCCTGCTTGGCGGCCGCGACAAGGTCACCGTCTTCGCCGGGCACGTGAAGATGCGCGAGGACTACATCCAGAACACCGTCGACCTGGTCAAGTCCCAGCGCGTCCTGGTGCTCCTGCTCACCTCGTACCTGCCCTGGGGCTTCCTGATCCTCGGCGTCCTGCTGCTCGCGCTCTCCCTCTGGCTGGAGGCCCGCGGCCGCAGGCCCGGCGACCCGGAACCGACGGCGTCCGGCGAGCCTGAACCCGAGCCGGAACCACTCAACGCCTAGCTTCCCGCGCCCCGTTGACCGGCGTCCCGCTGGGCCTGGCGGGCCTTGGTGTACCGGGTGGGGGCGGCCGTCGCCGGATCCTCGGGCCATGGATGCCTCGGGTAGCGCCCGCGCAGCTCGGCCCGCACCGCCCGGTACCCGTCGCCCCAGAAGGACGCCAGATCCGCGGTGACGGCCGCGGGGCGCCCCGCGGGCGACAGGAGATGGACGACCACGGGGGCCGTGCCGCCCGCGATCCGCGGGGTCTCGGCGAGCCCGAACATCTCCTGCAACTTCACGGCGAGCACCGGCTGTTCGGGATCGGAGTAGTCGATCCGGATCCTCGACCCGCTCGGCACCGCGAGCCGCTCGGGGGCCAGCTCGTCGAGGCGGGTCGCCTCGCCGGTCGCCCACGGCAGGAGCCGCGCGAGCGCCTGCCCGGCGTCGATCCGCCCCAGGTCGGCCCGGCGCCGCGCCTTGGAGAGCTCGGGCTCCAGCCATTCGTCCACGCGCGCGTAGAGGGCGTCCTCCGATACGTCGGGCCAGGGCGGCCCGAGCCGCAGACGCAGGAAGGCGAGCCGCTCCCGCAACTCCTCGGCGCCGCGCGACCACTTCAGGAGCCCGGTGCCCTCCTCCCGCAGCCCGGCGAGGAGCCCTTCGCGCACCAGAGCGGGGTCGGGTTTCTTCAGGGGCCGCACCGTGAGCTCCACCGCGCCGAGGCGCTCCACGTGCCGCGTCACGAGATCGCCGCCCGACCAGGCCACCTCGTCGCCCTCGGAGTGCAGCGGGGCGGCCGCGCGCCGTGCGACGTCCTCGTCGATGTGCCCGCCGAGCAGTACGCGCGCGTGCCCGGCGCCCACCGGCCGGTCGGCCACGGCCACGGCGATCCACTCCGCGCCGGCCAGGGCGGACCCCTGCCGCGCCTCGGCACGCGTGCCGCCCGCCATGAGGTAGACCCCGCCGCCCACGGAGCGCGCCACCCGCTCGGGGAACGCGAGCGCCGCGACCGTCCCCGCGACCCGGTCCTCGCTCCAGGAGGTCTCCTCGGGGGCGTCGGCGCGCGCGGCGGAGTCCTTCGCCGCGGCCGCGAGCCGCCGGGTCTCCGTGCGCCAGCGGGCCGCGTACCCGTCGCCGCCCCGGCGCGCGGAGCGCCACGCGCCCGCGAGGTCGTCCCCGTACTCACGGGGCGGCTCCTCGCTCAGCAGAGCCACCACCTCCGCCGCCCGCCGGGTGCCGACCAGGGGCGCCGCGTCGAGGAGGGCGCGGGCCAGGCGCGGATGCAGGCCCACCCGGGCCATCCGCGTGCCGCGCGCGGTCACCCGGCCGGTGTCGGCGGCCACGGCGCCGACCGCCGCGAGGACGTCCCGCGCCGCCGCGAGCGCACCGGCGGGCGGCGGGTCGAGCAGTGCGAGCCCGGCGGCGCCCGGATCGCCCCAGCACGCGGCCTGAAGGGCGAACGCGGCGAGGTCGGCCACCTTGATCTCCGGCGCGGGAAAGCGCGGCAGCCGCGCGTCCTCGGCCTCGGCCCAGCACCGGTAGACGGCGCCGGGCGCCTCACGTCCCGCCCGGCCGGCCCGCTGCCGCCCGGCGGCCTGCGAGGCCCGCACCGTCGCAAGGGCGCTCAGCCCGCGCGCGTGATCGACGCGCGGCTCGCGCGCCAGACCCGAGTCCACCACCACCCGCACCCCGGGCACCGTCAGGGACGACTCGGCCACGGACGTCGCGAGCACCACCCGGCGCCGCCCGCCCCCGGCGAGGACCGCGTCCTGCACCGCGGCGGGCGCCCGCCCGTGCACCTGTAGCACCTCGACGTCGCCGAGCCCGCCCAACTGCCCTGCCACCCGGGCGATCTCACCGACCCCCGGCAGGAAGCACAGGACGTCGCCCGAGCGCTCGGAAAGGGCCCGCCGCACCATCGACGCCACATGGGTCAGCAGCGCGGGGTCGACCCGCATGCCGTGCGGCGGCCGTACGGGGCGGGCGGGCGGCGCCCACACCACCTCCACGGGGTGCGCGATCCCCTGTGCCTCCACTACGGGGGCGTCACCGAGGATCCGCGCCCAGCCCTCGGCGTCCGTCGTCGCGGACGCCGCCACCAGGCGCAGCTCGGGGCGGAGCGCCGCCCGCACGTCCACCAGGAAGGCCGCCACGGTGTCCGCGTCCAGATGCCGCTCGTGGCACTCGTCGATGATCACGACGTCGACGCCGCTCAGTTCCTGGTCCCGCTGGAGGCGTTGCAGCAGGACGCCGGTCGTGACGACCTCCACGCGCGTGCGGGGCCCCACCACGCGCTCCCCGCGCACCGTGTATCCGACGCGTTCGCCCGGCTTCTCGCCGAGCAGCCACGCCATCCGGCGCGCGGCGGCCCGTGCGGCGATCCGCCGGGGCTCGGCCACGACGACGCGGCGCTCCCCGCCGCCCCCGCCGACGGCGTCGTCGAGCAGACCGGCGAGGGCCAGCGGCACCAGCGTCGTCTTGCCCGTCCCCGGCGGGGCGCACAGCACGGCGCTGCCCGGCCCCTCCAGAGCGGTGCGCAGGGCGGGCAGCGCGTCGCGTACGGGCAGATCCAGGGCGTCGTAACGGAGAGCGGTCACGCACTCAGTCTCGTACGCACACGTAGATGGCCGTTCCCGGGATCAGGTTCCCGCGCAACGGGGACCAGCCGCCCCACTCCTGGGTGTTCCAGGCGGGCCACTCCGGCTCGGCGATGTCCACGAGCCGCAGGCCGGCGGCGACGATGTCGCGCACCCGGTCGCCGATCGTCCTGTGGTGCTCCACGTAGACGGCGTTGCCCTGTTCGTCCTGCTCCACGTAAGGAGTGCGGTCGAAGTAGGAGGCCGCTACGGAGAGGCCCTCCGGTCCCGGCTCGTCGGGGAACGCCCAGCGGATGGGGTGCGTGGCGGAGAAGACGAAGCGCCCGCCGGGGCGCAGCACGCGACGCACCTCCTTGAGGACCAGGACGGGCTCGGCGACGAAGGGCAGCGCCCCGTAGGCGGAGCAGGCGAGGTCGAAGGAGGCGTCCTTGAAGGGGAGCACCCCGGCGTCGGCCTGCACCAGCGGCACCGTGCCGCCGATCCGCAGCGCGTGCTGGAGCTGGCGGTGCGAGAGGTCGAGGGCCACGGGGCGGGCGCCCTGGGTGAGGAGCCAGCGCGAACACTGGGCGGCACCGGCACCGATCTCCAGGACGTCCTTGCCCTTGAGGCTCTCGGGCGGACCCAGCAGCTCCGCCTCCACCTCGTCGAGGCCCTCGGGACCCCACACGAAGCGGTCGTCCCCGAGGAATGTGCCGTGCTCGTTCTGGTACTCGTCGGCGTTCCGGTCCCACCAACCGCGGTTCGCACGGCTGCTCTCCGTGACGTTCGCGTCACGCCGGGTGGCCTCGGGTTCGGGCAGCTCGGACTCTTGGATGATCGGCTCCATCGTCGTAATCTTCCGTATCCTTCATCGAATCTCGTCGCGAAGGGGGCGCCGTGCGGCCCGTGTGGCCTCATGCGACAGGAATTGTGCCGGGTATGCGGCGTTCCGCCCCGGGTGTGCGCCTTCGCGCATTGACCCTGCCCGGCAGCCCCCGTATGCTACAAGTTGCGCTGCGAGCCTGCGCTCCTCAGACATAGCAGGCTGCGCTCGCGTCTGTTGTATGTCCCCTCGGTTGTCGAGGCGCCTTCCGTTTCGCGGGAGTCGCGCTTCCTAGGCTGTCCGGCTTCTGCAGAGCGAAATCGGCTCCGGCGCGTTGCAGTACCTACGACTTCAATGTCCGTACCGGAGCCCTTACCCACATGACGAGCAGCACCGAGACCACCGCCACCACTCCGCAGGTAGCGGTCAACGACATCGGTAACGAGGAAGCCTTCCTCGCCGCGATCGACGAGACGATCAAGTACTTCAACGACGGCGACATCGTCGACGGCGTCATCGTGAAGGTCGACCGGGACGAGGTCCTGCTCGACATCGGTTACAAGACCGAAGGCGTCATCCCGAGCCGCGAGCTCTCCATCAAGCACGACGTCGACCCGAACGAGGTCGTCGCGGTTGGTGACGAGATCGAGGCTCTGGTTCTCCAGAAGGAGGACAAGGAAGGCCGTCTGATCCTGTCCAAGAAGCGCGCTCAGTACGAGCGTGCCTGGGGCACGATCGAGAAGATCAAGGAAGAAGACGGCATCGTCACCGGTACCGTCATCGAGGTCGTCAAGGGTGGTCTCATCCTCGACATCGGCCTCCGTGGCTTCCTGCCGGCCTCCCTCGTCGAGATGCGCCGCGTCCGCGACCTCCAGCCCTACGTGGGCAAGGAGCTCGAGGCCAAGATCATCGAGCTGGACAAGAACCGCAACAACGTGGTCCTGTCCCGCCGTGCCTGGCTCGAGCAGACCCAGAGCGAGGTCCGCCAGACCTTCCTCACGACCCTGCAGAAGGGTCAGGTCCGCTCCGGCGTCGTTTCCTCGATCGTCAACTTCGGTGCGTTCGTGGACCTCGGCGGCGTCGACGGTCTCGTGCACGTCTCCGAGCTTTCCTGGAAGCACATCGACCACCCCTCCGAGGTTGTCGAGGTCGGCCAGGAAGTCACCGTCGAGGTCCTCGACGTGGACATGGACCGCGAGCGCGTGTCCCTGTCGCTCAAGGCGACGCAGGAAGACCCGTGGCAGCAGTTCGCCCGCACGCACCAGATCGGGCAGGTTGTTCCCGGTAAGGTCACCAAGCTCGTTCCGTTCGGTGCGTTCGTGCGCGTCGACGAGGGCATCGAGGGCCTGGTCCACATCTCCGAGCTGGCCGAGCGCCACGTGGAGATCCCGGAGCAGGTCGTCCAGGTCAACGACGAGATCTTCGTCAAGGTCATCGACATCGACCTCGAGCGTCGCCGGATCTCGCTGAGCCTCAAGCAGGCCAACGAGTCCTTCGGTGCCGACCCGTCGGCCGTCGAGTTCGACCCGACCCTGTACGGCATGGCCGCGTCCTACGACGACCAGGGCAACTACATCTACCCCGAGGGCTTCGACCCCGAGACGAACGACTGGCTCGAGGGCTTCGAGACCCAGCGTGAGGCTTGGGAGGGCCAGTACGCCGAGGCGCAGACGCGCTTCGAGCAGCACCAGGCCCAGGTCATCAAGTCCCGCGAGGCGGACGCCCAGGCCGAGGCCGAGGGTGCGGCGGCTCCGGCCGGCGCCGCTCCGGCCGCGTCCAGCGGTGGCGGCGGCGGTTCGTACTCCTCGGAGTCGGACGACAACTCCGGCGCCCTTGCCTCGGACGAGGCGCTCGCCGCGCTTCGCGAGAAGCTTGCCGGTGGCCAGAGCTGAATCTCGCCTCTAGGCGGTAGCAGCAGCTGAACGTTGCGGGCCCGCACCTCTTCGGAGGTGCGGGCCCGCTTCTTTGTTTTCGGGTGCGGGTTCGGTGGGGCTGGGCGCGCAGTTCCCCGCGCCCCTAAAGAGCTCGTCCCTGCGGGACGTTGCTCCTTAAGGCGTCACGGCTATGTTCGTCAGGCCCCTGCCGCCCGTCACCGTGTTGCTGGCGTAGACCGTCGTCCTGCAGCTGCCGCTGTAGTTCGTCACGTTGATCGCCAGCTGTTTGTCGCCCGTCGAGCCGGTCAGGGTGGACCTGTTGCCGCGGAAGACCGTGCCGCAGCCCCAGCCGGACTGCTGGGTGTGGGTCTCGTAGCCGTTGTTCGTGGTGTTCTTGCCCGTGTTGTTCTCGATGACGTAGTCGTTGCCCTTCACGTCGATCCACGAGTCGTCGTAGTTGTTGCCGGTCAGGCCCTTGCCGTCGAAGGTGTTGCCGGAGACCTTGCCGCCCGTGGTGCCCTCCTTGAGGTCGATCGCCTCGCCGCCCACGTCCGGGCCGATGGTGTTGCCGGTGATCGTCACGTTGTCGCTCTTGTCGGAGAGCGTGTTGGCGCTGCCCACGTAGACGCCCTCGCCCATGCCGCGGTCGTCGTTCCCGGTGTCGTAGATCCGCGAGTTCTTGATCACGCCGTCGCTGCTCGACTTGCGGAAGTGGACGCCCTCCATGTCGAGACCGTGCACCGTGACGGTGTCCACGACGACGCCTCGCGCGGAGTCGATCATGATGCCCTTCTGGCCGCCGGTGACGGTGATGCCCTTCACCGTCCAGTACGCGGCGCCGTTCAGATGCAGGCCGTAGCCGCCGCCTGCGGTGAGCACCGCCTTGGCCGAACCGGTCAGCGTGATGCGGGAGTTCGCGCTCGCCGCCACGGACGTCTTGAAGTTCCCCGAGTACGTTCCGTCGGCGAGATGGATCGTGTCGCCGGGGGAGGCGTCGGTCAGGGCGCTCTTCAGCTCGGCGGCGGTGGAGACCTCGACGGTCCGCGCGGGGGCGGGCGAGGCGGTCGCGGCCGTCGCCAGGCCTCCGGAGGCGGCCGCCGTGGCGAGCAGAGCGGTCAGCAGGGTTCGTCGGGTGCGCATGGGGGCCTTCCCGTCGGTTCTCTGGGGGAGAAGTTGCGTCAGCGTTCAGCTATGTGGACAGCGAGTCTTGACGTGAACGTGAATGAACGTAGAGGCGGGGCATGTGCGCGTCAAGGTATGGACCAGGTAAGGGAGTTCACGGATACGAACACCGATCGGTGCGGCATGGCCGGGAATGCCCCTGCCCCCGTGCGCGTTCTTCCCTACGAACACGAGGAGGAGCGGTCACAGTGCTTGATCCGCAGGGTTTGTACGCATGGGAGCCGAAGGGCCTCGCCGTGGTCGACATGGCGCTCGCCCAGGAGTCGGCCGGTCTTGTCATGCTCTACCACTTCGACGGATACATCGACGCGGGCGAAACCGGCGACCAGATCGTCGAGCGGCTCACGGACAGCCTTCCCGGGCAGGTGGTGGCGCGCTTCGACCACGACCGGCTCGTCGACTACCGCGCCCGCCGCCCGCTGCTCACCTTCCGGCGCGACCGCTGGACCGACTACGAGGTGCCCACGCTCGACGTGCGTCTCGTCCAGGACGCCACGGGTGCGCCCTTCCTGCTGCTCTCCGGGCCCGAGCCGGACATCGAGTGGGAGCGGTTCGCGGCGGCCGTCAAGGAGGTCGTGGAGCGGCTCGGCGTGCGCCTGTCGGTGAACTTCCACGGCATCCCCATGGGCGTGCCGCACACCCGCCCCGTCGGCCTCACGCCGCACGGCAACCGCACCGACCTGGTGCCCGGCCACCGCAGCCCGTTCGACGAGGCGCAGGTGCCCGGCAGCGCGGCGTCCCTGGTCGAGTACCGGCTGCTCGAAGCGGGCCACGACGTGCTCGGCGTGGCCGCGCACGTGCCGCACTACATCGCGCGCTCCGCGTACCCGGACGCGGCCCTCACCGTCCTGGAGGCGATCACCGCCGCCACCGGTCTGGTGCTGCCCGGCGTCGCGCACGGACTGCGCACCGAGGCGCACCGCACCCAGACCGAGATCGACCGGCAGATCCAGGAGGGCGACGAGGAGCTCGTCGCGCTCGTCCAGGGACTTGAGCACCAGTACGACGCGGCGGCCGGTTCCCAGGAGCGGGGCAACATGCTCGCCGAGCCGATGGACATCCCCTCCGCCGACGAGATCGGCCTTGAATTCGAACGCTTCCTCGCCGAGCGGGAGGGCGACGCGTAACGCCAGGGCCTAAGCTGCCGGTCATGCTGAAGGTGGGCCTGACCGGCGGTATCGGCGCCGGCAAGAGTGAGGTGTCGCGGCTGCTCGTGGCGCGCGGTGCCGTCCTGATCGACGCGGACAAGATCGCCCGCGAGGTGGTGGAGCCGGGAACTCCGGGTCTGGCCGCGGTCGTTGAGGCGTTCGGGCGGGAGGTGCTCGCCCCGGACGGCTCCCTGGACCGCCCGAAGCTGGGCGGCATCGTCTTCGCCGACCCCGACAGGCTCGCCGTGCTGAACTCGATCGTGCACCCGCTCGTCGGCGCCCGCTCCGCCGAGCTGGAGGAGTCCGCCTCCGGGGACGCGGTGGTCGTCCACGACGTCCCGCTGCTCGCCGAGAACGGCCTCGCGCCGCTGTACGACCTGGTGGTCGTCGTCGACGCGAGTCCCGCGACCCAGCTCGACCGCCTGGTGCGGCTGCGCGGCATGAGCGAGGAGGACGCCCGCGCGCGGATGGCGGCGCAGGCCACGCGCGAGAAGCGCCTGGAGATCGCCGACGTCGTCGTCGACAACGACGGGCCCGTCGACGGGCTCGCCGAGCGGGTCGACGCGGTCTGGGCGGACCTCGCGCGGCGGGCGCGGAAGGACTAGTCCTGGCGGCCGGGCACTTTCCGAGGGGCCGGGCGCGTTCACGATGCGTCGTTCCGGTTGTCCCAGGGGAGGCGGGCCGTGGTCGTACTGGCGGCGTTGACGGCGTTCGGCGGATTGGTGGCGGCCCTGGCCGGGGCGTACGGCCTGCGGCAGACCCGGCGCATCAGCGCCGCGGGAGCCGTGGCGCAGGCCCTGGTCAAGGCGGCGCCCCCGGGCGCGGAGCGGCCCACGCTGCAATTCGAGACGGGTGACGGGCGGGTCGTCGAGGTGGTCTCGCCGGTGCCCGCCACCCGGCGTAGACCGCTGGCGTCGGGCGACCGGGTGCACCTCGCGTACGACACCGAGGATCCGCGCGAGACGGTCCTGCTCGGCGGTGAGCGCACGGGGCTCGACCGGGCCTTCGTGGGCGCGGGCCTGGCACTCGTCGTGCTCGGCGCCGTCCTGGCGGCCGTCGCGTCCTGACACCTCGGCGCGCGGTGGGACCCGGGTGTGGCGCGGGGCGGAATAGGCGTGGCCGCGGCGGGCGTTGACGCCGGTGAGCGAGGGAAGGAATGCAGCGTGCCTGAAATCACCCCGGAGACGCACGTCATCGACTTCCGTGCGGCGGAGCAGCTCCTTGCCGCACGGGACCCGCGAGGCGCGGTGAAGCTCCTGGACACGGTCATCGCGGCCCACCCCGAGAACACGGCGGCCCGGCTGCTGCGGGCGCGCGCCTTCTTCGCCGCGGCGCAACTGCGCGCCGCCGAGCTGGAGTTCAGCATCGTCCTGGAGCGCGAGCCGGACAACGCGTTCGCGCACTTCGCGCTGGCCCGAACGTATGAGCGCGGCGCGCGCCAGGAGCAGGCACGGCGTCACTTCAGGCTCGCGGCGGCCCTCGACCCGCAGCCGCAGTACCTGGCGGCCGCGCGGTTCGACGACGAGGGAGACCGGCGCGAGGGCGACCGGCGCGAGGGCGGCGGCGCGGGCCGGGCCTAGGGCCCGCGCGGCGGCGTGCGCGGTGTGCCCGGCGTGCGTGGCGGTTCGTACGGCGGGATCGCGCGGCCCGGCTGGTAGTGCGGGCCCTGCCGCAGATGGCGCACGATCATGGCCAGATCCGTGGCGATCGCCAGGCAGAGCACACCGCAGGCCACCGCCCACCCCGTGCGCCCGGTGAGCGCGAAGACGGTTGTGCCGAAGGCGGCCCAGACCAGACCCCATACGCTGAACCAGAGGCGCATGCGCAGCGGGCTGCGTGCTGTCACCGGTTCGCTGCCTGTGCGCTTCATGAGAGGTCATCTCCTCCTTCCAGGATAAGAGGGTGAGCACGTGCTGGAGGCGCTGCGGGCGGACGAACGGCTCGTCGGCTGGCTCAAGGGCCTGGAGGGCGCGGGCACGCCCCGGGCGGCGGTGCTTCCGGAGGCGGACGAGCTGCCCGACGTGCTGCTCGACCTCGCCGTGCCGCACGAGGACGTCAACGGCCTGGTGGCGCTGCGCGACCGCCTGTGGGAGGACCCGCAGGCGCGGTGGCTGCTCGACCGCTGCGTCGACGCGCTCGTACGCGACATGGGCAGGCCCGGCGGCAACCCCGGCTTCCCGGTGCTGCCGGACGGGCTCGGGGAGCTCGGGCGCTGCTTCTGCGTGTACGTGTACGTGGCGGCGCTGCCGTACGTACGGGAGTACCACCGGGGCCGGGGCATACCCGATGAGGTGTCGCGCCGGACGCTCGCCGACCTGGGGCGGCATCTGGCCGTGCACCGCAGGGCGCGCGGCGGCCGTGGCCTGGCCGTGCCGGACTGGCCCGGACTGCATTTCCGGGGCGAGCTCTACCAGTTGGGGCGGCTGCAGTTCCAGCGGGCCGTGCTGGGCGGGCGGATGGGCGGCGCGACGGCCGGGGCCGGGCACGCGGCGGGCCCCGGCGATCCCTGCCTCAATCTGCACATCACCGATTTCCGCGGGCCGTTGAGCCCCGAGGCGTGTGACCGCGCCATCGACCTGGCACGGGAGTTCTTCGCGCGGCACTTCCCCGAGGAACGATATGAGACAGCCGTCTGCCACTCCTGGCTGCTCGATCCGCAGCTGCGGGACTATCTGCCCGCGGATTCGAACATCGTCCGCTTCCAGGAGCGATTCCGCCCCGCGGACGGTTATGGACAGGAGCCGGACGACAGCACTCCGGTCGGCTTCGTCTTCGGTGACCGCGCCCTCTCCGTGGACCGACTGTCCAGGCGTACCACGGTGGAACGGGCGGTCGGCGACCATCTGCGGTCCGGCGGGCACTGGTACGGAGGGCATGGCTGGTTTCCGCTGTAGCCGGTGGATCACCCGGAGTGGCGGGAACGGGCGGTCGGGGCGCTTCGTTGGCGGGGCATGAGTGTGGAGATGCGTGAGGGATACGAGGGGACGGGCCCCGGCGCGATCACGCCGGACGGCTGCGCGGTGGAGCTGTACGCGCGTCTTTCCGTCGGGGACGAGCCCGATGTCATCGCGGCGGCGGTGCCTGCCGGGGCGCACATCCTCGAACTGGGCAGCGGCGCGGGGCGGGTGACCCGGCCGCTGCTCGATCGGGGATTCCGGGTGACGGCCGTGGACGAGTCGGCCGAGATGCTGGAGAAGGTCGCCGCGCTCGACGGCGGGGTGCGCACGGTCCACGGACCCATCGAGAAGCTGGACCTGGACGAGAGGTTCGGCGTGGTGATGCTCGCGTCGTTCCTGGTGCACAACGGGGACGCGGCGGTGCGGCGCGGCATACTGCGGGCCTGCCGGAGCCATGTCACGGACGGCGGCTGCGTGCTGATCCAGCGGGAGGGCGCGGACTACCACACGAACCTGCCCAGGGAGCGCGTCGATCCGGGCGGCTACACCGTCCGGATCCTGTCGGCGGAGCCCGTCGGCGACGGCGTGAACGAGGTCGGCGCGGAGTACGTCTTCCCCGACGCCGTCTGGACCCAGACGTTCCGTGCCCGCCCGCTCAGCACGGAGCAGTTCGAGGAGGTCCTCGCGGAGGCGGGCCTGAAGGTCGACAAGTACCTGACGGACGACGGGACGTGGGTGCGGGCGGTGCCGGTCGTGGGGTGAGGCGGCACCGGAGTGCGCAAGCAGGGGAGCACGGGAGTACGAAGTGCCGGAGCGCAGGATTTTCGATTTGGTCGGCGAATTCCCGCGCGGAAGCGATGAGTTCCGCGCACCGGCCCTGTCTACCTCTGTGACAGCACGACGAACCCCGCGCACCGAGGAGACACCATGTCCGCCACCGCCACGACCGCCGCAGCAGCCACCACCACCCGCACCGGGACCCCCGTTCGCGGCCGTGCCTCGCGCATCACGCTGCGCACCCTCCAGGTGCTGTTGGCCGTGTTCTTCGGCGTCGCGAGCGGCGTGCCCAAGCTGATCGCGCATCCGACCGCCGTCGAGTCCTTCGACAAGCTCGGCTGGGGCGCACCCGGCATGTACACCATCGGCGCCCTCGAACTGCTCGGCGGCATCGCGCTGCTGATCCCGCTGCTGTCCTCGCTCGCCGCCACGGCGTTCGTCGGTCTGATGATCGGCGCGTTCACCGTGACCGTCACCGTGTTCGGCGGGGAGAACGCGGCCACGCCGCTGGTCCTGATCCTGCCGCTCGCCTGGATCGCCTGGGCGCGCCGCGACCAGACGGTCGCGCTGATCGCCCGCCTCCGCGGCCGTTCGTGAGCCCCGGGCCCTCGGGCTCCGGGCCCCGTCCCCCGGGCCCTGTGCTCCGCGCCGCCGGGTGCGGCTCGCGGGGAGGTCCCTGCAACAGGCCGTGCGGAACGGCCCGTTGCAGGGACCTCCCCGTGCGTCCATAGCCCGCCATGGCCCGCGTACGCCCCGGGCCTCAGCCCTCCGCGCCGCGCAACCGCTCCATCTCCCTGCGGTCCCGCTTCGTCGGACGGCCGGTGCCCCGGTCCCGTACGCCCGCGGGCGCGACCGCCTCGCGGGGCGGCGGCGGTGGGCTGTTGTCGACATAGCACTCCACCGCGACCGGCGCCCCGACCCGCTTGCGGATCAGGCGCTTGACGATCACGATCCGCTCCCGGCCCGCCGCCTGCCGCAGCCGCACCTCGTCGCCGACGCGCACGCCGTAGGCGGGCTTGACGCGTTCGCCGTTGACCCGCACATGGCCGCCCTTGCAGGCGGCCGCGCCGCTGGAGCGGGTCTTGGTCAGCCGGACCGACCAGATCCAGCTGTCGATGCGTACGGTCCCGCCGCCCGCCGGGTCGCCGCCCGCTGCGCCCTTGCCCGAAGCGCCGTTTCCGGCCGGGTCCTTGCCCGTGGTGCCGCTCCCCGCCGGGCTCCCGCCGACGGTGCCGCCCGCGGCGCCGCCCGTCGCCGGACCGTCGCCCGCGGCGTCGTTCCCCGGCGGGATCTCGCCCGGCGCGCCGCCCTTTCCGCCACCGCCTGAAGTCTCCGAAGCCATGCACCGACCTTAGTCCGGCCGCGGAGCGGCATCGCCGGCTCCCGGCGAGCCGTCCGGAAACCGCTGACCCCCGCCGCCGATAATTCGGACCCATCACGACAAAACGGTCCGGAAACGACTCCCAGGGGTGCTGCCCATGAAGCTCGAAGCCACTGTCGACGGTCTGATGGACGGGTTGCGCGCCGACCTCGAACGGCTCGCCGCGATCCCGTCGATCTCCTTCCCCGGCTTTCCCGCGGAGCCGGTGGAGGAGGCGCACGACCTGCTGGCCGGGCTGCTGCGGGACGCCGGAGTCCCGCACGTCGAGCGTCTCGACCTGCCCGACACCGCCCCGGTGATCTACGGCGAGATCCTGCCCCCGACCCCCGAGGCCCCTACCGTCCTGCTCTACGGCCACTACGACGTCCAGCCGCCCGGCGACGAGGCGCTCTGGAAGTCGCCGCCGTTCGAGCCGACCCCGGTCGAGGGCGGACTGCGCGCCCGCGGCATCGCGGACGACAAGTCGAACGTCATCGCGCACCTCGGGATGCTGCGGGCGTACGGCGGCCGTCCGCCGGTCGGCATCAAGATCGTCATCGAGGGCCAGGAGGAGTACGGCAGCGCCTTCGACGACTATCCGCCCAGCGATCCCGAGCGGTTCGCGTGCGACGCGATGGTCATCGCCGACCTCGGCAACCTCCGGCCAGGCACCCCGACCCTCACCACCGGCCTGCGCGGCGCCTGCGAGGTGGTCGTCGAGGTCAGGACGCTCGACGAGCCGCGCCACAGCGGGGAGTTCGGGGGCGCCGCGCCCGACGCGCTCCTCGTGCTCCTCAAGGCGCTCGGCACGCTGCACGACGTGCACGGGGACGTCGCGGTCGAGGGGCTGCGGCGCGAGGAGTGGGGCGGGACGACGTACACCGAGGAGGAGTTCCGCGATCTCGCGGGAGTGCGCGACGGCGTGCCGCTCATCGGCAGCGGCAGCCTCGGCGAACGGCTCTGGAGCGGGCCCGCGATCACCGTCATCGGCCTGGACGCGCCGAGCGTCGAGCACGCGGCGTCGGCCGTCGTCCCGCACGCCCGCGCCAAGCTGAACCTCCGCTTCCATCCGCGTCAGGACGCGAAGGAGGCGCAGCGCAGGCTCGTCGACCACCTGCGGTCGCTCAGGCCGTTCGGGGTGCCGCTCACCGTCACGCCCGGCGACACCGGGCCCGGCTACGAGGCCGCCACCGGCGGACCCGCCTACCGTGCCGCGCTCGCCGCGCTGAGGGAGGGCTGGGGCGAGGACGCCTCGTACGTCGCGACCGGCGGCTCCATCCCGCTGGTCAACGGCCTGGCGAAGGCGGCGCCCGGCGCCGAGGTGCTGCTCTTCGGGGCGCAGGACAGCATGTGCAATCTGCACGCCCCGAACGAGCGCGTCCTCTTCTCCGAGCTGCGCAACACGGTCGTCGCGATGTGCGCCTTCGTCCGTGAGTTCGCGGCGGACCACGGGGCGGGAGACGGCGCGTGAGCACTACGGAGGCGGAGCGCGAGACCGGCGCCGAAGAACCGCCGCGCAAGGGGAAGTTCACCTTCCCCAGCGCCCTGACCGTCCTCGCGATCGTCACCGTCGCCGTCTGGCTGCTCGCCTTCCTCGTCCCCTCCGGGCAGTACGACCGCAACGACTCCGGCGCCCCCGTCGAGGGCACCTACCACCGCGTCGACTCCGGGCAGTCCTTCGTCGACCGCCTCAACGACCTCTTCCTCTCCCCGGTCAACGGCCTCTACGGCATCCAGGACGAGAAGACGTCGCTGGTCGCGCCGGACAACGTCGGCGCGCTGTACGGCAGCGCGGGCGTCTTCCTCTTCGTCCTCGCCATCGGCTCCTTCATCACCGTCGTCTTCGCGACCGGCGCCCTGGACCGCGGCATCGGGCGGCTCGCGCACCGCCTTCGCGAGCGCGGGGCGCTGCTGATCGCCGGGGTCATGGCCGTCTTCTCCGTACTCGGCACGGTGGAGGGCTTCGCCGAGGAGACCCTCGGCTTCTACGGCCTGATCGTGCCGCTGATGCTCGCCCTCGGGTACGACCGGATGACCGCGGTCGGCGCGATCATCCTCGGCGCGGGCGTCGGCGTCCTGTGCTCGACGGTCAACCCCTTCGCGACGGGCGTCGCCTCGTCCGCCGCCGACATCTCGCTCGGCGACGGCATCGTGCTGCGCTTCGCCATGTGGTTCGTGCTGACCGGCGTGACCATCGCGTACGTCATCCGGTACGCCAAGCGCGTACGGAAGGATCCGGAGCGCTCCCTCTCCGGGTTCCTGCCGGGCGACCGGGAGCAGTCGGCGACGGAGGCGGCCGAGGTGCCGGGGCTCACCCGGCTGCACAAGGCGGTGCTCGTCGTCACGGCGCTCGTCTTCGCCTTCATGATCTTCTCGGTGGTGCCCTGGTCGAGCGCGCTCACGGGCAAGGCGGACGCGCGGCCCTACGGGTTCGAACTCGGCTGGTCCTTCCCGCAGTTGGCGGCGCTCTTCCTCTGCGCGGCGGTCCTGGTCGGGGTCGTCGCGCGGATGGGCGAGCAGAAGCTCAGCTCGACGATCATCCAGGGCGCGGCCGACTTCGTCTCGCCCGCGCTCGTCATCCTGCTGGCCCGCGGCGTCACGACCATCATGAACAACTCGAAGATCACCGACACCGTGCTCCACTCCATCGAGGGCATCGTCAAGGGCACCTCCTCCGGGATCTTCGCCGTCATCGTCTTCGTGGTGAACCTGCCGCTCGCCTTCCTGATCCCCTCCACCTCGGGGCACGCGACGCTCGCCATGCCGATCCTCGCGCCGCTCGCCGACTTCGCCGGGGTCTCGCGCGCGGTCGTCGTCACGGCCTGGCAGGCGGCGAGCGGCTGGATGAACCTGTGGGTGCCGACGACGGCGGTGACCATCGGCGGCGTGGCGCTGGCGAAGGTCGGCTACGACAGGTACCTGCGGTTCGTCTGGCCGCTGCTCGCGATCCTGTTCGTGCTGATCTGCGGATTCGTGGCGCTGGGGGCCGCGGTGACCTGAGCGTGCGTACGGTGGGAGGCATGGCAGGTCGGCGCGGACGGGACGGACGCGAGGAGCCGGACGGGCTCGGCGAGCTCGACGCGCGGCTCGTGGACTGCCGCGCCTGCCCCCGGCTCGTCGACTGGCGCGAGGAGGTCGCGCGTGCCAAGCGCGCGGCCTTCGCCGACCAGGAGTACTGGGGGCGGCCGGTGCCCGGCTTCGGCCCGCACGACGCGTCCCTCCTCGTCATCGGCCTCGCGCCCGCCGCGCACGGCGCCAACCGCACCGGGCGCATGTTCACCGGCGACCGCTCGGGAGACGTCCTGTACCGGGCGCTGTACGACGTGGGCCTCGCATCGCGCCCCACCGCCGAGAGCCTCGACGACGGCCTGACCCTGTACGGCACCCGCATCACCTCACCCGTGCACTGCGCGCCGCCCGCCAACAAGCCGACCCCGGAGGAGCGCGACACCTGCCGCTCCTGGCTGGTGGGCGAGCTGCGGCTGCTCGCGCCCCGGCTCAGGGCCGTGGTCGTGCTCGGCGCCTTCGGCTGGCAGGCCGCGCTGCCCGCGTTCGCCGAGGCGGGCTGGACGGTGCCGCGGCCCCGTCCTGCGTTCGGGCACGGCGCGCGGGTCACCCTGGACGGCGGCGCCGCACCCCTGGACCTCTTCGGCTGCTTCCACGTCAGCCAGCGCAACACGTTCACCGGCCGGCTCACCCCCGCGATGCTGCGGGACGTACTGCGCGACGCGGCCGCGGCGGCGGGCCCGCGACCGGACGGAGCAGCAGATCAGGCCCCGGGCGGCGACTCTTCCTAGCGTGGAGGCGTGGACTCCGAAGCCAAGCCTCCCGCGGCCCCGTCCGGCACCTCGGCCGCGGGGACCCCGCCCGCCCCACGGGCCGCGAAGGACCGGCCGCCCGGCGCGGCGTACCGCAATCTGATCGTCGCCACCATCGGCTTCACGCTGACCTTCTGGGCCTGGGACCTGATCGCGCCGCTCGGCAGCGACTTCAAGGACCGGCTCGGGCTCAGCTCCTTCCAGCAGTCGCTGCTCGTCGCCGTGCCCGTGATCGTCGGCTCGCTGGGCCGCGTCCCGGTCGGCGCGCTCACCGACCGCTACGGCGCCCGGCTGATGTTCCCGCTGATCTCGGCGCTCACCACCGTCCCGGTGCTGCTGATCATCCCGGCCAGAGGCAGCTACGGCGCGATGCTCGCCGTCGCCTTCCTGCTCGGCCTGGGCGGGACGACGTTCGCGATCGGCGTCCCGCTGGTCAACTCCTGGTTCCCGCCCGCCCACCGGGGCTTCGCCATCGGCGTCTTCGGGATGGGCATGGGCGGTGTGGCGCTCTCCGGATACTTCACGCCGCGCATCGCCGAGCATGGCGACAACCTGCCCTACGTCGTCGTGGCGATCGCCCTCGCCGCCTTCGCGGTGCTCGCCGTCTTCCTCATCAGCGACCGCCCCGACCGGCCCGTGCCCACCACGTCGCTGGGCAGCAGGCTCGGGCAGGCGGGGCGGCTGCGGGTCACCTGGGAGCTGTCCGCGCTGTACGCGATCGGCTTCGGCGGCATCGTCGCCTTCGGCGTGTACCTGCCCACCTACCTGAAGACCTGGTACGACCTGTCGCCCACCGACGCCGGGACCAAGGCGGCGGGATTCGCGCTGGTCACCGTCATCTTCCGGCCCATCGGCGGCTGGCTCTCCGACCGGATCCACCCGGCCACGGTCACCGCCTACTCGCTCGCGGTCGTCGCGCTCTTCGCCGTCGTCCAGGCCTTCGACCCGACACTGAACCCGGTGGGCACCCTCAGCTTCCTGGTGATGGCGGCGGGCCTCGGCACCGCGAGCGGCAGCGTCTTCGCGCTCGTCGCGCAGGTCACCCCGCAGCCGCAGGTCGGTTCGGTGACGGGCATCGTGGGCGCGGTGGGCGGGCTCGGCGGCTTCGTCCCGCCGCTGGTCATGGGTGCGATCTACAGTGCGAAGGACTCGTACTCGATCGGTTTCATGCTGCTCTCCGACCTGGCGCTGGCGGGCTGCGTGTACGCCTACGGGCGGATGCGAAACGCGAAGGCGGACTGACCCGGGGCCGCGTTAGGGTGCCGCGATGGGCCTCTATCCGGACATCGAACCCTACGACAGCGGCATGCTCGACGTCGGTGACGGCAACCGCGTGTACTGGGAGGTCTGCGGCAACCCGCACGGCAAGCCCGCGGTGGTGCTGCACGGCGGTCCGGGCTCGGGCTGCACTCCCTTCTTCCGCCGGTACTTCGACCCCGACGCCTACCGGATCGTCCTGCTCGACCAGCGCGGCGCGGGCCGGTCCACGCCGCACGCGAGCGACCCGGCGACCGACATGAGCGTCAACACGATGAAGCATCTGCTCGCCGACCTGGAGCTGCTCCGGCGTCATCTGGCCGTCGAGCGCTGGCTGGTGTGGGGCGTCTCCTTCGGGTCGGTCCTGGGGCTCCGGTACGCGCAGACGCATCCCGACCGCGTATCGGAACTGGTCTTCACGGGCATCGCCACGGGCAGCCGCGCCGAGGTGGACCTCCTGACGCGGGGGCTCGGCCGGATCTTCCCCGAGGCGTGGGAGGCGTTCCGGTCCGTGCTGCCGGAGGAGGAGCGGGACGGGGACCTCGCGGCGGCCTATCACCGCCTCCTCGAATCGCCGGACCCCGAGGTCCGCGCGCGGGCCGCGCGCGCCTGGACGGACTGGGAGACGGCCTGCGTACCGGCTCCGCCGAGGTCCGTGCCGCGCTACGAGGACGCGGCGTTCCGGGCCGGGTTCGCGCGTACGGTCACGCACTACTTCGCCCATGACCACTGGCTGGGCGGGGACGAGGTGATCCTGCGCGACGCGGGGTCCCTCCGGGGGATTCCGGGGGTGATGGTGCAGGGGAGCCTGGACTTCGGGAACCTCGTCGGCACGCCGTGGCGGCTGCGGGCGGCGTGGCCGGACAGTGAGTTGGTTCTTGTCGACCTTGCCGGGCACAACGCGGGGGCGACGGGGGTCGCCGGGGAGCTGGTGGCGGTTACTGATCGGTACCGGGTGGGCTGATGTCCTCCGGGGCTGGTGTTTGTCACCGGCTTCGCCGAGTTCGTCCTCAGGCGCCGGACGGGCTGGAATGCGGCTGGTCGGGCTGACGTTTCCCGGGGCTGGTGTTTGTCACCGGCTTCGCCGAGTTCGTCCTCAAGCGCCGGACGGGCTGAGTTGCATCCGGCCGGCCCGGAATGCCACCGGACGGGCCAGCCCCCCATCCACGCACGCGATAGCGACCTCCCCCCTCCCAACACCCCCGCCAAACCCCCGCCGAGGGAACGAACTTGAGGAGCCCGCCCACGCTCCGCTCCCGCCGCGCACGCGAACCCGCCGCCGTCGGAGTGATTTACGGGGTGAACTGCCGTCGACCCGGCGGGGGACGGGCCTTCGGGGTGGTGGGGGCGTCGCAGACTCCGGGGAACGCGCCGGGCCCGTCCGGTGTCGAGCCCTGGAGCCGCCCCGGTGTCCCAGCCGTCCTCCCGTCGCCTCCTCCTCCGCGGTCCCTCTCGCGGCGGCCCGGCACGTACTTCCCGCACTTCCCGCACGTCACGTCCGCCGGGGGTCTCCCGCCTCTCCCGGACCCTGCTTCTCGCCGCGCTGCTCCTCGGCACGGCGGCCACCGGCTGCGGGGAGGCCGCGGGTTCGGGGGAGGCGCCCGCACCCGCGCCCGCCGCTGCCGCCGCCGCGCCCGTCTTCTGGGTCGATCCGGCCAGCGCCGCGGCCCGGCAGGCCGCCACCTGGCGGCGGCAGGGGCGCACCGCGCAGGCCCGTCTCATCCAGCGCATCGCGGGGCGCCCGCAGGCCGTCTGGCTCAACACGGACGGCGCGCAATCCGTCGTCCGCTCGCAGGTCGGCGCGGCCGCCAGGGCGCGGCGCACCCCGGTCCTCGTCGCCTACTTCATCCCGCACCGCGACTGCGGCGCCTACTCGTCGGGCGGCGCCCGCGACGCCGCCCAGTACCGTCGGTGGATCGACGGAGTCGCCCGGGGGATCGGCAACCGGGGAGCGTACGTGATTGTCGAACCGGACGCCGTCCCGCACCTGGTGGCGGGGTGCCCCGGAGTGAACGCGCGCGAGCGCTACGACCTGCTCGCCCACGCGGTCCAGCGCCTCAAGCGCCAGCCGCACACGAAGGTGTACCTCGACGCGGGCAACGCCAGCTGGATCCCCGACCCGCGCCGGCTGGTCGCCCCGCTGCGCAGGGCGGGCATCGCGACGGCCGACGGCTTCGCGCTCAACGTGTCCAACTACCAGACCGACAAGGTGAGTTCGGACTACGGGCACCGGCTGGCCAGGGTGCTCGGCGGCGGCAAGCACTTCGTCGTCGACAGCAGCCGCAACGGCAACGGCCCGTTCCGGGGCGGCCTCGCCTGGTGCAATCCGCCGGGCCGCGCGCTCGGCACCCCGCCCACCGCACGCACCGGCGTCCCCGCGCTCGACGCCTATCTGTGGATCAAGCGGCCCGGCGAGTCCGACGGGACGTGCAGGGGCGGGCCGCGGGCCGGGCAGTGGTGGCCGCAGTACGCGCTGGGGCTCGCTAGCAGGGCCCGGGGTTAGGGCCACAGACCGGCGGCTAGGGGCGCCAGTCGTAGCGGATGTCCGGCTCGCGTTCCTCGTTGGCCGAGCCGTCCGTCCGCTCCGTCACCGCGAAGCCGTGGCGTTCGTAGAAGCGGTGTGCCGGGGTGTTGACCTGGAACGTACGGAGCCAGAGCCCGGCCGGGCGCTGCTCCTTGGCCAGGGCCACGAAGCGGTCGCCGATGCCTCGCCCCCGCCATGCGGGGGCGAGGTAGAGCTGACTCAGCTCGTCGTCCTCCAGCACCATCATGCCGACGGTCTCGCCCCCGGCCTCCGCGATCCAGGTACTGCCGCGCGGTACGACGACGTGCTCGAAGAACTCCCGTACCGCCGCCGCGGGGTGGGCCCTGCGCACGGTCGGCAGGGCGGCGTCGAAGGAGCGCAGATAGACCTCGGCGACGGCCGCGCCGTCGTCCTCGGTCGCCACGCGCAGGGTGACCGGCTCCGCGGCGGCGGCCGGCTCCGGGGCCGGGGACGGCTCGGGGACCACCGCGGTGGCGGTGATCTCCACCAGCTGGCCCGGGTAGCCGAGGCAGGCCGTGCCGAGCAGCGTGGACGTGTGCGGCCCGGCGTGCAGGTCGGTCCTGCGGACGACCTCCCACGCCTCGCTCAGCGGGCCGGGGTCGGTGCTGACCACGTAGACCGTGCTGGCCACGACCTGCGACAGGTCGCTGCCGACCGCGCGCAGCGCCTCGTCGAGATTGGCGATCACCTGCTCGGTCTGGCGGGCGACGTCGCCCTCGCCGATGAGCTTGCCCTCGGGGTCGAGCGGCACGGAACCCGCCATGAAGGCGAGGCGGGTGCCGGCTTCGACGACGGCAGCGTGGGCGTATCCGGGAGGCGGGAAGAGGGTCGGTACGACGGTCCGGTCGATGGTCATGTGCCGATCGTGGGGGGTGCCGGGCGGCGGGCGCACCTCAATTTCGTATAAGGGTCCAGGCGTGCAGGCGGGCAGGGGCAAGGGACTTGGCGCGTGGGGACGGCCGGGTCAGCGCACCGCCGCGGGTGAACTCCCGCCCGGTACGCGGAGGGTGGGCTCTCCCGAGCCGTCGGCGGGCGTCGACCAGATGTCCTGCTTGCGCCCGTCCTTGCCCGGCAGGGCGTACGCGAGGGTGCCGTCGTCCAGCCAGGCGGCCTGGTCGTCGACGCTGTGCCGCTCGGCCAGCGGGTGCTCCCGCATGGTCCGCAGGTCGAGGACGTACAGCCGCCACGGGTCCTGAGTCCCCTTGCGCACCCGCTTCTTGAAGGCGATGCGGGTGTTGTCGGGGGAGAGAGAGGGGCATTCGACGTTGGTGCGCAGCGCGGTCGCGGCCCACTTCTTCATGTCGCCGCGTACGAGGTAGGTCTTGCCCTTGGTGGAGACGGTCGCGTAGAAGCGGTTGTCGTCCTCGGCGAAGGTGACGCCCCAGTAGTTGACGTCGGGCGCGTGGTAGCGGCGGCCGTCGATGGTGAGGGGGATCTCCTCCATGTTCTTGATCAGGTAGCCGGTGCGGGTGTCGAGGATCGAGGTGCGGGTGGAGAAGGACGAGCCCGCGTAGGAGTCGCCGGTGGCGAACATCGTCCAGGACAGCATCCGGCCCGACGCCGAGACCCGCGCCCGGTTGGGGATGCCGGTGAGCGCGATGCGGCGCTTCTCGCGGAGGTGGCCGTCCAGGACGACCGCGTACGACCTGGGCGGGATCCCGGCGCGGCGCTGGAGACAGAGGCCGGTGCCCGCGGCGGCGTAGAAGCGCTCGCAGGTGGGGCCTCCGGTGGTGCGGGAGTCCGTGCGGGAGTCCTTGCGCGAGGTGGCCGCGGTGCGGGCGGTCCCGGTCCCGCGGGCCGCCTCGCCGGGTGCGGGCAGGCGGGCGACCCGGCCCGCGCCCGCCTCGGTGCTGCGGAAGTAGAGGTGGCCGCGGTCGAGGCCGAACTCCGACGCGGCGTCGGCCGCCGGGGCGCGGCCTGCCGCGTGCAGGGTGTACGCGACGCCGACGCCCGCGAGGACGGCGGCGGCCACCGCGACGGCGACGATCCGGGCGCGCAGCGACCGCGGTCCTGCGGAGGGGAGCGAGGTCATGTCTGCCTCTCGGTTCGGGGGAGCAGGACGGCCGCCCCGGCGAGCGCCGCGCCGAGCGCGACGCAGGCGCAGGTCAGCGCGGGCCCCACGCCCCACAGCGTCCACGCGGCGCCGAACCCGGCGGCCGCGACGAGCCGGGCGAGCGCCTGGCCCGTCTGGAGCACGGCCATGCCGCTGGCCCGGCGTTCGCGGGCCACGACGGGGGTGACCAGGGCCATCAGGACGCCGTCGGTCGCGGCGTAGAAGACGCCGAGCAGCAGCAGGACGCCGATGAGCAGGGGCCATCCTTCGGTGGGCGCGAGCAGCAGGACGTAGCCGCCGAGCAGCGCGGCGTGTCCGGCGAGGAACGGCACCCGGCGCCCTGTGCGGTCGGCGAGCCGTCCCGCGGGCACCGCGAGGAGCAGATAGACCGCGGCGGCGCCGAGCGGGAGCAGCGGGAACCACGAGACGGCGAAGTCGAGCCGCCGCTGGAGGAGGAGATAGAGGAACGCGTCGCCGATGGTGGCCGCGCCGAGCAGCGCGGCGGCACCGAGGATCCGCCGGAAGGCGGGGACGCGCAGCAGGTCGAGGGCCTTGCCGGGCGGCTCGGCCGGTGCCGCGGCGGGAGCCGTGGCCAGTGCCTCGGTGGAAGCGGTGGCCGCCGCCCCGGCGGGAGCCGTGCCCGGTGCCGCGAGGGGAGCCGTGCCCGGTGCCCCGGCGGGAGTCGTGGCCGGAGCCCCGTCGAACTGGTGCGGATGGTTCGGCACGAACGCCACCAGCATCAGTACGCCGAGCAGCCCGAAGCAGAAGCTGACCACGAACACCGCGTCGTACGCGTCCGCGGTCGCCCACAGCAGCGCGAACGCGGCGAGCGGCCCGAGCAGCGCGCCCGTGGTGTCCATCGCCCGGTGCACGCCGAAGGCGCGCCCCAGGGCGTCGGGCGGGCTGCTCAGTGAGATCAGCGCGTCGCGCGGCGCGGTCCGCACGCCCTTGCCGATGCGGTCGGCGGCGAGCGCCGCGCCGATGCCCGCCGTGGCGCCGCCCGCGAGCAGCAGGCCGAGCCGGGAGAGCGCGGAGAGGGCGTAGCCGCCGCCCGCCACGAGCTTGTGCCGGCCGCCGCGGTCCGCGGCGTAGCCGCCGGCCAGCCGCACCAGGGCGGTCACGCCGTTGTAGAGCCCGTCGAGGAAGCCGAACTGGAGGGGGGACAGGCCGAGTTGGAGGACGAAGTAGAGCGGCAGGACGGCGGTGACCATCTCGGACGAGATGTCGGTGACGAGGCTGACGGCGCCGAGGGCGAGGACGGGACCGGCGACGCGGCCGCGCCGCGCCCCCGTCCGTTCCTCCGGCGCCTCCTCGGCCCTGACGCCCGCTTCGGTGCCGTCGCCCTCGCCGCCCCGCGCGGTCTTGGCGACCGCGCCGGTGGAGGCCAGATACATGGGCTCGCCCTATTCGATCAGCGGCACTCGTAGGACGGGCTGGTGTCCTTCGTCGACCCGTCCGTGGCCACCAGGTTCCAGGAGAAGCCGGTGTCGGTGAAGTTCAGCTTGACGACGCCGAAGGTGTCGGTGATCCGCTTCTGGCTGTTGGGCTGCACCTCCTCGATGTCGTACGGGTTGGCGCCGCCCATGCCGCCGAGCAGCTCGACGATGCCCTTGGAGTCGGCCTTGCCGTCCGGGTTCTGCGGGGCGAACCGCTCGTAGTGGTGGTCGTGGCCGTTCAGGACCAGCTCGGCCTTGTTGTCGTAGAGCAGCTTCCACACCGGGCGGCTCACCGGGTCGTTGCCGTGCTCGCCCGAGGAGAACAGGGGGTGGTGCCAGTACGCCGCCACGCACTTCTTGGAGTTGGCGGCGAGGTCGTCCTTCAGCCAGTCGATCTGCTCGTCGTCGTCGAAGCTGTTGGAGTCGAGCGCGATGAAGTGCCAGTTGCCCTGGTCGTAGCTGTAGTAGCTCTTGCCGTCGGGGTAGGCCACGGACCCGAAGTAGGACTTGTAGCCCTTGAGCGAGCCGTCCGGGTCGTAGGTCTCGTGGTTGCCGGGGACGGGCTTGGTCTTGCTCTTGAAGGCGCCCCAGGACTTGTCGTAGTACTTCTGGAAGTCCTTCAGGCGTGCGTCGTCGTACTGGTTGTCGCCCATGGTCATCACGAACGACGGGTTGATCTGCTTGACCAGGGCCGCCGTCTTCGGGTGCTTGCAGCTGCTGCTGCTCGATGTGCACTGCTCGGCGATGTCACCGGCGGCGACCGCGGTGAAGGCGGCCCTCGGCGCGGCCTTCGGGCTGGCGTCGGCCTCTCCCGCGGGCGACCAGAGGAGCACTCCGCCGACCAGGGCGAGCGCACCGCCCGCCGCTACGGGGATGCCCCAACGGGCTTTTCGGGCACGGGGATTCGTGGTGCGGGGGGTGGGCGGCATGTCCGTCTCCTAGATCGGCTGGGGGGTGCCGGTGGGGGTGGTGCGGGGCCGTCCCGAGGCATCCTGGCGATGCGGCATGACCGCGTCAAGAAGGTGGGTCGATTATTGTTAGGAAACTTTCCTACCCGGGGTGCGCCCGGCGACCGGAAGGGGCCGCCCGAGTCTGGCCTAGGGTGGCGTGCGAAGAACGAGCAGAGGCTGAGCGGTAGCCGAACAGAGGTTGAACACGATGGCGGCGGACGGGACGGCGGAACCTGCGGCCGCCGAGGCGCTGGTGCGTGGCTGCGCTGCGGTTTTCCTGCCGGGGGAGGTGCCGAGGGAGGGGCGGGTCGCCTTCTGGGGGGAGGGGCTCGCCGCGGTGCGGGAGCGGCTCCCGGTCGTACGGGACGGGCTCCCTGTCGTACGAGATGGGCTCCCCGTCGTACGGGAAGAAGAGCTCACCGTCGTGCGCAAGCACGGCAAGGGTGCTCGGGCCCGCACCGTCCCCGCGCTGCTGCTGCCGGTGGCCGACGCCGTCCCGCTCCTGCTGCGCACCGCGCGCCCGCACCCCACCGGGGCCTGCTGGGCCGCCGCGGCCCGGCACGCGCTGCACCTGGCGGCGCGCGGTCGGCTGCTGCCCGGACTGGCCGCGGGGGACCTCGACGCGTGGCGGGCGGGGCCGCTGGACGAGTCGGACGTGACGTATCTGCGCGGGATCGCCGCCGCGCTGCCCGCCGAGGCGCACGCGGTGCCGCTGCCGGGGAGCGCGCCGCTGCTCGTACCGGAGCCGTTCGCGCTGGTCAGGGCCTTCGTCGACGCGGTCGTGGACGTCCTGCCGCGCACCCCCGCCGCGGCGTACGCGGTCGGCGCGCCCTTCGCGGCCCGTGCGCCCCAGCGGCTGCGGGGCCCGGCCGCGCACGCGTGGGCCGCGGAGGTCGCGGCCGGGGTGGACGCGGGGGTGCGGGTGTCGCTGCGGCTCGACCTGCGTACGCACGAGGTGTTCGACGGGGCGGATCCCGCGGGGAGTGCCGAATCCGGCGTCGAGGGGGAGCGGGTCCCGCGCTCGGCCGTGGCCAGCCCCGCGGCCGCCGTCGTGCAGGTGCACAGCCTCGCCGACCCGACGCTCGTCACGGACGCCGCGCTGCTCTGGTCGTCGGGCGCCGACCACTTCGGGCCCCGGGCCCGTGTCGACACGCTGCTCGCGATCCGCCGCGCGGCCCGCGTGTGGCCGCCGCTCGCCCGGCTCCTCGGCCGCCCGCGGCCAGACGTACTGCCCCTGGACGAGGAGGAGTTGAACGACCTCCTCGGCCCCGCGGCGACCCGGCTCGGCGCGGCGGGCGTCGCCGTGCACTGGCCCAAGGAGCTGACGCGCGGGCTGACCGCGACGGCCGTGGTCAGGCCCGCGCCCGGCACGGCCGCCGACAACTTCGACTTCTTCAAGACGGACGAACTCCTCGAATTCCGCTGGCAGTTGGCGCTCGGCGGCGAGACGCTGACCGAGGCGGAGATGGAGGAACTGGCCGAGTCCCACCGTCCCGTGGTGCGGCTGCGGGACCAGTGGGTGCTCGTCGACCCCGAGCTCGTCCGCAAGGCGCGCAAGCGGGACCTCGGCCTGCTCGACCCCCTGGACGCGCTGTCCGTCGCACTCACCGGCACGGCCGAGGTGGAGGGCCGTCCGGTGCCCGCGGTGCCGGTCGGCGCGCTGGCCGGACTGCGCGAGCGGCTGGCCGCCGAACCGGCGCAGATCGCGCCGCCGCCGGGCCTCACGGCGACGCTCCGCGACTACCAACTCCGGGGCCTGGCCTGGCTGGACCGCATGACGTCGCTCGGCCTCGGCGGGTGTCTCGCGGACGACATGGGCCTGGGCAAGACGGTCACGCTGATCGCCCTGCATCTGCACCGGGCGGCGGTGCGGGACGACCGGGCGGCGGTGCGGGGTGGCGGCGCGCCGACCCTCGTGGTCTGCCCGGCCTCGCTGCTCGGCAACTGGCAGCGCGAGATCGAACGCTTCGCGCCCGGCGTGCCGGTGCGCCGCTTCCACGGCACGGCCCGCACGCTGGCCGGCCTGACCGGCGGCTTCGTCCTCACGACGTACGGCACGATGCGCACCAGTGCCGCCGAACTGGCGGGCCACGCCTGGGGGTTGGTGGTCGCCGACGAGGCGCAGCACGTCAAGAACCCGCACGCGGCGACGGCGAAGGCGCTCCGCACGATCCCCGCCCAGGCCCGCGTGGCGCTCACCGGCACGCCCGTCGAGAACAACCTCTCCGAACTCTGGGCCCTGCTCGACTGGACGACGCCGGGCCTGCTCGGCTCCCTCAAGGCGTTCCGCGCCCGGTACGCGCGCCTGGCGGAGGGCGGCGAGTACGCCGAGAACGACGAGGCGATGACCCGCCTTTCCCGCCTGGTCAGGCCCTTCCTCCTGCGCCGCAAGAAGTCGGACCCCGGCATCGCCCCGGAGCTCCCGCCGAAGACGGAGACGGACCACCCGGTCACCCTCACCCGCGAACAGGCCTCGCTCTACGAGGCGGTGGTGCGCGAGACGCTCGCCCGCATCGAGGCGTCGGACGGCATGGCGCGGCGCGGCCTGGTGATGAAGCTCCTGATGGCGCTGAAGCAGATCTGCAACCACCCGGCGCAGTACCTGAAGGACGGCGGGGCGAGCCCCGACCGTTCGGGCAAGCTCGAACTCCTCGACGAACTCCTCGACACGATCCTCACCGAGTCGGAGAGCGCGGGCGCCGTCCTGATCTTCACGCAGTACGTGGAGATGGCGCGGCTCCTCGAAGCGCACCTCTCGTCCCGGGGCATCGGCACCCAACTCCTGCACGGCGGAACGCCGGTGGCGCGGCGCGAACAGATGGTGGACCGCTTCCAGTCGGGCGAGGTCCCGGTCTTCCTCCTTTCGCTGAAGGCGGCGGGCACGGGCCTGAACCTGACCCGGGCGGGCCATGTCATCCACTACGACCGCTGGTGGAACCCGGCGGTCGAGGAACAGGCCACCGACCGCGCCTACCGCATCGGCCAGACCCAGCCGGTCCAGGTGCACCGCCTGATCACGGAGGGCACGGTGGAGGACCGCATCGCCGAACTCCTCGCGGCGAAACAGGCGTTGGCGGACGCGGTGCTCGGCGAGGGCGGCGATGTGGCCCTCACCGAACTCTCGGACGCGGAACTGTCGGACCTGGTGGCACTGAGGAGGACGATGTGAACCGGCGAGACGGCACCCGCCGCGGCCACGGCCTCGGCTGGGCCAGCGGAATGAGCGAGACGAGCCGCATGGGCAGCGGCCGCGTCTTCCCCGCGCTGCCCGCGCACACCGACCCCGAGGCCCCGTTCGCCGCGACCTGGTGGGGCAACGCGTGGATCCGCGCCCTAGAGGAGACCGCCCTCGACCAGGCCCGCCTGGCCCGCGGCCGCACGTACGCCCGCGAGGGCTCGGTGGACACGATCACGGTGGCCCCCGGCCGCATCGTCGCGTACGTCCACGGCAGCCGCCCCCGCCCGTACCGCGCCGAACTCCGCCTGCGCACGCTCACCCCCGAGGACTGGGCCCGCTTCCTGGACGTGGTGGCCGCGGACCCCGCGCACATCGCGGCGCTCCTGGACAAGGACATGCCGCGTTCGCTGGCGGCGGCCGCGGAGCGGGCCGGGGTGCAACTCCTCCCCGCAGGCCGCGAGTTGGCCCCGTCCTGCAGCTGCCCCGACCGAGGAAACCCCTGCAAGCACGCGGCCGCCCTCACCTACCAGACGGCCCGTCTCCTGGACGCGGACCCGTTCGTACTCTTCCTGATGCGCGGCGGCGAGGAGGCGGACCTCCTCGACGAACTGGCCCACCGCAACGCGCAGGAGGCGGCGCGGGAGGCCCTGGCGGGCGGCGGCGACGTCCGGGCCCACCCCACGGGGAACCCCGGACAGTCCCCGACCGCCCCCACGCCCCTCGCCACGCCGTCCGAGCCGCCCCCACCGTCTGAGCCTGGGCAACGGGCCGAGCCCGAGCAGCCCTCAACTCCCGCCCTGCCCACCGAACCAGCTTCCCCTACCGAGCCCGCCTCCCCTACGGAACCCACCCCTCCCGACGCCCCCACCCCTCCCACGGGCCCGGCGCCACTCCCCGGCACCCTGGCCCGAGAAGCCCTGGCGTCGACGTACCGCCCTCCGCTCCCGCCCCCACCGGCACCCCCGTCCCACCCGGGCGAACCCCCTGTCCTCCCGGCGACTCCCGGGGCCCCGGACCCGATGGCGCTGGAGTTCCTGGTGACGGACACGGCGGCCCGTGCCCACGCGTACCTGCTGACGGGCGCGGACCCCTTCCCCTCGGCGATGGAACCCTGGCACGACGCGGTGCGCCTGGCGGCCTCCCACCCCGGCCTGACGGGCCGCCGCACCTTCAGCCGCCAGTTCACGGAACTGGCGACCTCGGTGGACCACACCCCCAAGGAACTGGCCCGAGCGGCGGCGGCCTGGCGCCAGGGAGCCGAGGACGGCCTGGCGACCCTGGAATCCCCCTGGGACCCCCCGGCGGGCCCCTTCGACCGGGCCCGCGGCGCCCTGGTCGCGGCGGACCTCCCGCGCATGACGATCCACCGCAACCACCTCACCAACGCCGAGGGCACCCTCCAACTCCGCTACGGCCAGGACGGCCGCTGGTACGCGTACCGCAGCGAGCCGGGCGGCGATGACTGGTGGCCGGAGGGGGCGGCGGACGTGGATCCGGTGGGGGCGTTGGCGGGAGTGATCGAGGAGTGGGAGGACTAGGGCCCTTCTGGCGGAGTCCTCAGGCGCGCAGATGCGTCAGCGCGCTGTCGGCCGTCGGATACACCCGCTCCTCCGGCAGCAACCGCCGCGCCTCCGTGAGGTCGTCGGCCCGTACGCGCGCGTGGATCTCGTGAGCCAGGTCCGTGACATCCGTGATCGAGACCGTCCACTCGTCGGCGTAGCGGCGGGACGCGTCGCCGGTCAGGCCGAGTTGGAGGGAGCGGTGGGGGAGCGGGGCGAGGTGGAGGTCGCGTTCCGGGTCCCATTGGACTCGGGAAGGGGCCTGCTTCAGGGCGCGCTTCCAGGACGCCTGGTCCGGATGGACGCCGCGGGCGTAGTGGGAGAGGCAGGCCCGGCTCAGGGCCCAGTCGAAGCCCTCCCGGGTGATCTCGACGGCGAGGACCGTCTGCTGGTCCTCCTTCGTCGCCCAGCCGCAGCGGTACATCATCCACAGGAAGGACGGCTTGATCCACGTCATGCGGTCCCGCTTCCAGGCGGCGGGGAAGCGGCCCGCGCGGGCTGCGGGGACGCCGAGTTCAGGGGCGTACGCCTGGTAGACCGTGATCGTCGATTCGGTGTGCCGGGCGCGGATCTGGTGGCTGGGAGTGCGGGTGTTCACGAGGTCAGCGTGCGGGGTCCTGCGGGGGGCACGCCACTGAATTGCGGGCCGGTCGCGTTACGGTGAAGGCCTTTGGATGGGGATGTGGCGGAGAAGGAGGCCTCGTGGACGCTGAGTTGACCGCTCTGGCGGCGGCCGGAGCGACGGCGCTCGTGCAGCAGATGGTGACCGACGGGTGGACGCGGGCGCGGGACGGGGTCGCGGCGCTCTTCTCCCGGGACGGGGGCAGCGGCGGCAGCGGTGACGTCGACGACGAGGTTCTGGTCGGGGAGCTCGAAGAGGCCCGTGCCGAGGTCGTGGCCGCGCGGGACAGCGGGGACGAGGAGATCGCGGACGACGTGCGCACGGAGTGGCGCTCGCGGCTCCGGCGCAGGCTCGCCGCCGATCCCGAGGCGGTCGTCGAACTCCGCGCTCTGCTCGCCGAGTTGGAAGAGGGGGAGGGTGGGGCCGCCGTGGGCGGTGTCACTTACAACAACAGCAATCACCTCAGTGGCGGGGAGTTCCACGGCACGGTGATCCAGGCCCAGAACATCGGTCGCACCGACTGAGGCGACCACTGGTACCGACGGGACAGTCACCCATGCACGCGATGACCGACGAAGCCTTCCTCGACCATGTCGCCGAGCGGCTCGCCGCGCTGACCGGGGTGCGTGCCGTCACCCTCGGCGGCTCGCGCGGGCAGGGCACGCACACCCCCGAGAGCGACTGGGACACGGCCGTGTACTACCGCGGGACCGCGTTCGACCCCGACGAGCTGCGCGCGGTCGGCTGGGAGGGCGAGGTGTTCGGGCTCGGGGAGTGGGGCGGCGGTGTCTTCAACGGCGGTGCGTGGCTCACCGTCGACGGCCGGAGCGTCGACGTGCACTACCGCGACCTCGACGTCGTCGAACGCGAGCTCGCCGAGGCCGAGGCGGGGCGCTTCCGCTGGGAGCCGCTGATGTTCCATCTCGCGGGAATCCCGAGCTACTTGCTCGTCGCCGAGCTCGGCGTCAACCGCGTACTGCACGGCGAACTGCCCCGACCGGACTACCCCGCCGCACTGCGCGCCGCCGCGCCCGGCGTCTGGCTCGGCAGGGCCCGGATGCGGCTCGCGTACGCCCGCGCCAACAACGCCCCGCGCGGCCACCGCACCGAGGTCGCGGGCGCCCTCGCCGTCGCCGCGGTGGAGGCGGGCCACGCGGTGCTCGCGGCGCGGGGCGAGTGGGTGACCAATGAGAAGAGGCTTCTGGAGAGGGGCGGGCTGCGCGGCGTGGACGACGTCCTCGCGGCGCTCGCGACGGCCGCGGGGGACGACGCCCCGCGTGCCCTCGCCGCCGCGCTCACCGAGGCGACCGAGCTGATCGAGGCGGCCGTGGCAGCGGCCACGGCGACGATCACGATCACGGCGACGACCACGGCCACGGCCGACGCGGATCACTGACCCGCCGCGCGCCCGGATCCGCTCACCGATCCGCCCCGCACCGGCAACCGCTCAGAAGTCCACCCGAGTCCGCTCATCCAGCCGCGCCACCGAATCCTGCGCGAACGCCTTCTCGTAGTCGCTGCGGATCTCCTCGATCTGTACGTCCCGCTTGCGCTCCTCGGTGGTCGGGTACAGGAGGATCAGCTCGTACGAGCGTTCGCGTTCGATCTTGCCGTTGGAGTCGCGCCACTGGCCGCGGCCGTCCTGGATGGTCAGGCCGTCGGGGAAGCCCGGCGTCACTTCCTTGTCGATGAAGGCCATGAACTGCTTGTCGGTGACGGCGGGGCCGCCGTCGGGGCGTTCGGTGCCGAAGAAGAGGCGGGTCTCGTGGAAGGGCTTGCCGCGGGTGGCCGTCGTGGTGGACGCGGCCGGGGACGACGGGGCCGATCCGTCGTCCAGCGAGGCGTACGCGGCGGGTGCGCCGACCGCGAGAACCGCCGTCACGGCGCCGGCCACGGCGAGGCGGGTGCGGGAGATGCGGGAGAGGGTGAGAGCCACGGGGCGGATCCCTTTCGGTGGGGGTGCGAGGCGGTCGACCCCCGCGCGTGCGGGGGTCGCAGACCCATAACGGCGGCAAACCGTAGCGGACACGGACAGCGCCTCCGCCCCGCTTCCGGTGGTTTGGCCTGATTCCCGCCCGGGGGATTCATGCCCGCTTCGTACGCCCGTTACGGTGCGCGGGGTCCGTCACGGTGCGCCGCGTCCGGCGCAGTGCGGTGCGTCCGTCACGCGGCGCGGTCCGGCTCCCCGCCCAGCCGGTACGACGTGAGGTCCCGCCACCCCGCCCCCGGCCCGTCCGTCACGATCAGCCGGACCGTGTCCACCTGGCTGACGAGCGGCAGGCGCGGGGCGAGTTCCTGTTCCAGGGCGTCGTACGCCGCCTCGTACGTGTCCGGGCCCTCGTGGTTCGCGAGGGTCAGGTGCGGGGCCAGGGGCGGGGTGAAGATGCCCCGGTAGGGGACCGCTTCCGGCCAGCGTGCGGTGAGGGACGCGGTGAGGGCGCGGACGGGTTCGGCGGGGTCGGGCGGGAGGTAGAGCACGCCCGGGTAGCGGCGGAACTCCAGGAACTTGAGCGTGAAGGGGGCGTGCCCGGCGAAGAGGGAGGCCAGGGCGCGGTCCGTCGACGGGGTCAGGCGCGAGGCGTTGAGGAACGGATAGAGCACGGTCACATGGGCCGGGAACTCCGCTCTCATCAGCGGGTTCGCCTCGGGGATCCGGAGGGTGAGGGCGGTGTCGCCGGGGCGGTCGGGCCAGCCGTCGTCCATCGGTTCCTTCGGTTCCTTCCACGGGGCTCGCAGGGCCCGCCATCGTGCCATGCCCCCCCCGGGCACGCTCCGACCCCACCCGTGGCCGTAAGCCGCCGTCTTCCCTCGCGTCACTCGACTCCCTTACCTTGCGGGGGACTTGGTCCGGTGAGCGAGGGGTGGTCGGTGTGATGGTGCGGCGCAGAGGTGTGGGCGGGCTGATGGCGGGGGCCCTGATGTGCTGGGTCGCCCTCGGCGGCGCGGCGTCGGCGTCCCCCGGCGCCGCGGCGGACTCCGCGGCCGACGATCCCGCGCCTGGCTCCGCGTACTCCGCCACCACCGGCGTCGGCGTGCACAACGCGTACGAGAAGGCGAAGTACCCGTACTTCGCCGACGCGCTCGACTCGGGCGCGGGGATGCTCGAACTCGACGTGTGGACCAATGTGTTCGGCAGCGGCTGGCGCGTCTCGCACAGCAATCCGCTCGGCAACGACAACAACTGCGAGAACGCCCAGAGCCCCGCGGAGCTCCGCACCAAGCCGCGCAACCAGAGCCTCGCCGGGTGCCTCCAGGACATGCGCAGCTGGCACGACGCCCATCCCGGGCACCGGCCCATCCTCCTCAAGGTCGAGATGAAGGACGGGTTCCAGGCGCGCAACGGACGCGGGCCTGCCGAGCTCGACGCGCTCCTGAAGAGCGAGCTCGGCGACGCCGTCTACCGGCCCGGACAGCTGGCCGAGGGGCACGCCACCCTCGACGACGCCGTACGGGCCAAGGGCTGGCCGGGCCGCGCCGAGCTCGCCGGGAAGTTCGTCGTCGAGCTGATCCCCGGCACCGTCGAGCAGGGCAACCCCCTCGACACCCTGTGGACCGACCGCGAGTACGCCACCCATCTGCGCGACCTCGCGGGCAAGGGGCGGCTCGGCGACGCCGCCGCCTTCCCCGCCGTGCTCGGCGCCGAGGCGGGCGATCCGCGCGGGCGGTACGCGGACGCCACGATCCGGCCGTGGTTCGTGCTGTTCGACGGGGACGCGTCGGCGTACGCGGGCGGCGGCATCGACACCCGGTGGTACGCGGACCGGCGCTATCTCGTCGTCATGACCGACGCCCACAAGGTGGCCCCCGCCATCGACGGCACGAGTCCGACGGAGGCGCAGGCCAGGGAGCGGGTCGCCCTGCTCGCCGGGCGGCACGCCAGCATCGTGTCGGCCGACTGGACACCGCTGCCGGGCGTGCTGTCGATGGTGCTGCCCAGGGGGTGACGTAGGCGCCCGCCCGGCCAGGAGCGCTCAGGCCGGGACCGCGCAGGGCTCCCGGCCAGGACCGCGCAGGGCTCCCGGCCAGGACCCGCTCAGGGCTGGATCCGCGCCCACACCGGCGCGTGGTCCGAGCCCGCCGCGTCCCTGCGCACCGCGGGATCCTCGTCCGCGACCGAAGGCAGCGCCGCCGACGAAGCGCCCGTCGCGCCCGTGCCCGCCGAGCGGACGTGGTCGAGCAGGCCGCGGCTCATCAGGATGTGGTCGATGAGTTCGCGGCGGCCCGCGTGGATGCGCGAGAAGCGCTGCTCGGCGGGGATCAGCGGGGCCACGTTCCACAGCCGCGCCGCGTCGCCCTTGTCGGGGTGGTCGTAGCCGGGCGTGCCGATCTCGGAGCCGGGCGGGCCGAGCAGCAGCTGGGTCGTCGCGGCGCCCACCTCGTCGTTGAGGTCGCCGAACACGGCCACGTCGTGCTCGCGGCCGTCGCCCTTCAGCAGTTCGTCGGCGAGGGCGCGCACCACGGTCGCCTCGGCCGTGCGCCGGTTCAGGGCGTACGCCCCGTACCGCGCGCGCTCGCCCTCGTCGTGCGGCTGGAAACGGCCGCCGGGGTAGGAGAGCAGCTTCGACTTGAGGTGGCAGACCACCGCGTCGAAGAAGAACGCCCGCGTCGACACCGTCACCGCGAGCACCCCGCGGCCCGCCCGCGCCACCGTCCTGCCCGAGTCGTCGCTCTGCACGGGCAGCAGCCGGTCGGGGAAGGCGGCCCGGTCGGCGACGACGAAGACCGGCAGGCTGGTGAGGAAGCCGACCCGGATGCCCCGGTCGTCCGGGTGCTCCGAGAGCGTGACGTGCCAGCTGCCCTCCAGGAGCGCGGCCAGATCGTCGAGGGCGGCCGGATCGCCGACCTCCTGCACGGCGAGCACCTGCGGCTGCAACGCGGTGATCGTCGCCGCGAGCGAGGCCAGCTTCGTCTCGTACGCCGTCTTGTCCTTGGGGCCGAAGGGGCCGCCGGGACGGTAGAGGTTCTCCAGGTTCCAGGTGCCGATGATCATGGCCGACTCCTTGCCGTGCGCTGCCTGAACTCAGCGTGCCCGCGAATCCGCCCGTGCGACAGAGTGGCCGGGCGCGCACTCCCGCTACCTTGAAGAGATGACGCCGCCTCCCGCACAAGGCCCCGCGGAACTGGTCTCCCAGGGCCCCTTCGACCTCGTCGTCACGGGCTGCGACGCGGTCCTGACGCACGACTCCGAGGGAGAGGTCTCCTTCGTCGAGGACGCCTCGGTCCTCGTACGCGACGGAGTGGTCGTCGCCGTCACGGACGCGGCCCGGACGGCGGCTCTCGAAGCGGCCGGTCTCGCAGCGCGCGAACGCGTCGAAGGACGCGGCACCGTCGCGCTCCCCGGCCTCGTCAACTGCCATACGCACACGCCGATGGTGGCCCTGCGCGGCATCGCGGAGGACCTGCCGGCCGAGGAGTGGTTCAACGACTGGATCTGGCCCATCGAGTCACAGCTGACCGAGCGCGTGGTCGAACTCGGCGCGCGCCTCGCCTGCGCCGAGATGATCCGCGGCGGCGTCACCACCTTCGCCGACCACTACTTCGCGATGGACACCGTGGCCGCCGTCACCGAGGAGACCGGGCTGCGGGCCGTGCTCGGCCAGGCGTACTTCAGCTCGCAGGGGGCCGAGGGGCGGGCCGCCTCGCTCGACTTCGCGCTGCGGCAGCGGGGCGCGGCGGGCGGCCGCATCACCACCTGCCTCGCCCCGCACGCCCCCTACACCGTCGACCCCGACGACCTCGCCGCGACCGCCGAACTCGCCCGGGAACACGGCTTGTTGGTGCACATCCACGCCGCCGAGAACCGCGCGCAGACCGACAACAGCCTGGCCAGACACGGCCGCACGCCCCTGGAGATCCTGGCCCGCGCCGGGCTCATGGACGGCGAGCTGCTCATCGCGCACGCCACCGGACTCGACCCGGCGCGCGACCTGCCCGTGCTGCGCGGCGCCACCGGACGCGTCGCCGTGGCCTGCGCGCCGCGCGGCTATCTGAAGTTCGGCTGGGACACCACGCCCGTGCGGGCCCTGCGTGACGCGGGCATCCCGGTGGGCCTCGCCACCGACGGCGCGGCGTCCAACAACACCCTGGACGTATGGGAGTCGATGACGCTCACCGCGCTCGTCCAGAAGTACGTGACGCGGGACCCGTCCTGGCTCACCGCCCGGCAGGCCCTGCACCACGCCACCGTGCAGAGCGCGCGGGCCGTCGGACTCGGCGAGCGGATCGGGAGCATCGCACCCGGCCGCCGCGCCGACCTCGTCCTCGTGGACCTGACGGGCCCGCACACCCAGCCCGTGCACGATCTCGCCGCCACCCTCGTGCACAGCGCCCGCTCCGCCGACGTCCGCACCACGATCGTCGAGGGCCGGGTCCTGATGCGCGACCGCCGACTCCTGACCGTGGACGTGCCCTCCGCCGTAAGCGAGTTGGCGGAGCTGCTGCCCGCACTCGTCGACCGGAGCCACGGCAGGCGCATCCAGGAGTACGAGGCGTGAGGCTCCCCGCTGCCCACGCCGTACCGCATTGCGTCCTCTGACCTGCGACGGAAGGAATCCCTCAACTTTTTCCGGAAATTCCCGCCAGGAACCGATGAGTTCCGCGCACCCCCTCGGTCCACCCCTCTGGAGACGTACGCGCCCGAAGGGTGGAGGAGACACACCATGGGACTTCCGGAGATCGTCACGCGCGAGCAGTGGGCAGCCGCGCGCGAGGACCTGCTCGCCAAGGAGAAGGCCGCCACCCGCGCGCGCGACGCGCTCAACGCCGAGCGGCGCGGCCTGCCGATGGTCGAGGTCGACAAGGAGTACTACTTCGACGGCGCCGACGGAAAGGCGACCCTGCTCGACCTGTTCGACGGACGCGACCAACTCATCGTCTACCACTTCATGTTCGCCCCCGAATGGGACGCGGGCTGCCGCAGCTGTTCCGCGTTCCTCGACCAGATCGGGCACCTCGGCCATCTGCGGGCCCGGGGCACGAACTTCGTCGCGGTGTCCCGCGCGCCCTTCACCAAGCTGTTGTCCTTCAAGGCCCGGATGGGCTGGACCGTGCCCTGGTACTCGACCAACGGCGGCGACTTCAACCACGACTTCCAGGCGTCCTTCCCCGAGGAGCCCCACGACGTGCCGGGCATCAACTGCTTCCTGCGCGACGGCGACTGGATCTACCACACGTACGGGACGTTCGCCCGCGGCCTGGACGGACTCGGCTCCACCACCAGCCTGCTCGACCTCACCGCGCTCGGCCGGCAGGAGGAGTGGGAGCGGCCCGCGGGGCGGGCCTCCGCGCTCGGGGTGCCCGCGGGCAGCGCGCGGGTGCGCTACCACGACGAGTACGACGACTGATCCCCTCCCCGCACGATCCGCACCCCGCACGATCCGCATCCCGCACGATCCGCTCCCCGCACGCCCGCGAGGCCCCGGGAGAACCCTGGGTTTTGCCTCAACTCCGTGTCGGTTCGGTCACGTTGCGAGCCCTGAGGGGTATCTCGCGCGTTCTCATCAGTACGAGCTCGCAGGGCGGCGCCCGATCGGCGCGTCAGGACGGCTCGGTAGGACCGAACCGAATCGCACGGGGGAGCAGGATCATGATGAACGGACGAGTGGTGCTGGAACGGTTTCCCGCGGGCGGACCGCGTGGATCGTGGCCCGCTGAGGAGTTCGCGCGGGCCCGCCGTCAGGAGGGGCAGCGCGCCGAGGTCGTCATGGACCTCGCCACCGACGCCTTCCTGGTGATCGTGCGCGAGCCCGAGGACGCCCCCGTGGCGGCCTGAGGGTCCCGGGTGGGTCAGCGGGCCAGGAACTGGTCCGCCTGGAGCGCGTACAGCTCCGCGTAGACGCCACCCGTCGCGAGCAGTTCCTCGGGGGTGCCGGACTCCACCAGGCGCCCCCCGTCGAGGACATGGACCAGATCGGCGTGGCGCACGGACGCCAGGCGGTGCGTGATGAGGATGACCGTCTGCCCGGTCCCGGCCAGCGCCCTGATCTTCTCGAAGACCTCCAGCTCGGCCCGCGCGTCGAGCGCCGCGGTCGGCTCGTCGACGATCAGTATCCGGCCCCGCCGGTACGCGGCCCGCGCGATGCCGAGCCGCTGCCACTGACCGCCCGACAGTTCGTGGCCGCCGGTGAACGCCTTCGCGAGCAGCGTGTCCAGGCCGTGCGGCAGATCGTCCACCACGCCCTGCGCCCCGGCCTGCGCCACCGACGTGCGCAACCGGTCGTCGGTGCGGGCCGCAGAGGCGCGGCCGATCGCGATGTTCACGCGCGCGGTGAACGGCCACCGCTTGAAGTCCTGCGCGACCATCGCGACCCGCTCGGCGAGCTGCGCGCGGTCGGCATCCGCGGCGTCCACGCCGTCCCACAGGATCCGCCCGCGGTCCGGCGCGTACAGGCCCGCGAGCAGCTTGACCAGGGTCGTCTTGCCGGAGCCGTTCTCGCCCACCAGCGCGACGATCTTCCCGGTGGGCACGGTGAGCGACACCTCGCTGAGCGCCGCCCTGCCCGCCGAGCCCGGATAGCGGAAGGTGACGCCGTCGAAGCGGATCTCGCGCGGCTCGCGCGGCAGTTCCGTGCCGCCGACGGGTATCGCGCGGCGCGCCGCCTCCACGCAGAGCCGGTCCAGGTCGCCGACGAACAGGGCGTCCTCGTGCAGGGCGTTGATCTCCAGGACCAGGCTGTCCAGGCTGGCGGCGCCGGTGCGGATGGCGATGACGGCGGTGCCCGCCACGGACAGTGCCATCGCCCCGGAGAGCAGCAGCCCGCCGAGCGTCGCGTACGTCGCCGCGGTCGCCAGGCCCGTCCAGGCCGCCGCCGTCAGTCCGGTGCGGGCGGCGAGCCGGGCGAGCCGCGCCTGTTCCTCCTCGGCCGCCTCCGACATGGACCGGAAGTGCCGCAGCAGGAAGGGGCCCACGCCGTGCACGCGGATCTCGGGCGCCGCGGCGGTCTCGGTGAGCAGACCGCTGATCAGCCGGCCCGCGCGGGCGTGCTGCACCCAGGCGTGGAAGGAGCGGTAACGACGCCGCGCGATGGTCAGCGCGCTCCACGCGCTGGGCAGCGTCATCGTCACCAGGAGCGGTAACAGCACCGGATGCAGGACCGTGAGCACGCTCGCCGCGGCGATCAGCGAGATCATCGCGTTCACCACCCGGGTCGCGATGGAGATCATGCGACGGGCGGACGCGGCCCCGTACTGCGCGGTGTCCAGGAGCTTGTGGAACGCGTCGTCCTCGATCGCGGAGAGCTCCACGCCCGCCGCCCGCTCCAGGTACTGCTCGGTGGCGACCCGTTCGACCTTCGGCTCCAGGCGGCCCGTCGCGTACGTGGAGGCGGCGCGCAGCAGCGCCGAGGCGAACAGGACGCACGCCATGGTGATCAGCGCGGGTGCCGCGCCGCGCAGCCGGTCCTCGACCGGCGCGTCGGTCATCAGACGGGCGAGCACGCTGTTCACCGCGAACAGGCTGACCGCCTGGGCGAGGCCGCGGGCCAGCTCCGCGGCGAGCACGATGCGGGCGGCCTGCCGGTCGGCCCGCCAGGCGAGCCGGAAGCTCGCACGGAGCAGCGCGGGCAGCCGGGCCAGCATGGCGCGGAACCCCAGTTGCAGGAAGGCGTCCTCGTGCTGCGACCACCCGGTGTCGTAGCGCAGCGGGCCGCCGAAGAGGAGCGTCTCGGACTCGGAGGTGCCCGGCGGACGGGGTGTGCCGTTCGCCGTGGGGGCGTCGTCGTTCGCTGATTCGGCCAATCTGATCTCCGTCTCGGAACGGGGAACGGCCACTATCGCGGCGGCCGTCGGGCGCGGGCAGGGCGCGTGCGCACAGCGCCACGGCGTACCCGGTGCACGCCGGGGGCGCTCGCCACAGCTCAGGGCCACCATGAGCCATCCGGGCCCTTGCAACCCCGGGCAACCCTTGCCCGGTCAGCGAGGTCCGCAGTGGCATGACCCATGGACGCAACTCCACACCCGTACCGGCAAAGGAGTTATTCCGTGACCGACACTCTCCGGACATCCGGGGTCCCCCGCGCGCACGGCCTGGACGGGCCCGCGCTGCTCGGCGCGTACCGCACGATGCGTACCATCCGCGGCTTCGAGGAGCGGCTCCACGACGAGTTCGCGACCGGCGACATCCCCGGCTTCGTCCACCTCTACGCAGGTGAGGAGGCATCGGCGACCGGCGTCTGCGCCCACCTCGACGACGAGCGCGACGTCATCGCGTCCACCCACCGCGGCCATGGCCACTGCATCGCCAAGCACGTCGACGTGAAGGCGATGATGGCCGAGATCTACGGCCGTACGACCGGTTCGTGCCACGGCAAGGGCGGCTCGATGCACATCGCCGACCTCGCCAAGGGCATGCTCGGCGCCAACGGCATCGTCGGCGGCGGACCGCCCCTCATCTGCGGTGCCGCGCTCGCCGCCAAGGTGCGCGGCGACGGCGGCGTGGCCGTCGCCTTCTTCGGCGACGGCGGCAGCAACCAGGGCACCACCCTGGAGTCCCTCAACCTCGCGTCGGTCTGGCACCTGCCCGCCGTCTTCGTCGCGGAGAACAACGGCTACGCGGAGGCCACCGCGGCCGAGTGGTCCGTCGGCGGCGGGTCCATCGCCGCGCGCGCCGCGGCCTTCGGCATGCCCGGCGTGACCGTCGACGGCTTCGACTTCTTCGCCGTGCACGAGGCGGCGGGCGAGGCGGTCCAGCGGGCCCGCGCGGGCGGCGGACCCACCCTGATCGAAGTTCGACTCACCCGCTACTACGGGCACTTCGAGGGCGACCAGCAGACCTACCGCGCGGACGAGGTGCGCCGCGCCCGCGCCGAACTCGACTGCCTCAGCCGCTTCCGCGCCACCGTGACCGGCACCGGCGAACTCGCCGCCGCACAGCTGGACGCCGTCGACTCCGAGGTCGCGACGCTGATCGACGAGGCCGTCGACGAGGCACGGGCCGCGCCGCTGCCGACCCGCGCCGACCTGGAGACCGACGTCTACATCTCGTACAACTGAGGGGAGCTGGCCGACGCATGGCACGCAGCATCAGCTACCGCGAGGCGATCAACGAAGCACTGGTGCAGGAGATGGAGCGCGACCCCTCGGTCATCGTCATGGGGGAGGACAACGCGGGCGGCGCGGGCGCGCCGGGCGCCGACGACGCCTGGGGCGGCGTGCTCGGGGTGACGAAGGGGCTCCAGCCCCGCTTCCCCGGGCGGGTGCTCGACACCCCGATCTCGGAGTCCGCGTTCATCGGCGCGGCGATCGGGGCCGCCACCCGCGGCCTGCGGCCGGTCGCCGAGCTGATGTTCATCGACTTCATGGGGGTGTGCTTCGACCAGATCTTCAACCAGGCGGCGAAGTTCCGGTACATGTTCGGCGGCAAGGCCGTCACGCCCGTCGTCGTCCGCGCGATGTACGGGGCGGGCCTGCGCGCCGCGGCCCAGCACTCGCAGGCGCTGTACCCCGTCTTCACCTCGGTGCCCGGCCTCAAGGTCGTCCTGCCCTCCTCCCCGTACGAGGCGAAGGGCCTGCTGACCCAGGCGATCAGGGACGACGACCCGGTGATCTTCTGCGAGCACAAGGCGATGTACGACGTGGTGGGCGAGGTGCCGACCGAGAGCTACACGATCCCCTTCGGCGAGGCGGACGTCGTGCGCGAGGGCCGGGACGTCACCGTCGTGGCGCTGGGGCGCATGGTCTCCGTCGCCCGCGAGGCGGCGGACGCGCTGGCCGCCTCCGGCGTGCGCTGCGAGGTGATCGACCCGCGCACCACCAGTCCGCTGGACACCGAGACCATCGTCGAGAGCGTCGGGCAGACCGGGCGCCTCGTGGTCGTCGACGAGGCGGGTCCGCGCTGCGGCATGGCCGCCGACATCTCGGCGCTCGTCGCCCGCGAGGCGTTCGGCGCGCTCCAGGCGCCGATCGGGACGGTCACCGCGCCGCACACGCCGGTGCCGTTCAGCCCCGCGCTCGAAGACCTCTACATACCGGACGCCGGGCGGGTCGCCGCCGCCGTCAAGACCGTCGTCGAATGGAAGCCGTGACCGTGCCGGAACACCGCGTCGCCCGCGTGACCATGCCCAAGTGGGGCCTGTCCATGAGGACCGGGCGCATCACCGAGTGGCTGGCGGCCGAGGGCCAGCAGGTCGCGGCGGGCGACGATCTCGCCGAGATCGACACCGACAAGATCGCGGGGACCCTGGAGGCCCCGGGCGCCGGGGTGCTGCGGCGGATCGTCGCGGCGGCGGGCGGCGAGGCACCCGTCGGCCGCGTCATCGCGCTGATCGCCCCGGCGGAGGTCCCGGACGCGGAGATCGACCGGCTCGCCGCCGACGCGCGGGAGGCACTGGCCTCGGGACTGCCCGCCGAGGACGAGGAAGGCCCCGGCACCGCCACGGTCCAGGTGGCGGGGAGCACGCTCGCGTACGCGACGTCGGGCGCGGGCGAACAGGCCGTCGTCCTCGTGCACGGCTTCGGCGGCGACAAGAACTCCTGGCTCTTCGTGCGGGAACCGCTCGCCGCGCACCACACCGTCCACGCCCTCGACCTGCCGGGCCACGGCGAGTCGGGCAAGGAGGTGGGCGACGGCGGCCTGACCGCGCTCGCCCGGCTGCTCGTCGGCTTCCTGGACGCGCTCGGCATCGAGCGGGCCCATCTGGTCGGGCACTCGCTCGGCGGCGCGGTCTGTGCCGTGGCGGCCGCGGCGGCTCCCGGCCGGGTCGCCTCACTGACCCTGGTGGCACCCGCCGGGGTCGGCCCCGACGTGGACGCCGCGTATCTGCGGGGCTTCGCGGCGGCGGGCAACAGGCGCGAGCTGCGACCCCAGCTCATGAAGCTCTTCGCCGACGAGCACCGGGTGACCAGGCAGCTGATCGACGATCTGCTCAAGTACAAACGCCTGGACGGCGTGGACCGCGCGCTGCGGACCCTGCTCGACACCCTGCTCACCGAGGACGACGCACCGGCCCTCGACGTGACGCCGCTGCTGCGCGGCCCGGCGGCCGGGGTCCCCGCGGTGGCCCTCTGGGGCGAGCACGACCGGGTGCTCCCCGCGTCCAACGCGGCATCCCTGAAGGACGGGGCCGACGTCCGCGTCATCCCGGGCGCGGGCCACATGCCGCACATGGAGACGCCGGGTGAGGTGGTACGGGCGATCGAGGGGGCGATGTCCGGGCCTACGGCCCCCTAGCGAACCCGCACCGCACTCACGCGCTGACGGCCCGGGACCACCCCGGAGTGGTCCCGGTGACCCGGCACAGCGCGAGGTACAGCGGAATCGGCGGAGTATAGGGAACATCGCCGTCCGGCCGGTTGATCAGCACCGGACGGCAGCCCGCGTCCCTGACCACCGCCCCCGACGAGTACGCGACGGCCGACGGCCACTCCATGGCGACGTCGGAGTCCGCGGGCACGATCCACCACCAGCGCGGGCCGTCCTCGTACACGCAGCCCACCCGGGGCAGCCGGGACATCAGGCCGGGGCCGAGCGCGGCGGGCACCGCGACGGCGTCGCAGCCCAGCGGATCGGTCATTCCCTCGGGCAGGCCGAGCCGCAGGGGAGGCGGCGCCGACGCTCTGGCGTGCTGTCGCCGCCGTGATAGCCGGACCAAGGTGTTCAGATCCAACGGCCGCACCGTACCCGCGCTCACATGCCCCCCGCCCGCGTCACTGCCACGTTCGACTCATCCGTTTCCCGCGTACGCCACTGGCCTCACCACTGCGCGCACGTCGTTCTCGGCAACTCCGCCCACACCGTGAGCCCGATACCGGGCCCCGCGTCGTGGACGCCCCAAGCGCTGCTCACCGCATCGACGAGAAGCAGTCCCCTCCCGTGCTCATCGTCGGCCCCCCTGTGCGCCGGGCGCGGCATCCCTGAACCGCATCCGTCGTCACGTACGGCTATTCGCAGTTTCTCCGGATCCGCGCAGAGCTCGCAGATGATCCGCCGGCTCGCGGTGTGCACCACGGCATTGGTGACCAGTTCGGAGACGATCAGAGCCGCCGCGTCGCAGGCGTCGTCGTCGCGCACCGCCCAGTCCTCGAGCTGCGCGCGCATCAGCCTTCTGGCCTGTGCGGCGGAGCCGGGACGTGGAGCGAGAGCGAAACTGACGCAGACCTCGGCGGCGTCCTCGGGCCGGGTCTCGGCGAGATCGCCAAGACGGCCTCCGGCGGCTTCGGTTCCTAACGGCGCGGGCGGAGTCACGCTCTCCACTATCGCCCCGCCCTGAACACCTTGGCAAGAGCCACTCTGAAAAGTGCACAGTGGCGTGTTCCTCCGAGACGGCGCATGGCACACTGCTCGCAACAGCTCGCGGTGCGGTGTGAGTTGAAGCAACGCGGAGTGGGTGGAGGTAGGAGACGTGAGCGAACCGCGGTCCGCGCCGACCGTCGGACAGGTCGTTCTCGGTCGTCGCCTGCAGGATCTGCGCGAGCGCGCGGGTCTCAAACGCGAGGAGGCCGCGAAGATCCTGCGCGTCGCCCCCGCCACCGTCCGCCGGATGGAGACGGCCGAGGTCGCGCTGAAGATCCCGTATCTCCAGCTGCTCCTGAAGTCGTACGGCATCGCCGACGACGAGGCGGACGCCTTCGTCATGCTCGCCGAGGAGGCGAACAAGCCCGGCTGGTGGCAGCGGTTCCACGACATCCTGCCCGGCTGGTTCAGCATGTACGTCAGCCTGGAGGGCGCCGCCAGCCTCATCAGGTCCTACGAGCCGCACTTCGTGCCGGGACTCCTCCAGACCGAGGAGTACGCGCGCGGAGTGATGCGCTCGGGCGCGATCGGCCAGACCAGGCCCGCGGACATCGAGCGGTACGTGGCGCTGCGCATGGAGCGCCAGTCGCTGCTCACCCGCGAGGACGCGCCCCGGCTCTGGGTGGTCATGGACGAGACCGCGCTGCGCAGGCCGGTGGGGGGTCCGGACGTGATGCGCGAGCAGATCGACAGCCTGCTCGAAGCGACCGAGCTGCCCCATGTCACGCTTCAGGTCGCGCCGTTCGCGTCGGGTCCGCACCCGGGGACGTACGGGCCTTTCGTGCTGTTCCGCTTCTCCATGGCGGAGCTGCCCGACATGGTCTACAGCGAGTACCTGACCGGCGCCGTCTACCTGGACGGCCGCACCGAGGTGGCCACCCACCTGGAGGTCATGGACCGCATGGCGGCGCAGGCCGCCACCGCACAACGCACGAAGGAGATCCTCAGGGATTTCCGCAAGGAGCTGTGACATGGACCGACATCGAGCCGGAACGCGCCCTGCCGGTCCGCGTTCACCAGGAGCCCGCGACGACTCGCGCACCGAGTCCCGGATCTACAACGGCATGCCCGCCCGTGACCTCGGCAACGACGGCTGGCACAAGCCGTGGAGCGGCGGCAACGGCGGCAACTGCCTGGAGGCCATGAAGCTGGCCGACGGCAGGGTCGCGGTGCGCCAGTCCACAGACCCGGACGGTCCGGCGCTGATCTACACGCGTGGAGAGATCACCGCGTTCATCCAGGGGGCCAAGGCGGGCGAGGCGGACTTCCTGCTCTCGTGACCCCGCAGCGCTCGTCCCGCCAGTCCTCGTTCCGCCAGTCCTCGTCCCGCCAGCCTTCGTCCCGCCAGTCCTCTTCTCGTCAGTCCTCTTCCCGTCGACCCTGACCCGTGGAGCCGCCGTGACCGACCCGTCGTACATCGACACGAGCAAGCCGCACCCCGCGCGGATGTACGACTGGTTCCTCGGCGGCAAGGACAACTATCCGGTCGACGAGGAGATGGGCCGCCAGCTCGTCGCCATGGACGGCCGGGTCCTGACGATGGCGCGGGCCAACCGGGCGTTCATGCAGCGGGCCACGCGCTGGCTCGCGGGCCGTGGCGTACGCCAGTTCCTGGACATCGGCACCGGCATACCGACCGAGCCGAACCTCCACCAGATCGCCCAGGGCATCGCCCCCGACGCGCGCGTCGTCTACTGCGACAACGACCCGATCGTCCTCGCGCACGCCGAGGCCCTGTTGCGCTCCGCACCGCAGGGCGTCACCGAGTACATCCAGGCGGACTTCCGCGAACCGGCGAAGATCCTCGAAGAGGCCGCGCGGGTCCTCGACTTCGACCGTCCCGTCGCCCTGTCCCTCGTCGCGCTGCTGCACTTCATCGCGGACGAGGACGGCGCCTACGAACTGGTCGACCAGCTGATGAGCGCCCTGCCGTCGGGCAGCCATCTGATGCTGTCGCACGGCACGGGCGAGTTCACCCCGGACACCGCGCGGCGGGCCGCAGAGCTCTACAAGGCACGCGGGATGACCCTGGCGCTGCGCACGCACGCGGAGGTGGCGCGCTTCTTCGAGGGCTACGACCTGGTGGATCCCGGCGTCGCCGTCATCGACCGGTGGAAGCCGGAGCTCGGGGAGCCGGTGCCGGACGCGGGCGAGGGGCCGGTCCCGGGGTACGGCGCGGTGGCGTCCAAGCCCTGACCCGGCGCCCGCGCCTGCCGCCGGGCTCAGGTCAGCGCGAGGATGAACGACGCCGTGGCGCCGAGGGACGCGACACCGCGCACGTGGTTCCACGCGGTCCACTCACTGACGTACGCACGCCAGTACGCGGCGCCCTCCGCGCTCTCCGGGTCGACCTTCGACAGCGCGTCGTTGCGGGGGACGTTCGCGGCGATCGTCACGCCGAACGAGCCGACCAGATAGAGCGCGCAGCCGAGCAACAGTTCCACGGTGCCCTCGTCGGGCCAGAGCACGAACGTCACGACGGCGAGCACGGCGCACAGCCCCGCGGCGCCGAGGAACACGGCCATGAACCCCGCGGTGACCGCGGCGACGTTGATCCGGTTCATCGCGGCGATGCCCTGCGCGGGCGGCAGCGCGGCGAGCCCCTTCATCACGAAGGTGGAGAAGGCGCAGAAGACCCCGGCGACGAGGCCACAGGCGAGTGCGCCGAGCACGGCGAGCACGAAGTACGGACCGTCGATCATGGCAACTCCCGTGGGTCTGGGGCCGTTACGTCCCATGCGTCTGCTACGTCCGCGCCTGCGACGCCTGCTGCGTCTGCGTCACCTACGTCAAACGGGCGGGCCCGCAGCGAGTGATCCTCCACGCCGCGTCCCGTCCCCACAAGTCAATTGCCTGGGCGTCCTGGTGGCCATGCGTGACCCTCGCCCGCGCATGCTCGGACGTCTCACCCCGGCCGGCCCCGTCAGCCCGTCAGGCCGGTCCTGCCTGGTTTCCCCGCCCCGGCGCCCCGCCACGCACGCAGCGTCGCCTCCACGGCGGGCGCGATCCGCCGCCGGGCCTCGCCCCGGGGCACACCGCTCATCAGCAGCCGGTCGTAGGGCGTCGCCGTGTGCCGCACCGCGGCGCCGACCGCCGCGGTCACCGCCCCCTCCGACAGGGCCCGGCCCGCCGCGCTGCGCCCCACCCGGCCGCTGCCCCGCTCCGAGGCGTGCGCGGCGATCGCACGGGCCCGGTCCTCGGGGCAGCCGGGGAAGAGCCGTGCTATTTCGGCGGCGAACGCCCCGGTGAACCGCACGTCCTGCGCGGCCCGCCGCACCGCGTCCCGCGCCCTGCGCCGCGCCCTGGCCTCGGCGTCCGCCAGGCACCGCTCCTCGGCGCGCGCGAGCGCCGCCTCCTCGACGAGGACGCCCTGCCGCTCGTACCGCGCACGGCGCCGGTGGAAGCGGACCACCACGGCCCAGAGCCCGCTGTCCTCGCGGGCCCGCCGGGTGAGCGCCGCGTCGCCGCGCGGCAGATAGACGAGGTGCCCCAGGTCGGCACAGTCCAGACAGCGCGCGTCGCCGCCTTCGAGCACGAGCAGCCGCAACGGACCGGACCGGCACTCCGCGCAACGCCTGCGCTTCAACGGCTGGAATACCAGGAGTCCGGGACGGGTGGGGGACAAGGGAGAGGAGGGAGAGGAGTGGGGCGTCGGGGAGGAGGGGGAGACCGAGGAGCTCGCCATGTCCGTCTCATTCCCCGTGGGGAGGCGTGCCAGTGGGCGAGCGCCCCGACGGCATCGCGAAGGCCCACGGCATCATGGCCCTGTGCGACTCGAACCGATCACCTGGGAACGGCTGACCGACACCCTCGCCGACCGGCTGCTCGACCTGAAGCCCGGCGACGGCGGCTCCTGGCCGCGCGTCGCCGTCGACGGGGCTCCGGCCGCCGGGACGGGCGAACTGGCCGCGCGGCTCGCCGACGCGCTACGGCTGCGCGGACGCACCCCGCTGGTCGTCGGCACGGAGGGGTTCCTGCGGCCCGCTTCCCTGCGTCTCGAGTACGGGCACGAGGACGTCGAGGCGTACTACAGCGGGTGGTTCGACACCGGCGCCCTGTGGCGCGAGGTCTTCGGCCCGCTCGACCCGGGCGGCACGGGGCGGGTGCTGCCCGACCTCTGGGACCCGGTGGCGGACCGCGCGACCCGCAGCCCGTACGTCGAACTCCCGCCCGGCGGCGTCCTGTTGCTGCACGGGCCGCTGCTGCTCGGCCATTGGTTCCCGTTCGACCTCGGCGTGCATGTGCGGCTCTCGCCGGGGGCGCTGCGGCGCCGCATGCCCGAGAGCGAGCGGTGGACGCTGCCGGCCTTCGAGCGGTACGAGACGGAGACCGACCCCGCGGGCCGGGCCGACGTGGTCGTACGAGCGGACGACCCACGGCATCCGGCGTGGAGCGGCGGCGCACCGGACGCGGCGTGACCCCACGACCCCGCCCCCCCCACGACCCCACACGGCCCCTATGGCCCCTCTGCGGTCTCCGGATGCGTACGTCCGGGGGCGCGGCGAGAATGAGGGCGCCGGGACCAGCGGTGCCCTCGCGCCGCGCCGGAATCCGCCCGGCAACGGGAGGCACCAATGACCACCGCCGGAGACATCATGCACCGGGGCGCCCAGTGGATCCCCAGGCACGAGACGCTCGACCGCGCGGCCCAGCTGATGCGCGAACTCGACGTGGGCGCGCTGCCCATCAGCGACGAGAACGAACGCCTCTGCGGCATCCTCACCGACCGTGACATCGTCGTCGGCTGTGTGGCCATGGGGCACGATCCGTCCCGGGTGACCGCGGGCGACATGGCCAAGGGCACGCCGCGCTGGATCGACTCGGGCGCCGGTGTCGACGAGGTCCTCCAGGAGATGCAGGGCCACCAGATCCGCCGCCTGCCGGTGATCGAGAACAAGCGGCTCGTCGGCATGATCAGCGAGGCCGACCTGGCCACGCACCTCACCGACGACCAGCTCGCGGGCTGGGTCGAGAGCGTCTACGCCAAGAACTAGGGCCTGGAGCGGAGCGCCCGAGTGGGCGGAGGGTCCGAGTGCGCGGGGTTCAGAGCCAGCCGTTCCTCCGGAACCCGCGGTACAGCGCGACACAGATCCCCGCGATCAGGGACACGATCAGCGGATAGCCGAACCTCCAGTGCAGCTCGGGCATGTAGTCGAAGTTCATGCCGTAGAGACCGCAGGCCATCGTCGGCACCGCGACGACCGCCGCCCATGCGGTGATCTTCCGCATGTCCTCGTTCTGCGCGACCGTCACCTGGGCGAGGTGGGCCTGAAGGATCGAGTTCAGCAACTCGTCGAAGGACGCGATCTGTTCGGTGGCCCGCTTCAAGTGGTCGTCCACGTCCCGGAAGTACGCCTGTATCTCCGGGGCGATGGCGCGCATCGGTGTGGTGGCGAGCACCTGGAGCGGGCGGCCGAGCGGCACCACCGCCCGCTTCAGTTCGAGGAGTTCGCGCTTGAGCTGGTAGATGCGGCCGGGGTCGGCCCGCGCGCCGTCCGGGGCGAACACGTCCGTCTCCACCTGGTCGATGTCCGACTGCACCGCGTCCGTCGCCGCGAGGTAGTCGTCCACCACCTGGTCGGCGATGGCGTGCAGCACCGCGGCGGGCCCCTCGGCGAGCTGCTCGGGCGACGCTTCAAGCTCCTCGCGCAGCGGACCGAGCGAGCCGTGGCTGCCGTGCCGGACGGTGATGACGAACTCGCGGCCGACGAAGACCATGATCTCGCCGGTGTCCACGACCTCGCTGGTGGCGGTCAGTTCGGTGTGTTCCACGTAGCAGACGGTCTTGAACACGGCGAACAGCGTGTGGTCGTACCGCTCGACCTTCGGGCGCTGGTGCGCGTGCACCGCGTCCTCCACGGCGAGCGGGTGCAGGTCGAAGAGGTCGGCGATGCCCGCGAACTCCTGTTCCGTCGGCTCGTGCAGCCCCAGCCAGACGAAGCCGTCGTCGGCCTTGCGGACCCGCTCGACCGCCTCGACGAGACTGTCCACGGACGGCTGGCGCACACCCCCGCGGTACGACACGCAGTTCACCACCGACGAGCCGAGCGGGGAGCGGGCCGGGTGGCTCAGGTCGACGCGTGAGCCGCGCCGGCCCAGGCGCGCGACCTTACGGAGGCGGCCGACCTTGCGCAGACTTGTGACTTTGCCAAGGCTTCCTACCTTCCGAAGGTTGCCTGCCATAGACATGAGGGGCTCCTCGTGCTGGTGACCGTTGGTGATGTGGCGTGCCAGTTTGCCAGTCCTGCGCGGTGTCTCGTTGAGGCCTGTGGGAACGGAGTATTCCGCTCCGGAATGCCCGGTTCTGCCTCCCGGGAGCAAGGCGGACAACTGGGATGATCGGCGCATGATGCGAATCGACGGTCATCTCCTCGACGCCCGGCAGCCCATCGACCAGCGACAGACCGGTGCGGGGCAGCGCTTCGACGCCTTCGCCGCCCTCTTCGATCCCACGACCTTCGGGCACGTCGAGCGCCTCGGCATCGGCCCCGGCTGGCGCTGCTGGGAGGTCGGCGCGGGCGGCACCTCCGTGGTCTCCTGGCTCGCCCGGCGGGTCGGCCCCACCGGCAGGATCCTCGCGACCGACATCGACACGTCCTGGCAGACGCGGGCCGCGCGCTCGCCCCTCGAAGTGCGCGTCCACGACGTCGCCGCGGACCCGCCGCCGGTGGAGGGCTTCGACCTGGTGCACGCGCGGCTCGTCCTGATCGACGTCGCGGACCGGGAGCGGGCCCTGCAGTCGATGCTCAGGGCGCTGCGGCCCGGTGGCCGGCTCCTGATCGAGGAGGCCGACCACGCGCTCCAGCCGCTCGCCTGTCCCGACGAGTACGGCCCCGCCCAGGAGTTGGCGAACCGGCTGCGCCACGGGGTGCGCGCGCTGCTCGCCGAACGCGGCGCCGATCCCGCGTACGGCCGCAAGCTGCCCCGTCTGCTGCGCGAGGGCGGCCTGCGCCAGGTGGAGTCCGAGGTCCACATCCCGCTCACCTCCCCGGCCTGCGCCGCCCTGGAGACCGCGACGCTCCAACACCTGCGCGCGGACCTGACGGCCGCGGGCCTCGCGACGACGGAGGACATCGACGACCACCTGACGAACGTCGCGACGGGCGCACTCGACCTGGCGGCGCCGCCGCTGATCTCCACGTGGGGGCGGAAGGGGTAACTGAAGGGTGGCGGGAGTGGGTTGGGGGCCGCAGGCCGGCAGAAGGGCCGGGGAAGGTCAGGCGCGCTCCGCGGCCCCGGTGTGCGGGGGTCTGGGCCCTTCCCCGGAGACTGCGGGACCCTCACCCGAGGTGCCGTCCGCCTCCCCGCCAACCGGCGGCCTGCCCCCGGTCCGTTCCACCGCGCGGGCCCCCGCCGCGCACCCCTGCGCCGCCGCGTCGACGAGGTTCGCGCCGTCGAGCAGGGTGGCCAGCAGCGCGCCGGTGAACGCGTCACCCGCCCCCGTGGAGTCCCGTGCCCGCGCGGGCACCGCGGGGACCCGGCCGCGGACCTCGCCGTCCCACGCCGCCAGCGCCCCGTCCGTGCCCAGCTTGACCACCACCGAGGGGAAGCGGCGGCTCAGCCGCGCCGCCGCGGCCGCCGGGTCGGGCATCCCGGTCAACAGCTCCGCCTCCGCCCGGCTGGGCACCAGCGTCTCCACCCCCTCCACCGCCGCGAGGAAACGCTCCGCGCCCAGCTCCGCCAGGAACCCCGCCGACGCGGGGTCCACACTCACCGGCACTCCACGCGCGCGTGCCGACGCCAGCGCGTCGGCGGCCGCCGCGCGGCTCGGTGCGGCGAAGAACAGGTAGCCGGACAGATGCAGCCGGGCGACGCCGTCGAGGAGCGAGGGCGACCAGTCGGCGGGGGAGATCCGCAGCGAAGCCCCGTTGTCCGAGAGGAACGTCCGCTCGGCCGCCGCGCCCCCGTCCACCAGGCAGATCACCGTCCCGGTCGGCTCGCGCGGATCTATGACGAGCCGCGGCCGCACCCCCGCGCGCGTGAGCGCCGCCTCGTGCCACGCCGCGGAGTCCGCGCCGACCCGCCCGAGGAGGCGTACGTCGGGACATCCCCAATGCGCCGCCCAGCACGCCACGTTGGCCCCGGCGCCACCCGGCACCGTACGGATGGCGGCCGCCGTGTCGGTTCCCGGCGCGAGCGGTGTCCGGTGCCGGGCGACGACGTCCGTGACGACGTCCCCGACCACCAGCAGGCCGCAGGGCCGCACCGTCACCGACCGGCCCAGGCCGTCGCGATCCGCGCCCCGAGCCGTACGTTGCCGCGCACCGCGGCGAGGTTGGCCTCCAGGGACGCGCCTTCGGTGCGCCGCACCAACTCGTCGAGCAGGAACGGCGTGATCGCCTGCCCCGTGATGCCCCGCTCCTCGCACGCCGCCAGCGCCTCGGCGAGCACGCGCGCGTGGAGCACGGGATCGAGCTGCTCGTCCTGGGGCACCGGATTCGCCACGATCAGCGCCGCAGCCGGCCCGTCGAGCGCGTCCTGGGCCCGCATCACCGCCGCGACCTCACCGGGCGCGCGCAGCGTCCAGTCCACCGGATGGCCGGAGTCGGCGAGATAGAAGCCGGGGAAGCGGTCCGTCCCGTACCCCGCGACGGCCACGCCGAGCGTCTCCAGGCGCTCCAGCGTCGCGGGCACGTCCAATATCGACTTCACGCCCGCGCACACCACCGTGATCCGGGTCCGCGCGAGCAGCCCCAGGTCGGCCGACTCGTCCTGGGTCACCGTCCACTCCCGGTGCACCCCGCCGAGCCCGCCCGTGGCGAACACCCGCAGTCCGGCGCGGGCGGCGAGCAGCGCCGTCGCCGACACGGTGGTCGCCCCGCTCGCGCCCGTGGCGACGGCCAGCGGCAGATCGCGGTGGCCCAGCTTGCGGATGCCGTCCTCGTTCGCGACCCGCTCCAACTGGACCTTGTCCAGGCCGACATGGGGGCGCCCGTCGAGCACGGCGATCGTCGCGGGGACGGCGCCCTGCGCACGTACGACCGCTTCGAGTTCCTTCGCCACCTGGAGATTGCGCGGGCGCGGAAGGCCGTGCGCGATGATCGTGGATTCCAGGGCCACCACGGGCTGCCGCTCCGCGATCGCCGTCTGCACCTCGTCGGACACCACCAGCACGGGCCTGCCTCCTGCCTGTCGGGTCTCCCTCTCATCCCTGGCGGTCGGCGCGGCCCGCCAAACCCCGCGCACCCGACGTGCGGCCCCGGCAGGGGTACGGGAGAAGGGCCCGGCTAGGGTGACCGGCCATGACCACGAATGATCAATCCGTCGCGTCTTTTGCCGTGCACATTCCGGATGTCGACCTGGAGGCCGAGCCTCTGGACCCGGAGCAGATCGTCTCCGGCGACCCGGTGGTGACCGGCAAGGTGCTGTGGGAGTCCGCCGACGGCAAGCAGCTGCGCGGCATCTGGCAGATCACGCCCGGCGTGGTCACCGACACCGAGGCCAACGAGCTTTTCGTGGTCGTCAGCGGCCGCGCCACCGTCGCGGTCGAGGGCGGCGCCACGCTGGAGATCGGCCCGGGTGACGCGGCCGTGCTGCGCGAGGGTGACCGTACGACCTGGACGGTGCACGAGACGCTGCGCAAGGCGTACCACATCACGCTGCCCTGACCCGTGACGTGACCCGTGAGCCCGCTGACCTGCGGCGGGACAAGGCCGGGTGGGGCTAGGTCTTGACCGCCCCGCGGATCGCGAGTCCGCCCATCGGCAGCAGGACGCAGACGCCGACGAGGTTGAGCCAGCCGTAGCTGGCCCGCGCGACGATCAGGCCCGCGAGCGCGCCGCCGATGCCCGCCGCCGTGTTCATGGTCAGGTCCGACAGGCCCTGCACGGCGGCCCTCGCGGGGCCCGCCACCGAGTCGGTGAGCAGCGCGGATCCCGCGACCAGGCCCGCGGACCAGCCGAGGCCGAGGACGAAGAGCCCGGCGGCGGTCCTGCCGTGGCTGGCACCCGCCGTGCCCGCGAGCAGCGCGGCGCAGGCCAGCAGCCCGACCGCGAGCCCGATCACGGCGAGCCTGCCGAACCGGTCGGAGAGCCACCCCATCACCGGCGAGAACGCGTACATGCCCGCGATGTGCCCGCTGATGACCAGGCCGACCAGTTGCAGGCTCGCCCCGTGGTGACCCAGGTCGACGGGGGTCATCACCATGATCGAGACCATCACCGTGTGCGAGACGGCCACCGTCACCAGGGCGAGCCGGGCCATCGGCGACGCGGACACCGCGGCGACCGCGGCCTTCAGCGAGCGGCTCCGCGCCGAGTGGTCCTCCTGCGGGGCCAGCGCGCGGGCGGTGAGCAGCGGGTCGGGCCGCAGCAGCACCGCCACCACGACCGCGGCGACCGCGAAGATTCCGGCGGCGAAGAGGAAGGGTCCCGCCTTCTCCGGGATGGCCGTGCCGGCGAAGGCGCGGCTCGCGGGCGCGGCGATGTTCGGGCCGAGCACCGAGCCGATGGTGGTGGCCCAGATGACGTGCGAGATGGCACGGCCCCGCCGGTCGGGCTCGGCGAGGTCGGCCGCCGCGAACCTGGCCTGAAGGTTCGCCGACGAGCCCGCGCCGAACGCCGCCATGCCGAGGAGCAGCAGCGGGAAGCTGGACACGGCCGAGGCCAGGACGACGAGCCCCGCGCCCAGCGCGCCGATCAGATACGCGAGGACGAGGCCGGGCCTTCGGCCCCGTGCCGTCATCAGCGCGGCCAAGGGCAGCGAGAGCAGCGCCGTACCCGCCACGGAGGCCGTCGGCGCCAGGCCGGAGAGCGCCTCGGTCCCACTCACCTCGGTCGCGAGCACCGGGGCGAGCGCGATGCCGATCGGTACCCCGAGCCCGCCCAGGATCTGGCTGGCGATCAGCACCGCGTTCGTACGGCGGCGCAGGGCGGGGAGCGCCTCCGGCGTCGGTATGCCAGGAGCGTCGAGGGTCGAAGTCACTGACGCAGTGTGCCAGGGCGTTCGTATGTGCGAAACGTAGTTGTCACGGGCCGCGGGAGAGCGCGCCGGAGCCCGGTCAGAACAGCGGCTGCGGCAGCACGCCCTCCAGCGCGAGGAGCTGCCGCTTGGTCTCCAGACCGCCCCCGAAGCCGCCGATGCCCCCGTCGCTCTCCACCACGCGATGGCACGGCACGACGACCGGCAGCGGGTTGGCGCCCATCGCGAGGCCCACGGCCTGGGCCGCGCGCGGCTGGCCGACGCGGCCGGCCAGGTCCCCGTAGCCCACCACCGTGCCGAAGGGCACACCCGTGGCCAGCTCGCGCAGCACCTGGCGGTTGAAGCCGGAGATCAGCGACCAGTCGAGCGGCAGCTCGAAGTCGCGCCGCTCGCCCGCGAAGTACGCCGCGAGCTGGCGTATGGGCTCGGCGAGCAGCGGGGAGCCGGGGTCCTGGACGAGCTCGGCGCCGAGCCGGGAGCCGAGCCGCTCCAGGGTCTTGTCACGCACCGCGTCGGTGGCGTGGAAGACGACGGTGACCAGTCCTTCACCGGTCGCGGCGAGCAGCAGCGGGCCGATGTCACTGCCGACGACGGCCCACACGACCTGCCGGCCGTCCCGCTCCTGCTCCTGCTCCTGCGCATGGGAGTTCATGCCGACCACGGTACGACCGCCCACTGACAACGGCCGGGGCTCAGCCTTCGCGCAGCGCCTTGCGCACGACGTCGGGGGTGTTGGTGATGATCCCGTTCACCCCGAAGGCCGCCGCGCGCAGCGCGCTCGCCCCGTCGTTGACCGTCCAGGTGAAGATCTCCAGCTGCTTGCCGTGCGGGCCCTTCTGGGCGTGGATCGCCTCTACGTAGCCGGCCGAGATGGAGGTGTGCGTCGAGTTGATCTGGTCGGCGAACTTCGCGTAGGCGGGCAGTTCGGCGGCGGTGGGGGTGCCGAGGAAACCGGTCTTCACATCCGGCCGCAGCGCGTGCACCGTCTTCACACTGTCCGCGCTGAAGCTCTGGACGACCAGCTTGTCCTTCACGTGGTGCCGGTCGAGCCAGCCCTCGTCGCGCAGCACCCGCAGGCCCTGCTTCTCGATGCCCGGGTAGAGCTCGGGCCGCTTGAACTCGAAGACCAGGCTCTGGTGGTTGTGCGAGACCCGCCGCATGTACTGCTTGAGGGTCGGCACGCGCTGGCCCGCGTACTTCGGGCTGAACCAGCTGCCCGCGTCCAGCTTCCTGATCTCCGCGGCGGTGAAGTCGCCGACCTTCCACGGGGAGCGGCCGGGGAAGACCTCCTCGACGTTGGTCGTCCGCTTCAGGGTGTCGTCGTGCATGATCACGAGCTCGCCGTCCTTGGTCCGCTGGACGTCGTTCTCGACCCAGCGGAACCCCATGTCACGGGCCTTGTCGATGGCCGCGAAGGTGTTCTCCGGGGCATACGCGGAGGCGCCCCGGTGGGCGACGACCAGCGGCTTGTCGTGGTGGGCCGCGGGTGCTGTCGCGGGGGTCCGCGCGGCGGCGGTGGTGGTGGGGAGGACGAGTGCGCCGGCTCCGATGAGGGCGGCGGCGGTGGCAGCGGCAGCGCGTGCGTACACGGGTACTCCTCGCGTCGTGAGATCGCGGACCGGTCGAGAGTGACAGTCCGGGACCAACGGGAGACAGGTGCAGGATGGCCACAGGTTGAACGGAGTCATCAAAGTCGGGGACCCCGCGCGCGGAGACTGCGATTCTTTGCCGGAAAATCGTTCGTACGTTCCGGGGTGAGCTTTACTCTCTGCCTCAGCCGACGGTCCTTCAGATGGGCGTCGGCAGGGGGTGGACGGGGCGTTCCGGAGAATTTGCGCACAACGGTCGGAAGGGCAACCGCGGATGCAGGGCACGGTCGACGGGTTCAGCTACGGAGTCGTCACACCGGTGGTGGCGTACCTCATGGCCTGTCTCGGAGGAGCGCTCGGACTGCGCTGCACCACCAGATCGCTGCTCGTCGCCCGCTCCTGGCGGCCCGGCTGGCTCGCGCTCGGCTCGGCCGCGATCGGCTCCGGGATCTGGACCATGCACTTCGTGGCGATGATGGGCTTCACCGTCGAGGAGGCCCCGATCCGCTACGACAAGGCGCTGACCTTCGCGAGCCTGGCCGTCGCCATCATCATGGTCGGCGTCGGGATCTTCATCGTCGGCTACCGCGGCGCCACGGGCACGGCCCTGTTCACCGGCGGAACCATCACGGGGCTCGGTGTCGCCTCGATGCACTACCTCGGTATGGCCGGTATGCGCCTTCGCGGGACGCTGGAGTACAACACCCTCACCGTCGCCGCCTCCGTAGTGATCGCGATGGTCGCCGCCACCGCCGCGCTCTGGGCCGCGGGGCAGGTCAAGGGCCCCCTGTGGAGCCTGGGCGCGAGCCTCGTCATGGGGCTCGCGGTGAGCGGCATGCACTACATGGGGATGGCCGGGCTCAGCGTCCACCTGCACGGCTCGGGCGCCGCGCCCGGCGGTGACTCGCCCGCCGAGATCCTCGCGCCCATGATGATGGGCCCGCTGGCCTTCCTGCTCCTCGCGGGCGTCATCGTGATGTTCGACCCGCTGATGGTCCTCGGCGGCCAGCCCGAGACCAAGGGCACGACGGCCCGGGGTCGCCAGGGACCGTCCTACTCCGTCCCGCGCTCGGGCGACCGGCACGTCCCGCCGCCCCGCCGCAGGCCCCGGCAGCGGCCCGGCTCCCGCACCCCGCAGAAGTGGTGACGGGCCGCCGCTGAGCGGCCGATCGGACCCGGTTGTCAGTGCGGGGTCGTACGGTGGTTTCCATGCGGCCCGTATCGAAGATCGAACGCACGGTGGCACCTTTCGAGGTCGTCAGTCCGTACCAGCCAAGCGGTGACCAGCCGGCGGCCATCGCCGAGCTGGACCGGCGCATCCGCGCAGGTGAGAAGGATGTCGTCCTGCTGGGCGCGACCGGCACCGGCAAGTCGGCCACCACCGCGTGGATGATCGAGAAGCTCCAGCGCCCCACTCTCGTGATGGCGCCGAACAAGACGCTGGCCGCCCAGCTGGCCAACGAGTTCCGCGAGCTCCTGCCGAACAACGCGGTCGAGTACTTCGTCTCGTACTACGACTACTACCAGCCCGAGGCGTACGTCCCGCAGTCGGACACCTACATCGAGAAGGACTCCTCGATCAACGAGGAGGTGGAGCGCCTGCGCCACTCCGCGACGAACTCGCTGCTGACCCGCCGTGACGTGATCGTGGTCGCCTCCGTCTCCTGCATCTACGGCCTCGGCACCCCGCAGGAGTACGTGGACCGGATGGTCCCGCTCAAGGTCGGCGACGAGATCGACCGCGACCAGCTCCTGCGCCGCTTCGTGGACATCCAGTACACGCGCAACGACCTGGCGTTCACCCGCGGCACCTTCCGCGTCCGCGGCGACACCATCGAGATCTTCCCGGTCTACGAGGAACTGGCCGTCCGCATCGAGATGTTCGGCGACGAGATCGAGGCCCTCTCCACGCTGCATCCGCTCACCGGCGAGGTCATCAGCGACGACGACCACCTCTACGTCTTCCCCGCCTCGCACTACGTGGCGGGTCCCGAGCGCATGGAGAAGGCGGTCACCGGCATCGAGAAGGAGCTCGGCGAGCGCCTCGCCGAGCTGGAGAAGCAGGGCAAGATGCTGGAGGCGCAGCGCCTGCGCATGCGCACCACGTACGACCTGGAGATGCTCCGCCAGATCGGCTCCTGCTCCGGCGTCGAGAACTACTCGATGCACTTCGACGGCCGCGAGCCCGGATCCGCGCCGAACACCCTCATCGACTACTTCCCCGACGACTTCCTCCTGGTCCTCGACGAGTCGCACGTCACGGTCCCGCAGATCGGCGCGATGTACGAGGGCGACGCCTCGCGCAAGCGCACCCTCGTCGACCACGGCTTCCGGCTGCCTTCCGCGCTGGACAACCGCCCGCTGAAGTGGGAGGAGTTCCTCGGCCGCATCGGACAGACCGTCTATCTGTCCGCCACCCCGGGCAAGTACGAACTCTCGCGTGGCGACGGCTTCGTCGAGCAGATCATCCGCCCCACCGGCCTGGTCGACCCCGAGGTCGTCGTCAAGCCCACCGAGGGGCAGATCGACGACCTGGTGCACGAGATCCGCAAGCGCACCGAGAAGGACGAGCGCGTCCTGGTCACCACGCTCACCAAGAAGATGGCCGAGGACCTCACCGACTACTTCCTCGAACTGGGCATCCAGGTCCGCTATCTGCACAGCGACGTCGACACGCTGCGTCGCGTCGAGCTCCTGCGCGAGCTGCGCGCCGGTGAGTACGACGTCCTGGTCGGCATCAACCTCCTGCGCGAGGGCCTCGACCTGCCCGAGGTCTCCCTGGTGGCGATCCTCGACGCCGACAAGGAGGGCTTCCTGCGCTCCGGGACCTCCCTGATCCAGACCATCGGCCGCGCGGCGCGCAACGTCTCGGGCCAGGTCCATATGTACGCGGACAAGATCACCCCGGCGATGGAGAAGGCCATCGACGAGACGAACAGGCGCCGGGAGAAGCAGATCGCGTACAACAAGGAGAAGGGCATCGACCCGCAGCCGCTCCGCAAGAAGATCAACGACATCGTGTCGGCGATCGCGCGCGAAGAGGTCGACACCGAGCAGCTCCTCGGCTCGGACTACCGCAAGCCGAAGGAGGGCAAGGCCGTCAAGGCCCCCGTCCCCGCGCTCGGCGGCAAGGCGGCCAAGTCCACCAAGGCCAAGGCGAAGAAGTCGGCCGAGGCCACGCCCACCGACCGCCCCGCGGCCGAACTGGCCGAGCAGATCGAGGAGATGGCCGAGCGCATGCGCGCGGCCGCCGCCGACCTCCAGTTCGAGATCGCCGCCCGACTGCGGGACGAGGTGTCGGAGATGAAGAAGGAACTGCGGCAGATGCGGGAGGCCGGCCAGGCATAGAAGCGCTGCTGGGGGAGGGGATGCGGCGTACTGGCCGGTCTGTTGCAAGACCGCCACAAAGTGCCGCCCGGAGTGCGGCCGTACCGGGCCGACTGCATAGGGTGCTGGGCAACCGCAAGAGGCGGTTGCCCAGGCAGTTCGAAGAGGGGACAGCGCGTGACGGTCAACATGACCAAGGGCCAGGCCATCAGCCTGCAGAAGAACGACGGGGGCGCCCTGACCGCGGTGCGCATGGGACTGGGATGGCAGGCGGCCCCACGCCGCGGCCTGTTCGGCACGCGTACGCGCGAGGTCGACCTGGACGCTTCGGCGGTGCTCTTCGCCGACAAGCAGCCGCTGGACGTGGTGTTCTTCCGCCACCTGGTCAGCGACGACGGCTCGGTGCGGCACACCGGTGACAACCTCGTGGGCGGTGTCGGCCAGGGCGGCGACGACGAGGCGATCCTCGTCGACCTGCAGCGCGTCCCGGTCCATATCGACCAGATCGTCTTCACGGTGAACTCGTTCACCGGCCAGACCTTCCAGGAGGTGCAGAACGCGTTCTGCCGCCTGGTCGACGAGACCAACGGCCAGGAGCTGGCGCGCTACACCCTCGACGGCGGCGGTCAGTACACCGCGCAGATCATGGCCAAGGTCCACCGCGCGGGCACGGGCTGGCAGATGACGGCGATCGGCAACCCCGCCAACGGCCGTACCTTCCAGGACCTGATGCCGGCGATCCTGCCGCACCTGTAAGCCAGGTCCGTACGCACGACGTTTGTACGCGTCACGTCCGTACGCGTCACGTCCGTACGCACCACGTCCGTACGCACCGAGGGAACGAGGGCTCGACGGGGGCCCGACGAGGGGAACGAAGGCGATGACGGCTGAGCTGGTGCGGGGGCAGAACCACCCGCTTCCCGGGACCCGCCTGGAGATCCGTGTCTCGGTCGGCAAGCCGATCGTGGCGGGCGCCACGCTCGGCGACGAGCAGGGCAAGGTCCACGGCGTCGAACGGGTCGCCCACCCCGGCTCGCCCACGCTGCCGGGGATCGAGGTGTCCAAGCAGGCGGCCGCCGACCACCGCCTCGCCGTCGACCTCGGCGCGCTGCCTGACGCCGTCCACCGGGTCAGCGTCCTGCTCGCGCTGCCCGTGGGCGTCGGGGGCCCGGTCAGCTTCAGCGCGCTCGCCGCCCCCTTCGTCGCGGTCACCGGTCTCGACGGCGGCGAGATCGCCAGCTACACCATCACGGACCTGGACGCCGAGTCCGCCGTGGTCGCCCTGGAGCTCTACCGCCGCCAGGGCGCCTGGAAGGTCCGCGCGGTCGGCCAGGGTTACGCGGGCGGCCTCGCCGAGATGCTCACCGACCAGGGCCTGCCGGGCGCCAGGGAGCTGGCGGGCACCATCAACGAAGCGGTGGCGCAGGGCCTGGCCCGCTCGGTGGCCGCGCCGCCGCCGCGCCCCGCGGACGACACCCGCGTACGCACGGCGCCCCAGGGCCGGACCGCCGCGCAGAGCGGCCAGACCGCCCAGCCGAGCGGCCAGACGCCTCCGCAAGGAAGCCACCCCGGCCCCACCGGCCAGGACCAGGGCGGCCCCGCCCCGACGCCCCCGCCCGCCGCCGCACCTCCGCAGCAGCCGGCGGACGGCGACGCCGCCACCGGCGGTCCCGTGAACTACACCCACCCCGGCCGGCAGACCACCGCACCCCCGACGCCCCCGCCCACCGCGCCCCCGGCCCAGCCGGGCCAGGCCGCGCAGCCCGTCGCGGGCGACGCCACCGGCTGGTCGATGGACGAGCGGCTCTACAACCAGGTGTGGGGCATGTTCGAGGACCTGGCGCGCACCATGGCGGCGTACCGCAGCGCCGTCGACTTCGCCGACTCCCGGCTGGAGCAGGAGCTCGACAAGGTCCTCTCCGACCCGCGCAGCCGCATCGGCGGCACGTGCGATGCCGTGCGCGACACCGTCCGCGCCCGGCACACCGACCTGGTCGGCCAGGCCAGGGCCACCCTCGACCGTGACCTGGCGCAGCTCGTCGCCGAGGCCGCCGTCGTCGAGCCCGCCCTGCCGCCGGCGTTCGCCGCGTGGAGCAGCCCGGTCTGGCACGCCTACCGGGCACCCATGGAGATCCCGATGGCGCTGCGCCTGGGCGACCTCCATCTGCCCGAGCGCATCGACCTCAGGATCCCGATGCTCGTCAGGCTGCCCCTGGAGCGCGGCCTGTGGATCGACAGCGGCAAGGCGCTCACCAACACCTTCACCGACTCGGCCGAGCTGCGGCGCCTCGCCGTGGACACCGCGGTCACGCACGCCGCGCGGCTGCTCGCGGCCTATCCGGCGGGCGAGTTCACGGTGCACGTCATCGACGCGGCGGGCTCCGCCGCGGGCGCGCTCGCGCCCCTGGTGACCTCCGGTGTGCTCGCCGAGCCCCCGGCCTCCGGTGCGGCCGGTGTCTCCGCCGTCCTCGCCAAGCTCACCCAGCGCGTGGACCTGGTGCAGATGGCGGTCCGCGGCGGCGCGGCCGACGCGCTGCCCCCGGACCTGGACACCGCCGAGCAGCTCCTGATCGTCAACGACTTCCCGCACGGTTTTGACGACCGCGCGGTGACGCAGCTGCGCTACCTCGCGGACGAGGGCCCGGCCGTCGGCGTCCACCTGATGATGGTCGCCGACCGGGAGGACGCGGCGGAGTACGGCCCGCTGCTCGACCCCCTGTGGCGCGCGCTGCTCCGGCTGACGCCCGTCCCCGACGACCACCTCGCCGACCCGTGGGTCGGGCACACCTGGACGTACGAGCCGCCTTCGGTCCCCGCGGGCAGCCGGATCCTGGGGCAGGTCCTGGACCAGGTCGCGACGGCCCGGCGCAACGGCGGCCGCTGACCTACCGCCGTTCGACGACTGCTGAGCGACCGCTGAGCGACGGCTGCTGAGCGGCGACCGAGCGACCGCTGGGCGCCCGATGACGCGTTGACGTTAAAGCGACTTTAGCCCCTCTCCGACCTGGGCTTTTGGCTCTTGATTGCCTTCGCCTTTACCAATCCTTGGTGTTTCGCGTACGCTGCTACCAGCGGAGGGGAGTACTCCCGGCTGCGACGTGCCCGTCAATACGGACCGCCATCGGTCCCGGGGCGTCGGCCCGATTCATGGCGGTGACCGCCTCGGGTGGAAGAGACCTCCGGCAGCGACGACGCTGATCAGTAGCCGTACGAAGCCGGAGGCGCAGTGGACGTTTCTATGACCATGTGGGTGACGACCGTTCTCGGTCTGTGTGCCCTGATCGCGGTCGACTTCTTCATCGGGCGCAAGCCCCATGACGTGTCGATCAAGGAAGCCGGAATCTGGACGATGGTCTGGATCGCCCTGGCGGTGCTCTTCGGAGTCGGCCTGTTGGTCGCCGGGGAGAGCCAGGCGTCCGGCGAGTTCTTCGCGGGATTCATCACGGAGAAGTCCCTCTCCGTGGACAACCTCTTCGTCTTCATCCTGATCATGGCGAAGTTCTCGGTCCCCTCACACCTGCAACAGCGCGTGCTGCTCTTCGGCGTGCTCATCGCCCTCGTCCTGCGCGCGATCTTCATCGCCGCCGGTGCCGCGGTGATCGCCAACTTCTCCTGGGTCTTCTACATCTTCGGCGCGTTCCTGATCTACACCGCCTGGAAGCTCATCCAGGAGGCGCGTGCCGACGAGGAGGAAGAGGACTGGGAGGAGAACCGCCTCCTGAAGTCCATCGAGAAGAGGTTCGGCGTCTCCGACCGGTACGAGGGCACGAAGCTCTTCGTCCGGAAGAACGGCAAGAAGATCATGACGCCGCTCATGGTCGTCATGCTCGCCATCGGCACCACCGACGTGCTCTTCGCGATGGACTCCATCCCGGCGATCTTCGGCCTCACCCAGGACCCGTACATCGTCTTCACCGCCAACGCCTTCGCCCTGATGGGCCTGCGGCAGCTGTACTTCCTCATCGGCGGCCTCCTCAGGAAGCTGGTCCACCTCAGCTACGGCCTGTCGGTGATCCTCGGCTTCATCGGCGTGAAGCTGGTGCTGCACGCCCTGCACGAGAACGGGGTGAGCGTCCCCGAGATCTCCATCCCCGTCTCCCTCGGCGTCATCTGCGGCGTCCTGGTGATCACCACGATCACCAGCCTGATGGCCTCCAAGAAGCAGGCGCGGAAGGACGCGGCCGAGGCCGCGGCCGCGGAGCAGAACCCGAAGGACAGCATCGAGGCCTGACGGACCGCCGCCCGCCCCGGCAGGGGCGGGCGGCGGCAACGGCATCGAGTAGCGGCACCCAGGCGCCCGGGGCAGCATCGAGTCATGGTCACTCGGCTCCGGGCGCTCGGCATGCAGTGGACGACGGTGGTTCCGCTTCTCGCGGTCGTCCTCCTCGTCTTCACCTGGGGGCGTGGTCTGCCCGGCGCGGTCGTCGCCGTGGTGACGCTCATCCTGGCCGGCGCGGTCCTCGCGGCGGTACATCACGCCGAGGTGATCGCCCACCGAGTCGGCGAACCCTTCGGGTCACTCGTCCTCGCGGTCGCGGTGACGATCATCGAGGTGGCGCTGATCGTCACCCTGATGGCCGACGGCGGCGACAAGAGCTCCACGCTCGCCCGCGACACCGTCTTCGCCGCGGTCATGATCACCTGCAACGGCATCGTCGGACTCTGTCTGCTGGTGGGCGCGCTCCGCCACCGCGTCGCCGTCTTCAACCCCGAGGGCACCGGCGCGGCCCTCGCGACCGTCGCGACCCTGGCCACGCTCTGCCTGGTCCTGCCGACCTTCACCACCACCAAGCCGGGCCCGGAGTTCACCACCGCCCAGCTGAGCTTCGCCGCGGTCGCCTCGATCGTCCTCTACGGCATCTTCGTGACCACCCAGACCGTGCGGCACCGCGACTACTTCCTGCCCCTCACCAAGCAGGGCGAGGTCATCGACGCCGACAGCCACGCCGAGGGCCCCTCGGCGCGGGACGCGAAACTGAGCCTGGCGCTGCTCGCGTTCGCGCTGATCGGCGTGGTCGGTCTCGCCAAGGGCGTCTCCCCGACGATCGAGTCGGGCGTGGAGAGCGCGGGCCTGCCGCACGCCGTGGTCGGCGTGATCATCGCGCTCCTCGTACTGCTCCCCGAGACGATCGCGGCCGCGCGCGCCGCCCGCCGCGACCGGGTGCAGACCAGCCTGAACCTCGCCCTCGGCTCCGCGATGGCCAGCATCGGACTGACCATCCCGGCCGTCGCGGTCGCCTCCGTCTGGCTCTCGGGTCCGCTCGTACTCGGCCTCAGCTCGACCCACATGGTGCTGCTCGCGCTGACCGTGATCGTCGGCACGCTCACGGTCGTACCCGGCCGTGCCACACCCCTACAGGGCGGCGTCCACCTGGTGCTCTTCGCGGCGTTCCTGGAACTGGCGATCACTCCGTAGAAGGCGATCGGCGGACCTCACCCCGGAGCGGCCGCCGCGTCGGGAACCGCGACCGGCCGCGTCTCCGGAAGCAGGGCGAAGCACCCGAGGCTCAGCAGGGCGATGCCCGACAGATACGCGGCCACGCCCCACGGCCTCCCTTCCCCCTGCGCCAGCGCCGTCGCCACGATCGGGGTGAGCGCCCCGCCGAGCACGCCGCCCAGGTTGTAGCCGACGGCGGCGCCCGTGCAGCGCACCCGGGGCTCGTACAACTCCGGCAGATACGCGGCGATCACGGCGAACATCGTGATGAAGGCGAGCAGCGCCACCAGGAAGCCGGTGAACATCAGCAGCGGCTGGCCGGTCGAGAGCAGCGCGACCAGCGGGAACATCCACAGTGCCGACGCCGCGCACCCGATCAGGCACAACGGCCGCCGCCCGTAGCGGTCGCCGAGCACCGCCACCACCGGTGTCAGGGCGCCCTTGACCACCACGGCCGCCATGACACAGGCCAGCATGACCGTACGGTTCACGCCCAGGTGCTCCACTCCGTAGGCGAGGGACCAGGTCGTCACGGCGTAGAACACCGCGTATCCCACCGCCATCGCGCCCGCGGTCAGGAGCACCAGGCGCCAGTGCCCGCGCGCGACTTCGACGAGTGGTACGCGCGCGTGCCCGTCGAGGCGCAGGAAGTCCGGGCTCTCCGCCAGCGAGGTGCGCAGCGCGAGCCCGGCCGCCGCGAGCAGACCCGCCGCCCAGAACGGCACCCGCCACCCCCAGGCCGCGAACTGGGCGTCGGTGAGCGTCGCGGAGAGGGCCAGCATGATGCCGTTGGCCAGCAGGAAGCCGACCGAGGGGCCGATCTGCGGAAAGCTCGCCCACAGTCCGCGCCGCTCGGCGGGCGCGTGCTCCGCGGTCAGCAGCACGGCTCCGCCCCACTCACCGCCGAGCCCGAGTCCCTGGAGAAAACGCAGTACAAGGAGGAGCACGGGAGCGGCGATCCCGATCGATTCGTACGTGGGCACGCAGCCGACGGCGACCGTGGCGACGCCGGTCAGGAGCAGCGAGGCGATGAGCACGGGACGCCGGCCGTGGCGGTCGCCGATGTGCCCGAAGACGACGGACCCGAGCGGCCGCGCCACGAAGCCCACCCCGAAGGTGGCGAAGGCGGCGAGGGTGCCCGCCAGCGGGGAGAACGTCGGGAAGAAGAGCGGGCCGAGGACGAGCGCCGCGGCCGTCCCGTAGATGAAGAAGTCGTAGAACTCGATGGCGGTCCCGGCGAGCGAGGCGGCCGCGAGCCGTGGCAGCGACGGCGGGGCGGCCGGAGCCGACCCGTCCGTGCCCGGTCCGTCCGGTTTTGGTTCAGTGGTGCGCATGCCGCGTCAACTACCCGTGGTGACGCACAGTTACGGGGGCGTGCGGGGGTGCGCGGTCCCGTGTTCCGCGCCGGGGCGGCGTGATAGACCTCGACCATGACGCGCAGCCTCGCCACCGCCCCGATCATGATCCTCAACGGCCCGAACCTGAACCTGCTCGGGCAGCGCCAGCCCGAGATCTACGGTTCGGACACGCTCGCCGACGTCGAGGCACTCTGCGCCAAGGCGGCGGCCGCGCACGGCGGCACCGTGGACCTGCGACAGAGCAACCACGAGGGCGAGTTGGTCGACTGGATCCACGAGGCGCGCGAGCACCACGTGGGCATCGTCATCAACCCCGCGGCCTACTCCCACACGTCCGTCGCGATCCTGGACGCGCTCAACACCTGTGACGGGATGCCGGTGTTGGAGGTGCACATCTCCAACATCCACCAGCGCGAGGTCTTCCGGCACCACAGCTACGTCTCGGGGCGCGCCGACGGCGTCATCGCGGGCTGTGGCGTGCAGGGGTACGTGTTCGCGGTGGAGCGGGTGGCCGCGCTGGTCGCCGCCGGGGCCTGACGCGGCCCCGGCGGACCGGACTCACCAGCCCCGCGCGCGCCACTCCGCGAGGTGCGGGCGCTCGGCGCCCAGCGTCGTGTCGTTGCCGTGGCCGGGATAGACCCATGCCTCGTCGGGCAGCGTCCCGAAGATCTTCGTCTCGACGTCGTCGATGAGGCTCGCGAAGGCCTGCGGGTCCTTCCAGGTGTTGCCGACGCCGCCGGGGAAGAGGCAGTCGCCGGTGAACACGTGCGGATGGCCGTGCGGGTCGTCGTAGACCAGCGCGATCGAGCCTGGCGTGTGGCCCACCAGGTGACGGGCGGTGAGCTCGACCCGGCCGACCTTGATCGTGTCGCCGTCGTCGACCAGGACGTCCGTCGGCACGGGGATGCCGGTGGCGTCCTCCCGGCCCGCGTAGGTCCGCGGGCGGGTCGCCTCGACGACCGCGGCGAGCGCCTGCCAGTGGTCGCCGTGCTGATGCGTGGTGACGACGGACGCGATGCCGTCGTCACCGATCAGCGTGAGGAGCGTCCCGGCGTCGTTCGCCGCGTCGATCAGGAGCTGCTCGCCGGTGGCCCGGCAGCGCAGCAGATAGGCGTTGTTGTCCATCGGTCCGACCGCGACCTTCGAGATCATCAGATCCTGCAGTTCGTGCACGTCCGAGGGTCCGCCGACCTTCACCGCTCCGCTGTACGTCATGTCGGCCAGCCTATAGCGGGGGCAGGGCGGGGAGGAGGCCGCCTTCGGCCGTCAGCGCGGAGCCGTCGCGGCGGCCCGCGAGCCAGCCGACGAGGTCGGGCGCGGCCCCGGAGACGGTGATCTCGACGTCGCCCGCGCGGCCGGTGCTCCACGCGTGCGTGCCGTCCGTGAGCCGGGTCGGCGGCACCGCCGGATTCCCCGCGAAGCGCGTGGTGAGGAAGGTGATCTCACGCTGGGTGAAATCGGCGGGCAGGTGCTCCAGGTCGTATCCGATGCCGAGGTCCACGTGGTGCAGCTCGATCTCGACCCACCGCCGGAAGGGCACTCGGGAAGCGGAGTCGGTCACGCCGTTGCGCAGCTCCACGGTGCGGGACCAGTCGGCGTCCTTCGCGCCCTCGGCCGCGAAGCGTGCCGCGCTCTCCCTTACGTCGTCGAGCTGCGCGGCCAGCGCCCGCGGGGCGTCCCGCTCGATGTCGGCGTCCCGCGCCTCCCCACTGACGTACATGGGCCGGCCGGCCAGCACGTTCACCAGCGCGTCGGCGTTCCGGGCGACGTGGGCGAGGACATGGCCCACGGTCCAGCCGGGAAGCCGTGACGGCTCGGCGGTCGAATCGTTGTTCAGTTTCGCGGCTGCGGTGAGCAGTCGGTCGGTCGCGTCACGTACAGACGCCAGGTCGCGCACATGATCAATCATGCGCCCGACCATAGTCCCGCCACACGTTCGGGTGAAGGACTCGGGGGAGCCCCGCAAATCGAATGCACGTGCTATATGGTCGAGGGCGGCATCGGGCATTCTTGGTGGTCCGGGATTGTTGTGAACCAGGGAAGCAGCCCGGCGTTGTCAGTGGCTCGCCCTAGTCTGTGAAAGACGGGGGTTCCGCCCCTGTCACCACTCTCAAGAAAGGTGCGGACCGGCGTGGCCGACCGTCTCATCGTCCGTGGCGCGCGCGAGCACAATCTCAAGAACGTCTCGCTCGATCTCCCGCGTGACTCCCTCATCGTGTTCACCGGACTCTCCGGGTCGGGCAAGTCCTCGCTCGCGTTCGACACGATCTTCGCCGAGGGCCAGCGGCGGTACGTGGAGTCCCTCTCCTCGTACGCCCGGCAGTTCCTCGGTCAGATGGACAAGCCCGACGTCGACTTCATCGAGGGGCTCTCCCCGGCGGTCTCCATCGACCAGAAGTCGACCTCGCGCAACCCGCGCTCCACGGTCGGCACCATCACCGAGGTCTACGACTACCTCCGCCTGCTCTTCGCGCGCATCGGCAAGCCGCACTGCCCCGAGTGCGGGCGCCCCATCGCCCGGCAGTCGCCGCAGGCCATCGTCGACAAGGTCCTGGAGCTGCCGGAAGGCAGCCGCTTCCAGGTCCTCTCGCCGCTGGTGCGCGAGCGCAAGGGCGAGTTCGTCGACCTCTTCGCCGACCTCCAGACCAAGGGGTACTCCCGCGCGCGGGTGGACGGCGAGACCATCCAGCTCTCCGAGCCGCCCACGCTGAAGAAGCAGGAGAAGCACACCATCGAGGTGGTCATCGACCGCCTCACGGTGAAGGAGTCCGCCAAGCGCCGCCTGACCGACTCCGTGGAGACCGCGCTCGGTCTCGCGGGCGGCATGGTCGTCCTCGACTTCGTCGACCTCCCCGAGGACGACCCCGAGCGCGAGCGCATGTACTCGGAGCACCTGTACTGCGCGTACGACGACCTGTCCTTCGAGGAGCTGGAGCCCCGCTCCTTCTCCTTCAACTCGCCCTTCGGTGCCTGCCCCGACTGCTCCGGCATCGGTACGCGCATGGAGGTCGACCCCGAGCTGATCGTCCCCGACGAGGACAAGTCGCTCGACGAAGGCGCCATCCACCCCTGGTCGCACGGCCACACCAAGGAGTACTTCGGGCGGCTCGTCGGCGCCCTCGCCGACGCGCTCGGCTTCGCCACCGACATGCCCTGGGCGGGCCTGCCGCAGCGCGCCAAGAAGGCCCTGCTCAACGGCCACAAGACGCAGATCGAGGTGCGCTACCGCAACCGGTACGGCCGCGAGCGGGTCTACACCACCGCCTTCGAAGGTGCCGTCCCCTTCGTCAAGCGCCGGCACAGCGAGGCCGAGAGCGACGCGAGCCGCGAGCGCTTCGAGGGCTACATGCGCGAGGTGCCCTGTCCGACCTGTGAGGGCACGCGCCTCAAGCCGATCGTGCTGGCCGTCTCGGTCATGGGGAAGTCCATCGCCGAGGTCTCCGCGATGTCCATCAGCGACTGCGCGGACTTCCTCGCCGAGCTGAAGCTGGGCGCCCGCGACAAGAAGATCGCCGAGCGGGTCCTCAAGGAGGTCAACGAACGGCTGCGCTTCCTGGTCGACGTCGGCCTGGACTACCTCTCGCTGAACCGCGCCGCGGGCACCCTCTCCGGAGGCGAGGCCCAGCGCATCCGCCTGGCCACCCAGATCGGCTCCGGCCTGGTCGGCGTGCTCTACGTGCTCGACGAGCCGTCCATCGGCCTCCACCAGCGCGACAACCACCGGCTGATCGAGACCCTCGTCCGCCTGCGCGACATGGGCAACACGCTGATCGTCGTCGAGCACGACGAGGACACCATCAAGGTCGCCGACTGGGTCGTCGACATCGGCCCCGGCGCGGGCGAGCACGGCGGCAAGGTCGTGCACAGCGGCTCCATGAAGGAGCTCCTCGACAACGACAAGTCGATCACCGGGCAGTACCTCTCGGGCAAGAAGTCCATCCCGATCCCGGACGTGCGCCGCCCCGCCGACCCCTCCCGGCAGCTCACGGTGCACGGCGCCCGTGAGAACAACCTCCAGGACATCGACGTCTCCTTCCCGCTCGGCGTCCTCACGGCCGTCACGGGCGTCTCGGGCTCCGGCAAGTCGACCCTGGTCAACGACATCCTCTACACGCACCTGGCCAGGGAGCTGAACGGCGCCCGTTCCGTGCCCGGCCGCCACACGCGCGTGGACGGTGACGACCTCGTCGACAAGGTCGTGCACGTCGACCAGTCGCCGATCGGCCGTACGCCGCGCTCGAACCCGGCGACGTACACCGGAGTCTTCGACCACGTCCGCAAGCTCTTCGCGGAGACCACGGAGGCGAAGGTGCGGGGCTACCTCCCCGGGCGCTTCTCCTTCAACGTCAAGGGCGGCCGCTGCGAGAACTGTTCCGGCGACGGCACCATCAAGATCGAGATGAACTTCCTGCCGGACGTCTACGTCCCGTGCGAGGTCTGCCACGGCGCCCGCTACAACCGCGAGACGCTGGACGTGCACTACAAGGGCAAGTCCATCGCCGAGGTCCTCGACATGCCGATCGAGGAGGGCCTCGCCTTCTTCGAGGCGGTCCCGGCGATCGCGCGTCACCTGAAGACGCTCAACGACGTCGGCCTCGGTTACGTACGCCTCGGGCAGTCGGCGCCCACGCTTTCCGGAGGTGAGGCGCAGCGCGTGAAGCTCGCCTCCGAGCTCCAGAAGCGCTCCACGGGCCGGACCGTCTACGTGCTCGACGAGCCGACCACCGGTCTGCACTTCGAGGACATCAGCAAGCTGATCACGGTCCTCTCCGGTCTGGTCGACAAGGGCAACACGGTCATCGTCATCGAGCACAACCTCGACGTGATCAAGACCTCCGACTGGGTCGTCGACATGGGCCCCGAGGGGGGCAACGGCGGCGGTCTCGTCGTCGCCGAGGGCACGCCCGAGGAGGTCGCGGGGGTGCCGACCAGCCACACCGGCAAGTTCCTGCGGGACATCATCTCGGCGGACCGGGTCAGCGAGGTGCTGCCCTCGCAGGGGCGCAAGCCCGCGAAGAAGGCCCCGGCGAAGAAGTCCGCCGCGAAGAAGGCGGTCGCGGCGAGCGCCACGGCCACCAAGAAGACGGCCACGGTCAAGACGGGCGCCACCGCCAAGAAGGCGGCCACTCCGAAGAAGGCGGCCACCGCCAAGGAGACGGCCGCGGCTGCGAAGAAGGCGGTCGCCAAGAAGAGCACCGCCAAGAAGACGACGCGGGCCCGCAAGGCCTGACCGGTCCTGGACCGCAGGGTCCGCCGACCGGCCGAAGCGCACCGTTCCCCACGGGGGGCGGTGCGCTTTCGTCGTACGCGGGGGGAGTGCGAGGGCGGGGGAGCGCGGGCGTACGCCCAGGTGACGGCCGAACGAGCCTTGCCGGGTGGGCCGTTCGCGTGGTCGGCTTGCGCCCATGTCGGTACGCAGCGAACGCGAAGGCCCCGTCACCACCATCGTGCTGTCCCGCCCCGCCGCGCGGAACGCCGTCGACGGGCCCACCGCCCGCGCCCTCGCCGACGCGTTCCACGCCTTCGAAGCCGACCCCGACGCCTCGGTCGCCGTCCTGTGGGGCGAGGGCGGCACGTTCTGCGCGGGCGCCGACCTCAAGGCCATCGGCACGCCGGACGGCAACGAGGTGACGGAGGACGGGGACGGGCCCATGGGCCCCAGCCGGATGGTCCTCTCCAAGCCGGTCATCGCGGCGATCGCGGGCCACGCCGTCGCGGGCGGCCTCGAACTCGCCCTCTGGTGCGATCTGCGGATCGCCGAGGAGGACGCCGTGCTCGGGGTGTTCTGCCGCCGCTGGGGCGTGCCCCTCATCGACGGCGGTACGGTGCGGCTGCCCCGGCTGATCGGCGAAGGCCGCGCCCTCGACCTGATCCTGACGGGGCGTCCGGTGGACGCGGCGGAGGCGCTCGGCATGGGCCTGATCAACAGGACCGTGCCCACCGGCACGTCCCGCGCCGCCGCGGAGACCCTCGCCGCGGAGCTGGCCGGGTTCCCGCAGACGTGTCTGCGTGAGGACAGGATGTCCGTCCTCGAACAGGCCGGACGCCCCGAACAGGAGGCGATGGCAGGCGAGTTGAGGCACGGCCTGCGCTCGCTCGCCGAGGCGGCGGAGGGCGCGGCCCGGTTCGCCGCGGGGGCGGGGCGGCACGGGGCGTTCACGACGGACGACTGAGGGGTGGCTGCGAGCCGCGGGAAGGGTGGTGCGTATCGGGGCCGGCCCCGGGCGTGAAGCCGACCCTTGCGGGGCTTGGCGGCAGCGGCCCTTCCGGAGCCCGCCGGTACCGGCTCGCGCATTGGCCCACACCGAGCCCGCCGGTACGGAGCCACGCTCATCGGCACCGGCCCACGTAGAGCCGGCCGGTACCGACCCACGCCCATCAGTACCGGTCCACGCCGAGCCACCGGTCCCGTCCCGCCGAGCCCCGGCCGGCACCGCCCGCCTCACCCCTCCCGAGCCACCGGCTCCAGGAACTGCATGTCCAGTTGGATTTTCACTACCTCCCCGAGCAGGCCGGGGGCGAAGTCCAGGCCGAACTCGCTGCGGCGGATCTCGCCCGATGCCTCGAAACCCGCGTGCCTGCGGTCCTGGCCGGGGAAGCCTTCTACGCCGCCCAGTTCCACCGCCAGCGTCACCGGGCGCGTGACCTCGCCGATGGTCAGGTCGCCCGTCATGGTCCACTCCTCGTCCGCGCCCTCGATCCCGGTCGAGCGGAACGTCATCGTCGGGCGCTTCTCGACGTCGAGCAGGTCGGAGGCGCGGACGTGGGCGTCCCTGTCTTTGTTGCCCGTGTCGATGGAGGCCAGCGCGATGGTGGCCGTCACCGAAGAGGTTTCCGCGGTCTCGCCCACCACCAGCTCGGCCTGTACGTCGGCGAACCGGCCCCGCACCTTGGAGATCCCGAGGTGGCGGATGGAGAAGTTCACCGCGGAGTGGAAGGCGTCGATCTCCCACCGGCCGGCTGCCAGCGGCAGCGCAGGCAGCGCGGGGGAGCCCGCCGAGGACGTCGTGTCAGTCGCTTCAAAAGTCATGCGCCCACCTTGCGGCGCGCTTCGGGGGTGAGGAAGGCCGAGTCGATGCTGGTAGTGACAGGGCCACGATCCGCCCCCGCACCGGCTGATACGTTCGAACGGTGAGCGACAACGAGCTGGGCGTCTTCCTGCGCGCGCGCAGGGAGGCCGTGACCCCCACCGAGGTCGGCCTGCCCAGCGGCCCGCGCCGCCGCACCCCGGGCCTTCGCCGCTCCGAGGTCGCGACCCTCGCGGGGATCAGCGTCGAATACCTCACCCGTCTCGAACAGGGCAGGGACCGCCACCCCTCGCCCCAGGTGCTCGCCGCGCTCGCCGACACGCTGCGGCTGAGCGTCGAGGAGCGCGTGCACCTGCGCCGCCTGGAGAAGGAGAACGGGCCGGGGGACCCGTGCTGCCCCGCCACGGTGCCGCCCGCCGACTCGGTCCGGCCGACCGTGCGCGCCATCCTGGACAGCCTGGAGCCCACGCCGGCCGTGCTGCTCAACCGCCTCGCGGACGTCCTCGCCTGTACGAGCGGCTACCGGCGGCTCGTCGAGCCCCTCGGCGTACTGGACGACGAGCGCCCCAACCTCGCCCGCTTCGTCTTCACCGACGAGCGGGCCCGCGCCGCCTACCCCGAGTGGGACCGCGTCGCCGACGACCTGGTCGGGCACCTCAGGACCGATTCGCTGCTCGACGACCCGCATGTCGTCGGCTTCACGGACGAGTTGACGGTCATCGCGGGCGCCCCGTTCGCCGACCGTGCCGCGGGGGCGCCCGCCCTGCCCCGGCGGACCGGCGTGGAGCGGCTCACCCACCCAGAGGAGGGCGGACTCCGGCTCTCGTACGAGACGCTGGCGCTGCCCGACACGGACCCGCAGCGCCTGATCGTCTACGTCCCCGCCGACGAGGCCACGGCCGCCGCCCTCGACCGCGTCAACGGCCGCAGGCCCGGCGGTCTGCACGCGGTCAACGGCTGACCGGACGGCCCGCCGGGTCAGGCGGCCCTGGGGTCAGCCGAGTTCGGCCGCGTACGGAGGTTCCGCGCCCGCCCGCGAGCAGGTGAGCGCCGCCGCCCGCGCGGCGAACCGCAGGACGTCCGACCAGCCGTCCGCGGCCAGCGCGGCGAGCACGCCGGGGGACAGCGCGTCCCGGGCCGCGAGGCCGTGCAGCAGCGCCGCGTTGACGGTGTCGCCCGCGCCGATCGTGTCCACCACGTCGACCGGCTCACCGGGCACCCGCAGCTCGCCGCCGTCCGGGGTGTGCAGCGAGAGGCCGTCGCCGCCGTGCGTGACGACCACCGCGGCGGGCCCTGACGCCAGCCACTCCCGCGGGGTGCCGCCGAGCCAGTCGGCGTCCTCCTGGGACAGCTTGAGCAGCGAGACCGAGGGGAGCCAGCTCTTGAACCGGGCGCGATAGGCGTCCGCGTCGGGGATGAGGCCGGCCCGGATGTTGGGGTCGAGCGTCGTGAACACCCCGCGCTCCGCCGCGCCGCGCAGCAGTTCTTCGTACGCGCTCGCGCCCGGTTCGAGGACCAGCGAACAGGTGCCGAAGGACATCGCCCGTACCCCGTCGGGGAGTTCGGCGGGCGCGGCGAAGAGCCGGTCGGCCGTGCCCTCGACGTAGAAGGAGTAGCCCGCAGAGCCGTCCGCGCCGATCGAGGCGACGGCGAGCGTCGTCGGCTCGGGGCCCCGCTGGACGTACGACAGGTCGACCCCCGCCGTACGCAGTCCGTCCAGCAGCGCGTCGCCGAACGCGTCCCGCGAGACGCGCGAGCAGAAGGCGACGGGGGAGCCGAGCCTGCCGAGCGCCACGGCGGTGTTGTACGGGCCGCCGCCGCGCCGCGGTGCGAGCGGGGCGAGGGCGGCGGGGCCCGGGGTGTCGGCCGCGCGTGCCGCCCCTTGCGGGACGAGGTCGATCAGGGCCTCTCCGGCGACGACTATCACGGGTGGTTCCTCTCGGGCTCGGCGTTCCGCTCAGGCTGGGTCGGGCTCGGCGTCCCGCTCAGGCTAGGGCGTGCGGGGGCTCCGGGACGGAAGCGGGCAGCACTCGGGCACGCTCGTGCCCGACCCGGTCGGAACGTCCCGCACCGGTATGGTCTGATCCGTCACCGACGCACACGTACGCCCCTGACCTGTGGAGACACCATGTCCGGCACGCCCCACGCCCGCCGCACCGTGCTGCGGGCCGCCGCTCTCGCCCCGGCCGCAGGGCTCGGTCTGACCGCCTGCTCCTCCGGCGGCGACGGCGGGTCGCGGTCGGCGCCGAGCAAGCCGGTGGAGCTCGGCGCGTCCGACGAGGTGAAGGTGGGCGCCTCGAAGCTGTACACCGACAACAACGTGGTCGTCAGCCGGATCTCCGCCGACGAGTACAAGGCGTTCAGCACGATCTGCACGCACGCGCAGTGCCCGATCAACAAGCTGGAGGGGCACAAGCTCATCTGCCCCTGTCACGGCAGCCAGTTCGACGCCACGAACGGCAAGGTGCTGCACGAGCCGGCCGTCTCGCCGCTGCACGAGCTGCCGGTGAAGGTCGAGAAGGGCAAGATCATCGCGGGGCCCGAGAAGAGCTGAGGCCCTCTCTCCGGAGAGCGGGTTCCGCTACTCCCAGTCCCACTCGATCCCCAATATCCCCGCCCGCACCTGCGGTTCCACCAGGTGCACCGAGCGGTGGCTGCCGCTCAGCGTGAGTTCCTGGCGGTTGCCGCGCGGCGCCGCCGCCGAGTGCTGGGTGAAGCGGTGGCACCGCACGGGCAGCGCCTGATCGTCGAAGCGGACCTGCAGCGCGTACTGCCCGCCCGCGTAGGTGAACCCGCGTTGGTACTCCGTGGCCACGCCCGCCGTGCCGTCCTCGAAGCCGTAGCCGAACAGATGGGTGTCTCCCGCGCGCAGCCGCGCGTCGAAGAGCAGTTCGGCGACGAGCACCCCGGTGCCCCGGTGCCAGCGCACCCGTCCCGTACGGCAGTTCTCCAGGGCGCGCACGGCGATCCGCTCGGGCGCGCAGCCCGGATCGCCGTGGTGGATGGCCAGGTAGCGGTCCACGCCGTCCTTGTGGGCGCGCACGATGTGCTGCGACTGACGGCCGAGCAGTTCCCGCCGCGCGCCGATCCGCAGCCGTTCGTGCTGGCCGATGGTGTGCAGGCCGCCGTCGACGGGGGAGCCGAGCTCGTCGAGGAGGGCGCGCAGCACGTCGGAGGCCTCGACCAGGGAGCGGTACGAGCGGGCGGCCGGGCGTTCCCTGTCGGCGCGCCCGGACGGCGGCGCGAGCAGCCGGATCAGTGACTCCTCAGGGAGCTGAAGGATCTCCTCCAGGGCGCGCACGGCCCGCAGCGACTCGGCGCGCTGGGGGCGGCGCGCGCCCTGCTGCCAGTAGCTCAGGCTCGTCACGCCGACCGTGACCCCGTGCCGGGCCAGATGGTGCCGGACGCGTTGCAGGGGCAGCCGTCGTACGGCGATGGCGGTGCGCAGCGCGACGTGGAAGGGTCCTGTGCGCAGGGCCGCCTCCAGATCCGCGGGTGCTTCGTCCCCTTCGGCCGCTCCGTCGGCGAGCCGTGTGCCGTGGCGCAAAATGAGCCCTTTCTGTGAACGTTCACTTATCCCGTCCCGGCGTTCGCGCCGGTAGGAGCGGGCTGCCAGGTCGGCGCTCGGCCCGTGTTCACATCCGTACGCCGCCGTTCACGTCCCAAGTCATTCCGCATTGAAGCGTGTTGACCTGCACCCGACAACACTCGATGCTCAATCGCAGCGTCCGGACGCGCTCCTCCAACCCCACCCCGCTCGGGAGGAACGCGATGCGCCACCCATACAGCACGAAGAGCAGCCCCGGCAGACGGAGATGCCTCTCCGCCGTCGCCGTCGTCGCGGCCGCTCTCTTCGCCGCCCCCACCGCCGCTGCCGCGGCCGCCCCGCTCGACCCCGCCCCCGCCCGCGCCGCGACGACCGCCACGGCCGCGGCCGACCCGTCCGTGCTCGCCGCCAAGCGGCTGAACATCACCATGCAGGCCCAGCAGAAGACCAACTGGTGCTGGGCCGCGGCCGGCAACACCATCGCCACCTTCATGGGCCGCAACTACAGCCAGAACCAGTTCTGCAACGCCGCCTTCGGGCGCAACCAGAACACCGAGTGCCCCAACAACCAGGCCACGCTGGGCAACGTGCAGAACGGCCTGAGCTGGGCGGGCATCAACTCCGGCTCCTACGTGACCGGTTGGCTGCGCTACCCCACCGTACAGGCGGAGATCAACGCGGGCCGTCCGGTGGAGACCCGCATCCAGTGGTCCAACGGCGGCGGCCACATGCACGTCCTCTACGGCTACGACGACGCCAACAGCTGGGTCTACTGGGGCGATCCCTGGCCCTCCAACGACCGCTACAACTGGGCCTCGCACGCCTGGTACGTCAACAACAACACCTTCTCCTGGACCCACTCGCTCTACCGGATCGGGGCGTGAGAGCGATGACCCGTCAGCTTCCCCGCCACCTCCTGAAGGCGGTCCTCGCCGGTTCCGCGGCGACCCTCGCGCTGGGCCTCGCGGCCCCCGCGGCCACCGCCGACTCCGGCCCCGCCGCACCCTCGGCGGCGTCCCGCGACGCCGCGCACGAGGCGGCCGCCGCGCCCGGCACCCTCGACACGCTCTCCCGCTTCTTCGCGCGGGAGGGAGCGGTCACCAAGGCCGCGGCCGCACCGCGCGTCCAGGGCGGGGCCGTGCCCGTGTACTACCTGTCGCCGGACTTCGTCGCGGGCAAGAAGGGCGCGCCGATCGCCCGCCTGGAGTTCCTCGCCAGCAAGGCGGTCTCCTCCGACGGCCAGGAAGCGTCCCTGTGGACGGTCCAGCAGGGCGGCTCCTGGCAGGTCGTGAACATCGCCACCGGGGACGACGAGACCCACTACGCGCGCGTGGGCGCGCAGAAGGCCCCGGGAGGCACCGTCTTCCACGAGCCGCAGATCAACGCCTGGTACGTCAGGGACGACCGGGACGACGCCCACGCGCGCGTGCTGCCGCTCGACAAGGACGCGGTCCGTGCCGTGGGCGCCGACGGCACCTCGGTCGCCGCCTACCGCAAGCGCGTCCAGAAGGCCTACGGCGACAAGCTGCCGGGCTCGGCGTACGCGAAGTCCGGCAAGGCGGGCGGCTACGACAAGGAGAGCGCGGGGAACGCCGCTGGTACGGGGGCGTCCACGCAGGGGCCGGTCACGGTGGCCTCGTCGATAGCGGGGGCGGGCGCGCTGCTCGCCCTCGGCATCTCGGGCACGGCACTGGTGCGGCGCCGCGCGGCGCGCCGGGAGGGCTGACCCGGAAAAACGGGGGAGCGGCGACCGGGACGCCGGTCGCCGCTCCTCACGTGCTCACGTGCCCACGCGTCAGCTCAGCGCGCTGCCCGCGCGCCACTCCTGCCAGCCCACGTTCCAGTCCCCGTAGCCGTTGCCCGGCGCCACGGTCTCCTTGGAGCCGACGACCCGCACGATGTCGCCGGGGATCACCTCTCCGTAGAAGCGCCGCGCGGTCCCGTCGGTGGCCAGGCCTATGCAGCCGTGCGTCACGTTGCTCTCGCCCGCGGTGGCGTTCGCGTTCGGGTTCTCGTGCAGATAGGTGCCCGAAGTCGTCAGGTGGACCGCGAAGTTGTAGTAGTCCTTGTACGCCTTTCCGTAGCCCACAGTCCGGGAGTCCATGAGCACCCGGGACTGCTTGTCGAGGACGACCATCGTGCCGTTCCAGGTGTCCATGCCCGGCGCGCCCGCGGTGACCTTCACCCGGCGCGTCCTGCCGTCCTTCACCACCGTCATGGTGTGGGTCCGCACGTCCACGGTGGCGACCAGCGAGCGGCCCACCTCGAACGTCCTGGTCGTCCCCGCGCCCACCCCGACGGTGACCCGCGTGCCGGGCTTCCACGGCTCGCGCGGGCGGTAGTCGACGCGCTGCCCCTCGTGCAGATTGCGGTCCTTGACCCAGCTCCACGACCCCGTGACGCCGGGCCGTGCCGTCACCTTCAGCCGTCGCTCGACCGCGGCCCGCTCCGCGACCGGCACCGGCCGGTCGAAGGTGAGCGATATCGGCATGCCGACCCCGACGGTCTGCCCTTCGGAGACGTTGAGCCGTGCCCCCTTGAGCGCGGCGGGCTCCGGAACGGGCTTCTTCGCGGGCCGCTGCTTCTGCCCGGCGGCCGCGCGGTCCGTCGCGCTCGACACCGGCTTCGGGTCCGAGGCCCGCTCCTCGTCCGCCCCGTCCGGCGCGGCGCAGCCCGCCAGCACGAGTGAACAGAGCGCCGCCGCTCCCCACGCGCGCGTGGCGCGTCCCGGCATGATTCCTGTGGTCATCGGTCCCCCTGGGCTGTGTTTCGATATACGCGACCTGTACGCACGGGGGAGGCGGCAGGTTGCACGCGGGTGCACGAATTTTCCGGAGCGGTTCTGGGAGCGATTCCAGGGCGATTCCAGAACAGGCGATCCGGCCGGGCCGGACGGGGGCGCGGGGGCATGACGGAGGACGAGTTCGACGCGTTCTACACCGCCGCCTTCCCGCGTCTGGTCGGCCAGTTGTACGCCCTGACCGGGGACCACGGCGAAGCCCAGGACGTCGTCCAGGAGGCGTTCGTACGCGCCTGGGACCGCCACGAGAGCTTCCTCGCCGACGAGGCGCCCGAGGCCTGGATCCGCACCGTCGCCCTGCGCCTCGCGGTGAGCCGCTGGCGCCGGGCCAGACGCTGGCTCGACCTGGTGCGCAGGAACCCGCCCGCCGACCGCGTCGCGGGCCCGGGGCCCGAGCACACCGCGCTCGTCCAGGCGCTGCGCACCCTCCCCGAGGCGCAGCGCACGGCCGTCGTCCTGCACCACCTGTGCGACCTGAGTGTGGAGCAGGTAGCCTCCGAGACCGGCTCGCCCGTCGGGACCGTCAAGGCCCGCCTCTCGCGCGGCAGGGCGGCGCTCGCCGCGCGGCTGTCCGCCGAGCGGGACGGCGACGACGAGCGGAGCGCGAAGGAGGATGGCCGTGTCCGATGACCTGACCTCCGCCCTCCACGACCTGGCGGCCGGCCACCGCACGCCCCCCGCCGTGCCCGGCGCGGAGATCCGCCGCCGCGCGGTGCTGCGCCGCCGCAGGCGCCGTACCGCGGCCGTCGGAGCGGCCCTCGTCACGGCCGCCGTGGTAGCGACCGTGACCGTGGGCCTGCTCTCCGGCTCCGACGACGGCCCGGACAGGACTCCGGCGCCCGTCGCCACCGAAGGCCACCGCAAGCGCGTCGCCACCCTCGACCTGGACCGGCACCGGATGACGGTCGACGGCAGGACCCTGCCGGTCTCCGCGGGCTCCACCCAACACCCCACCCCGACCGGGCGGATGACGGTCACCGCCGTGCACCGCGAGAAGCGCATGCCCGCCGGGACCGCCGGCCTCGGCGGCGAGTACGACCTGAAGCTGCCCTGGGTCGTCGAGCTGCGCACCCCCGAGGGCGGCACCAACTACGTCGTCGCGCTGACCTACGACGAGAAGGCGCCGGGCACCAGGGACGTCACCCGCGGCTGGATCGGCCTGCGCACGGACGACGCCCGCTGGCTCCACGACCGGCTCGAACCGGGCGACGTGATCGCGGTCCGGGCCGGCTGAAGCGGACGCTGACCCGCGCTGTCACCCCCCGCCAGTAGGCTGTCCGACATGGCCGACCCTTCCAGCTACCGCCCCAAGCCGGGACAGATCCCCGACGCCCCGGGGGTCTACAAATTCCGCGACGAGCACCGCCGGGTGATCTACGTCGGGAAGGCCAAGAGCCTGCGCCAGCGCCTGGCCAACTACTTCCAGGACCTGGCCAATCTCCACCCGCGCACGCGCACCATGGTGACGACCGCCGCCTCCGTCGAGTGGACGGTGGTGACCACGGAGGTCGAGGCGCTCCAGCTGGAGTACTCCTGGATCAAGGAGTTCGACCCCCGGTTCAACGTCAAGTACCGCGACGACAAGAGCTATCCGTACCTCGCGGTGACGATGAACGAGCAGTTCCCGCGCGTGCAGGTGATGCGCGGCCAGAAGAAGAAGGGCGTGCGCTACTTCGGCCCCTACGGCCACGCGTGGGCCATCCGCGACACGGTCGACCTGCTCCTGCGCGCCTTCCCCGTACGCACGTGCTCCGCGGGCGTGTTCAAGAACGCCGCCCGCACCGGCCGCCCCTGCCTGCTGGGCTACATCGGCAAGTGCTCGGCCCCCTGCGTGGAGCGCGTCACCCCCGAGGAGCACCGCGAACTCGCCGAGGACTTCTGCGACTTCATGGCGGGCCGCACGGGGACGTACATCCGCCGCCTGGAGCGCCAGATGGCGGACGCGGCCGAGGAGATGGAGTACGAGCGGGCGGCGCGCCTGCGCGACGACATAGAGGCGCTCAAGAAGGCGATGGAGAAGAGCGCCGTCGTCCTCGCCGACGCCACCGACGCCGACCTGATCGCCCTCGCCGAGGACGAGCTGGAGGCCGCCGTCCAGATCTTCCACGTGCGGGGCGGCCGCGTGCGCGGCCAGCGCGGCTGGGTCACCGACAAGGTCGAGGCCGTCACCAGCGGCGACCTCGTCGAGCATGCCCTCCAGCAGCTCTACGGGGAGGAGAGCGGCGACGCGGTGCCCAAGGAGGTCCTCGTCCCCGCCCTGCCGGATCCCCTTGAGCCGGTCCAGGAGTGGCTGACCGAGCGGCGCGGGGCGAACGTGTCGCTGCGCGTCCCGCAGCGCGGCGACAAGAAGGCCCTCATGGAGACGGTCGCGCGCAACGCACAGCAGTCCCTCGTCCTGCACAAGACCAAGCGCGCCTCCGACCTCACCACGCGCTCGCGCGCCCTGGAGGAGATCGCCGCCGCCCTGGAGCTGGACGGCGCGCCGCTGCGCATCGAGTGCTACGACATCTCGCACCTCCAGGGCGACGACGTGGTGGCCTCCATGGTCGTCTTCGAGGACGGCCTCGCCAGGAAGAGCGAGTACCGCCGCTTCCAGATCAAGGGCTTCGAGGGCCAGGACGACGTCCGCTCCATGCACGAGGTGATCACGCGCCGCTTCAAGCGCTACCTCGCGGACAAGGAGAAGACGGGGGAGTGGTCCCCCGAGGATGCCGAGGAGAGCGGCGAGGTCCAGGGGAACGGCCTCACCGAGGAGGACGGTCGCCCCAAGCGCTTCGCGTACCCGCCGCAGCTCGTCGTGGTCGACGGCGGCCAGCCGCAGGTCGCGGCCGCCCAGAAGGCCCTCGACGAGCTCGGCATCGACGACATCGCGGTCTGTGGCCTGGCCAAGCGCCTGGAGGAGGTCTGGGTCCCCGGTGACGACGACCCGGTGATCCTGCCGCGCACCAGCGAGGGGCTCTACCTCCTCCAGCGGGTGCGTGACGAAGCCCACCGCTTCGCCATCACCTACCAGCGCGCCAAGCGGGCCAAGCGCTTCAGGTCGGGCCCGCTGGACGACGTGCCGGGTCTCGGCGACGCGCGCAAGCAGACGCTGATCAAGCACTTCGGTTCGGTGAAGAAGCTTCGATCCGCGACAATCGACCAGATCTGCGAGGTACCGGGCATAGGCCGCAAGACGGCCGAGGCCATCGTGGTGGCCTTCGAGCGGGCGGCACCCGCCGCACCCGCCGTGAACACGGCGACCGGAGAGATCATGGAAGAGGAGGAGCCCGTGACCGCGGGCGCCTCGGAGGAACGACGGGGGCAGGAGACATGAGCGAGCACGACGAAGGTGGAGAGCAAGTGAGTACGGGCACGCCCAGCGAGACACCGGCGGTACCGGAGGCGGCGATCCCGGAGCTGGTGATCATCTCCGGCATGTCGGGCGCGGGCCGCAGCACGGCGGCCAAGTGCCTTGAGGACCTCGGCTGGTTCGTCGTCGACAACCTGCCGCCCGCGCTGATCCCCACCATGGTGGAGCTCGGCGCCCGCTCGCAGGGCAACGTCGCCCGCATCGCGGTGGTCGTCGACGTCCGCGGCCGGCGCTTCTTCGACAACCTCCGCGACTCCCTCGCCGAGCTGGCGTCGAAGAACGTGACGCGCCGCATCGTCTTCCTGGAGTCCTCCGACGAGGCCCTCGTCCGCCGCTTCGAGTCGGTCCGCCGCCCGCACCCGCTGCAGGGCGACGGCCGCATCGTCGACGGCATCGAGGCCGAGCGCGACCTGCTGCGCGAGCTGCGCGGCGACGCCGACCTGGTGATCGACACCTCCAGCCTCAACGTGCACGAGCTGCGCGCCAAGATGGACGCCCAGTTCGCGGGCGAGGAGGAGCCCGAGCTGCGGGCCACGGTGATGTCGTTCGGCTTCAAGTACGGCCTGCCGGTCGACGCCGACCTCGTCGTCGACATGCGCTTCCTGCCCAACCCGCACTGGGTCCCCGAGCTGCGCCAGTACACCGGCCAGAACGAGGAGGTGGCGGCGTACGTCTTCAACCAGCCGGGTGCCAAGGAGTTCCTCGACCGGTACGCCGAGCTGCTCCAGCTCATCGCCGCGGGCTACCGCCGCGAGGGCAAGCGGTACGTGACGATCGCGGTCGGCTGCACGGGCGGCAAGCACCGCTCGGTGGCCATGTCGGAGAAGCTCGCGGCGCGCCTCGCGTCCGAGGGCGTGGAGACCGTCATCGTCCACCGGGACATGGGGCGCGAATGAAGTCCCACCGCCGGACCGTCCGCCTGAGCAGGCTGGGCCGCAAGCGGGGCACCCAGCCGAAGGTGGTCGCGCTCGGCGGGGGGATGGGCCTGTCCGCCTCGCTCGCCTCGCTGCGCCGGATCACCGGAGACCTCACCGCCGTCGTCACGGTCGCCGACGACGGCGGCTCCAGCGGCCGGCTGCGCGACGAGCTGGGCGTGCTGCCGCCCGGCGATCTGCGCAAGGCCCTCGCGGCGCTCTGCGGCGACGACGACTGGGGCCAGACCTGGGCCCGGGTCATCCAGCACCGCTTCCAGTCCAAGGGTGATCTGCACGAGCACGCGGTCGGCAATCTGCTGATCGTCGCCCTGTGGGAGCAGCTCGGCGACCATGTGCAGGCGCTCGACCTGGTCGGCCGCCTGCTCGGCGCGCAGGGCAGGGTGCTGCCCATGTCGGCCGTGCCGCTGGAGCTCCAGGCCCTCGTCAAGGGCCACGACCCGGAGCGGCCCGACGACGTGGACACGGTGGCGGGCCAGGCCACGGTCGCGCTCACGCCGGGCGAGGTGCAGTCCGTGCACGTCGTCCCGCACGACCCGCCCGCCGTCCCCGAGGCCGTCGCCGCCGTCCTCGACGCGGACTGGGTGGTGCTCGGCCCCGGCTCCTGGTTCTCCTCGGTGATCCCGCACCTGCTCGTGCCGGAACTGCTCGACGCGCTCACCGAGACGAAGGCCCGCAAGGTCCTCTCGCTCAACCTCGCGCCGCAACCCGGAGAAACCGAAGGCTTCTCTCCGCAGCGTCATTTGGAGGTTTTGGCCCGACACGCCCCTAAACTCGCCCTGGACGTGGTGCTGGCCGACGAGGCCGCCGTGCCCGACCGTGAGTCACTGACCGATGCCGCGAAGCGGTTCGGCGCCACGGTCGAGCTGGCCCCTGTGGCCCGGCCCGACGGGACTCCGAGGCACGATCCGGAGCTCCTGGCAGCCGCGTACGACCGTATTTTTCGGATGCATGGAAGGATCGGCCCATGGCGATGACGGCAGCGGTGAAGGACGAGATCTCCCGGCTTCCCGTCACCCGGACCTGCTGCAGGAAGGCAGAGGTCTCGTCGATCCTGCGCTTCGCTGGCGGCCTCCACCTGGTGAGCGGCCGCATCGTGATCGAAGCGGAGCTGGACACCGCGATGGCGGCACGCCGCCTCAAGCGGGACATCCTGGAGATCTTCGGGCACGGCTCGGAACTGATCGTGATGGCGCCCGGCGGCCTGCGCCGCGGCTCGCGCTACGTGGTGCGCGTGGTCGCGGGCGGCGACCAGCTGGCCCGTCAGACGGGCCTCGTGGACGGCCGGGGCCGGCCCATCAGGGGGCTGCCGCCGCAGGTGGTCTCGGGGGCCACCTGCGATGCCGAGGCGGCCTGGCGCGGGGCGTTCCTCGCGCACGGCTCGCTCACCGAGCCGGGGCGTTCCTCCTCCCTGGAGGTCACCTGCCCGGGTCCGGAGGCGGCGCTCGCCCTGGTCGGCGCGGCCCGCAGGCTCCAGATCGTGAGCAAGGCGCGCGAGGTGCGCGGCGTGGACCGCGTCGTCGTCCGGGACGGGGACGCCATCGGCGCCCTGCTCACCCGGTTGGGCGCACACGAGTCGGTGCTCGCCTGGGAGGAGCGGCGGATGCGGCGCGAGGTGCGCGCCACCGCCAACCGCCTGGCCAACTTCGACGACGCGAACCTGCGCCGCTCGGCCCGTGCGGCCGTCGCCGCGGGCGCCCGGGTGCAGCGCGCCCTGGAGATCCTCGGCGACGAGGTGCCCGAGCACCTGGCTGCCGCGGGACGCCTGCGCATGGAGCACAAGCAGGCCTCCCTGGAGGAGCTGGGCGCGCTCGCCGACCCGGTGCTGACCAAGGACGCGGTCGCGGGCCGCATCCGCAGGCTGCTCGCCATGGCCGACAAGCGCGCCCAGGATCTCGGCATCCCCGGCACGGAGTCGAACCTGGGCGAGGAGCTGGCCGACAGCCTCGCCGACAACATGGCGGTCTGAATCAGGTCGGTCTGATCCCGCTCGTCACATACGTCTCATAGGCCGCCGGTGTCCCCCAGGGCACCGGCGGCCTGCGTATGCCCGTCTTGATCGCCCCTTGTACCCCTTCCCGCCGTATTGACATGATCATGAAGTGTCACGAGCCTGGCGTCCGCGCACATATGTGCCGGACAACTGCAAGGGGGGCTCATGAGACGAAGAGCGAGCGCGAGATCGGTTCTCGCGGCGGGCGCACTGCTGGTCGGCGGCCTGGCCGCCGCACCGCACGCCCAGGCCAGCGGCGCCGCGAAGCCGGCCGCCGATGATCCGGCGGCCGTCAAGGTGTACGAGGCAGAGGTCACCGAGAAGCAGATACCGATCCTCATCAAGGCGGGTCAGGACGCCCATGAACTCGCCGGACAGGTGTCCGGCGGCGGCGCCGCCCGGGTCGAGGTCTATCTGACCGAGGGGCAGGCCAAGGCGGTCGAACGCCAGGGGGTCGAGCTCAGCGAACAGAAGGTCTCCGCCGCGGCGGAGAAGCGGCTCAAGGCCGCGGGGGACGGTGTCTTCCGGCCCTACAGCGGCAAGGGCGGGCTCCAGGAGGAGATCGTCAAGACCGGACAGGCCCACCCCGACCTCACCAAGGTCGTCTCCATCGGCAAGACGCTCCAGGGCAAGGACATCCTCGCGCTCAAGATCTCCAAGGGCGCCAAGAAGTCCAAGGACGGCTCCAAGCCGTCCACGCTCTACATGTCCAACCAGCACGCGCGCGAGTGGATCACCCCCGAGATGACCCGCCGCCTGATGCACCACTACCTGGACAACTACGGCAAGGACCAGCGCGTCACCAAGCTCGTGAACTCCACCGAGCTGTGGTTCGTGCTCTCCGCCAACCCCGACGGCTACGACTTCACGCACGCCGCTGAGGCCAACCGCCAGTGGCGCAAGAACCTGCGCGACATCGACGGCGACGGCCAGATCGCCCCGGGCGACGGCGTCGACCTCAACCGTAACTTCACCTACAAGTGGGGCTACGACAACGAGGGTTCGTCCCCCGACCCGTCGAACGAGACCTACCGCGGCTCGGGACCGATGTCCGAGCCCGAGACCAAGGCCATCGACCGGTTCGAGAAGCGCATCGGCTTCACGTACGGCATCAACTACCACTCCGCGGCCGAACTGCTCCTCTACGGAGTGGGCTGGCAGGTCGCCACGCCGACGCCGGACGACGTGCTCTACAAGGCGCTGGCCGGGACACCCGAGAAGTCCGCCATCCCTGGCTACCACCCGCAGGTCTCCTCGGAGCTCTACACCACCAACGGTGAGGCCGACGGCCACGCGGGCAACGTCAACGGCATGTCGATGTTCACCCCGGAGATGTCCACCTGCCAGACCGCGTCGAACATCGACCCCAATGACGCCTGGAAGCCCGAGGACTGCGCCTCCGTCTTCACCTTCCCGGACGACGAGAAGCTGATCCAGCAGGAGTTCGCGAAGAACGTGCCCTTCGCGCTCGCCGTCGCCGAGACGGCGCTCCACCCCGACCAGCCCGTCTCCGTCACCGGCATCGACGCCCCCGACTTCACCCCTGACGCCTTCGCCACGTCGTACGCGCGCGGCAAGGACCAGGAAGTCGCCGTCACCGCCCGCAAGTCGGTGCGCGACAAGGAGCTCAAGTACCGCGTCAACGGCGGCCGCACCCAGGACGAGGGGCTCAAGGCCTGGAAGGGCGGCGAGACCTACGGCGGCGAGGACAACCTCTACTTCGACGAGTACCGCGCCGAGGTCGAGGACGCGCGCGTGGGCGACAAGGTCGAGGTGTGGTTCACCGGCCGTACGAAGAAGGGCAGCCGCACCGAGAGCGAGCACTTCACGTACACCGTGGCCGAGCGGCCCAAGGCCGACACGCTCGTCGTCGCCGAGGAGGGCGCGACGGCCACCCAGACCCAGAAGTACGTCGACGCCGTGAAGGCCAACGGCCGCACTGCCGCCGTCTGGGACGTGGCCAAGCAGGGCGCCCCGCACCCGCTCGGCGTCCTGGCGCACTTCTCCGCCGTCGTGCACTACACGGGTGACCCGGTGCCCGGCGCCGCCACCCAACTGGCCCTGCGCGACTATCTCAACGAGGGCGGCAAGCTGATCGAGTCCGGCGAGCGGACCGGCGGCGACGTCGACCTCGGCGAGGCCCTCACCGACGACTTCGCGCAGTACTACCTCGGCGCGTACGAGCGGCTGAGCGCGCCCGGCGTCACCAGCTTCGCCGGTACCGGCGCACTCGCCGGGGTGAACACCCCGCTGGCCGGCACCGACACCAACCCGCTGGACAAGGCGGGCCGCTTCACCGTCACCTCCGACAACCTGCCCGCCAAGCAGTTCCCGCAGTTCAAGAGCGCGGCAGCCGGCTCCTACCCGGGCCTGACCAACCCGTACGCGCCCTTCGCGGGCCAGGGCATGGCCTCGGCCACCCACGCGGACCAGGACTGGAAGCGGCTCACCCACACCATCGACCTGACCGGTGTCACGGCCGCCGACCAGCCCGAGCTGCGGTTCGAGCTGAACTGGAACCTGGAGACCGGCTACGACCACGGCGTCCTGGAGGCGCACACCACGGGCGCCGACGACTGGACGACGCTGCCGGACAAGAACGGCAACTCCAAGAGCGCCGTGCCCGCCGAGTGCGAGGCCGGGTTCCTCATCAACCTCCACCCGTTCCTGCGCCACTACCTGACCCCCGGCGCGGGCGGCTGCACGGCCTCCGGCACCACCGGCGCCTGGAACAGCTTCACCGGCTCCTCCGGCGGCTGGAAGCCGGTCGCCTTCGACCTGAGCCCCTACGCGGGCAAGAAGATCGAGGTCTCGCTCAGCTCCATCACCGACCCGTCCACCGGAGGCCGCGGCCTCTTCGCCGACGACGCGCAGGTGGTCGTCCGCGGCAACGCGGTCGAGACCGAGGGATTCGAGTCCTCGCTCGGCTCCTGGGCCGTCGCTCCGGCCCCTGCCGGAAGTCCTCACATCACGGGCGACTGGGCCCGGACCGGGGAGCTCTACAAGCCCTATGCGGCGGTTACAGCGCGTGACAGCGTGCTGCTCGGCTTCGGGTTCGAGCACGTGCCCGGAAGTGCCGAAAGAGCCGCTCTTATGGGCGCCTCCCTGGCACATCTGCGCGGCTGACGCTGCGTAATCGGGACCAAGGTCCCGGTGGCCCGTATTCCTACTGGGGGGTACGGGCCACAGTGCCGCCCACGGGCCCTCTCGATGTCACCTCGGAGCCCTTGGAGAGGTAGGGTCGGAGGCGGTCGGGGACATCCCATACAACTCGCCGGCGTCTAAAACCGGCGTACCAACGAGGAGATCGGTTCGTGACGATCCGCGTAGGCATCAACGGCTTTGGCCGCATCGGTCGCAACTACTTCCGCGCGCTGCTCGAGCAGGGTGCGGACATCGAGATCGTGGCTGTCAACGACCTGGGTGACACCGCGACCACCGCTCACCTTCTGAAGTACGACACCATCCTGGGCCGTCTCAAGGCCGAGGTGTCGCACACCGAGGACACCATCACCGTCGACGGTCACACCATCAAGGTGCTGTCCGAGCGCAACCCCGCGGACATCCCGTGGGGCCAGCTGGGCGTCGACATCGTGATCGAGTCCACGGGCATCTTCACGAAGAAGGCCGACGCCGAGAAGCACATCGCCGGCGGTGCCAAGAAGGTCCTCATCTCGGCTCCGGCCAAGGACGAGGACATCACCATCGTGATGGGCGTCAACCAGGAGAAGTACGACGCGGCCAACCACCACGTCATCTCCAACGCCTCCTGCACCACCAACTGCGTGGCGCCGATGGCCAAGGTTCTCGACGAGAACTTCGGCATCGTCAAGGGCCTGATGACGACGGTCCACGCGTACACCAACGACCAGCGCATCCTGGACTTCCCGCACTCGGACCTGCGCCGCGCCCGCGCCGCCGCCGAGAACATCATTCCGACCACGACCGGTGCCGCCAAGGCCACCGCCCTGGTCCTCCCCCAGCTCAAGGGCAAGCTCGACGGCATCGCGATGCGCGTCCCGGTTCCCACCGGTTCCGCCACCGACCTCGTCGTCGACCTGCAGCGCGAGGTCACCAAGGACGAGGTCAACGCCGCGTTCAAGAAGGCCGCCGACGACGGCGCCCTCAAGGGCATCCTCTTCTACACCGAGGACCCGATCGTGTCGTCGGACATCGTGAGCGACCCGGCCTCCTGCACCTTCGACTCCTCCCTGACCATGGTCCAGGAGGGCAAGACGGTGAAGATCCTCGGCTGGTACGACAACGAGTGGGGCTACTCCAACCGCCTCGTCGACCTCACGGTCTTCGTCGGCGGCCAGCTCTGATATCCAGAGCAGGCACCTCGATGTGAGCACAGGGTCCGGACCGCGCAACGCCGCGCGCTCCGGGCCCTGTTGCGCGTCCGCCCTCCCAAGGAGTCCTGGAGTCCAGTCATGAAGACGATCGACGAACTTCTCGCCGAAGGGGTCGAAGGCAAGCGGGTCTTCGTCCGCGCCGACCTCAATGTGCCGCTCGCCGACGGCACCATCACCGACGACGGCCGCATCCGCGCCGTCCTGCCGACCGTCAAGGCGCTCGCCGGCGCGGGCGCCAAGGTCGTCGTCGCCTCGCACCTGGGCCGCCCCAAGGGCGCCCCGGACCCCGCCTTCTCGCTGCTGCCCGCCGCCGAGCGGCTCGGTGAACTCCTGGGCGCGCCCGTCGCGTTCGCGCAGGACACCGTGGGCCCCGCCGCGCACGACGCGGTCGACGGGCTCCAGCCCGGCCAGGTCGCCGTCATCGAGAACCTGCGCTTCAACGCCGGCGAGACCAGCAAGGACGACACCGAGCGCGGCGAGTTCGCCGACCGCCTCGCCGCCCTCGCCGACGTCTACGTGGGCGACGGCTTCGGTGCCGTGCACCGCAAGCACGCGTCCGTGTACGACCTGCCGGGCAAGCTGCCGCACTACGCGGGCTACCTGATCGCCACCGAGGTCGGCGTCCTCAAGAAGCTCACCGAGGACGTGAAGCGCCCGTACACCGTCATCCTCGGCGGCGCCAAGGTCTCCGACAAGCTCGCCGTCATCGACGAGCTGCTCGGCAAGGCCGACCGCCTGCTCATCGGCGGCGGCATGGCGTACACCTTCCTCAAGGCCAAGGGCTACGAGGTCGGCATCTCCCTCCTCCAGGAGGACCAGATCCCGGTCGTCACGGAGTACATGGAGCGCGCCGAGAAGAGCGGCGTCGAGCTCGTCCTGCCCGTCGACGTCCTGGTCGCCACGGACTTCCCCGACCTGAAGACGAAGGCCCCCGCCGACTTCAAGACCGTCGCCGCGGACCAGATCCCCTCGGACATGGAGGGCCTGGACATCGGCCCCCAAACCCGCGAGCTCTTCGCCACGAAGATCGCGGACGCCGAGACCGTCTTCTGGAACGGCCCGGTCGGCGTCGCCGAGCACCCCGACTACGCCGAGGGCACGGCGGCCGTCGCGCGGGCGCTGCTCAACTGTGACGGCTTCACCGTGGTCGGGGGCGGCGACTCGGCCGCGGCCGTCCGCAACCTAGGCTTCGACGAGAACGCATTCGGCCACATTTCCACCGGTGGCGGCGCCTCCCTCGAATACCTCGAGGGCAAGACGCTCCCCGGCCTCGCGGCACTGGAGAACTGACACCTGATGACTACCCGTACCCCGCTGATGGCGGGCAACTGGAAGATGAACCTCAACCACCTCGAGGCCATCGCCCACGTCCAGAAGCTGGCCTTCGCCCTGGCGGACAAGGACTACGAGGCCTGCGAGGTCGCCGTCCTGCCGCCCTTCACCGACCTGCGCTCCGTGCAGACCCTGGTGGACGGCGACAAGCTCAAGATCAAGTACGGCGCCCAGGACATCTCGGCGCACGACTCCGGTGCCTACACCGGCGAGATCTCGGGCCCGATGCTGACCAAGCTGAAGTGCACCTACGTCGCCGTGGGCCACTCCGAGCGCCGTCAGTACCACAACGAGACCGACGAGATCTGCAACGCCAAGGTGAAGGCCGCCTACCAGCACGGCCTGACCCCGATCCTCTGCGTCGGCGAGGGCCTGGACATCCGCAAGGCCGGTCAGCAGGTCCAGTACACGCTGAACCAGCTCGACGGCGGCCTCAAGGACGTCCCGGCCGAGCAGGCCGAGTCCATCGTCATCGCCTACGAGCCCGTCTGGGCGATCGGCACCGGCGAGGTCGCGACCCCCGAGGACGCGCAGGAGGTCTGCGGCGCGATCCGCGGCCGGCTCGCCGAGCTGTACTCGCAGGAGCTCGCCGACAAGGTGCGCATCCAGTACGGCGGCTCCGTGAAGTCCGGCAACGTCGCGGCGATCATGGCGCAGCCCGACGTGGACGGCGCCCTGGTGGGCGGCGCGGCCCTCGACTCGGACGAGTTCGTCAAGATCGTGCGCTTCCGCGACCAGTGAGTATGCGCTAGCGGCAATACGTCGTACCCTTGCGGGGGCCGGGCCGCCTCGAATTCCGAGGCTCCGGCCCCCGTCGTCGATACAGAGTCGATTCAGATCCGAGGAAGTTGGTCCAGCCGTGGTTATGGGGTTCTCGATCGCCCTGATCGTCTTCAGCGCTCTGATGATGCTGCTGGTGCTGATGCACAAGGGCAAGGGCGGCGGTCTCTCCGACATGTTCGGTGGCGGCATGCAGTCGTCCGTCGGTGGCTCTTCCGTCGCGGAGCGCAATCTCGACCGCATCACCGTCGTGGTCGGTCTGCTGTGGTTCGCGTGCATTGTCGCGCTGGGGCTGCTCATGAAGGCGAACAACTAGCGCCAGGCACTGTCCGCTTGTCCGGTGCGGGCTCGCGTGCGCGGCTTATCATGGGGCTTGCGTCCAAGGGTGGGGTGTAACTCCCAACACTGGACGCGCGTTGGGCCTTACGTAAACTGAGGCGCCCGCAGCAGCACCATCACGCAGGGAGTTACGACCGTGGCAAGTGGCAACGCGATCCGAGGAAGTCGGGTCGGGGCGGGGCCGATGGGCGAGGCCGAGCGCGGTGAGTCCGCGCCGCGACTGCGCATCTCCTTCTGGTGCTCCAACGGGCACGAGACGCAGCCGAGCTTCGCCAGCGACGCGCAGGTTCCCGATACTTGGGACTGCCCCCGCTGCGGCTTTCCGGCCGGTCAGGACCGGGACAACCCGCCGGACCCGCCGCGCACCGAGCCGTACAAGACGCATCTGGCGTATGTGCGTGAGCGGCGCAGCGACGCGGACGGCGAGGCGATTCTCGCGGAGGCGCTCGCCAAACTGCGGGGCGAGATCTAGCACTTGAGAACCGGCCGGACACCGAATAGGTGTCCGGCCGGTTTCTTGTTTCCGTACGGGTGGGGACAGACGGTTTCAGACATCTCATACCGCCCTCTGATCGATTAGGTTGGAGGGTGCAGCGGGGCAATTGACGTACGTGGGTACGAGAGAAGGCTGAAGTCCGAGATGAACGCAGATAGCCGCACGAGGCTCGACCAGACGTCCGAGTGGGCGGCGCTCAGCAAGCACCGGGAGCAGCTCGGGGAGGTGCAGCTGCGGGAGCTGTTCGCCGCGGATCCGGCGCGCGGCACGGCGTACACCCTCCAGGTCGGCGACCTGCACCTCGACTACTCCAAGCACCTCGTCACCGGCGAGACGCTGACGCTGCTGCGCGAGCTGGCCGTCGCGACCGACGTCTTCGGGCTGCGGGACGCGATGTTCCGCGGCGAGAAGATCAACACGACCGAGGACCGCGCCGTCCTGCACACGGCGCTGCGCGCCCCGCGCGACGCCGTCGTCGAGGTCGACGGCGAGAACGTGGTGCCCGCGGTGCACGCCGTCCTGGACAAGATGAGCACCTTCTCGCGGAAGGTCCGCTCCGGCGAGTGGACCGGTCACACCGGCAAGCGCATCAAGAACGTCGTCAACATCGGTATCGGCGGTTCCGACCTCGGTCCCGCGATGGCGTACGAGGTGCTGCGCTCCTTCACCGACCGCGACCTCACGGTCCGCTTCGTGTCGAACGTGGACGGCGCCGACCTGCACGAGGCGGTCCGCGACCTCGACCCGGCCGAGACGCTGTTCGTCATCGCCTCGAAGACCTTCACCACCATCGAGACGATCACGAACGCGACGTCGGCGCGCGACTGGCTGCTCACCGGCCTTAAGGCCTCGTCCGACGCCGTCGCCAAGCACTTCGTGGCCCTGTCGACCAATGCCGAGAAGGTCTCCGACTTCGGCATCGACACGGCCAACATGTTCGAGTTCTGGGACTGGGTCGGCGGCCGCTACTCGTACGACTCGGCGATCGGTCTCTCCCTGATGATCGCCATCGGGCCCGACCGCTTCCGCGAGATGCTCGACGGCTTCCACCTCGTCGACGAGCACTTCCGCACCGCGCCCGCCGAGTCCAACGTGCCGTTGCTGATGGGCCTGTTGGGCGTCTGGTACGGCAACTTCCACGACGCGCAGTCGCACGCGGTCCTGCCGTACTCGCACTACCTCTCCAAGTTCACCGCCTACCTCCAGCAGCTGGACATGGAGTCCAACGGCAAGTACGTCGGGCGGGACGGCAAGGAGGTCGGCTGGCAGACCGGCCCCGTCGTGTGGGGCACGCCGGGTACCAACGGGCAGCACGCGTACTACCAACTCATCCACCAGGGCACGAAGTTGATCCCGGCGGACTTCATCGGCTTCGCCGAGCCCGTCGCCGATCTGCTGCCGGGCCTGGTGGCCCAGCACGACCTGCTGATGGCCAACTTCTTCGCGCAGACGCAGGCGTTGGCGTTCGGCAAGACGCCGGACGAGGTGCGTGCGGAGGGCGTCGCCGAGGAGCTCGTCCCGCACAAGACGTTCAAGGGCAACCACCCGACGACGACGATCCTCGCGAAGTCCCTGACGCCCTCGGTCCTCGGCCAGCTCATCGCGCTCTACGAGCACAAGGTGTTCGTGCAGGGCGCGATCTGGAACATCGACTCCTTCGACCAGTGGGGCGTCGAGCTCGGCAAGGTCCTCGCCAAGCGCGTCGAGCCCGCGCTCACCGAGGGCGCGGAGGTGCCCGACCTGGACGGGTCGACCACGGCGCTGGTCGCCAAGTACCGGGATCTGCGCGGCCGTTGATCCCCTCGGGTCGTTGAACCCGGGCGTTAATCGGATGCGGGCGTACCGCCCGGCGGGTGACACTGCTTCGGCTCTGTCACCCGCCGGGAGGGACCCCGTCATGGACCAGCTGCTCGCCGCGCTCGCCGACCCCGAGAGACTCCGGCTCTACGCGCGCATAGTCCTCGACGAACTCCCGCCCCGCGAGGAGGACTCGCCTGCCGCCCGCAAACACCTGGGCCGCCTGCTCGCCAACGGCCTCGTGGAACGCCTCCCCGACGGCTCGCTCCGCGCCGACGCGGCCGTCTTCCGCCGTGCCCCCGGCCCCGTGGACACCCACCCCACGGTCCCACGCCGCCTCACCGGCTTCTTCACCCACGGCCGCCTCACCACCATCCCCGTCCGCCCCGTGGTCCGCCACGAACTCCTCGTCCACCTCACGGACACCCTCTTCGACACGGACCGCAGCTACAGCGAACGCGAGATCAACGACGCGTTCCGCACGGTCCACGACGACACGGCGGCACTGCGGAGGCACTGCGTCACGGATGGCCTGCTGGTGCGGGCACAGGACGGGAGCAGCTACCGGCGGGTGCTGGTGGACGCGTAAGGGCCCCGCACCGGTTCGGTGCGGGGCCCTCGTCGCGTACTGCGGAAAGCGCTCAGGCCACAGCCGGGGGATACAGCTCCGGGGGGAGCTGGGAGGCTGCTGCTGTGTCCAGGAGCCAGAGGGTGCGGGAGCGGCCGTAGGCGCCTGCCGCGGGGGCCTGGATCTCGCCCGTGCCCGACAGGGCGATGGCCGCGGCCTTCGCCTTGTCCTCGCCCGCCGCGAGCAGCCAGACCTCGCGGGCCGACCTGATCGCGGGGAGCGTGAGCGTGACGCGGGTCGGCGGGGGCTTCGGCGCGCCGTGCACGCCGACCACCGTGCGCTCCGTCTCGCGCACCGCGGGGAGCTCCGGGAAGAGCGACGCGACGTGCGTGTCGGGACCGACGCCGAGCATCAGGACGTCGAAGGTCGGCACCGGGCCGTGGTCCTCGGGCCCCGCCGCCGCGGCGAGTTCGGCCGCGTAGACCTCCGCCGCCGCGTCCGCCTCGTACGGGCCGTCGGACGCGGGCATCGGGTGCACCCGCGCCGGATTGAGCGGCACCGAGTCGAGCAGGGCCTCGCGGGCCTGCGTGTAGTTGCGCTCGGGGTCGCCGTCCGGCAGGAAACGCTCGTCGCCCCACCACAGGTCGAGCCGCGACCAGTCGATCGCGTCCCGCGCGGGGGCCGAACTCAGCGCCGCGAGAAGGCCGTTGCCGTTGCGGCCGCCGGTGAGGACCACCGACGCGTAGCCGCGGGCGGCCTGCGCGTCGACGATCTTCGTGATGAGGCGGGCCGCGGCGGCCCGCGCCATCAGTTCCTTGTCGCGGTGGACGACGAGCTGCGGGGCGCCGGTCACTTCGCCGCCGCCTTCTTGGCGGCGGCCTTCTTCGCGGGGGCCGCCTTCTTCGGCTCGTCGGCGGCCTCCTTCTCGCCGTCCGCCGCGGCCGGCGGCTCCGAGACCTCGCCGAGCCGGTCCACGCCGTACTTCAGCGCCGACGCGTAGGTGTCGTCCGGGTCCAGGCGCCGCAGCTCCTCCGCGATCAGCTCGGACGTCTCACGGCGCTTGAGCGCGACCGCGCGGTCCGGCTGGCCCTGGATGGAGAGCGTCGCGAGCGAACCGTCGGCCCGGTCGAGCACGATGGGACCGCAGGTGGTCTCCATGCGTACGCCGGTGAGCCCAGGCCCCGCCGACAGCGAGCGCTTCACGGGGACGTCGAGCCGGTCCGCGAGCCACATCGCGAGCAGCTCGCAGCTCGGGTTGAACTCCTCGCCCTCCACCTCGACCGAGGTGACCTTGCAGGTGACCTGGTCGAGCGCGGCCGCGAGCATGGAGCGCCACGGGGTGATCCGGGACCAGGACAGGTCCGTGTCGCCGGGGGTGTACGCCTCGGCGCGGGCGGTCAGCTCGTGGATCGGCTGCTCGGCCGCGTAGGTGTCCGTGACGCGGCGCTGGGCCAGCGCCCCGAGCGGGTCCTTGGCGGGGTCCAGCGGCGCGTTCACCGGCCACCAGACGACCACGGGGGCGTCGGGAAGCAGCAGCGGGAGCACGACCGACTGGGCGTGGTTGATGACCTCGCCGTACAGGCGCAGGACCACCGTCTCGCCGGTGCCCGCCTCGACGCCGACCCGTACCTCCGCGTCCAGCCGCGACGTGGTGCGGTCGCGGGGGGAGCGGGCGGCGCGCTTGATGACCACGAGGGTGCGCGAGGGGTGCTCGCGGGACGCCTCGTTGGCGGCCTTCAGGGAGTCGTAGGCGTTCTCCTCGTCGGTGACGATGACGAGGGTCAGCACCATGCCGACGGCCGGGGTGCCGATGGCACGGCGGCCCTGCACGAGCGCCTTGTTGATCTTGCTGGACGTGGTGTCCGTAAGGTCGATCTTCATGGCCGACGCCAGCTCCGTCCGTCTCGTGCGAGCATTTCGTCCGCCTCGGTCGGGCCCCAGGTGCCTGCCGGGTACTGCGCGGGCTTGCCGTGCTTGTCCCAGTACTGCTCGATCGGGTCGAGGATGTTCCAGGACAGCTCGACCTCCTCCGTGCGCGGGAAGAGGTTGGCGTCGCCGAGCAGGACGTCCAGGATGAGCCGCTCGTACGCCTCGGGGCTGGACTCGGTGAAGGACTCGCCGTACGCGAAGTCCATCGACACGTCCCGGATCTCCATGGAGGTGCCGGGCACCTTGGAGCCGAAGCGGACCGTGATGCCCTCGTCCGGCTGGACGCGGATGACGATCGCGTTCTGCCCGAGCTCCTCGGTGGCGGTGTGGTCGAAGGGGGAGTGGGGCGCGCGCTGGAAGACCACCGCGATCTCCGTCACCCGTCGGCCGAGCCGCTTGCCGGTGCGCAGGTAGAACGGCACGCCCGCCCAACGGCGGTTGTCCACCTGCAACTTGATGGCCGCGTAGGTGTCGGTCTTCGACTTGGGGTCGATGCCGTCTTCCTGGAGGTAGCCGACGGCCTTCTCGCCGCCCTGCCACCCCGCGGAGTACTGCCCGCGCACGGTGTCCTTGCCGAGGTCCTTCGGCAGCTTCACCGCGCCGAGCACCTTCGCCTTCTCGGCGACGAGCGCGTCCGCGTCGAAGGAGGCGGGCTCCTCCATCGCGGTCAGGGCCATCAGCTGGAGCAGGTGGTTCTGGATGACGTCACGGGCGGCGCCGATGCCGTCGTAGTAGCCGGCGCGGCCGCCGATGCCGATGTCCTCGGCCATCGTGATCTGGATGTGGTCCACGTACGACCGGTTCCAGATCGGCTCGAACATCTGGTTGGCGAAGCGCAGCGCCAGGATGTTCTGGACGGTCTCCTTGCCGAGGTAGTGGTCGATCCGGAACACCTGGTCCGGGGCGAACACCTCGTGCACGATCGCGTTCAGGTCCTGGGCGGACGCCAGGTCGTGGCCGAACGGCTTCTCGATGACCGCACGGCGCCAGGAGCCCTTGGGAGCGTCCGCCAGCTCGTGCTTCTTGAGCTGCTGGACGACCTGCGGGAAGAACTTCGGGGGCACCGAGAGGTAGAAGGCGAAGTTGCCGCCCGTGCCCTGGGCCTTGTCGAGGTCCTGGATGGTGGCCTTGAGCTGCTCGAAGGCGTCGTCGTCGTCGAAGTTGCCCTGGACGAAGCGCATGCCCTGGATGAGCTGCTGCCAGACCTCCTCGCGGAAGGGCGTCCGCGCGTGCTTCTTGACGGAGTCGTGCACCTCCTGCGCGAAGTCCTCGTCCTGCCACTCGCGGCGGGCGAAACCAATGAGGGAGAAGCCCGGCGGAAGCAGACCGCGGTTGGCGAGGTCGTAGACGGCGGGCATCAACTTTTTACGGGACAAATCGCCCGTGACGCCAAAGATGACCAGGCCCGACGGCCCCGCGATACGCGGGAGCCGTCGGTCTGCGGCGTCACGAAGCGGGTTAGCTCCATGAACTGCGGACAAGGTGGTCAGCCCTTCGAAGGGGCGAGGCGCTTGAGCTCTGCCTCGGTGGACTTGAGCAGGTCGTTCCAGGCGGCCTCGAACTTCTCGACGCCCTCGTCCTCGAGGAGCTGCACGACGTCGTCGTACGAGATGCCGAGCTTCTCCACGGCGGCGATCTCGGCGCGCGCGGCGTCGTAGGTGCCCGCGATGGTGTTGCCGGTGATCGAGCCGTGGTCGGCGGTGGCCTCCAGGGTCGCCTCCGGCATGGTGTTCACCGTGTTCGGCGCGACGAGGTCGTCGACGTACAGGGTGTCCTTGTACGCCGGGTCCTTGACGCCGGTCGAGGCCCACAGCGGACGCTGCTTGTTGGCCTGCGCCTTGTCGAGCGCGGCCCAGCGGTCCGAGGAGAAGACCTCCTCGTACGCCTCGTAGGCGAGCCGGGCGTTGGCGAGCGCGGCCTTGCCCTTGAGGGCCTTGGCCTCGTCCGTGCCGATGCCGTCCAGGCGCTTGTCGATCTCGGTGTCCACGCGGGACACGAAGAAGGACGCCACCGAGTGGATCTTGGCGAGGTCCAGGCCGCGCTCCTTGGCCTTCTCCAAGCCGGCCAGGAAGGCGTCCATGACCTCGCGGTAACGCTCCAGCGAGAAGATCAGCGTGACGTTGACGCTGATGCCGAGGCCGATGACCTCGGTGATCGCCGGGAGACCCGCCTTGGTGGCCGGGATCTTGATGAGCGTGTTCGGGCGGTCCACCAGCCAGGCGAGCTGCTTGGCCTCGGCGACCGTGGCCGCCGTGTCGTGCGCCAGGCGCGGGTCGACCTCGATCGACACGCGACCGTCCTGGCCGCTCGTCGCGTCGAAGACCGGGCGCAGGATGTCGGCGGCGTCACGGACGTCCGCCGTCGTGATCATGCGGATGGCCTCTTCGACGGTGACCTTGCGGGCGGCGAGGTCGGCGAGCTGCTGCTCGTAGCCGTCGCCCGACGAGATCGCCTTCTGGAAGATCGACGGGTTGGTCGTGACGCCCACGACGTGCTGCTGGTCGATCAGTTCGGCGAGGTTGCCGGACGTGATCCGCTTGCGCGACAGGTCGTCCAGCCAGATCGCGACGCCCTCTTCGGAGAGGCGCTTCAGTGCGTCTGTCATGGAAAATACATCTCCTACTTGGTCGTATGTCGGCGTCAGCGCTGAGCGGCGTCGATCGATTCCCGGGCGGCCGCGACCACGTTCTCGGCGGTGAAACCGAACTCGCGGAAGAGGACCTTGCCGTCCGCCGAAGCGCCGAAGTGCTCCAGCGAGACGATGCGGCCGGCGTCGCCCACGTACTTGTGCCAGGTCAGGCCGATGCCCGCCTCGACGGCCACGCGTGCCTTGACGGACGGCGGAAGCACGCTCTCGCGGTACTCCTGGTCCTGCTCCTCGAACCACTCGACGCACGGCATCGAGACGACGCGCGTCGGGACGCCCGCGGCCTGCAGCTGCTCGCGCGCCTCGACGGCGAGCTGCACCTCGGAGCCGGTGCCGATGAGGACGACCTCGGGCGAGCCCCCCTCGGCCTCGAACAGGACGTAACCGCCCTTGGCCGCGTCCTCGTCGCGCTCGTACGTCGGCACGCCCTGACGGGTCAGCGCGAGCCCGTGCGGGGCGCCCTTGCCGAACTCCTTGGTGTAGCGCTTGAGGATCTCGTGCCACGCGACAGCCGTCTCGTTGGCGTCGGCCGGGCGCACGACGTTCAGGCCCGGGATGGCGCGCAGCGAGGCCAGGTGCTCGACCGGCTGGTGCGTCGGGCCGTCCTCACCGAGACCGATGGAGTCGTGCGTCCACACGTACGTCACCGGAAGGTGCATCAGCGCCGACAGGCGGACGGCGTTGCGCATGTAGTCGGAGAACACCAGGAAGGTGCCGCCGTAGACGCGGGTGCCGCCGTGCAGCGCGATGCCGTTCATCTCCGCGGCCATGGAGTGCTCGCGGATGCCGTAGTGGATCGTGCGGCCGTACGGGTCCGCCTCCGGCAGCGGGTTGTCCGCGGGCAGGAAGGAGCTCGTCTTGTCGATCGTCGTGTTGTTCGAGCCCGCGAGGTCGGCGGAGCCGCCCCACAGCTCGGGGACGACCGCGCCGAGCGCCTGGAGGATCTTGCCGGACGCGGCACGCGTGGCGACGCCCTTGCCGGTCTCGAACGCCGGGATCTTCGCTTCCCAGCCCTCGGGCAGCTCGCCCGCGGCGATGCGGTCGAACTCGGCGGCGCGCTCGGAGTTGGCGGTGCGCCAGGCGGCGAAGCCCTTCTCCCACTCGGCCTTGGCCTCGCGGCCGCGGTCGAGCGCCTCGCGGGTGTGCGCGATGACCTCGTCGGAGACCTCGAAGCTCTGCTCCGGGTCGAAGCCGAGGACGCGCTTGGTGGCGGCCACTTCCTCGTCGCCGAGCGCCGAGCCGTGCGCGGCCTCGGTGTTCTGCGCGTTGGGCGCGGGCCAGGCGATGATCGAGCGCATCGCGATGAAGGACGGCTTGTCCGTCACGGCCTTGGCGGCCTGGATCGCGGCGTAGAGGGCGGCCGGGTCGAGGTCGCCGTCCTCCTTGGGTGCCACGCGCTGCACGTGCCAGCCGTACGCCTCGTACCGCTTGACGGTGTCCTCGGAGACCGCGGTCTCCGTGTCGCCCTCGATCGAGATGTGGTTGTCGTCCCACAGCAGGATCAGGTTGCCGAGCTTCTGGTGCCCGGCGAGCGAGGACGCCTCCGAGGAGATGCCCTCCTGGAGGCAGCCGTCGCCGGCGATGGCGTAGATGTAGTGGTCGAACGGGGAGGTGCCCGCGGCCGCCTCCGGGTCGAAAAGACCGCGCTCGTAGCGGGCCGCCATCGCCATGCCCACGGCGTTGGCGACGCCCTGGCCGAGCGGGCCCGTCGTCGTCTCCACGCCGACCGTGTGGCCGTACTCCGGGTGGCCGGGGGTCTTGGAGCCCCAGGTCCGGAAGGCCTTCAGGTCGTCCAGCTCCAGGCCGAAGCCGGCCAGGTAGAGCTGGGTGTAGAGGGTCAGGGACGAGTGGCCCGCGGAGAGCACGAACCGGTCGCGGCCGGTCCACTCGGCGTCCGCCGGGTCGTGCCGCATCACCTTCTGGAAGAGGGTGTACGCGGCGGGCGCGAGGCTCATGGCCGTACCGGGATGGCCGTTGCCGACCTTCTGTACGGAATCCATGGCCAGGACGCGAGCGGTGTCAACAGCTCGCTGGTCCAGTTCGGTCCACTCGAGGTCTGTGGTGGTCGGCTTGGTGCTCACCCTGAGTCAGGGCTCCTCTCCACATGTCGAATGCCGGCGATGTAGATCCCACCGGCCGATGTCGAGCCTACCGCTGGTGGAACGTGCATTTTTTCGAGTCATTCCAGACTGCCGGGACATGCCGGGATCCGCCTCCTGAAAGGAAAGCGCGGGGATTCACCATGTGAATAAAGGGGTGCTCATGTGACCGCTCAAAGGGTCGGATACACCGCTCATGTGACCGCCCGTCCGGCCACCCGCGCCGCGCGCCCGGCCGCTCAACACGACCCCACCCCCGCGAAGGGCGAGGTATGGGCAACGTCTACAGTGGCGTGGTACGCGCGAGCCTTTACCGGATCTTCATGTCAGAAGGTGCTGGTCGGCTCGCTGGGATGTCTCTGTCAGGGGTGTGCGTGACGGCCGTTGAATCCCGTCCAGCGGGGGTTTCCGGGACGGACATTAGCCCGAGCCATCGGCCGTTCGGGGCCCGTGTCAAGGCGTTCGTGGCGCTGACCAAGCCGCGGATCATCGAACTCCTCCTCATCACCACCGTTCCGGTGATGTTCCTGGCCGAACAGGGCGTGCCCGACCTGTGGCTGGTCTTCGTGACCTGCCTGGGCGGCTACCTCTCGGCCGGTGGCGCCAACGCGCTGAACATGTACATCGACCGCGACATCGACGCCCTGATGGACCGCACGTCGCAGCGGCCACTGGTCACGGGCATGGTGAGCCCGCGCGAGTGCCTGGTCTTCGGCATCACGCTCGGTGTCGTATCGACCCTGCTGTTCGGCCTCGCGGTCAACTGGCTCTCCGCCTGGCTCTCGCTCGGCGCGCTGCTTTTTTACGTGGTCGTCTACACGATGATCCTCAAGCGGCGCACCTCGCAGAACATCGTGTGGGGCGGCATCGCGGGCTGTCTGCCGGTCCTCATCGGCTGGTCCTCGGTCACCAACTCCATGTCGTGGGCGCCGATCATCCTCTTCCTGGTGATGTTCTTCTGGACGCCGCCGCACTACTGGCCGCTCTCCATGAAGGTCAAGGACGACTACGCGCGCGTGGGCGTGCCGATGCTGCCCGTCGTCGCCTCCAACAAGGTGGTCGCCCGGCAGATCGTCCTCTACAGCTGGGTGATGGTCGCCGTCTCCCTGCTGCTCCAGCCGCTGGGCTACACGGGCTGGTTCTACACGGTGGTCGCCCTCGTCACCGGCGGCTGGTGGCTGTGGGAGGCGCACGGGTTGCAGAACCGGGCCAAGGCGGAGATCACCGGCGGGAAGCTCAAGGAGATGCGGCTGTTCCACTGGTCGATCACCTATGTCTCGCTGCTCTTCGTCGCCGTCGCGGTGGACCCGTTCCTTCGGTAGTTCGTTTTCCGCGGGCCGGAGGGGGCTGGTCGCGCAGTTCCCCGCGCCCCTTAAGGGCGCCCCCGTAACGGGGGCGCCCTTTCGTGGTCCACGCCACGTCGCGCGCCTGTCGCCACATGGGCTACTCGTCGGTAGCATCCTGCCCATGGCAGAGACGCAGCAGGTGGACGAGAGCAAGCAGGCCGCCAAGGACGAGCGCCGAGCGGCCAAGCTGGCCAAGGAGATCAGCTCCTTCGCGCAGGCGCACGGCGGTGCCGAGGGGCAGATCGCGTACATCGGCCGCAAGGGCGCCCGCATCGTCCTCGTCGGCGACGACGGCGGCTGGGGCGACCTGGTCGCGCCGACCTACGGGGTCGCGCGCAGCGCCGTGGAGAAGGCCGGGATCACCGTCCACGAGGACTTCGACGGCGACTTCGCCGCCAAGGTGGAGACCGGCCCCTACGAGTGGTCGCGCATGGCCGGCATCCAGATCGGCGGCCCGAGCAACGGCTGACGGACACCCGCCGCCGCTGCCGATCGGGCCCCCTCCCGGGCACCTGTTCGAGCCCCGGAGACTGTCCGAAAGCAACACCTGACACCCGGGTCACCCGTTAGGACCGTAGGAGCAAGGTCCACTCAGCGGGAGCCCGCATGATCGAAACGCCGTCACTGGTGGATCAGTACTGCCATGGCGTTCTCCGTACGGAACTGGGCCTCGGCACCTTCGAGGCCCACCTCGGCCGGGGCGAGGGACCACCCGCCCCCGGCACCACCTTCTTCGACACCCAGACCGGCTTCGCGGTACGCCGCTGGTGTCCGCCCCTGCTCGGCCTGGAGCAGCACTGCCCGCCCGCCCGCTATCTCGCCCGCCGCCGCGAACTGGGCGTACTGGAATCGGGGCGGCGCCTGCTGCGCGGCAGCGGCATCACCACCTACCTCGTCGACACCGGCCTGCCCGGGGACCTGACGGGACCCGGCGAGATGGCGTCCACCGGGGACGCCGAGGCCCGCGAGATCGTCCGCCTGGAGTTACTGGCCGAGCAGGTCGCCGACACCTCGGGCACCGCGGACTCGTTCCTCGCCAATCTCGCCGAGTCCGTGCACGCGGCCGCCGGGGGAGCCGTCGCCTTCACCTCGGTCGCGGGCGTGCGGCATCCGCTCGCGCTCGCCGCGGAGCCGCCGGGGCCCGGCGAGGTGCGCGGCGCCGTGGGGCGCTGGCTCGCGGGGCGGCAGGTCGGCGGCGAACTGACCGACCCGGTGCTGCTGCGGCACCTGCTGTGGATCGCCGTGGCCTCCGGGCTGCCGCTCCAACTGCACGCGGGGGCCGGTGACCCGCAGACGTACTTCGGGGACTTCGCGCGGGCCACCGCGGGGCTCGGCACCGATCTGGTGCTGCTGCACGGCTACCCGTACCACCGCAGCGCCGCGCACCTGGCGGCCGTCTTCCCGCACGTGTTCGCGGACCTGGGGCCCGCGCTCGTGCGCACCGGGGCCAGGGCGGCGGCCGTCCTCTCGGAGATCCTGGAGCTCGCGCCCTTCGGCAAGCTGCTGTTCTCCAGCGGCGCCCACGGACTGCCCGAACTGCACGTCGTCGGCGCGCACCTGTTCCGCGAGGCGCTCGGGCGGGTGCTCGGCACCTGGGTCGCCGAGGGGGCCTGGTCGCTCACCGACGCGCAGCGCGTGGCGGAGCTGATCGCCGCGGGCAACGCCCGCCGGGTGTACGGACTCTCAGACGGACGAGAGCTGTGAGTCGTCGGCCTGGGCGGGCAGTCCCGCCGTGCCGTGCGGACGCTCGCGCAGCGCGAGCAGCACCCGCATCACACCGATCCAGACCAGGCACGAGCCGAACATGTGCAGGCCGACCAGGACCTCCGGCAGGTCCGTGAAGTACTGGACGTAGCCGATGACGCCCTGCGCGAGCAGGATCAGGAACAGGTCGCGGGTGCGCGAGAGCGGGCCGCGCGGGGCGTCGACCGCCTTGAGGACGAACCACAGGGCGAACGTCAGGGTCACCACGATCCAGGCGAGCACCGCGTGCAGCTTGCTGACGGTCTCCCAGTCGAAGCCCATCCGCGGCACCTCGCTGGAGTCGCCCGCGTGCGGACCCGAGCCGGTCACGACCGTACCGATCGCGATCAGCAGCACGGAGGCCGCGACCAGGAACCAGACGAGCTGCACGACGGCCTTGCCGACCAGCGGGCGCGGCTGAGCGTCGCCCTCGCGAATGCGCTGCCACATCGTGACGGCGACCGCGATCAGGGCGGTGGAGAGCAGGAAGTGCGCCGCGACCGTCCACGGGTTGAGGCCGACGAGGACCACGATGCCGCCGAGCACGGCGTTGCCCATGACCAGCCAGAACTGGACCCAGCCGAGCCGGGTCACGCTGCGCCGCATCGGCTTCTGCGAGCGGGCGGCGATGATCGCCCAGCCGACGGCGGCGCACAGCACGTACGTCAGCATGCGGTTGCCGAACTCGACGAAGCCGTGGAAGCCCATCTCGCTGGTCGCGGTCAGGGACTCCTCGGTGCACTTGGGCCATGTCGGGCAGCCCAGGCCGGAGCCGGTCAGCCGGACGGCGCCGCCCGTCACCACGATGAGCACGGTCATCGCGAGGGAGATGAAGGCCGCCTGCTGGACGGTCCGCTGGGTGGGAGTCCAACGCTCGGCGATGAAGGCGAGCGGGTTCCGCACGGCTTGAGCGACGTCGTCTCGGGTCACGTTTGGCACGCGCCCTATCGTAGGGGGCCGCTTGTGCAACCTTTCACGAGGGGGACGAGTTGTCCCAGAGCGACCGGTGGATGCGGGTGGCGCGGGCCCGCAGTTCCGCGGCGCGCGCCGGGTCCTGGGCGCAGTCCGCGAGGAACTCGTAGACCGCGACGAGCGAGGGGTGGCCCTCGCCCAGGCTGGCCACGAAGATGCGCTCCGCCGTGCGCAGTTCGCGCTCGGCGCCCTCGCGGTCGCCCGCCGCGCGCAGCACGGGTCCGAGCCGCGAGAGCGTCTTGGCCCGGTAGTGGTGGTCGGGTCCGTACGCGGTGACGTAGATCTCCTCGGCCTCGCGCAGGGTGTCGATCGCCCGGTGCAGCTGTCCCTGCGCCCACTGGAGCGAGCCCAGCTTGTTGAGACAGGCGGCATAGGTGTGCGCCTCCGTCGTACGGCGCTTGCCGAGCAGGGCGAGGACGGGGCCGAGCAGTTCGTGCGCCCTGGCGAGGTGTGCCTGGGCCTGGGCGCGCAGCCGGCGCTTGCGCAGCGGATTGCGGGTGTCCCGGGACGCGGCCCTGCACCGCTGGCCCTTGCGGCGCAGCACGTCCGCGAGGAACTTGGCGACCTGCGCCGTCTCGAAGTCCTCCTCGCCGCGCTTGCTGCGGAACACCTCGTGCGCCGCCGAGAGCTCGCGCTCCGCGGTGTCCAGGTCGCCGCGGTCCTGCGCCACGATCCCCACGTCGCGGCGGAGCATGGCGCGGAACACCACGTGCTCCTCAAGGCCGGTGGAGCCGCCGCCGCCGACCAGGGCGCCGGCCCGCTCGTAGCAGTCGAGCGCGTCGGTGTGCCGCCCCGCGTTGCGGTGGATCATCCCGGCCTCCTGCTCGGTGACCGCCCAGTCGATGACCTCCCAGCCCGAGCCCTGGAACTCGTAGATGCGCAGCGCCGCCTCCAGATAGCCGCTCGCCTCCCGGAAGCGGTTGCGCTCGCGCAGGATGCCGCCGAACAGCCGGCAGCACTGCGCCCGCACCTGCTGGAAGGCGTCGTCGTCCTTGTGGGCGTCGCACAGCGCGAGCGCCCTGCGGCAGGCCGCCTCCGCCGTGTCGAGGTGGGCGAGCAGGTAGTGCTGGCGGGCGATGGCGAGATGGGCCGTCGCCAGGCACTGTTCGGAGCCGGTGCCCAGGCCGCGCAGCTCCGCCTCCCTGCCGAAGAAGCCGAGGGCGCTCTTCCACTCGCAGCGGTGGTTCTGGTAGCCGCCCGCCCGGTGCAGCAGCCGCACCAGCGCCTCCGGGTCCCTGGCCGCGCCCAGTTCGCCGTCGCTGTCGGCGGCCCAGGCGGGCTCGGCGGTCACCGCGTCGACGTGCGGCATCAGCCGCTCGCAGGCCACCCGGGATTCGAGCTGCTCGGGGGCGAGCGGGAAGGCCGCCTCGATCAGCCGGACCGCGGCCTGCGACCACTCCAGGCGCTCGTGGCCGGTCAGCCGGGAGCGGATGAAGATCTGCACCCGGGGGTGGATGCCGTACGTCACCGGTTCGGTGCGGCCGTCGCCGTGGCGGGTCATCAGGGAGTGGTCGACCAGCTTGAGGACGAGCCGGGTGAAGGCCAGCTGGTCGTCCATGACGAGCCGTAGCCGGTCGGGCAGGACCGAGCGGTAGCGGAAGAGCGTGGCGCGCGGCACGTCCTCGGAGGCCAGGAAGCTGCACAGCCGCATCAGGTCCTCGGCGGCGGGCTGCTGCGCGCCGATCCGCTCGATCGCCAGCTCGAAGGTCTTGGCGTCGCTGTCGGCGGTCTGCGCGGAGAGCCGCTGCAAGTACTCCTCGTAGTCCTCGCCGTCGACGCCGATCTCGGCCTGCTCGATGTACGCGCCCGCCTGTTCGAGGGCGAGCGGCTGCCAGCCGAGCTGCGTCCCGAGCCTGCGCAGCCGCTCGTCGGCGGCCGAACCGGTCCGCTTGCGCAGGAAGGCCAGGCCGTCGGCCTCGTCGTAGACGGCGAGTTCGAGGGGGTCGGGGCAGAGGCCGGTCCAGCCCTCGCGCAGCTGGGTGGTGATCAGGATCTCGCCGACGCCCTCGGGCGGCAGCAGGGGCTGTAACCCCTGCTGGTGGTCGACGGGCCCCTCGCCGGGCTGTCCGGAGTCGTCGAGCTGGACGTTGTCGTACACGAGCAGCCAGTCGGGATGGTCGCGCAGCCAGCTCCACAGGCGGGTCAGGACGACGGTCTTGGACTCGTGGTAGGTGATGCCGATCAGGGTGGCGAGTTCGAGCAGATCGCACAGGAGCCGGTCGGGGCTGGTCGCGTTGAGCCACCGGGTCAGGCTGTGCTCGGCCAGGGTGTCGTGCGCGTACGCCGTGGCCAGCTGGGACTTGCCGACGCCGCCGGTGCCGTGCACGACGCCGACGCGGCGGCCCTTGGGGCCCTTGGCGGGCCGCAGCGTCCTTTCCAGGCGGGCGAGTTCCTTCTTGCGGCCCACGAAGTACCGCGAGCGGAAGGGGAGGTTGTTGGGCGGGACGGCGCGCACGGCGGCCTCGGCCGTGCCGCTCTCCTGGGTCGCGGGCCGGGCGACCAGGACGAGCGCGAGGACGGCGAGCACGATGAGGACGACGAAGACCACGAGGACGGGGCCGCTCGTCTTCTCCTTGATGATCCCCATCAGGGCGATGGCCAGGGCGGAGACCGCGGTGGTGCCGGTGGCGAGCCGTCTGATGCCGACGGCGAACCGCTTGCGCGTGACGGCGAACTGCTTGCGGGCGCCGATGAATACACCGGAATTTGATACGGACATCAGTTCCCCCTGTCTGCCTCCCCCGCGCAGTGCGCAGTACAGTCCCATTCTCGGGGGAAAGCCCGGCCCGCCGGAATATCGCCGCAGTGGATTCTGCGGCTAGCATCTGCGCTTCGCGGATTCGACGGTACGGAGGCGGCATGGACCTCGGCACGATGGATCAACCCCCGGGGGTCGGGATGGATATCGCGTTGGTCCACTGGTCCTTTCCCCCCAGCGTGGGCGGGGTGGAATCCCACCTCTGGGACTATTCACGGCTGTTGGCACTGCGCGGACACCGGGTCACCGTCCTGACCGGCACACCGGGCGCGCAGTGCCCGGGTCAACCGGGCGTCGAGGTGCTCACCCACCCGGCGCTCGACCTGGCCAGGCTCGACCCGGGACCCGACGATCCGCAGCGGCTCACCCGGTGGTTCGCCGAGGTGCTGGGCAAGCGCGGCATCAGGCTGGTGCACTGCCACAACCTGCACCACTTCAGCGGGGCCCCCGCCCAGGCCCTTGAGGCGCTGCGCGAACCGCTCCGGCTCGCGCTCTGCCACACGTACCACAGCATCTGGGGCGAGCCAGGACGCGGGGAATCCGTGCTCACGGCGGACCGCTGGGACCGGCACTACGCCGTCTCCGCGTTCATGCGGACCGCCTGCGCCGAGGTGCTCGGGGTGCACGCGGAGCACACCTACCTGGGCATCGACACCGCTCCGTACGCGCGCGTGGCCCCGCTCGACGCCGAGCCGCAGCCGGGCACGGTGCTGCTGCCCGCGCGGCTGATCCCCGACAAGGGGGCCCTGCTCGCGGTCCGCGCGCTCGACCTGATCGTCCGCCGCCGGATGTGCGTATTCAGACCACGGCTGCTGCTTACGGACACCCGCCAGACGGTCGATTTCCACGGCGAGAAGATCGGATTCCGGGAACACGTCGAAAAGGAGATCGAAAAGCGGGAGCTGACCTCCTACGTGGAATTCGCGGAGGACAAGGGTGTCGATCAAATGCCTGATCTCTACGCCGCGTCCACCGTCGTCGTCTATCCCTCGCTTTTCGACGAGCCGATGGGGCTGGCCCCGCTGGAGGCCATGTGCGCGGCGCGGCCCGTCGTGGTGACCCGTATGGGCGGTCTCGACGAGGGCGTCGACAACGACGGGGTGACCGGCTACCTGGTCCCGCGGCAGGACGAGGAACAGCTCGCCGCGCGCCTCGCCGAACTCCTGGAGGACCGGGCGACGGCCCGCCGGATGGGCCTGAGCGGCCGGGCCCACGTCACCGGGCACTTCGATCTGCGCAAGATCTACCTGCGGCGCATGGAGGACGCCTACCGCGAACTCCTCGGGGTCCCGGGAGCGGACGGAGCGTCAGCCGCGGGGGCCGTGACCGGCGTCCGCGCCGGTGTCTGAACCGGCGCCCGACCCGTTCCCCGCGCCGGCGCCCCCACCGGTGTCCACCCGCCAGCCGTCCGGCAGCCCGGTCACCGTCGTACGCCCGGTGCGGTCGATCCGCACCGAGAGGTCCGCGCCCGCCAGGCGCAGACCCGAGACCGCGAGCGGTCCGAGCAGGCCGGGGTGCGGCGGGCGCAGTCCGAGCGCGCGGCGCGGGGCGTCGGGGCGCAGGCCGAGGAGCGCGCCGAGCACCGCGACACCGGATGCCGCGGACCAGCCCTGCGGCCGGCAGGCGGCCGGATAGGCGAGCGGCGCCGGTGAGACGTCGGTGCGGGCGTCGCCGCCGTACAGCTCGGGCATCCGGTACGAGAAGTGGACCGCGGCGTCGAGCAGCCCGTCGGCGAGCGCGGCGGCCTCGGCGTGCCGGCCCGACGTGCACAGGCCCTGCACGGCGATCGCGGTGTCGTGGGTCCACACCGAACCGCCGTGATAGCTCAGCGGGTTGAAGCCGGGCACCGCCGCCGACCTGCTGCGCAGCCCCCAGCCGGAGTTCAGCTCGGGCGAGGCGAGCCAGGCGGCGACGTCGGCGCAGCCCGCCCCGTCGAGGATGCCGGTGCCGAGCAGCTGGCCCATGTTGGAGGCGGGTCCGGTGACCGGGTCGCGGTCGCGGCCGACCGCGATGGCCACGTAGCGCGCGGCGGGGCCCCGGCCCTGCTGGATCCAGAAGGCGTCGGCGAAACGCGCGCGCAGCCGCGCCGCCCAGTCCCGCAGCGTCCGCGCCTGGTGGGTCTCCTTGCGGGAGGCGAGCAGTTCGGCGAGGCCGGTCGCCGCCTCGTACGCGTAGCCCTGCACCTCGCACAGCGCGAGCGGCGGCTCGATGCGGCGGCCCGCGGCGTCGCGCACCGCGTCGGCCGAGTCCTTCCAGGACTGGTGGACCAGGCCGCCGGGGCGCGGGTAGTAGCGCAGCAGCCCGTCCTCGTCGTCGTCCGCGGTCCTGACGATCCACGCCATCGCGCGCTCCGCGTACGGCAGCAGGGCGTCGACGTCCGCGTCGGGCAGGCCCCAGCGCCAGGCGTCGACGAGCAGCGAGACGAAGAGCGGCGTGGCGTCCACGGAGCCGTAGTAGCGGGCGGGCAGGCGCAGGCCGTGGCCGTGCCGGGACTCGGCGGGCCGCAGCTCGTGCAGGATCCGCCCCGGCGCCTCCTCGCGGGACGCGTCGTCGACCGTGCCCTGGCGGCGGGCCAGGGTCCACAGGGTGCCGCGGGCCAGCTCGGTGCCGAGCGGCAGCAGCATGCGGGCCGACCAGATGGAGTCACGGCCGAAGAGGGTCAGGTACCAGGGGCAGCCCGCGGCGATGAACTGGTCGTCGGAACCGTCCGTGCCGTGCCCGCCGGGTCCGCCCGGCCTGCCGTGCCCGCCCGAGCCGTCGGCGAGCCGCAGCGCCCGCAGGTCGGCGAGTCCCTGGCGGACCAGGCCGATGAGGCGCCGGTCGCCGCGGACCACCGGCTCCGACCAGGGCACCTGCGGGCGGGCGGCGGCCGGGTGGCCCGGCGGGTCGGGCACCGCGCGGCCGGTGACGGTGAGCCGGATCAGCCAGGAGCCGCCCGGCGGGAGCTCGACCAGCGGCCAGGTGAAGGTGCCGCCCTTGGGGCCCGCGGCGGTCTCGGGCTGCTCGGGGCAGCCCACGGCGTGCACCCGGGCGTGGCCGGTGGGGGAGTGCCAGGCGAACGCGGCGCCCCCGGCGCGCGTGATGGCCGGGGCGACGGCCCGTCCGGTCAGGCCGCGCTTCACGTCGGCGATGTCGGCGAGGTCCGTGGCGGCGGAGAGCGCGACGTGCAGCGTGCGGGCGACGGTGCCGACGTTGCGGAGCAGCACGGTCTCGCCCGCGCCCGCGGTGCGCTCGCGCTCGACGATCACCGTCGGGTCGTCCGTGCGGTCGCCGTGGTAGCGGTGCACGGCGGTGAAGCGCACCCGGTCGGGCCCCAGCGGCTGGACGCCCACCGGCTCGGGCTCGCGCCGGTCGATCCGCAGGAGCAGGGTGTGCAGGAGCCGCCGGTCGTGGTCGTAGAAGCCGTCGGCCCGCGCGCCGCGGAGCTGACCGTCACGGGGCGACGCGGTGAACGCGGGCGCCGCGACGCAGATCACCACGTCGTGCAGCAGCGGCTGCAGGGCGCGGGCCCGCGGCGGTGCCGGGGCGTCGGACGTGGGTCCGGGTAATTCCGGGGTATCGGCCACGGAACGGGAGTGCCCGCTCTGCGGCCGGGTCACTCCCCGCTCCGCGGCCCGGTCACTCCCCGCGCCTCACTCCCAGCGGAAGAACCGCGCCGCCGCGCCGAGCCCGAGCACCGCCCAGACCGCGAGGATCCCGAGGTTCCCCCACGGCATGCCCGCGCCGTGCTGGAGCACGTCCCGCAGCCCGTCGGAGAGCGCCGAGATGGGGAGCAGGCCGAGGACCGACTGGGCCGCGTCGGGGAACTTGTCGAGCGGGACGATCACGCCGCCGCCCATCAGGAGCAGCAGGAAGACCAGGTTCGCCGCCGCGAGGGTCGCCTCCGCCTTGAGCGTGCCCGCCATCAGCAGGCCGAGCCCGGAGAAGGCCGCCGTGCCGAGCACCAGGAGCAGCAGGACGGCGAAGGGGTTGCCGTGCGGCGACCAGCCGAGCGCGAAGGCGATCACCGTGAGCAGCACGATCTGCAGCACCTCGGTGACCAGGACGGACAGGGTCTTGGCCGCCATCAGGCCCCAGCGGGGCAGCGGGGAGGCGCCGAGCCGCTTGAGCACGCCGTACCGGCGTTCGAAGCCCGTCGCGATGGCCTGGCCGGTGAACGCCGTCGACATCACGGCGAGCGCGAGGATGCCGGGCGCGAGGAAGTCCACGGCCTCGCCCGTGCCGGTGTCGACGATGTCGACCGCGCTGAAAAGCACGAGCAGCAGGGCCGGGATCACGACCGTGAGCAGCAGCTGCTCGCCGTTGCGCAGCAGCATCTTCGTCTCGAGGACCGCCTGCGCGGCGATCATGCGGGGCAGCGGGGCGGCGCCCGGCTTCGGCGTGTACGTACCGGCGGCGCTCATCCGCGCAGCTCCTTACCCGTGAGCTCCAGGAAGACGTCTTCCAGGGTGTGGCGTTCGACCGAGATCCGGTCCGGCATGACCCCGTGCTGGGCGCACCACGAGGTGACCGTGGCGAGCAGCTGCGGGTCCACCGTGCCGCTCACGCGGTACGAGCCGGGGGTCAGCTCGGCCGCGGCCGAGTCCGGCGGCAGCGCCTTCAGGAGCGAGCCGACGTCCAGGCCGGGGCGCCCGGTGAAGCGCAGGGTGTTCTCGGCGCCGCCCCGGCACAGCTCGTCGGGGCTGCCCTGGGCGATGACCTTGCCCGCGTCGATGATCGCGACGTCGTCGGAGAGCTCCTCGGCCTCGTCCATGTGGTGCGTGGTGAGGATGACGGCGACGCCGTCGCGGCGCAGGTCGCGCACCAGGTCCCAGGTGGCCCGGCGCGCCTGCGGGTCGAGGCCCGCCGTCGGCTCGTCGAGGAAGACGAGCTCGGGCCTGCCGACCACGGCCATGGCTAGCGCGAGGCGCTGCTGCTGGCCGCCGGACAGACGCCGGTAGGTGGTGCGCCCGCAGCTGCCGAGGCCGAGCCGCTCGATGAGGTCGCCCACGTCCAGCGGGTCGGCGTGGAGCTTGGCGACGTGGCGCAGCATCTCGTCGGCGCGGGCGCCGGAGTAGACGCCGCCGGACTGGAGCATCACGCCGATCCTGGGCCGCAGCGCGGCGGCCTCGCGGACCGGGTCGAGGCCGAGGACGCGGACGGTGCCGGAGTCCGGCTTCCGGTAGCCCTCGCAGGTCTCGATCGTGGTGGTCTTGCCCGCGCCGTTGGGGCCGAGGACGGCGGTGATGCCCGCCCCGGCGCTCAGGTCGAGACCGTCGACCGCGGTCTTGGTTCCGTACCGCTTGACCAGATTCCCGATCTGGACGACGGGCTCGCTTCGCATGGTGAGCAAGTCTAGGGACGGGTCCGAGGTCCCGGGCGGGCGGGGCGCCGGTCCTCTTCCTGGTGACCTTTTCCGGCCGTACGAGGAGGAAACGGGGCCTAGCGTCGATACGTGACCAGCATCGCGGAGAACGTCGAGGAGACCTCTGAGCAGGCGGCCCACAAGGCGCACGACCTCAGACGCACCCCGCGCTACTTCGTCTCGGCCGTCCTCGCGGGCGCCTACATCGGGGTCGGCGAGGTGCTGCTCCTGGTGGCGGTGTCGCCGTTCGTGGCGGCGGGCTCTGCGGCGGTGAAACTCCTCGAAGGAGCGGTCTTCCCGATCGCGCTGACGATCGTGATGTTCGCGGGCGCGCAGCTGTTCACCAGCAATGTGATGGTGATGCTGATCGGCGCGCTGACCGGGCGGACCGGGGCGCGGGACCTGGTCGGCAGCTGGGGGCTCTCGCTGGCGGGGAACTTCGTCGGGGCGTTCCTCTTCGGCGCGATGGTGCACGCGTCCGGCGTCGCCTCGACGCCCTCGGCGCGCGCGATGCTCGCCGAGATGGTCCGGAGCAAGGAGGAACTGGCCGGCGGACAGCTGTTCTGGCGCGCCGTGCTCTGCAACTTCCTGGTCTGCCTGGCGATCTGGATGTTCTACCGGGCCAAGGGGGACGGCGCGAAGATCTTCGTGCTGTGGATCCCGGTCCTCGTCTTCGTCGCCGTCGGCTTCGAGCACTGCGTGGCGAACATGGCCCTGTTCGCCCTCGCGATCCTGGACGGCGGCGCGGACTTCGCCGACCTGGGCAGGAACCTGCTGTTCACGGTGCCGGGCAATGTGGTCGGGGGCGGTCTCCTGGTGGCCGGGTCGTACTGGTTCATGGGGCGCCCTGAGCGTGAAGAGGACCTCTAGGCGGGTGACGCCAGCCACCGCTCGGCGTACGCGACGGCGTCCGCCAGCGGGAACAGCCGCGACTCGGCGGCGCCCACGCTGCCCCGTACGACCTCGGTGTCGCGCTCGAAGGCCGCGCCGAGTTCCTCGAAGCGGCTGCTGTCGAGCGACGGCTCCCGCACGGTCGTCCACCGGCGGCCCTGGGACGTCATGACCGCGAAGGAGTTCTCGGACTCGGGGCCGGGGATCCGGTACTGGGCCAGATGGAACGCGGTGCACGAGCCGTAGCCCGCGCCGAGCAGCAGGACGCGGGCGCCCGCCTGCTCCAGACGGCCCAGCGGGCTGCGCTCGCCGAGGCTGCAGTCGCGGGCGTGCCCCGTGGTGAGGTGCGCGGCGGCGGGGCCGAGCGCGGCGAACGAGGCCTGCGGATGCGTGCTGCGCAGCGCGCCCGGCCAGGTGCGCACGGCCTCGGGAACGACGCCGACGTTGAAGGAGGGCGAGGTCAGTGGGTCGTACGCGGGCATCGACGCGCGCAGCACGGGCCACCAGCTCTCGGGCACCGGCGGGTTCTGCCACACCGAAGGCTCGGAGTTGTCCCCCGTCTGCGTCGGGACGACCAGCGTGCCGTCGGGGCCGAGCGCGTCGAGGAGCGCCTGGACGAGGGCGACCACACCGCCGCTGACCCAGCCGAGCGAGCTGAGCGAGGTGTGCGCGAGGAGGGTCTCGCCGGGGCGCACACCGAGCCTCAGAAGCTCGTCCGCGATCGACTCACGGGTGCACAAAGGGCCGGTGGGAGGGGGTGTCGCCATGGTCGGAGAGTCTTCCCGACCGGCCTCGCCCGCGCCACCGGTTTGATCGATCAGTGATCGTTTCCGCAGGTCAGCTTAGGTATGCCTAAGTGATGCAGCGCACCAGCCGGTGATCCGGGCGCGGGTTGTCAGGCTCTGAGGAATTACGCAACAATGGCGTTGTGAAAAACGTTGGCGAGGCTCCCCAGGAGGAACTCGCGACCGGGATGCGCTCGGACCACTCGACGCGCAACCGGGTCGCGCGGTCCATCCTGGACCACGGCCCGTCCACCGTGGCCGACCTCGCCAAGCGGCTCGGCCTCACCCAGGCCGCCGTCCGCAGGCACCTCGACGCACTCGCCCATGAGAACGTCGTCGAACCCCGTGAGCAGCGGGTCTACGGCGCCCGGACGCGGGGCAGGCCCGCCAAGGTCTTCGCCCTGACCGACTGCGGGCGCGACGCCTTCGACCAGTCCTACGACAAGCTGGCCGCGGACGCGCTCCGGTGGATCACCGAGCACCACGGCGAGGACGCGGTCGTCGCGTTCGCCAAGGCGCGCATCGCCGCCCAGGCGGAGACGTACAAGAAGGCCGTCGACGCGGCACCCGCGGAGCGGCGTACCGAGGCTCTGGCGAAGGCATTGACCGCCGACGGGTACGCTGCTACGGCGCGCAGCGCGCCGGTCGGCGAGCAGCTCTGCCAGCACCACTGCCCGGTCGCCCACGTGGCCGAGCAGTTCCCGCAGCTGTGCGAGGCGGAGACGGAAATGTTCTCCACGCTGCTCGGTACGCATGTCCAGCGGCTCGCCACGATCGCCCACGGCGACGGCGTCTGCACGACCTTCATCCCCCGCAGCACCACACAGACCACCGATTCACCATCAGCAAGCACCGCCGGGAGGAACCCCGCATGACTCTCCCTATCGAGGAGACTGCCCACCCCGAGCTCGAGGGCCTGGGCACGTACGAATACGGCTGGGCCGACTCCGACGCGGCTGGTGCCTCTGCCAAGCGCGGCATCAACGAGGACGTCGTCCGGGACATCTCCGCCAAGAAGTCCGAGCCGGAGTGGATGACCAAGCTCCGCCTCAAGGGCCTGCGCCTCTTCGACAAGAAGCCCATGCCGAACTGGGGCTCGGACCTCTCCGGCATCGACTTCGACAACATCAAGTACTTCGTGCGCTCCACGGAGAAGCAGGCGGAGTCCTGGGAGGACCTGCCCGAGGACATCAAGAACACGTACGACAAGCTCGGCATCCCCGAGGCGGAGAAGCAGCGCCTCGTCGCCGGTGTCGCGGCCCAGTACGAGTCCGAGGTCGTCTACCACCAGATCCGCGAGGACCTGGAGGAGCAGGGCGTCATCTTCCTGGACACCGACACGGCGCTGAAGGAGCACCCGGAGCTCTTCAAGGAGTACTTCGGGACCGTCATCCCCGTCGGTGACAACAAGTTCGCGTCGCTGAACTCCGCCGTGTGGTCCGGCGGCTCGTTCATCTACGTCCCCAAGGGCGTGCACGTCGAGATCCCGCTCCAGGCCTACTTCCGCATCAACACGGAGAACATGGGCCAGTTCGAGCGCACGCTGATCATCGTCGACGAGGACGCGTACGTTCACTACGTCGAGGGCTGCACGGCGCCGATCTACAAGTCGGACTCCCTGCACTCCGCGGTCGTCGAGATCATCGTGAAGAAGGGCGGCCGCTGCCGCTACACGACGATCCAGAACTGGTCGAACAACGTCTACAACCTGGTCACCAAGCGCGCCGTGGCGTACGAGGGCGCGACCATGGAGTGGATCGACGGCAACATCGGTTCCAAGGTCACCATGAAGTACCCGGCCGTCTACCTGATGGGCGAGCACGCCAAGGGCGAGACGCTCTCCATCGCCTTCGCGGGCGAGGGCCAGCACCAGGACGCCGGCTCCAAGATGGTCCACATGGCGCCGAACACGTCCTCCAACATCGTCTCCAAGTCGGTGGCGCGCGGCGGCGGTCGTACGTCGTACCGCGGTCTCGTCGAGATCGGTGAGGGTGCCCCCGGTTCGAAGTCGAACGTGCTCTGCGACGCGCTGCTCGTCGACACGATCTCGCGCTCGGACACCTACCCCTACGTCGACGTCCGCGAGGACGACGTCTCCATGGGGCACGAGGCCACCGTCTCCAAGGTCTCCGACGACCAGCTCTTCTACCTGATGAGCCGCGGTCTGACGGAGTTCGAGGCCATGGCGATGATCGTGCGCGGCTTCGTCGAGCCGATCGCCAAGGAGCTGCCCATGGAGTACGCCCTGGAGCTGAACCGGCTGATCGAGCTGCAGATGGAGGGTTCGGTCGGTTAACACCGGCCGGTACCGGCCGGCCGCGCGCCGGCCGGGCCCTCGCAGCTACTGACTTCTTTACGCAGAGAGAGAGCACGACGACAGCCATGGCTGAGGCTCAGAACATCCCGGTGGGAAGCACCACCGCAGGATCGATCGCGGTGGCCGCCGAGTCCACCGTCGCGACCCGCATGAGCGCGCCCCCGTCCTTCGACGTGGCGGACTTCCCGGTGCCGCACGGCCGCGAGGAGGAGTGGCGGTTCACGCCGCTGGAGCGCCTGCGGGGCCTGCACGACGGCACCGCGGTGGCCGACGGCGGCATCCGCGTCGAGGTGAGCGCCCCCGAGGGCGTCACCCAGGAGACCGTCGGCCGGGACGACGCGCGCGTGGGCAAGGCGGGCAAGCCCGTCGACCGCGTCGCCGCCCAGGCGTACTCGTCCTTCGAGAAGGCCTCGGTCGTGTCCGTCCCCAAGGAGACGGTGCTCACCGAGCCGATCCGGATCGCCGTGCACGGCGAGGGCGGCACCGCCTTCGCGCACCAGGTGATCGAGCTGGGCGCGTTCGCCGAGGCCCTGGTCGTCATCGACCACACCGGTGACGCCGTGCTCGCCGCCAACGTCGACTTCATCGTCGGCGACGGCGCCAAGCTCACCGTCGTCTCCGTCCAGGACTGGGACGACAAGGCGGTGCACATCGCCCAGCACAACGCGCTGGTCGGCCGTGACGCCACCTTCAAGTCCGTCGTCGTCACCTTCGGCGGCGACCTGGTCCGCCTGCACCCGCGCGTCAACTACGCGGGCACCGGCGGCGAGGCCGAGCTCTTCGGCCTCTACGTCACGGACGCGGGCCAGCACCAGGAGCACCGCCTCCTGGTCGACCACAACACCCCGCACTGCAAGTCGAACGTCGTCTACAAGGGCGCGCTCCAGGGCGACGACGCGCACGCGGTGTGGATCGGCGACGTCCTCATCGAGGCCGCGGCCGAGGGCACGGACACCTACGAGATGAACCGCAACCTGGTTCTGACCGACGGCGCCCGGGTCGACTCGGTGCCCAACCTCGAGATCGAGACCGGCGAGATCGTCGGCGCGGGCCACGCCTCGGCGACCGGCCGCTTCGACGACGAGCAGCTCTTCTACCTGCAGTCCCGCGGCATCCCGGAGGACGAGGCGCGCCGCCTGGTCGTCCGCGGCTTCTTCGCCGAGCTGGTCCAGCAGATCGGCCTGCCGGACGTCGAGGAGCGCCTCATCGCGAAGATCGAAGAGGAGCTGGAGGCGACGGTCGCATGACCTTCGTACGCGCCTGCGGCCTGAGCGAGCTGTCGGAGGACACCCCCAAGCGGGTGGAACTCGACGGTACGCCGGTCTCGGTCGTCCACACCGAGGGCGAGGTGTTCGCGATCAACGACATCTGCTCGCACGCGAACGTCTCGCTCTCCGAGGGCGAGGTGGAGGACTGCCAGATCGAGTGCTGGCTGCACGGCTCCGCGTTCGACCTCCGCACCGGCAAGCCGTCCGGTCTTCCCGCGACGCGCCCCGTCCCCGTATACCCCGTAAAGATCGAAGGGGGCGATGTACTCGTTGACGTACACGCCTCCCTTTCCCAGGAGTCCTGAGGCACCCATGGCAACGCTTGAAATCAAGGACCTGCACGTCACCGTCGAGGCCGACAACGCCACGAAGGAGATCCTCAAGGGCGTCGACCTGACCGTGAAGCAGGGCGAGACCCACGCCATCATGGGCCCCAACGGCTCCGGCAAGTCGACGCTCGCCTACTCCATCGCGGGTCACCCCAAGTACACGATCACGCAGGGCACCGTGACCCTCGACGGCGAGGACGTCCTGGAGATGTCCGTCGACGAGCGTGCCCGCGCCGGCATGTTCCTCGCCATGCAGTACCCGGTCGAGGTCCCCGGTGTCTCGGTCTCCAACTTCCTGCGCACGTCGGCGACGGCGATCCGCGGCGAGGCGCCCAAGCTGCGTACCTGGGTGAAGGAGGTCAAGGGTGCGATGGAGCAGCTCCAGATGGACCCGGCCTTCGCCGAGCGCAACGTGAACGAGGGCTTCTCCGGCGGTGAGAAGAAGCGCCACGAGATCCTCCAGATGGAGCTCCTCAAGCCGAAGATCGCGATCCTCGACGAGACGGACTCCGGTCTGGACGTCGACGCCCTGCGCCAGGTCTCGGACGGCGTCAACCGCGTCCGCGAGACCGGTGAGGTCGGCACGCTCCTCATCACGCACTACACGCGCATCCTGCGCTACATCAAGCCCGACTTCGTGCACGTCTTCGCCAACGGCCGCATCGCCGAGTCCGGCGGCGCCGAGCTCGCCGACAAGCTCGAGGCCGAGGGCTACGAGGCCTACACGAAGGGCGGCGCATCTTCGTGACACAGCTGCCGGGCCTCCTCGACACCGAGGCGATCCGCAAGGACTTCCCGATCCTGGATCGCACGATCCACGACGGCAAGAAGCTCGTGTACCTGGACAACGCGGCGACCTCCCAGACGCCGCGCCAGGTCCTCGACGTACTGAACGAGTACTACGAGCAGCACAACGCCAACGTTCACCGCGGCGTGCACGTCCTCGCCGAGGAGGCCACGGCGCTGTACGAGGGCGCCCGCGACAAGGTCGCGGAGTTCATCAACGCGCCCAGCCGCGACGAGGTGATCTTCACCAAGAACGCCTCGGAGTCGCTCAACCTCGTGGCCAACATGCTCGGTTGGGCCGATGAGCCCTACCGCGTGGACCACGAGACCGAGATCGTCATCACGGAGATGGAGCACCACTCCAACATCGTTCCGTGGCAGCTGCTCTCGCAGCGCACCGGCGCGAAGCTGAAGTGGTTCGGCCTGACCGACGACGGCCGGCTCGACCTCTCCAACATCGACGAGATCATCACGGAGAAGACGAAGATCGTCTCCTTCGTGCTCGTGTCGAACATCCTGGGCACGCACAACCCGGTCGAGGCCATCGTGCGCCGCGCCCAGGAGGTCGGCGCCCTCGTCCTCGTCGACGCCTCGCAGGCCGCCCCGCACATGCCGCTGGACGTGCAGGCGCTGCAGGCCGACTTCGTGGCCTTCACCGGCCACAAGATGCTCGGCCCGACGGGCATCGGCGTGCTGTGGGGACGGCAGGAGCTCCTGGAGGACCTCCCCCCGTTCCTCGGCGGCGGCGAGATGATCGAGACCGTGTCGATGCACTCCTCGACGTACGCTCCCGCGCCGCACAAGTTCGAGGCGGGTACGCCCCCGGTCTCCCAGGCCGTGGGCCTGGGCGCGGCCGTGGACTACCTGACCGCGATCGGCATGGACAAGATCGCCGCTCATGAGCACGCGATCACCGAGTACGCGGTCAAGCGGCTCCTCGAAGTCCCGGACCTGAAGATCATCGGTCCGTCGACGGCGGAGGACCGCGGCGCCGCGATCTCCTTCACGCTCGGCGACATCCACCCGCACGACGTGGGCCAGGTCCTGGACGAGGAAGGCATCGCGGTCCGCGTGGGTCACCACTGCGCTCGCCCTGTCTGCCTCCGCTACGGAATTCCTGCGACCACGCGAGCGTCGTTCTATCTGTACTCCACGCCCGGCGAGATCGACGCGCTCGTCGACGGCCTGGAGCACGTACGGAACTTCTTCGGCTGAGGGGCTGGCTGGGAACGTGAAGCTGGATTCGATGTACCAGGAAGTCATCCTGGACCACTACAAGCACCCGCACGGGCGTGGTCTGCGCGATGGCGACGCCGAGGTGCACCACGTCAACCCGACGTGCGGCGACGAGATCACGCTGCGCGTGAAGTACGACGGGTCGACCATCGCCGACGTGTCGTACGAGGGCCAGGGCTGCTCCATCAGCCAGGCCAGCGCGTCCGTCCTGAACGACCTCCTGGTCGGCAAGGAGCTCGCCGAGGCGCAGAAGATCCAGGGCGTGTTCCTGGAACTGATGCAGTCCAAGGGCAAGCTGGAGCCGGACGACGCGATGGAGGAGGTCCTGGAGGACGCCGTCGCGTTCGCCGGGGTCTCCAAGTACCCGGCGCGGGTGAAGTGCGCACTGCTGAGCTGGATGGCGTGGAAGGACGCGACGGCCCAGGCGCTCGGCACCGACGCCGCCGGCGCCGCCGACGTCGCTGAGAGGAAGACCGCATGAGCGAGAACGAGACCCTGACCACGAAGCCGGCTTCCGAGGAAGAGGTCCGCGAGGCGCTGTACGACGTCGTCGACCCCGAGCTGGGCATCGACGTCGTCAACCTCGGCCTGATCTACGGCATCCACGTCGACGACGCCAACATCGCCACGATCGACATGACGCTGACGTCCGCGGCCTGCCCGCTGACCGACGTCATCGAGGACCAGGCGAAGTCCGCCACGGACGGCATCGTCAACGAGCTCCGGATCAACTGGGTCTGGATGCCGCCGTGGGGCCCGGACAAGATCACGGACGACGGGCGCGAGCAGCTTCGGGCGCTCGGGTTCAACGTCTGAGGTTCCCCGACTTCGAAGCCCCCCGGATGACCTCCGGGGGGCTTCGGTGCGTTCAGGGCCGGGACGCCTCGGCCAGTGTCCGGGCCAGGCCCTCCCCGCGGATGCGGCGGTCGATGTAGAGCAGGGCCGTCACCAGGGGCAGGAAGACAGTGGCGAGAAGTTGGGTGAGCAGGGTGCCGATCATGCCGAGCAGGGCGTAGAGGCCGAACTGCGAGCGGAGTTGGCTGAAGAGGACCTCCGAGGTGTCGCTGTCCGGGTGCACCGCGGGCGGTTCGGGCGCGGCGAACTGCAGGGGCAGGCGGAACGCCAGGGACACGATCAGCACGATGATCCCGGCGAGCAGCGAGATGCCGAACGTGCGCCACCAGGCGCCGCGCACCAGGTGGGCGGAGCGGCGCAGCGCCGTCAGCGGGCCCGCCGACTCCAGGACCGCGGCGGCCGGGGCGAAGGCGAACAGGACGTAGAGCCAGGCCGCCAGCGGGAGCACCAGGAGGCAGAGCAGGAAGATCAGGCCGAAGGGGGCCGCCGAGTCGGTCAGGAGGGTGACGAAGAAGGCGACGAGGAGCAGCGCGAACGCGGCGACCGGCAGCAGCAGGATCACGGCGAGCGGCACCGTCACCGCCGCCACGGTCGGCGTGCGTGACCAGGCCCTGCGCCAGATCGCGCGGAACGTGGTGGGGCGGCCGAGTACCGCCTCGTGCAGGGTGGCGGCGCAGGCGGCCTGGATGAAGGAGTTGACGGCCAGGCTCGCGAGCAGGACCAGCGCCCAGACCGCGCCGAAGGCCATGAGGAGCGGTCGCCCGTGCTCCCAGGAGAAGGTGGCGCCCGGCTCGTACATGGCCCGGGAGTCCTCGCGGGTGGCGGCGTACGCGGCGAGCAGCGCGCCCGTCATGACCACGGTCAGCAGGCCGTACGCCGCGGCCGCGGTGCCGAACAGCGGCTTGGCGTAGCGCCGCATCGTGGCGAACGCGCCGCCCAGGACGTGGTCGGCGCCGAGCGGGGCGAGGGGGATGACGCCGGGCTTCGGGGGCGGGGGCGGCGGTGCCCAGCCGTGCGGTCCCCAGCCGGGCGGGCCCCAGCCGTGCGGCCCCCAGCCGTGCGGGTCTCCGTACGGTCCGGGCTGTCCCGGCTGTCCCTGCTCAGGTATGTCCGGCATGTTCCTCGTGCTCCCGCGTCGCGTGCGCCCCTGCGGCCCCCCACAGTGATCGCGTCACCCTAACCGGTACGGAATCCCGTTTTTGCGTACGCCCGTACACATCGATATGTACACTCGTACGCATGGGATACGCACTGCTGGCCGGCGCCATCGCGGCGGAGGTGGCCGGGACGACCGCCATGAAGTACAGTGAGGGGTTCAGCAGGCTGTGGCCCTCGCTGATCACGGTCGCGGGCTATCTGCTCGCCTTCACGCTGCTCGCGCAGACCCTCAAGACCCTCTCCGTGGGCACCGCCTACGCGATCTGGGCGGGTATCGGCACCGCCGCCGTCGCCGCGATCGGCATGCTCTTCCTGGGGGAGGCCGCCAATCTCGTCAAGGTCGCGGGCATCGCGCTCGTGATCGCGGGTGTCGTCGTGCTCAATCTGGGCGGGGCGCACTGATGGGCCGTCGCTACGATCCCGAGCGCCGTCAGCGGATCATCGACGCGGCGATCCGCGTGGTCGGGGACAAGGGCATCGCCGGGCTCAGCCACCGCTCGGTCGCCGCCGCGGCGGACGTGCCGCTGGGCTCCACGACGTACCACTTCAAGACGCTCGACGAGCTGATGGTCGCGGCGCTGCGGCAGTCGAACGAGGGCTTCGCGAAGGTGCTCGCGTCGAGCGGCGTGTTCGAGGACCCGGAGGCCGATCTCGCGGAGGCACTCGCCCGGGTCCTCGGCGAGTGGTTCGCGGGGGAGCGGGCCGGGGTCGAGCTGGAGTACGAGCTCTATCTCGCCGCCCTGCGCAGGCCCGCGCTGCGCCCGGTGGCGGCCGAGTGGTGCGAGGGGCTCTCCGTCGTCATCTCGCGGCGCACCGATCCGGTCACCGCCTGCGCCCTCGTCGCCCTGATGGACGGCATCAGCCTCCAGGTGCTGCTCACGGGCGGCGACTACGACGAGGCGTACACCCGCGACGTCCTCAACCGGCTTCTCGTGCCAGGGAGTTGACCGTCTCCAGGGCCGCTTCGACGCTCGCCGTGACGTCCGTGACCGGGTACTGCACGTCCCGGACCACCCGGGCGCGGTCCACGATCAGGGTCAGCCGCTTCATCCGGGTCACGCCCGCCGCGCGGAACGTCGGCAGGCGCAGCGCCGCCGTCAGGGTCAGGTCCGCGTCCGACAGGAGCGGGAAGCGCAGGCCCTCCTTCTCCGCGAACGCCCGCTGCTCGTCCGGGCGTTGCGACGAGACGCCGTGCACGGCCGCGCCCGCCGCGGCGAACTCCGCGAGCTGGTCGCGGTAGGTGCAGGACTCCAGGGTGCAGCCGCGCGCGCCGGGGATCCCGGCCCAGCCGGGCGGGTAGGCGTCCTGGCGGGCGTACGCGCCGGGGAAGCAGTACAGGACGGTGTACGGGGTGTCCTCGGCCACCGGATCGCGCAACTGCCCTTGATCGTCGATGAGTTGGAGCTCCGGCAGGCGCGTGCCGAGCAGTTCGTGCACGCGCCGGGCCTCCAGGGACGCCTCCGCCGCGGTCGCCATCGTCTCTCCCTCTCCCGCCACCCACGTGTCGCCCCAGTCCTGGAGGGCGACCAGGACGGGCAGCAGCGCGCGGCCGCGCGGTGTCAGGCGGTACTCGTGGCGTACCGGCCGGTCCTGGTAGGGCACGCGCGTCAGTACCTCCGCGTCCACCAGGAGGTGCAGCCGCTCGGTCAACACCTTGCGGGACACGCCCAGTTCACGCTGGAGCTCGTCGAAGCGGTGCACCCCGCGCGCCGTGTCGCGCACGATCAGCAGGGTCCACCAGTCGCCGACGACGTCCAGGGCCTGCGCGATGGCGCAGTGGTCGTCGTCGAGTCGGGTCCGTTGCGCCATGACGCTCATGCTGACATAGTCCGTTCCCAAAAGGAACTCACTCATCTGCGGGGGGCGTGGTGCGTGGTCTGCGCGCGGTACCGAGGACCGTGTGGCTGCTCGCCGCCGGTCAGTTCTTCAACATGGTCGTCGCCTTCACCTTCGTCTACTTCTTCGTCTATCTGACCCACGGGCGCGGCCTCTCCGTCGCCCAGGCCGGGCTGATCAGCGGCATCGGCGGGGTGGGCATGGTCGCGGGCAACTTCACCGGCGGCTGGTTCGGCGACAAGTTCGGACATCGACGGGTGCTCCTGATCGGCTCGCTGGTCGGCGGCGTGGGCGTGCTCACGCTGCCCGTCCTGCCTCTCGCGCTGCTCTACGTCGTGCCGCCGCTCAGCCAGTACGCCGGGGGCTGCGTGCGCGCCGCCAACGGCGCCCTCGTCGCCGTCACCGTGCCCGAGGGCGGGCGCCGCCAGGCCTTCGCCGTGATGCGGTTCGCGGGCAACGCGGGCTTCACCGTCGGGCCCCCGCTGGGCGCGCTGCTCATCGCCCACGTCTCGTACACCTGGCTCTTCGTCGTCGACGGGCTCGGCACGCTCGTCTTCGCCGCGTACGCCTGGCGGGTCCTTCCCGCGCACGGAGCGGTCGCGGCGGGCCGCGCCGAGAGCGCCGCGCCGGGTCCCGGCGTCTTCGCCGAACTGCGCCGCCGCCCCACCGTCCTCGTGCTGCTCGCCGCGATCCTGGTCACCGACCTCGTCTACCGCCAGCAGTACGCGACGCTCCCCGTCGACCTCGACCGGCACGGCCTGGACACCGGCGTCTACGGCTGGCTCCTCGCGATCAACGGCGGCGTCATCCTGCTCCTCGAACTCCCCGCCGCCCTCGCCCTGCGCGGCCGCGCGCCGCTGCGGATCATCGGGGCCGGTCTGGTGCTCGTCGGCGCGGGCTACGCCGTGCTCGCCGTCGGCACCGGGCTCGGCACCGCCGTGGCCATGATGCTGCTGCTCACCCTGGGCGAGATCCTCTACAAGACACCGGCCACCGCGTACGTCGCCGACCAGGCGCCCGCGCACGTACAGGGCCGCTTCCAGAGCCTGTACTCCGGCGTCTCGGTCAGCGGCGTCGTGCTCTCGGCGCCGCTGGGCGGTGCGCTGTACACCGTGGCCCCGGGGCTGCTCTGGCCGGTGTGCGCGGTGCTCGCGGGCGCGGCGGGGTGTGTGGTGCTCGCGGCCGGACGGGGGCGCGGCGGGTCGCGGTCCGGTGGCGTCGCCGCGGGCAGCCCGGACCCTGAGACCGGTTCGCTCGTGCGGCGCACCTCCGGTTAGGTTTCACCCATGACCGACACGAATGCTTCCCGCACCACCGGCGCCGTCGCCGCAGGACTCGCCACCGTCACGGCCGACGGCACCGTTCTCGACACCTGGTTCCCCGCGCCCGAGCTCGTCGCCGAGCCCGGTCCCGCCGGCAGCGAGCGGCTGACCGCCGAGCGCGCCGTGGAGCTGCTCGGCGACGGCGCGGCCAAGGCCATCGGCCCGGACGCCCGCCGTGGCGTGGAGGTCATCGCCGTACGTACGGTCATCGGTTCCCTGGACGACAAGCCGCTGGACGCCCACGACGTCTACCTGCGCCTGCACCTGCTCTCGCACCGCCTGGTCAAGCCGCACGGCGTGAACCTCGACGGCCAGTTCGCCTTCCTCGCCAACGTCGCCTGGACCTCGCTCGGTCCGGTCGCCGTGGACGACGTCGAGAAGGTCCGGCTCAACGCCCGCGCCGAGGGCCTGCACCTCTCGGTGACCTCGGTCGACAAGTTCCCGCGCATGACGGACTACGTCACGCCGAAGGGCGTCCGCATCGCCGACGCCGACCGCGTACGGCTCGGCGCGCACCTCGCCGAGGGCACCACGGTCATGCACGAGGGCTTCGTGAACTTCAACGCGGGCACGCTGGGCACCTCCATGGTCGAGGGCCGCATCTCCGCCGGCGTCGTCGTCGGCGACGGCTCGGACATCGGCGGCGGCGCCTCCACGATGGGCACCCTCTCCGGCGGCGGCAACGTCCGCATCGTCATCGGCGAGCGCTGCCTGGTCGGCGCCGAGGCGGGCGTCGGCATCGCGCTCGGCGACGAGTGCGTCGTCGAGGCCGGTCTCTACGTCACCGCGGGCACCCGGGTGACCATGCCCGACGGACAGATCGTCAAGGCCCGCGAGCTCTCCGGCGCCTCGAACATCCTCTTCCGCCGCAACTCGGTCACGGGCACGGTCGAGGCCCGCCCGAACAACGCGGTCTGGGGCGGCCTGAACGAGGTTCTGCACAGCCACAACTGATCACCGGCGGCCGTGACGTGCGGCTGTCTACTGGATCAACGCTCTGAACTGCGGCGCAGTCGTCGCCAGTTGTCAGCGTTGGTCACCAACGAGCGCCCTTCCATGGCCCTAGGACGGCCCGGGAGGGCGCTCTTGTGTGCGGCGCAGTGGCACTCAAGCTGCCATGGAGATCCTCGGCGGTATGGCATTTTCTGCACCAAGGGCCTCCGGGCGCCGCTACGATTCCAGCGTGCAGACTGACAGTGTCGCGAAGCTACTGAAGGCCGAAGAGTTTCTCACTGTTGCCGACACTGCTTTGAGCTGCGAGTATTTCGACGCCGCTGTTAGCCTAGCCGTCTCAGCTGCAATTAACGGTAGTGATGTTATTTGCCAGGAAGTTCTTGGCCGCTATTCGGCGGGTAAAAGCCATGATGGAGCCCTGTCACTGCTCCGCAAGTGTGGAACGCCGGGTACTACCGTGTCGAGACACTTGCAGAAAGTCTTAAACTTAAAATCGAAAGCTCAGTACTCTCCAGCCCGTTGTAGGTACAAAGAGGCTGAAGATGTTTTCAAGCATGCGCAACGACTGATTGAGTTCGTGAAACTCTGGGTTAAGCAGCGTGAGCAATAGGTGGTGTGCAGTGGTTAGGTGCTTCGTAGTAGGTCCGATCGGCAATAAGTTCGCGCCGCTCGGAGACCCAGGGCGGCAAAGTTACGAGGACTCTCTTCAGGTCTTCGAAGAGGTTATTCAAGCCGCGTGTCAGCAGGTGGGGATCGATCCCGTTCGTGCGGATCAGATCGCCGTCGCTGGTGAAATCACCGAACAGGTATTTCGGCATCTCTTTGAAGACGATGTGGTGATCGCAGATGTGAGCGGCGGAAATCCTAACGTCATGTATGAACTAGGGCTTCGGCATGCGACGGGGAAGCTGACGATTCAGATCGGTGAGTTTGGCCAGCTCCCCTTCGACGTCAACACAGTCAGAACTATTCAGTTTTCTCGATCGCCCAGAGGGTTGATCGATGCTCGAAACCAGCTTGAGAGGGCTCTGCAAGCGGGGTTGCTGGATGGTCAAGACGTACTGACGGCGACGAGGATTTTCCAAGAATCTGGTGAGGGTAAGGCTGAGATCGACTTGCCTCTACCTGAACCCTCCATCGAAGTCGATGGCAGTGACGATGAACCCGGTTTCTTGGATAATATGATCGAGATTGAGAACCAACTGGCGTTGATGACTGACAACGCGGACGGGGTCGCTTCCTCGATTGAAGTGATCGGCGCTGTGACTGAGTCGGTGGGTGCCGAGCTGGAGAGGGCGGCTCAATCTGGAGCATCGAACAGTGCTCGTCTTGCGCTCATCTCGAAGTACGCATCTGAGATCAGTGAGCCTGTTGAGATGCTGGAAAAGAGCTCGGCTGACTTCGCGTCGAACATGACCTCCATCAACGATGGCGTGCTTTCCGTGCTTGGTGTAATCCAGAACGGTGACCCATCTGAGCTCCCTGAAGGGTGGGATGGATTCCTGGACCAGTTGATTGGCATGGCGGAGTCCTCTCGTGAAGGGATGGAGGGACTCAATACATTCGGCACTGCCGCAGAAGGGCTTGGATCGCTCAGTCGGCAGCTTCGTGGTCCAGGGCGAAAAATCAACAATTCGGTCGGGAATATGCGCAAGGCTATTGCCAAAATTGATGCCTGGGAACGGGCGGCGCGATCCATCAAGCACAAGGCTGCGAATAATCCCGTCGGTTAAGGCTGGTGGAGTCTTAATGGCCGAGTCAAGAGGCTCTGCTTGTCGCCGGTGCTGTCAGGCGTCGGTGTCGGCGGCCTCTTCGAGCAGGTCCAGGACGTGGTTGTGGAACCGGCGTTCGGCAGCGCGGCATGGGGCGTTGAAGAAGGCTCGCTGAGCCTCGGCAAGATCGCAGTTCAAGAGGCCCATGGTCACGAACACGGCTTCCACGCCGTGGCATCCGTTGTCTTTGAGGAACTGCTGGAGTGCGTCCGTGTCGCCGGTCGCCTCCCAGACGGGCCGGGCGGTTTCCTGCATGGCTGCGATGCGCGCTGATCGTTCTGCGTCGAAGCTCACTGGACCCGCCTCTCCGGGATGGGTCCGCAGACTATCGCCAGTGGTGGGGCGCGTTGGCCCAGTTAAGCGGCTCGAGCGACCGGTGGGCGCAGGGTGAAGGGCCTTCCGTCGCGTAAGAGGGCCCACAGGACATCGACGCGTCGGCGGGCGAGGGCGATGACGGCTGGGACGTGCTTGCAGCCCTCGGCTCGCTTCTTCGAGTAGTGGTCACGGTTGGGGCCCTCACGGATGATGCTGGTCTGGGCGGACAGATTGAAGACTCGGCGGAGGCGTCGGCTGTAGCGTTTGAAGTCCCGGGGAACCGGCACCAAGCCGGCCGCGGAGGCCAGGTGACCTGCGTCGGCGAAGGCGGCCAGATCACCTGCGGCAACGATGAACTCGGCACCCGGGATGGGCTCCATGCCGGGCAGGGATTCGATGATGTGGGCCTGGGGGTGGGGCGGCGGTCGGCCGGCGCCCCACCCCCTTGCCGGGCTCGCTCGGTACGGGCGCCTCGGTTGGACCCTCGCAAGGTCAAGCCATGGACGGCGGATCGTGTGATGGATCTGCACGAGGCGCTGCCGGATCCCTGGCGCGAGATGATCGCGGTCTGTGCTGGCTGTGGGCTTCGGCACGGTGAGATCTTCGGGTTGTCCGTGGAGGACCTCGCCTTCCTTGGCGGCACCCTTCACGTGGTTCGCCAGGTCAAGCTTCTTCGTGGAACGCGACCCGTCTTCGGGCCTCCCAAGGGCGGCAAGGAGCGTGACGTACCGCTGCCCGAGACCGTGGGCTTCGCGCTCGCCGCGCACATCACCAAGCACGCGCCGATTGAGGTGACGTTGCCCTGGAAGACCTTGGACGGTCCGCCGGTGACTGCCTCGCTGCTGTTCCTGACGGTGCAGGGCAAGCCGCTCAACCGGACTCGCTTCAACGAGAAGACGTGGCAACCGGCCCTTCGAGCCGCTGGGGTGCCTCTCGGTCGTGAGAACGGCATGCACGCGCTGAGGCACTTCTACGCCTCCGTGCTCCTCGACGCTGGCGAGAGCATCAAGGCCCTGAGTGAGTACCTGGGCCACCATGACCCGGCCTTCACGCTGCGCACGTACACGCATCTCATGCCGACGAGCGAGACCCGGACGAGGGCTGCTGTAGATCGTGTGTTCAAGGGGCACGACTCGGCGGATGACGGCCCCGGGGCGGCCCATGGGGATGGCTGATCGTCCGACCTGTTGCGTCATCAGAACAGCCACAACTGACCTGCCCCCACCGGCCGGTCGAGAGCGCCCTCCCGTCACGGGAGGGCGCTCTCGCGCTTCCGCGTGCGTATGCTGCGCGGGACGACAGGAGAGGGACATGCGCGAAGCGGGGATCAGGGCCGTTGCCCTGGGTGCGGTGGCTGTGGTGGGGCTCGTGGCCGGGTGCGGTCAGAGTGTCGGGCAGGAGCAGGGGGCAGCGGCGGGGCCGGGGAAGGCCGGTGGGCACGGGGGTGTGCGGCAGGTGGAGCGGGTCGTCGCCGGGGATCACAGTTATCCGCTGGAGAAGAGCGACATTCCCTGGAGCGGCAGCCCGAGCCCGTTCAACGCGCAGGTGAAGCTGGCCGACGGGCGCCGTGTGGCCATGCACTACCTGAGCAAGAAGGGGCTCTTCGTGCAGGACTACAGCCCCACGGCCAAGGGCTGGTCCAAGTCGGCCGTCGTGTACAAGACGAAGACCGACGCGTGCCAGGGCATCACCCTCAAGGCCAAGGACGGCACCGTCGCGGCCTTCGGGGACTTCGCCCGGTACTGCGCGGACGGCGAGCCGCCGACCGAGTCCGTCGCCGCCGTCGCCACCGGGCCGCTGACCAAGTGGGACAAGCACCTCACCAAGAACTTCGACGGCTGGGAGAAGATCGCCGTCGCCGCCGGGGGCAAGCAGGTCACCTTCAGCAGGGGCGGGAAGACGCTGCGCTGGACCAAGGCGGCGGGGTTCCCCGGCTGATCACGGCCGTACGAAGTTCCTTCCGAACGCAGGCATAGCGGGGGACGGCCGGACCCGTCCAGAGGAGTGAGGGGGCAGCAGGCCCGCCGGGGAAGAGAAGGTGGCGATGGATGCCGAAGGGCAGGAGAGTTTCCGGGAGTTCGTGCGGAGCAGATCCGGCGCGCTGTTGAGGACCGCCGTGCTGCTCAGCGGCGGCGACCGGCACGCGGCCGAGGACCTGCTCCAGAACGCGCTGGTCAAGGCCGTCGGCCGCTGGCACCGCATCGACGAACCCGAGGCGTACGTACGGCAGGTCCTCTACCGCCAGCAGATCAGCCGCTGGCGGCTGAAGTGGCCGCGGCGCGAACTGGCCGTCGCCGAGCCGCCGGAGACCCCCGTGGCCGGGGACGGCGTGTCCACCGCGGAGCTGCGGATCGTGCTGCGCGGGGCGCTCGCCAAGCTCACCGCGCGGCAGCGGACCGTCCTCGTGCTGCGCTACTTCGAGGACCTGCCGGAGGCGGAGGTGGCCGCGCTCCTTGGCTGCTCCGTCGGCACCGTGCGCAGCACGACGCACCGCTCCCTGGCCCGGCTCAGGGGTCTCGCGCCCGAGCTGGCCCGGCTCGAAGGGCCCGGCACCACGTCCGGATCCCCCGACTTCTCGCCCGTGGAGCCCGTGGAGGTAGGACCGTGAACGTCGAAGATCTGGTGCGCGATTCGCTGCGGGAACAGGCGGCGCAGGAGGCGCCGGTGCCGGGGGACCTCGCGGAGCGGGTGCTCACCGTGCGGCGCCGGCGCAGGGCGCGCGCGATCGCGGGCACCTCGCTCGCCGCGGTGGCGGCCGTGGTGGCGGTGGCGGTGCCGGTCATCGGCGCCGATTCCGACACGCGGGAGCCGCGCCCGGCGAGCGAGCTGCGCGACGGGGACGTCGTCGCGCACCCCGACCAGTCGCCGCCGCGTGACCTGATCGCGGCGGGCGGCACCGCGCTCGCCGCGTTCAGTACGAGCACGAAGGTCGGTCAGCCCGACGGCGACGCCCTGATCACCCGCACCTACCGGCTGCTGGACCAGCGGACGGGCCGCTACCGCAAGGCCGAACGCTGGTCCTTCCTCGACGTGGCGCCCGGCATGCGCACCGCCGCCGTACTCGAACGGGGCCTGCCCACCCAGCGGATCGGCCTGCTCGACCTGCTCACCGGCAAGGTCGAGCGCTGGATTCCGGTGAAGCGCGGCGTCGGCGGCGTCGAGTTCTCGCCCGACGGCAGGAAACTCGTCGCGACGACGTACGAGAACGACCCGGACCGGCTCGACAAGGACCGGCCGATCAGCGACGGCAAGAAGGAGGAGCCGGGCCCCGCGGACCCGAGCAGGACCGGCTTCTACCTCGTCGACGTGGCGTCCGGCGACGCCCACTGGAACGAGGTGCGCACGAAGACCGACGATTTCGGCATGGGGGACATCAACACCCGCCAGGACTTCGCCTTCAGCCGCGACGGCTCCCTGGTCTACTCGGGCCTCATCAGGGCGCCGCACCACCAGTACTACGACGTCGACGGCCGCGAGCGGAGCGCTCCCGCAAGGGAGAAGCACCTGCGCTGGTACGTCGAGGCGGGGCTCTCGCCGAGCGGGAAGCTCGCGGCAGGTGACTTCGCGGGCAGCGGCCACGAGACGGCCTCCGAGGTGATCGACCCGCTCACCGGCAAGCACGTCGCCAAGGTGCCCGGACAGCAGCTCCTCGCCTGGGTCGACGACAAGCGGCTGATCGCCTGGGACATCGCGCCCGGCACGAGCGAGTACCGCAACCGGCTCGTCCTGGTGACGATCGGGAGCAAGAAGACGGTGCCGCTCAGCGGCTTCCTCTCGCCGAAGGCCGACGCGGACGGGCGCTGGACCCCGGTGTTCGCGGCGCGCTAGCCGACCGCGTCGTACGCCGCCCGCAGCCCGTCGGTCGCCGCGCGGCCGGCGGGCAGCAGCGGTGCACGGACCGGGCCCGACGGCAGCCCGAGCGCACCGAGCAGCGCCTTCGCGGTGACCGCGCCGGGCAGGCCCGAGGCCATCATGAGGTCGATGAGCGGGGTGGCGGCGAGCTGCCCGCGGCGCGCTCGTTCCGTGTCGCCCGCGTCGAACGCGTCGAGCACCGCCCTGAGTTGACGGGGGATCACATTGGCGACCGTGCTGATGTAGCCCGCGCCGCCGACGGCGTACAGCGCCAGATCGTACTCGTCGCAGCCCGCGTAGTACGCCAGATCCGTGCGGCCCATGACGCGCTGGCTGGCCAGGATGTCGTACGCGCAGTCCTTCACGCCCACGATCCGCGGATGGTCCGCGAGGCGCAGCAGCGTCTCCGGCGCGATGCGGGTGCCGGTGCGGCCGGGGATGTCGTAGAGCAGCACCGGGAGCCCCGAGCCGTCGGCGACCGCGCGGAAGTGGGCCGCCACGGCCTCCTGCGGCGGCTTGCTGTAGTACGGCGTGACCACCAACAGGCCGTCCGCGCCCGCCTTCTCGGCCGCGCCGGCCAGCTCGACGGTGTGCCGGGTGTCGTTGCTCCCGACGCCCGCGACGACGCGGGCCTGGCCCGCCACCGCGTCGGCCACGGCGCGCACGAGCGCGGACTTCTCCGCATCGGAGGTGGTCGGCGACTCGCCGGTGGTGCCGGACAGGACGAGCCCCTCGCAGCCGTCGCCCACCAGACGGTCGGCGAGGCGCTGCGCGCCGTCCAGGTCGAGGGTGCCCGCCTCGGTGAAGGGCGTGATCATCGCGCACAGGGCGCGGCCGAAGGGGGCCGGGGTTCGGGAGGTCATGACGGCAGTGTTCGGCACGCGTCGCTGAAGCTCCACTTAATTCTCCTACGAGGTAACGGGTATGAACGCTAAATGATCGCAGATGCCGGGGGTAGCCGGGCCGGGTGCGGGTACCCGGTCGGCACCGCGCTCCCCGTGGCGGAGCGCGAGAGACACGAACGAGGAACCGGTCGAGCCGAGGAGGCGCACCCATGGCGAACACGCCCAGGAACCCGAAGGAACTGCTGGCCCAGGCGGACGTCGCGTCCCGTGCCAAGCACGGCGCGGCGGTGGTCAAGGAGCAGATGCGCGACACCGCGGCGCAGGTCAAGGACAAGGTCGCCGAGGGGGCCGCGCACGCCGAGGAGTACCGCGCCGTGGCCCAGGTCGAGGAGAAGGTCGCCGAGGCCGCGCGGCGGGTGCGCGGCGGCACGCCCGAGCCCGTGCGGGCCGCGGCGGGCCAGGTCGCACGGACCGGCGGCAAGCACCCCCGGGCGTTCATAGCGGTCGTGGCGGGCACGGGCGCGCTGATCGCCTTCGCCGCGCTGCGCCGCCGCAGGCGGGACGACGGGGCATGAGCCCGGTCAAGCTGCTCTACAAGCCGGTCGGCGCCGGCTTCGGCATGCTGGGCGGCGCGCTCGCGGGCGCGCTGTTCAACCGCCTCTGGAAGACGGTCGCGGGCGAGGACGACGCGCCGGACGCCCATGACGAGGAGCGCGCCTGGCCCGAGATCCTCGCCGCGGCCGCGCTGCAGGGCGCGATCTTCGCCGTGGTCAGGGCGGCCGTGGACCGCGGCGGCGCGGTCGGCGTGCGGCGCCTGACGGGGACCTGGCCGGGCTGACCGGCGGCGGCCTCTGGCATGATCGGCGCGGGCGCCGACAGGCCGGACGTACAGAGGCTTGAGGCATTGATGGAAACGAACAGCAGCACCCACGGCAGCGCGGCCCGCGACGAGCGGCGCGTCGCCCTCGTGACCGGTTCGTCGTCGGGGATCGGCGCCGCGATCGCCCGGCGCCTGGCCGCGCGCGGGGTCCGTGTGGTCGTCAACTCCGCCCGCTCGGTGGCGGCGGGCGAGAAGCTGGCGGCGGAACTGCCCGACGCCGTCTACGTCAGGGCGAGCGTCGCGGACGAGGCCGACGCCAAGCGGCTCGTGCAGACCGCCGTCGACACGTACGGCCGCCTGGACATCCTGGTCAACTGCGCGGGCGCCACCCGGTTCATCGACCACGACGACTTCGAGGCCGCGAGCCCCGAGGTGTGGCGGGAGCTGTACGACGTCAACGTCATCGGCGTCTGGCAGACGATCACCGCGGCCGTCCCGCACCTGCGGGCGAGCGGCGCGGGCAGCATCGTGAACATCTCGTCCCAGGCGGGCGTGCGCCCCGGCGGCAGCTCCATCCCCTACGCGGTCAGCAAGGCCGCCGTGAACCACATGACCAAGCTGCTCGCCAAGACGCTCGGGCCCGCGGTGCGGGTCAACGCGGTGGCGCCAGGCATGATCGACACCCCGTGGTTCGACGAGGTCGAGGGCGTCGAGGCGGCCATGGAGGCCGTCGCGGAACGGCTGCCGCTGGGGCGGGTCGGCCGCCCCGAGGACATCGCGGGGGCCGTGGTCGATCTGGCCGATTCCGCGTACATCACGGGCGAGGTGCTGCTCGTGGACGGGGGCGGCCACCTGCTGTGAGGCGCCGGTGCGGAATCGGCCTCAGAGGCTGAGCTTGAACCCGTCGTGGCTGCGTGCGAAGCCCAGTGAGGCGTAGAAGCGGTGCGCGTCCTCGCGGCGTTTGTCGCTGGTCAGCTGGACCAGCGCGCAGCCACGCGCGCGTGCCCGCGCGACGGCCCGCTCCATGAGCTGCCTGCCGAGCCCGCCGCCGCGCCGGTCGGCCCGGACCCTGACCGCCTCGATCAGCGCGCGTTCGGCGCCGTGCTTGCCGAGCCCGGGGATGTAGGTCGCCTGGAGGCAGCCGAGGACCGTGGGCACGGCGCTCTCGCCGCCTTGGGCGCCGTCCGCCTCCTCGACCAGGACGAGCACCTCGTTGCGCGGGTCGTCGACGATCGCCGCGAAGGCATGCTCGTACGCCTCGTCGACGCGCACCGACGCCGGGTCCACCACCGTCTCCTCGTCGGCGAGCAGGGCGAGGACGGCGGGGAGTTCGGCGCGGGTGGCCGGGCGGAGGATCAAGGACGTGCGCATGGCCGGGAGTCTCGCATGCACGCCGCGGACCCGCGTTGACGGGTCCGCGGCGCCGGAGGAAGCTCAGGCCATGAGCACGAGGCAGCAGTACCCCTTCGCGCGCTACGTCGCGATCGGCGACAGCCAGACGGAGGGGCTCGGGGACGGCGACGAGCAGCACGGCTACCGGGGCTGGGCCGACCGTTTCGCGGAGATCCTCGCCGCGGGCAATCCGGACCTCACGTACGCCAACCTCGCCGTGCGCGGCCGCAGGACGGCCGGGATCAAGGCCGAACAGCTGGGCCCCGCCCTGGCGTTGAAACCGGACCTGGTCACCGTGATGGCGGGCATGAACGACCTGGTGCGGCCCGGCTTCGACGCCGCGCGGGTCGCCGCGGACATCGAGGAGATGTTCACCGAACTCACCGCGGCGGGCGCCCGGGTGGCCACCGTGACCTTCCCGGACATCGGACGCGTCTCCCCGCTCGCCCGGCGCGCGCTGCCCCGGGTCCTCGATCTGAACGCCCGCATCCGCGCGGCGGCCGACCGGCACGGGGTGGCCGTCCTCGACACGTTCCCGCACCGGGTCACCACGGATCCGCGGCTGTGGAGCCGGGACCGGCTGCACGCGAGTCCGCTCGGCCACGCCCGGATCGCCGCGGGCATGGCGGATGCCCTGGGCGTGCCGGGACACGGCGGCTGGCGCGAGCCCCTGCCGCCGCTCGCCCCGCAGTCCGTGTTCAACGCGGTGACCCAGGAGGCGCGCTGGTTCGCGGGGTTCATGGGTCCGTGGATGTGGCGGCGGATGCGCGGCCGTTCCTCGGGGGACGGCCGCGCGGCGAAGCGGCCCGTGCTCGGCGCGGTGACGGTGCCCGATCACGAACGGGCTTGACCTCAAGTCCGGTTGAGGCCGGAGTGTGGGCCGTGCCCGGGGCGATCACCGGTCCGGGCACCGACACGCACACCGAGACGGACGGATGGGACCAGCCATGTCCACACCCCAGGAACCGCACCGGACCACGGCCGCCACCGTGACCGCCGCGCCCACCACCACCCTGCGCACCGGCACCCACCCCGACCCGGCCCGCCCCGACGCGGGACGCGCCTTCATCAGCACCTGGAGCACGGGCTCGGCCGAGCGGCAGCGGGCCACCCTGGACGCCATCGCCACGGCCTGGACCAGCAGGGACTGGCCGCACGAGGGACTGCTCTCGTACGCCGTGTACGCGGGCGCCGACGGCGACACCCTCCTGCACCACTCGCAGTGGCGGGACGAGGACGCCTACCAGGACTTCTTCGCCGGCGCCTCGAACGGCAGGGACGCCAGGAACACCGACATCGACGCCGCCGTGCCGGGCATCGAGCGCCTGGGCCTGGCGAAGACGACGCGGTACCGCAGTTGGACCGGCGCACCGGAGCGCGCGGACCGGGAGCCCGGCGCGATCGTGATCGTGCGCGTCACCTTCGAGGGCCCCGACGCCGACCGGCAGCGGGCCTGGGTGGACGGGGTGATGGCCGCCCTGGACGCCGACGGCCTCGACGGCAGGGGGCTGCTCGCCGCGCACTTCCACGTCAGCACCGACGGCAGGCAGGTCGTCAACTACGCGGAGTGGACCGACGCGCAGGCCCACGTCGACGCGCTCGCCGCCGCGGGCGACGGGGTGGGGGCGCCGACGCCGGAGTGGCGGCGGGTGCGGGACTTCCCCGGCGTCGTCGCCGATGACGTGGTCGCCCGCTACAGGTTGGCGCACACCTTCGTACCGCGCGGAGCGTAGATCCCGGACGCCTTACCGCCGACCCCCTGACCCGCCTGGACAGCGGCCCCCGTCGGCGGGACGGTGGAGCGGCGCAGGGCGATGCGAGGGGGACGGCATGAGCGGCTCGGGCACCGGCAAGGAATTCGAGATGGTCAGGGAGTTCGAGGTCGACGCGTCGCCCGCCGAGGTCTGGGACGCCCTCACCACCGGAGCCGCCGGCTGGCTCAGGCCCCTGCGCTACGAGCCCCGCGAGGGCGGGGCCGCGCCCTCCGGCGGCACCGTCACCTGCTGGGAGCCGCCGCACCGGCTCACCGCCCGCGTCGAGGACCCCGACCGCGTCCCCGGCCAGACCCTCAGCCAGGTCGACCACACCGTCGAGCCGCGCAACGGCGGCCGCCGCTCCTGGGTGCGCTACGTCCGCAGCGGCGTCTTCACCGGCGACCGGGACGCCCAGTACGACGCGGTCGCCAAGCACACCGACTTCCGGCTGCACACCCTGTGCGAGTACCTCACCCACTTCAAGGGCCGCCCCGCCGTGCACTCCGCGATCACCGGGCCGCCCGCGTCGGCCGCGCCGGACGCCTTCGTCAGGCTCGGCCGCGCGCTCGCACTGCCCGACGACGCGTCGGAGGGCGCCCGTGTCCGGGTCAGGGCGCCCGGCGAGCCGCTCGACGCGGTGATCGACTTCCGCAGCAGGTACTTCATCGGGCTGCGCACGGACGACACCCTGCACCGCTTCTTCGGCCGCAACCACTTCGGGCTCCCGGTGACCGTCGGCGTGCACGACTTCGGCGCGCAGGCCGACGGCAAGCACACCGAACTGGCGTGGCAGGACTGGCTGGACCACCTCTACGGATGAGGCAGTCCGGCCGGTCACCCCGCGTGCGCCGTGCCGCGCCTACGGGCGGAAGCGCAGCACCTGCGGGTCGTGGTCGCTGTTCTGGTCCGCGAACTCCGCGTTGATGTGCACGCTGTCGTAGGCGAAGTCGCGGCCCACTCCCGGGCTGGTCAGGATCTGGTCGAGGACCTGGGAGTTGCCCTGGTAGACGTACGAGTAACGCTCGCTCCTGGGCAGTGACCTGACGGCCGAGCGCAGCGCGCCGCCGTCCTCCAGGGCCTTGGCGGCCGCCGAGAACTCGAAGTCGTTGATGTCGCCGAGCACCACGACGTCGGCGTCGCGCTGCACCTTGCGCAGGTCCTTCACGAAGCCGTTGACGACCTGTGCCTGCCGCAGCCGCTTGGTCTCCGATGAGCGCACCGGGGGCTGGTGGTGCGAGGTGAGGCCCTCGTCGCCGCCCTTGGAGCCGAAGTGGTTGGCGATCACGAAGACCGTGCGGCCGCGGAAGACGAACTCGCCGGCCAGCGGCTTGCGGCTGTCCGCCCACGCCGCGTCGGCGGGCGCGATCCGGCCGGGGGAGTGGGTCAGCGCGGCCCGGCCCCCTTGGCGTACGACACCGGTGGGGGTGGTCGCGTCACCGGGCGCGCGCTCGGTGAAGGAGACCCGCTCGGGGTTGTAGAGGAAGACCTGACGGATGTTGCCGCCGGGCTCGCCGCCGTCCTTGTTGTTCTCCGGGTCGACGGAGCGCCACGCGTAGCGCGGGCCGCCCGCCGCGACGATCGCGTCCGTGAACTTCTTCAGCGTCGCCTCCGCCGAGACGGTGCCGTCGTTCTTCGCGCCCGTGTCGTCCTGGATCTCCTCCAGGGCGACGACGTCGGGCGAGGCGAGGTTGGCGACGACGGCGCCCGCCAGCGCGTCGAACTTCTGCTGCGGGTCGCCCGGGTCGAGGTTCTCCACGTTGTACGTGGCCACGGCGAGCTCACCCTTGGCCTGGCGCCGCGTCTTCTCGCGCGCGAGGCCCTTGTCGGCGACGTCGCCGAGCTCGCGGGCGACCAGCGTGTAGCCGCCGAACTGGTTGAAGTCCAGGGGACCTTCGGTACGCCCGGTCAGCACGTCGCCGACGTTCGCCTTCGGGAAGGGCTGCTGGGCGACGGGCGCCAGCTGCTGGATCTGGAGCCGTCCGCCGTTCTGCGCGCGGTAGGAGCCGTAGACGGTGCCGCCGCGCCGGTTCGGGTTCTCGTGCTTCTTCACCGTCACCCAGAGCTCGTTGTAAGCATCTGTCGCGCCGACCACGCGGGAGGTGCCCACGCGGACGTTCATGCCCTCCAGGGACTCGTAGAAGTCCAGGGCGTACGCGCGGGGGCGCAGCGGCAGGCCGTTGACGCTGTCGTCCTGCGCGGGGTCACCGGCGGGCGCGTACGCGGCGGGCACGGACTTCGCGTCGACCCTGACCGGCTTGGGCAGCTCGTTCCCGGACGACGTGACGGTCACCGTCGGCTTGGTGAGCTGGGTGAGCGACTGGTTGCCGGAGGCCGCGCCCCCGGGCACGTACTCGCCGACCGTGCCGGAGACCAGGACCGCGTCCCCCGGCTTGACGGTGAGCGGCGCCGAACCGGTGAAGACGAACACGCCCTCGCTGGTGGCCGGGTCCTTGTCGGCGTCACCGTCGGCCGACTGGATCCAGAAGCCCTTGGAGCCGTAGCCGCGCACCCCGGTCACGACGCCCGCGACGTCCGTGACCTGCTGTCCGGCGAGCGGCGACACCCGGGTGGTGCCCTGGATGTCGTGGATGGCGACGGGAGCCGCCGACGCGGCGGACGAGGTGGTCACGAGCAGTCCCGCGGCGAGCGCGGTGGCGACGACGGCACCGACGGCGGCGCTTCTCGGTATCTGGGGCATCAGGGAACTCCGGGTGAGGGAAGACGGAGAGGACGACGGGCGCCCGGACGGGCGCTCTACGCGCGTCAATCTCTTGCGTGGCCAGGGGAGTTGTCAAGGTCGTGCGGGTGCCCTTTCCCTGTACGTCATCTGACAGGGACATGAACCGGGCGGCACCCGGCCAAATCCGTCTAGGCTTGCGCCTTGCCGAGCCCTACCTTCGGCGCCCCGCACCTTCGGAGGAGAACCAGCAGATGTCCGTAAGCCCCGCCACCCTGCCGCCGGTGCTGCTGCACTCCGAAGCGGACCTCGCGCGGGCCGCGCTCGCCACGCCGCTGCTCTCCCGCGCCGTGCGGCTCGCCCGCTGGGCGGGACCCGCGACCCGGGTCGGCGCGGGCGGCGAGCTCGTCGACGCACAGCTCCCCGCGGCCGCCGCCGAGCTCGGCCTGGCGGCGGACGACCCCGACGCCGCCGCGTACGCGAGCGAGGCCTGGCGCGTCGCCGTCGACACGGGCCTCATCGAGGTCACGGACGCGGAGGAGGAGGGCGCGGAGGGCACCGTCGCCGCGGGCGAGGAGCTCGCCCTGCTCACCGCGGGCGGCCCGCAGGACGTCCTCGGCATCTGGCTCGGCGCCCTCGACACCGTGTACGCGGACGCCACCGTGCCCGACATGGAGGACCTCCTCGACGTCCTGGAGGAGAACGGCGAGGTCGACTTCAGCGAGCTCGGCTGGGACCCGCAGGCCGAGGCCGACTTCCTGGACGGCGTGCTCGGCAACCTCTACCTGCTGACCGTCGGCGACGCCGCGGGCGGCGAGGGCCCGGTGCCGCTGCCCGCGCTCGCCGCCTCGATGATCGTCCCCGACGACATGGGCGAGCCCACCGACGACATCCTGGAGCAGGTGTCGGACGCGATGATGAAGCTCGACGACCAGTTCCGGCTCTTCGAGCCGCTCGGCCTCGTCGAGTACCAGCCGGTCGACGAGGCGCTGATGGCCGAGATCGACGAGGCCGCCGACGAGCCCGCCCCCGTCGACGACGAGGACGTCAGCCGCTACGGCATGGTCCGGCTCACCCCGCTCGGCCTGTACGGCATCCGCGCCCGCATGCTGGAGGCGGGCGTCGACGCGCCCGCCGTCGGCGACCTCGCGGACAAGGGCGCGGACGCGCTGCTCGACGGCACGTCGGGATTCCCGCAGGCCGCCGCGCAGGCGGAGATCGAGCAGTGGCTGGCCCGGCACGAACCGCTCGGCGCCGCACGGGAGTTGCTGACCGCGGCGCGCGGCGGCGACGAGGGCGCGCCGCTGCGGCGGCTGCGCTGCCAGCAGGCGCTCTCGCTGGTCGGGAACGAGGCGGAGCCCGCGCTGCGCGAGGTGCTCGACGACCCCGAGCTCGGGGGCCTCGCCCGGGTGTGGCTCGCCGAGCACGGCGCCTCCGACGTGCCCGCGCCCTCGGAGGAGCTCGTCTTCTGGCTGACCATCGACACGCTCGCCGCGCAACTCGCCGCCGAGGGCAACTCGGACGAGCTCCAGGGCCTGGTCGAGGGTCTCGCCGAGCAGCACAGCGGCTTCTTCGCCACGGCATGGCGGGTGGAGCACCCCGCCACGGCGGACGTCCTCGACGCGATGGGCCGCCTCCACCCCGACAAGAAGGTGGCGAAGGAGGCCCGCAAGGCGGCGTTCAAGGCGAGGAATCTGTGAGCCCGTCCGGCGATTGAGGACGAGCCCGAAGGGCGATGAACAGCACCCCGGGTGGGCCCGACATCCCAGGCCCACCCGGGTTCCGCTCACCCCGCCGGAGGCGTCAGCACTCGTAGCGAGTCGTGTGCTTGAACGACGACGTCGCCCCGTCGAACCCGTACGTCCCCCGGTACGCCGGCGGATTCTGGTACTCGCCCACGATCGTGATCGTGTTCGCGCAGCTGCCCTGCCCGGCGCGCTTGGCGTCCAGGCGGATCGTCTCGCCGATCGTGCCGCCCGTGATGTCCCACGGGGCGCCGCAGATGCCGGAGGTGATCTGGCCGCCGGTCACCACGTGCGGATAGGTGTTGGGGTTGTACTTCACCTCGATGGCGAACGTGACCTGGCCGCTGTGGAGCGTCAGCTTGCAGTCCGTCGAGAGGGACTCGGCCGACACGTCGGCGACCTGCGCGGCGAACGCCTCGTCGCGCGTCTTGACCTCGGCGCCCTGCGGATTGTGGAAGCGGTGCTCCGACGTCCGCGACTGGCCGCCCTTCTGCTTACGTGCCTGGGTGGTCATGGAAAACCCTCCTTCCGTCCTGACCGTCAGGCCAGCAGCTCGGCGATCTCCACGCGCAGCAGCGCGCGGACGTTCTCGATGTGGTTGGCGACGGTCACGGTCGAGGAACCGGCGAAGAGCAGGCCCACCGCGACGTCGTCCTGCGAGGTGACGAGCGAACCGGAGTCGCCGCCCGCGGAGATGTTCGTGGTCAGGATCTGGTCCTTGAACCGCGCGGTCCCCGCCGTGCCGTAGTTGACGTCGATGGTCGCGTCGATGGCGATGATCCGGCCGAAGCTGATGTTCGTCGTCCTGCCGGTCTTCTTCACCAGGTCGCCGACGGCCACATTGGCCTTGCGGCGCCAGGCGCGCGGCGCACCGCTGAAGTACTGCTCGCGCGTCGCGTCCTGGAAGTCGACCGCGCCGAGCGCCGCGTCGACCACGTTGTTGTGCCGTTCCAGCGGGATCTGCGGGGCGAACTGGATGGTGATGAACCGCTCCAGCGTCGCGATGCGGTCCGCCGGGTCCTGCCCGCCGTCGAACACGCCGGGCTGCACGATCGCGCTGCCCAGCTGCGCCCGGTTGGAGTCGGCGAGCACGTGGTTGTTGGACAGGATGTAGAACTTCGCCGGTACGCCGAGGCCGGAGCCGGGCGGGTCGACGGAGGCGCCGGGCAGGAAGTCGTAGACCACGCTGCCGAGGGTGCCCGCGGTCACCCGGACGTTGCCGACCGAGAAGCCCGAGGGGCACGGACGCATCCGGCGCTTGAGCAGCTGGGGCTCGAACGCGCCGCGTCCGATGAGCTCTTCGAGCTGCGGCTGGCCGAGGCCCGCGAGCTGTTCGCTGACGCTTCCGTCGGGGCCGTACGACACCGAGGGGCGGTCCTCGGCGCGGCGGCCGCCCGGCCTGCTCTGGCCGCGCTGGGCCGCGATGTGGCCGACCGCGATGATGTCGGTCGGGGTGCCGTCGTCCATCTGGCGCGGGACGACGTCCCGCTCCGGGAGCATGGACTCGGGGACTTTCTGGGTGACGAACACCAGCACGGCGGGTTCGCCGGTGGGCTCGCCGTCCGTCCACTTCACGCCGTGGCCGAAGCCGACCACGTTCGCGAGCGGCTGCTGGGGCCGCAGGAAGTCGGACATCGCCTGTTGGCGGGAGCTGTCGCTGACTTGACCGCCGGTGGGTCCTCGCATCAGTTCGGGCTGGCTCACCACGCCAGACCACCTCTTCCTCGTTGAAGGGTGGGACTTCCGGACGGCGCCCGTGCGTCGCTCTCGCTACGCCCCGCCGTCCTGCGCGTCGACTTCGCCGATGGCGAGCACGCGTACGGGGACACCTTCGAGCACGTCCGGAATCACGTCTTCGTCACGGAGCCGGTCACGGGGCACTCGGTGGGTGACAAAGACGACGATCACGTCCTGACCCGAGTGGTCGTCCCTTCCGATGCCGACGCCGGTGACATTGGCCAGCTTCATCAGCCGGCTCTCATGGAGGCTGCGTGCCTGATGTGCGTCCACTCGGCTCGCCTCCCCGTGCGGGTGGTGCGGCGCTGCACGTGGTGATGTCTATTGCGGTGCGCACCGCGGGTCAAGGTGTTCTGCGCGGATTCTTCGCTTTACGGGTGATCCGCTCCTGTTGACCTTGTTTACGAAGTCTCCGCCGCCCTGTCACCGGCCCGTGGCAGCCCGTGCCGCGCCGACCCTTGGCCAAGGCTCAGGTGCGCAGATGTGAAGCGCCGTTGAGGTCGAGGACCGTGCCCGACGCCCATTCGGCCATCGGCGACGCCAGCCACAGCACCGCCGCCGCGATCTCCTCGGCCGTGCCCGCACGCCCGAACGGGCTCTGCGCGCGGATCGCCTCGCCCTCGGCCCCGCTGAGGCGGTGCGCCACCCGCTCCGTCCCGAAGAACCCGGGCGCCACCGAGGCCACCGCGATCCCGTGCGGCGCGAGCGACACGGCGAGCGACTGGCCGAGCGCGTGCACCGCCGCCTTCGTCGCGCCGTACGCCGGGTGGTCGGGCTCGCCGCGGAAGGCGCCGCGCGAGCCGATGTTCACGATCCGGCCGCCCGATCCCTGGTCGATCATGCGGCGGGCCGCGAGATGGCTGAGGTTCGCCGTGGCGAGCAGATTGACCGAGACGTGCTGCTGCCACAGCGCCGCCCACCGCTCGTACGACGTCTCGGCGAGCGGATGCGGCAGGTTCACCGCCGCGTTGTTCACCAGCACGTCGATGCCGCCGAGCGCCCCTGCCGCCCGGTCCGCGACGTCCGCCGCGCTCGCCGGGTCCGACAGATCGCCGCCCACCAGGACGTGCCCCTCGCCCGCCAGCGAGTCGAGCGTGGCCCTGGCCTCCTCCTCGCGCGATCCGTAGTGCACGGCGACCCGGTCGCCGTTCTCCGCGAAGGCCACGGCGAGCGCGCGGCCCAGACCTCGGGACGCTCCGCTGACGAGGACGCGGCGGCCGGTGGCTGGCAGGTTCATGGAAGGAAGCCCCTCGACGTCGAACAGTGTTCAACCGCCGTTTATACGCGAGCGGGACCGTGGCGCCGACAGCAGCCCGGTCGTACGTTTCCGCCACCGCACTCCGGCCCTCAGGAGAAACCATGTCGCTCACCCGCAGGGACTTCACCAGATCCTCCGCGCTCACCGGCGCCGGGGTCGCCCTGGCCGGCAGCGTCGGCGCGCTCGCCACCGCCCCCGGCGCCCTCGCCGCGACGGACGTCCACGAGTCGGCGGAAGAGGACGCCCTGGGCCACGGCCGCCACCACGACCCCGGTTACGGACCCCTCCTGCCCGACCCCGAAGGGCTCCTCGCGCTGCCCGCCGGATTCTCGTACCGCGTCATCACGCACAGCGGCAGGACCCGCCTGGAGAGCGGCGAGTTCACGCCGTCCAACCACGACGGCACCGCCGCCTTCCGCGGCCCGCGCGGCAGCACGCTCCTCGTCAACAACCACGAGCTGAGCGGCCCCAGGTCCAAGTGGAAGAACCCCGTCCCGCTCACCGGAGGGCTCGTCTACGACCCGGCCGCGTCCGGCGGCTGCACCGTCGTCGAGGTCCGCCGCGACGGGCACGTCGCCGAGTGGGTCGGCATCGCGGGCACCGCCACCAACTGCGCGGGCGGCAGCACCCCGTGGGGCACCTGGCTCACCTGCGAGGAGACCGAGGACAAGGCCGGCCAGAACGGCATGACCAAGGACCACGGCTACGTCTTCGAGGTCGACCCGCTCGACACCCGCGCCAACCGCGCCCCCAAGCCCGTCAAGGCCTTCGGCCGCTACGCCCACGAGGCCGTCGTCATCGACCCCAAGCGCGGCCACGCCTACCTCACCGAGGACGCCGCGGGCCCCAACGGACTGCTCTACCGCTGGACCCCGCCGCACGGCTTCGAGCACGGCCGCGGCAGGCTGCGCACCCTCGCCGACGACGCGGGCGTCCTGAAGGCCCCCAAGTGCTACGACTCCGGCGGCCGCTTCGTCGACGACCTGTCCCGCGCCACGAAGACCGGCACGGTGTACGGCGTCGACTGGGTGGAGGTGCCCGACCGCGACGCCCGTACGGTCCCGGTCCGCGAGCAGTTCGACGACGGTGACATCACCCGCGCCCGCAAGCTCGAAGGCATGTGGTGGGGCGACGGCGGCGTCTACATCGTCTCCTCCTTCGCCCGCGCCGAGAGCCCCGTCCAGCACGACGGGCAGGTGTGGTTCTACCACCCGGGCCGCCGCACCCTGACCCTGAAGGTGCTGCTCGGCGTCAACCCGGACCCGGGCAAGGACGGCGCCTTCGACGGCCCCGACAACATCACCGTCTCGCCGTACGGCGGTCTGGTCATCGCCGAGGACGGCGAGGGCGTCCAGCATCTGTTCGGCGCGACGGAGAGCGGCCGCACGTACCCGATCGCGCGCAACGAACTCGCTGTGACATCAGCCGCTGCCGCGGCGGGCGGCACCCCGGAGAAGCCGGAGTACAGCGAGTTCACCGGCGTCACGTTCTCGCCCGACGGACGGACGCTCTTCGCCAACATCCAGACGCCCGGCATCATGCTGGCGATCACCGGGCCCTGGAAGCGGCAGCGGCGCTGACGCGGCCCGCCTAGGCGGCGTTCACGGCCCGCAGGGACGAGGTGCCGAGCCTGGCGTACCAGCCGTCGCCGTCGGCGGCCAGCCAGGTGACGGCCTCGTCCACCGGCCACTCGCGCAGCGTCCGGCCCGCGCGCAGGCTCAGCGCGCGGACCACCCCGCCCGCCGTCACATAGACCGTGTCGCCCCCGACGGCGGGCGGGCAGCGCGCGACGGAGTCGAACGGCGTGCGCCACAACTGCCGCCCGCCGTCGGCGAGATCGACCGCCTGGAGCGTCTTCTCGTCCCGCCAGTTCAGCAGGACGCCGCCCCGGGTGACCGGGCCCCGTCGGCCGCCGCCCGGCAGCACCGGCCAGCCCGTGTCGAGACCCGCGGTGGGATGGCTCCACAGGCGCTTGCCGCTCGCGGGGCTGAAACCGGCGAGGACCTCGCCCGCGGCCAGCAGCAGCCCCGTGCCCGACGCGTGCCCGAGCGCCGTGGCACCGCTGCCCGTGGTCAGCTCCAGCGGCTCCCTGCGCAGCCGCTCCCCGGTGCGTACGTCGATGAGGTGCAGCTCGTCGGCGTCGCTCAGGAGCACGAACCTGTCCCCGCCCCGGCCGCCCGGCGCGGGCAGCGTGACCGGCGCCGTCTGCGCCCGCCCGTCCTCGCCCAGCCCGGTGTACGTCCACGGCTCCCGGTCCGTGGCCGCTTCGACGCAGTACACGCGCGGGTCGAGGGACCCGGTGTCCGGCACCAGGAGCAGTCGGCCGCCCGAGACGGCCGGGGCCCGCCAGTCGCGCGAGTCCTCCTCGCGGCGGGCACGTGGCGCGCCGCCCGAGGGCAGCGCGCACGAGCGCAGCACCCGGTCGTCCGGCGCACCGCCGCCGTCGTCGAGCAGCACGAGCCGTCCGTCCGCGACGGCGAACCACCGCACGTTCCCGCGCCACACCCGCGCCGGACGCCACGGCTCGCCGCTGCGCAACCCGACCGCCCTGTCCAGGAGTTCGGGGGCGACCAACAGCCCGTCCAGCACGCCCCAGCGGGGCTCGGGGGCGCCCGCCGCGCTCTTCTCCTCCTGCCACCGGCGCGTGCCGTCCACGGCGCTGACGGCCCGCACCAGGCCCTGCGTGGTGCCCGGGGCCGCCTGCGGCCCGTGCACGAGCACGGTGTCCCCGGCGAGCAGCGCGGAGTTCACACCGCCCGTGCCGTCCCGCGCGCCGGTCAGCTCCCAGCGCTGCCGCCCCGGCCGCTTCGACCCCTTCTCCAGGACGGGTCCGTCCTGGCCCGTGTCCTTCGCGGGCGTCCCCGGGGCGCGGGCGAAGGACCAGACCCCGAGACCGGCGAGTCCGGCGCCGCCGGTGGTGAGGAGGGCGCGGCGGGTGAGGGTGGTGCGGTGGCGGCGGGCGGGGTCTGGCGCCGACTCCCGCACGGCGGGGATGAGTTCACGCGTCGGCGCGGCACGCTCCCCTTCCGCCTTTACCCCTTCCTCTTCCCCTCTCCCTTCCCCTCTCCCTTCCCCTTGCCCTTCCCCTCCGTCTTCGTCGCCCGCGATGAGTGAGCGCAGTGGCTCGGCGCGCCACCACAGGGGAGCGTCGGGCGCCGAGGCCTGCTCCAACACCCTTGCCACGGTGGGCCGTTGGTCCGGGTCCTTGTGCAGGCACGCGGCGACGAGCGCGCGCAGGCCGTCCGTCTCCGCCAGCCCTTCGAGGTAGGGCTCCTCGTGCGTGGCGCGGTAGAGCAGCACCGCGACCGGGCCCGAGCCGAAGGGCTGCTCGCCCGTCGCGGCGAAGGCGAGGACCGCGCCTAGGGCGAACACGTCCGTGGCGGGCCCGACATCGGAGCCGCCGATCTGCTCCGGGGCCATGTACCCGGGCGTCCCCACCATCGATCCGGCCTCGGTCAGGCCGGGTTCACCGGCGGCGCGGGCGATCCCGAAGTCGATGACGCGCGGCCCTCCGGAGGTCAGCAGCACGTTGGACGGCTTGAGGTCGCGGTGCACGATGCCCGCCGCGTGGATGCTCGTCAGGGCCTCGGCGAGACAGGCCCCGAGCGATCGCACGGCCGCGACGCCGAGCGGGCCGCCCGCGGCGACCGCGCGGCGCAGGGTGACCCCGGGCAGGTACGCCGTGGCGAGCCAGGGCAGCGGCGAGTCGGGATCCGCGTCGAGCACGGCGGCGGTGTGCGCACCCGTGACGGCCCGCGCCGCGGTGGCCTCCCGCCGGAACCGCTCCCTGAAGCGCGGGTCGGCGGCGAGATGCGCGTGCACGGTCTTGACGGCCACGAGCCGCCCGCCGGGACTGCGCCCCAGATACACCTGACCCATGCCTCCGGCCCCGAGCCGCCGCACGATGCGGTGCCCGCCGAGACGGCGGGGGTCACCGGGGAGCAGCGGGGTGCCGGGCGGCAGCGGACCACCGGGCAGGGGCGGCGCTCCGGTCACGGGCGGCCGGTCCTCGTCACCAGGGCGGCCGGCGCGGGGTCAGCTGTCGTCGGCTGCGGGGGAGCGGAGGGCGTCATGCGCCCGTGTCCCGCGGACCCCGGAGCGTGTGCAGGGTGCGGTCCGCGCAGACGTGGACCAGGCCGTCGTGCGCCGTGGCCAGGGACATGTGGGACGCGGCGGGGACCGGGGCCGCCCAGGCCACGTCTCCCGTACGGGCCTTCAGCGCGTAGACCCCCCACACGCCCCCGTCGGCCGCGCCTTCCGGCTCCGGCCCGGCCACCAGGACCAGACCGTCCGAGACCAGCGGCGTGCCGTTCCCGATCCACCGGAACCCCGGCCGTGACCAGCGCCTGCGGCCCGTCCCCGCGTCCAGCGCCTCGACGCCGCCGGGCCCAGCGGTGAACACCAGGCCGTCCGTGGCGCGCGGTGTGACCGTCGTGCCGGTCTCCGCGGCCCGGTCCCACACCGCGCGCCGGTCGCCGAGGCCGACCGCCTCGATCCGCTCGTCCGTCGCGAAGTAGCCGACGCCCTCGGCCCCCGGGTGGATCCGGGGACGGCCCGCGCCGTTCTCGACCTCCCGCTCCAGCGTGCCGTCGGACGCCTTGAGCACGACCAGCGGATCACCGTGCGCGTACCGGTCGCTGCCCGGCTCGCCGGGATCCTGCGCAGCCGCGGCCACGGCTATCCGCCCGCCCGCGTCGTCCACACCGATCACGCCCGCGGCCCGCCCCTCGTGGAACCAGAGCTCGTCCCCCGTACGGGAGTCGAAGCCGTACGCCCGCCAGGGCCTGTCCCAGGTGCCGCGCTGCTCCCACCGGGTGCCGTACGGCGCGTACGTGAGCAGGCAGGCGACGCCGTCCGAGACGGTGAACAGGCCCTTGCCGCCCTCCAGTTCGCTGTTCGGCGCGTCGAGGGGGCGCGGCGGCCGGTGCCGGTTGCGGAGCAGGACGCCCGACGTCCACGCCTGGCGGCCGCCCGCCACCCGCAGGGCGATGAGCTCCGGCTCGATCGCGCCGTCCCGCAGGACGTAGACCAGATCGCCGTCCGTCCGTACGCTCCGCAGGTCCTTCCGCGGGTAGGTCCAGCGGACCGTGTCGGTCGCCGCGTCCAGGCGGGTGAGCCCGGTGTCGTCGAGCACGTACAGGTCGTCGCCGCCGCGCAACAGGGCGCCGCCGTACGCGACTTCACCGATGTCGCGGCTCCAGACCACCTCACCGGCGGCGGGCCGGGGCGCCCGGCGCTTGCCGGTCCCGCCGCCCTCACCGTCCCCGCGGAGCAGGACACCGGCCGTGGTGGTCCCCACGGCGGCGAGGGCCGCGCCGCCCCAGGCGAGGAGGCGGCGGCGCGAGGAGCGGTGCGGGGGCGCGGGTGGGGCGGGGGGTGCGTCGGCCGGGGCGGGCGCCGTGGGCGCCCCGGGCGGCGTGAGTGTCGCGGATTCCGTCGACCCCGTGGGCTCGGCGGGCCCGCGCGGCCCGTCCGCGGGGGCGCCGCCCGAAGGCGTACCGCCCCAGGGCATGGCGAGCGCGGCGCCGTCGCTGTCACCGTCACCCGAGGCGTCCCCGCCCGCCGAGCCCTCCGGTCCCTCCCCGAGCAGCTCGGCGACCGCGTCCTCGCGGCGCCGGATCAGGCCCGCCACCGGCTCCTGCTCCCACCACGGCTCGTCCGCCGCGCGCTCGCCGCACCAGGCGAGGACCTCGGGGACCGTGGGCCGGTCACCGGGGTCCCTGGCGAGGCAGCGGCCGAGGAAGGCGGTCCAGTCGGGGCCCGGTACGCCCAGCAGATCGGGCTCGTCGTGCAGCGTGCGGTAGAGGACCTCGGGCGCGCCGCCCGAGCCGAACGGGCCGCGTCCGGTCGCCGCGACCGCGAGGACCGCGCCGAGCGCGAACACGTCGGCGGCGGGCCCCGGCCGCGCGCCCCTGGCCAGCTGCTCGGGGGAGATGAAGCCGGGGGAGCCGATCGCCTCGCTCTCGGCGGTCAGGCTCGTGTCGGCCGCGCTCTTCGCGATGCCGAAGTCGATGATCTTGGGTCCGTCGCGCGTGACGACCACGTTGGACGGCTTCACGTCCCGGTGCACGAGCCCCGCCGCGTGCACCGCGGCGAGGGCCTCGGCGAGCGCGGCGCCGAGCGTGGCGAGTTCGGCGGAGCCGAGCGGCCCGTGCGCGGCCACCGCCTTCGGCAGCGCGGGACCGGCACAGAACTCGATGGCGAGCCACGGCTGCTCGGCGTCCGGGCCCGCGTCGAGCACGGCGGCGGTGTAAGGACCCGAGACGGCCCGCACGGCGAGCGCCTCGCGACGGAAGCGCTCGCGGAACTCCGGGTCGGCCGCGAGGTGCCCGTGGACCGTCTTCACGGCGACCGGCCGCCCCGACGCGGACCGTGCGAGATGCACACGGCCCATGCCGCCCTCGCCGAGCAGCGAGACGATCCGGTACCCGCCGACCTCCACGGATCCCCCTTCCAGCGGGCCAGCGGCCCTCGTGCGACAGATGACATGACGGACGAGCCGACGCCCTCTGCGACGCCTGCGAGGCATCGTACGGTTGCGTCCGCCGGGAAATCACCGGGCACCCGGCGGCCGCGAAAAACCCTTGGCACCCCACGAGTTCATTCTCCTAAAGTGAGGAACGTCCAGGTGAGCACCATCGCCGGTTCCGCCGAGAAGAACTCTGGACACCCATAAATCCATTTCTCTTCCAGCACCTCCCGGTGCGCCGGTCGCGGCTACTTCCTCTCCTGAAATCACGCCGCGGCCACCATGAACTCGGGAGACTCAGCAGCTGGTGTGTGCCCGGTGCGCAGGCAGCGGATACTTCTTGGGATCAGAGGGCTGCGGGTTCGAATCCCGTCATCGACCACGGGTCGGTGTAGCTCAATCCGGTAGAGCATCCGATATGAATCCCGCCGCCGATCCCTGAACTCGGGCACGCTCCTGCCGCATGATGCCTCCCCCCATCCGCACAGCACGATGAATTCGGGGGAATTCTCATGGCACGCTTCAACACCAAGAAAATCAAGGCGATGGTCGTCTCTCCCGTGCGGTCGACGGGACGCACCACGCACACGTACGAGGGCGGCACCGGACACCTGCGCGACGCGCGCTCCGAACTCTTTCTCCTCGCGGTCGCCAACTTCGTCTCCCAGCAGACCTTCTACGAGACCGGGGGCCGGCGCGACGACCGCTTCGCCACGCTCGTGCGCCGCCTCGCCGTCGAGGACCCGGCGTGGACCGCGGGCCTGCTCGGCTGGCTGCGCGGCGACGGCAACATGCGCACGGCCTCGCTCGTCGGCGCCGCCGAGTACGTCAAGGCCCGCCTCGACGCGCACGCCACGGACGGCCCCGCCAACCGTCAGGTCGTCGCCTCCGTGCTGCGCCGCCCCGACGAGCCCGGCGAGTTCCTCGGCTACTGGACGTCGGCGTACGGCCGCAACATCCCCAAGCCCGTCAAGCGCGGCATCGCCGACGCGGTGCGCCGCCTCTACGGCGAGAAGTCGCTCCTGAAGTACGACACGGCGTCCAAGGGCTACCGCTTCGGCGACATCCTCAACCTCGTGCACGCCGCCCCCGACCCGGACAAGCCGTGGCAGGGCGCCCTCTTCCAGTACGCGCTCGACCGCCGCCACCACCCGGAGACGGCCGTGCCGCCCGAGGGCGCGCGCGTGCTCGCCGCGCACCGGGAGCTGATGGCGCTGCCCGTCGCCGAGCGGCGCGCGGTGGTCACCGGGCCCGACGGCGCCGAGCGGCTCGCCGCCGCGGGGCTCACCTGGGAGGCGCTCGCCGGCTGGCTCCAGGGGCCGATGGACCGGGCGGCCTGGGAGGCCGTGATCCCGTCGATGGGTGCCATGGCGCTCGTCCGAAACCTGCGCAACTTCGACGAGGCGGGCGTCTCGGACGAGGTCGCGGCGACCGTCGCGGACCGGCTCGCCGACCCGGAAGCCGTCGCGAAGTCGCGGCAGTTCCCCTTCCGCTACCTCGCGGCGTACCAGCACGCGCCGTCGCTGCGCTGGTCCTACCCGCTGGAGCGGGCGCTCGGCCACTCGCTGGCCAACGTGCCCTCGCTGCCCGGACGCACGCTGATCCTCGTCGACCGCTCCGGTTCGATGTGGTCGCCGCTCTCGGACCGCTCGCGGCTCAACCGGGCCGACGCGGCCGCGGTCTTCGGCACGGCGCTGGCGCTGCGGGCCGCCGACGCGGACCTCGTCCAGTTCGGCACCACCAGCGCCCGCGTGAAGTACCGCGCGGGAGAGTCCGTCCTGAAGGTCCTGGACCGCTTCGGCGACCTCGGCGGCACCGACACCACCGGGGCGGTGCGCCGCTTCTACAAGAAGCACGACCGGGTCCTGATCGTCACCGACGAGCAGGCGGCGTACAACTTTCACGGCGACCCGACCGAGCAGGTCCCCGACGACGTGCCCGTCTACACCTGGAACCTGGCCGGATACCGGACGGGCCACGGTGCGTCCGGCACCGGCAACCGCCATGTCTTCGGCGGCCTTTCGGACGCGGCGTTCCGCACGGTGGGTCTCCTTGAGGCGGGGCGCGACGCCGACTGGCCGTGGGCGGACGCGGCCTGAGACGGGGCCCGCGGGCGCTCTTGTCCCTCCCGGAGCCGGGATCTAACGTCACGATCCCCGACTCCGGGAGGTTCCCGTGTCCGCACCCCTCGACACCTACGAGCGCTATCCGCTCCTCTTCGGGCCCTCGCCCGTGCATCCTCTGGAGCGGCTCACCCATCACCTCGGAGGCGCCACCCTGTGGGCCAAGCGGGAGGACTGCAACTCCGGCATCGCGTACGGCGGGAACAAGACCAGGAAGCTGGAATACCTGGTCGCCGACGCCCTCGCGCAGGGCTGCGACACGCTCGTGTCGATCGGCGGCGTGCAGTCCAACCACACCCGCCAGGTCGCCGCGGTGGCCGCCCGCGCCGGGCTCAAGTGCGTCCTGATCCAGGAGAGTTGGGTCGACTGGCCCGACGCCGTCTACGACAAGGTCGGCAACATCCTGATCAGCAGGCTCGCGGGCGCCGATGTGCGCCTGGTGCGGGCCGGGTTCGGCATCGGGGTCAAGGAGAGCTGGGAGCGGGCGGTGCGCGAGGTCGAGGAGTCCGGCGGCACGCCGTACGCCATCCCCGCGGGCTGCTCCGAACACCGGCTCGGCGGCCTCGGCTTCGCGCAGTGGGCGTACGAACTCGTCGAGCAGGAACGGGAACTGGGGGTCTTCTTCGACACCGTCGTGGTCTGCTCGGTCACCGGCTCCACCCAGGCGGGCATGATCGCGGGCTGCGCCGCGCTCGCCGACGAGGGCGAAAGGCCGCGCCGCATCCTCGGCATCGACGCCTCCGCCGCACCGGACCGCACCCGCGAGCAGATCACCAGGATCGCCCGCGGCACGGCGGAACTCATCGGCGTACAGCGGGACGTGGCGGCGGACGTCGAGCTGGACGAGCGCTATCACGCGGGCACCTACGGCCTGCCCGACGAGGCGACCCTCGACGCGATGCGCCTCGCCGCGCGGACGGAGGGCATGGTGACCGACCCGGTCTACGAGGGGAAGTCGATGGCCGGGCTCATCGATCTGGTGGCCACGGGCGAGATCCCGCGCGAGGCGACCGTGCTCTACGCCCACCTCGGCGGACAGCCCGCGCTCAATGCCTACAGCGCACTGTTCTGAAAGCACGCAGGGTGCCCGTCGCGGCACGGAGCGTTATCGGCGTAGCCCGTTCGGGTCGTGTCCGGGGCATGCGGGCGGCCTGCTGCGGCTGCGGTTTGTGTGTCTGTTCCATACCGATGTGAGGGCGGTGTGAGCTCGAAGCATGGTGTGCCGGGTCCCCGGGGGCGCATACTGCGAACATGACGAGGCCCCCCGGCTCGCGCCGCCACCTGCCGAACAGTCCCTTCAACGTGCCCGCTCCGCCCGCACCACCCGTAGAGCAGTTCGCCGTGGGTGACCGTGTCTCCCACGACCAGTACGGACTCGGGAGGATCGTCGGCGTCGAGGGAGAGGACGCGGTGGTCATCGACTTCGCGGGCCGTCAGGGACGGTTCCTGAGCCCTTATCCCAAGCTGGCCAAGCTCTGATTCCGACACTGTGATCTGACACACACGAGGGGCGGCGGACCGTGCGTGCGGTCCGCCGCCCCTCATGTGTGTGCGGGTGGCCGCCACGGGCGGCCGGGTGCCGCTACAGCGCCTGCGCCGAGGGCTTCACCATGCCGCGCACCGTGCGCGACTTCACGAACTGCCCCATCGCGGTCATTTCCCACTCGCCGGTGAACTGCTTGATCAGCTTCGCCATCATCACGCCGGTCTGCGCCTCGGCGTTGGTCAGGTCGAAGCGGACCAGCTCCTCGCCGGTCGCCGCGTCGATCAGGCGGCAGTACGCCTTGGCGACCTCCGTGAACTTCTGGCCGGAGAACGAGTTCACCGTGAAGACCAGGCCCGTGACCTCCTGGGGGATGCGGCCGAGGTCGACGACGATCACCTCGTCGTCACCGCCGCCCTCGCCCGTGAGGTTGTCGCCGGAGTGCTTGATCGCGCCGTTCACGATCGAGAGCTTGCCGAAGTAGCAGCTGTCCACGTGGTTGCGCTGCGGGCCGTACGCGATCACGGACGCGTCCAGGTCGATGTCCTTGCCGCGGAACGCCGGCTCCCAGCCCAGGCCCATCTTGACCTGCGAGAGCAGCGGACGGCCGCCCTTGACCAGGGATACCGTCTGGTTCTTCTGGAGGCTGACGCGGCCCTTGTCCAGGTTGATCTTCCCGGCGCCGGGCGCGGGGGCGGCCGGGGGCGCGGCGGGCGCCGGCGGCGCGGCCAGGCGCGGGTCGCTGACGGGCGGCGGCGGGCCCTGCACCGCCTGGCCCGCCGGAGGCGCCGGCGGGGCCGCAGGAGCCGCCACGGGGGCCGGGGCGGGCTCTTCCACGGAGACGCCGAAGTCCGTGGCGATGCCCGCCAGGCCGTTGGAGTACCCCTGGCCCACGGCGCGGGCCTTCCACGCGCCGTTGCGCAGGTAGATCTCGACGATCACCAGGGCCGTCTCGGTGCCGAGCTGCGGCGGGGTGAAGGTGGCGAGCACCGAGCCGTCGTCCGCGTTGCGGATGGTGGCCGTGGGCTCGACGCCCTGGAAGGACTGGCCCGCCGCGTCCGGGCTCGCGGTCACGACGATCTTCTCGATGCCGGGCGGCACGGCGGCCGTGTCCACGGTGATCTTGTCGGGGGTGGTACCGCCGCCGGACTGGTAGGTCACACCGGGGCCCGAGGGCTGGTTGAAGAAGATGAAGTCGTCGTCGGAGCGCACCTTGCCGTCGGCGGTGAGCAGCAGGCCCGATACGTCGAGCCGCACGGGGGCGGCGACGTCCACCGCCACGCGGGCGGCGGTCAGCGGGATGTTCGAGCCGGGGGTCATAGCTGTCATGCCGGGAGTAACGAACGACCCGGCTTTGCCGTTCCCTTACCTGCGGCGGGATTTTCTCAGCCGCGATCGCGGGCGTGCGCCCCCGCTCAGGTGCATCCATGAGGTCTCGGCAGGGCCGGGAGCGTACGTCCCGGTCCTGCCGAGCGGTACCGGTTCACGGACCGGCGGTCACGGCACCACGACGATCTTCCGGCCCGCCCCGGACGCGAACCGGTCGAGCGCCTGCGGGTAGGAGTCGAGCGGCAGCCGGTCGCTGATGAACACGTCCGGGTCGAGCACCCCGCCCGCGAACAGCTCGGCGGCCCGCTCGTAGCTGTGCAGCACCGCCATCGAGCCGGTGATGGTGATCTCCTGGTTGTAGATGCGGTACGGGTCGATGCTGACCCGCGTCGCGTAGTCCGAGACGCCGAACTGGAGGAACGTGCCCGCCTTGGCGACCCGGCCGAGGCCGTCCTGGATCGCCGCCGCGTTGCCCGTCGCGTCGATCACCACGTCCCAGCCCTCGGGCCTGTCGAGCTCGTCGGCGCCGGCTCCCGACGCGGAGACGCCGAGGAGCTTCGCCGTCGCGAGCCGCTCCGGGTTGAGGTCGACCACGTCGACGCTGGCGGCGCCGGTCCGCTTGGCCAGTTCCAGCATCATCAGGCCCATCGTGCCCGAGCCGTAGATCAGGACGTGCGCGCCGAGCCTGGCCCGGAGGACGTCGTAGCCGCGCACCGCGCAGGAGAGCGGCTCGATGAGGGCCGCGTCCTGGGTGCGTACGTGATCGGGCAGCTTGACGCAGTTGGCGACGGGCGCCAGGGCGTACTGGGCGGCGCCGCCCGCGGTGGTCACGCCGATCGCGGCCCACCGCTCGCAGAGGTTGCCGCGGCCCACCCGGCAGTACCGGCACTCGTGACAGTGCAGGGACGGGTCCACCGCGACGCGGTCGCCGACCGCGAGTTCGCGCACGTCACGGCCGAGGGCGGCGACGGTGCCCGCGAACTCGTGTCCCGGCACCACGGGCAGGGTCGGGGCGAACTCGCCCTGGCGGATGTGCAGATCGGTGCCGCACAGACCGCACGCGGCGACCTCCACGACGACGTCGCGGGGGCCCGGTGTGGGGTCGGGCACCTCGCCGACGACGACTTTGCCCACCGACTCGACGATCGCGGCCTTCATTTCACAGCTCCCAACGACAGGCCCTGGACCAGCTTGTCCTGGGCGGCGAACCCCGCGGCGAGCACCGGCAGGGAGATCACGAGCGACGCGGCGCACACCTTCGCCAGGAACAGGCCCTGGCTGGTGATGAAGCCGGTCAGGAAGACGGGTGCGGTCTGGGCGACGACGCCCGTGAGCACCCGGGCGAAGAGCAGTTCGTTCCAGCTGAAGATGAAGCAGATCAGCGAGGTCGCGGCGATGCCGGGCAGGGCGATGGGGGCCACCACGCGCGTGAGGACGGTGGGCAGCCTGGCCCCGTCGATCTGCGCGGCCTCGATGATCGCCTTGGGCACCTCGGAGAGGAACGACTGCATCATCCACACCGCGATCGGCAGGTTCATCGAGGTGTAGAGGATGACGAGCAGCCAGATGTTGTCGAGCATGTCCGTGTTCTTGGCGAACAGGTAGATCGGCAGCAGGCCCGCCACGACCGGCAGCATCTTGGTCGAGAGGAAGAAGAAGAGGACGTCCGTCCACTTCTTCACCGGCCTGATGGACAGGGCGTACGCGGCGGGCAGCGCGAGCACGAGCACGAACAGGGTCGAGACGACCGACGCCACCGCCGAGTTGATCAGCGAGGGCCAGGGGCTCGCGCCGCCGCCCGCGCCGAAGAAGTCGCGGTAGCCGTCCAGAGTGAGCGAGGCGGCGAGCGAGGGCGGATTGGTGGCGGCGTCCTGCTCCGAGTGGAAGGACGTGAGCGCCATCCACGCGACGGGCAGGAAGAACAGGATCCCGGCGAGCCAGGCGACCAGTCCAAGTGCCCGCCCCTTCACGGGAGAGCGCGGGGACGTCTTCGAGGGAGCCTTCGCGGGGGCCGTCGAGGGGGACGTGGGATTCACCGGGACACCTCCTCACGGAAGAGGGACGAGACGACCCGCAGGGCGAAGGTCGCGATGATGATCGAGCCGATGACGACGAGCACGCCCGCCGCGGAGGCCAGGCCGTTCTCGTGCGCCTGGTAGAAGCTCTGGTAGACGGTGTAGGGCAGGTTGGCGGTGCCGAGGCCGCCCGAGGTGATCGTGAAGACGGCGTCGAAGTTCTGCACGATGTAGATCGAGCCGAGCAGGGCGCCCAGTTCGAGGTAGCGGCGCAGATGCGGCAGCGTCAGATGCCGGAAGACCTGCCAGTTGTTCGCGCCGTCCATGCGCGCGGCCTCGACGAGTTCGGTGTCGCGGCTCTGCAGCCCCGCGAGCAGGATCAGCATCATGAAGGGCGTCCACTGCCACACCAGGGACGCCTCGATGGCGAGCAGCGGGGTGTTGGAGATCCAGTCGGGCTGGGCTGCGCCGTCGCCGCCGATCCAGTGCAACAGGCCGTTGAAGAGCCCGTACTCGGGGTTGTAGAGGACGTGCTTCCACAGCAGCGCGGCGGCCACGGGCACGAGCAGGAACGGCGCGATGAGCAGGGTCCGCACGAACCCGCGCCCCCGGAACTTGCGGTCCAGGAGCAGGGCGAGCGCGAGCCCGAGCACCAGGGTCGCGATGACCACGGAGGCGGTCAGGAGGATCGTCGTCAGGACGGACTTGCGCAGGTCCGCGTCGGTGAGGACCTCGGTGTAGTTGGCGAACCCGGTGAAGCTGCGGGCGTCGGGATAGAGGGCGTTCCAGTCGAAGAAGGAGATCACCAGGGTCGCCACGAACGGCAGTTGGGTGACGGCGACCATGAAGATCAGGGCGGGCAGGAGCGGCGCCCTGGTGGCCCAGGCGCGCAGCCGTCCCGGTGGCCCCTGCTTGCGGCCGGTGGGCACGCGCGCGTGCCCGACGGAGGTGGTGCTCGCGGTGGCGGTCATCGTCCCTCGTACTCCTCGGAGATCTTCTCGGCGAGCTCCTGTGACTTCTCCAGGGCCGATGCGACGGACTGGCGTCCCGCGATGGCCGCGCTGATCTCCTGGGAGACCTTGGTGCCGAGGTCGGTGAACTCGGGGATACCGACGAACTGGATGCCGGGCGCGGGCCGCGGCTGAAGTCCCGGGTCACGGGGGCGCGCGCCCTCGATGGCGGCGCGGGTGACGTCCTGGAAGGCGGCGGCTTCCTTGCGGTAGGCGGGGTTCGCGTACGTCGAAGCGCGCTTGCCCGCCGGCACGTTCGACCAGCCGATCTTCTCGCCGACCAGTTCCTCGTACTCCTTGCCGGACGCCCAGGAGATGAACTTCCAGGCCTTGTCGGGGTTCCTCGACGCCTTCTGCATGCCCCACGCCCAGGTGTAGAGCCACCCGGAGTTCGCGGTCCGCTCCACCGGCGCGGGGACGTAGCCGATCTTGCCCTTGACCGGGGACTTGGCGGCTTCGAGCGATCCGGCGGCGGCCGTCGCGTCGTACCACATGGCGGTCTTGCCCTGGGTGAGGTTGTTGAGGCACTCGGCGTAGCCGGACTGGGCCGCGCCGGACTCGCCGTGCTCGCGCACGAGGTCCACGTAGAAGCGGGTCGCCTTCTCGAACTCGGGGGAGTCGAGGCGGGCCTTCCAGCCCTTGTCGAACCAGGTGCCTCCGAAGGTGTTCACCACGGTCGTCAGCGGCGCCATCACCTCGCCCCAGCCGGGCAGTCCGCGCAGACAGATGCCCTTCATCCCCGGCCGCGCGCCGTCCACCTGGGCGGCGAGTCTCGCCACCTGCCGCCAGGTGGGCTTCTCCGGCATGGTCAGGCCGGCCTTCTCGAAGACGTCCTTGCGGTACATCAGGAAGGACGACTCTCCGTAGAAGGGCTGTCCGTAGAGCTTGCCGTCGTCGCCCGTCAGGGACTGGCGCATCGGCGGCAGGATGTCCTTCTCGTCGTAGCCCTTGTCCTTGCGGGCGTACGGACCGACCTCGTGCAGCCAGCCGTTCCTGGCGTAGATCGGTATCTCGTAGTTGCTGAGCGTCGCCACGTCGTACTGCCCCGCCTGGTTGGCGAAGTCCTGGCTGATCTTGTCGCGGACGTCGTTCTCGGGCAGGACGGTGAAGTTCACCTTGATGCCCGTCTCCTTGGTGAAGTGGGCGGCGGTGAGCTTCTGCAACTCCACCATCTGCGGGTTGTTGACCATCAGGACGTTGACGGAGTCGCCGCCCGAACCGGTCCCGCCGGCGCCGGTCCAGCAGCCGGCGAGGAGCGGGGCGAGCAACGTCCCTGCGGCGGCCGCGGTGAGCGCGCGCGGCCTGGGTCGGCTCCGGGTTCGCATGAATCGCTCCTGGACGTAGGGGGAATGGGGGGAAAGGGGGAATGGGGCATGGGGAATAGGGAATGGGGAGAAAGCGGGATCAATGGGGTGGATGAGGGTGTGCGGGAGCCCGCGTCGGCACGCGTGGCAGGGGGGAGGCTTCAGGCGCGGACGACCTGCGGCCCGAGCAGGGAGTAGCGATGGGCTTCGGAGGCGGGCAGTCGGGCGCCCGTGACGATCGCCTCCAGGTCGCCGATCCCGGCGAAGCGGCAGAAGCTGCTCGCCCCGAACTTGGTGTGCACACCCAGGAAGACGGTGCGCCGCGATGCCCGCATGGCTTGTGCCTTCACCTCGCTGACCGCGGGATCGGGCGTGGTCAGGCCGTGCTCGCGGGAGATGCCGTTGGCGCCGATGTACGCCAGGTCGATGACGAACCCGGCGAGCATCCGGGTCGTCCAGTGGTCGACGGTGGCCAGCGTGCCGGGGCGCACCCGGCCGCCGAGCAGCAGCACCGTGACGTTCTCGGCCTCGGCGAGCGCGCCCGCGGTGGCGAGCGAGGCGGTGACCACGGTCAGCGCGCGGCCCGCCGCGGCCGCGGGCAGCGCCTCGGCGACCAGCTGCGGGGTGAACCCCTCGTCGATGAAGACCGTCTCGGCCTCGCCGAGCAGTTCGGCGGCGGCGGTCGCGATGCGCCGCTTCTCCGGGACGTGCATGGTCGTGCGGAAGGCGAGGGTGGTCTCGAAGCCCGCGCTCTCCACGGGGTAGGCGCCGCCGTGGGTGCGGCGGACCAGGCCGTGGTCCTCCAGGGCCCGCAGATCGCGGCGGACGGTCTCCTTGGCGACACCGAGCTGGGTGGCGAGCACGGTCACGTCGACGGAGCCGGAGTGGCGCGCCGCGCTGACGATCCGCCGCTGACGCTCTTCCGCGGTCATCGGTGCTGCCACCTCTTCCCCTGGGTCGTGCGCTGCCCGTTCGGGCCCTGTGGGGAAGTTCTACAGCGCGGGCACCGGGGGTGAACAGGTTCGCAGGGCGCACGATGCTGCCCGCATGTGCCCGTTTGGCGGGGCGACGGCCTGTGGCGCGGTCGGCGGGCGTGCCCGTTTCCGGGGTGGCGGGCGCCCGTTTGCCGCCCGTTGGGCCGGGCGGACCCGGGTCAGGGGCGCTCGAAGGCGACCTCGGGGCCGGCCGGGGAGGGCCCGTCGAGCAGCGGCCGGTGGATGCCGCGCAGCTCCTGGTCGAAGAAGGCCCCCGCGTAGGCGCGGGTGAGTTCCTGGGAGCGCTCGCCGGAGAGCGGCGCGTCGGGCAGGGCCGCGCCGAGCTGGTCGAGCAGGACGGGGGCGTCGGTGAAGGTGAAGTGGCCGGAGCCCTTGACCGTCAGCCACCGCTTCCAGCCGTCCAGGCCGCGCCAGGTGCGGTCCCAGCTCTCGTCCCTGCCGCCCGCGCTGTGCTCGTCGCGGGTGCCCAGCATCAGGAACGGCCGCCCGTCGAGTCCGGCGGTGGGCGTGTGGAAGGTGCCGTCCATGTTCAGGCCGGCCCGCACCCGGCGGTCGCCGGTCATGGCGGCGAGCGCGGCGGCCCCGCCCACCGAGTGGCCGCCCGCCCCGATCCGGCCGGGGTCGACGAGGTGCGCGTACCGCCAGGTCGCGCCGGGGCCCGTGAGGCGGTCGATGACGTACGAGAGGTCCTTGGCGCGCCCCGTGGTGACCCGCTTGAGCACCCCGGGCTCGGTGAGGGTCCGGCAGGCCGCGCAGGTCAGGGTCCGGCCGCCGGGGAACGCGGCGCCCGCGGCCTCGTAGGCGTGGTCGACGGTGGCGACGACGTAGCCGCGGCTGGCGAGGTCCTCGGCGAGATGGGTCAGCGTGGCGCGGGGCGTGGTGAAGCCGGGCGAGAGCAGGACCAGCGGGTACCGCCCCTCGAGGGGGCGCGCGTCGGTGCGCGCGAAGGTGCGTGCGCCGCTGTAGGCGCCGGCGGACACCTTCCCGTCCATGTGCCCCGACTTCAGGAGGAGTTGGGCCTCCTTCTCGGTCATGTAGCGGGTAGGGCGCCCCGATCCGGGCAGCGCGGGGTAGTACGCCGAGACCATCAGCTCCCGGGCGCCCGCCGAGGGCACCCAGGGGTCGCGGCGGCTCTTGTCGACGAGGTGCAGGGTGTCGCGGCCCACCGCGAAGGGTCCGGTGGGCCGGGGCAGTTCGGCCTGTGCCGTGGCCGGGGCGCGCGTCGCCCCGCCGCCCGAGGCGCCGGGCAACTGCGCGGCGAGGGAGGTCGCGCCGCCGGTCAGCGGAAGGGCCAGGCTCAGGGCGAGCAGCGGAACGAGGGTGCGGCCGCGGAGGGTCTTCCGGATTTCGCTCATGCAAATAAATGCTAGGGGCGGGGGTGCGGGTGACGCGTCGCCCCTGAGCAGGAACCGGAATGGGTCCTTCGTCAAGAAGACAGGCACGTCAGAGAACGAACGTCAGGGTGTGGAAGCGCCGAACGTCGATCGAACAACGGGCCCAAGGTCGGTGCCTGGACCTTACGGTCGTTGCCCAGTTCGCAAACCGCGTGCCCGTACGGGCGTCGGTCCGCGGCAGGACGTGACGGGGTGGGCTGGTCAGTAGGGCCACACCGGCGGGTTCGTGCAGAAGTGGCCGCCCAGGTGTGCGTGGTCCGGATTGGCGGGGTCGAGCTCGCCCTGCTCGGCGATCAGCTTCTCCGCGTACTGCTCGGAGTCGTCCTGCGGCGCGTAGCCGAGGGCGCGGGCCGACGAGAGGTCCCACCACAGCCGGGTGTTGGCGGAGGAGCCGTGGACGACGGTGTGCCGCACGTCCTCGGCGGTGAGCGCCGCGTGGAAGAGCCGCGCCCCGTCGCCGGGACTCATCCACACCGACAGCATCCGGACGTTCGTCGGCTCCAGGAAGCAGGAGCCGATGCGGACGGAGACGGTCTCGATGCCGTGCTTGTCCCAGTAGAGCTGGGCGAGGTCCTCGCCGAAGGACTTCGAGAGGCCGTAGAAGGTGTCGGGGCGGCGCGGGGTGTCGACCGGGATCAGCGGTGCGCCGTCGCCGGGGCGCGGGGTGAAGCCCACCGCGTGGTTGGAGGAGGCGAAGACGACGCGCCGCACGCCCTCCTCGCGGGCCGCCTCGTAGAGGTTGTACAGCCCCTCGATGTTCGCCTTCAGGATCTTGTCGAAGGTGGACTCCAGGGAGATGCCCGCGAGATGGAGCACGGCGTCGACCCCGCGCACGGCCTCGCGCAGCGCGTCCCGGTCGGCGAGGTCGGCGGTGACGGCGTCCGGCTCGCCGGGCAGGGGACGCACGTCGAGCAGGCGCAGCGTGTAGCCGTAGGCCGGCAGGAGCCCGCGCATCAGGGTGCCGAGGCCGCCTGCGGCGCCGGTGAGCAGGATGGTGCGGGGAGCGGGCATGCGGGTCTCCTCGTGCGCGGCCGCGCGGGGCCGCGTGCTCTCGTGCGGCCGGGCAGGGCCACGTACTCATACTCATCCGCGTACAGGATTCACATCCTTGGACACGCTAGGGATCTCGGACGCGCCTCGTCAAGGGTCCCGACGGGGTGGCCCGCGAGCATGCGCGGAGGGGGAAAATCCGCTCCTGTGCGGGGAGTTCGCGCGCTTGACCGGCGTCTGGGGGGCGGCTTAGCGTGAGTGTGTTCAGGGATATGGACATGAATCAGAAACGTGCACGCCTAGGGAGAGCCCGTGACGTCAGCCCCTCTCGCCACTCGACTTCGCGTCCCCAGCGGGCCGTTGTTCTTCCCGGTCACCGCGTTCGGACCCGACGGATCCGTCGACGTCGACGTCTTCCGCGCGCACGTCCGCGAGGGCGTCGCGGCCGGTGCGGCCGCCGTGTTCGCCTGCTGCGGCACGGGCGAGTTCCACGCCCTGACGCCCGAGGAGTTCCAGGAGTGCGTCGCCGCCGCGGTCGCGGAGGCGGCGGGCCGCGTGCCGGTCGTCGCGGGCGCCGGGTACGGCACCGCGCTCGCCGTGCGGTACGCGCGCCTGGCCGAGGAGGCGGGCGCCGACGGGCTGCTCGCGATGCCGCCCTACCTCGTCGTCGCCGGACAGGAGGGCCTGCTGCGGCACTACACCGAACTCGCCGCCGCCACCTCCCTCGACGTCATCGTCTACCAGCGCGACAACGCCGTGTTCACCCCGGAGACCGTCGTCGGACTCGCCCGCGCCGAGGGCGTCATCGGCTTCAAGGACGGCCTCGGCGACATGGACCTGATGCAGCGCACCGTCTCCGCCGTGCGCGCCCAGGTGCCGGACGACTTCCTCTACTTCAACGGCCTGCCCACCGCCGAACTGACCGGGCTCGCCTACCGGGGCATCGGCGTCACCCTGTACTCCTCGGCCGTCTTCTGCTTCGCGCCCGACATCGCGCTCGCCTTCCACCGCGCGTTCAACGCCGGTACGCCGGACGGCGACGCGACCGTGAACCGCCTCATCGACGGCTTCTACCGGCCCTTCGTCGAGCTGCGCGCCGAGGGCCGCGGCTACGCCGTCTCGCTCGTCAAGGCGGGGGTGCGGCTCGGCGGCCTCGACGTCGGGCCCGTCCGCGCGCCGCTGCACGAGCCCGCCGACGACCACGTCAAGCGCCTGGCCGAACTCGTCGAGCAGGGGCGGGCGTTGCTGCGGGAGGGCGTGTGAGGGCCGCCGCGTTCCTCTACCCCTGGGACGTCGTCGGCGACCCCGGAGCCGCCGAGCGCCTGGCGGGGCTCGGCATCCGGCAGGTCACCCTCGCCGCCGCCTACCACTCCACCCGCGCGCTGACCCCGCGCCATCCGCGCCACCGCGTCGTCACGGCCGCGCACGCCGCCGTGCTGTACCCGCCGGGGGAGCGGTGGCGGGGGCGCGAGCTGCGGCCGTACGAGGCGGGGGACTGGGCGTCCGGCGACGCCTACGGAGAGGCGGCGCGGGCCCTCCAGGACGCCGGGATCGAGGTGCACAGCTGGGTCGTCCTCGCCCACAACTCCCGCCTGGGCGCCGACCATCCGGCCACCTCCGTGGTCAACGCCTACGGAGACCGCTATCCCTGGGCGCCCTGCATCGCGGCCCCCGCCACGCGCGCGTACCTCGTCGACCTCGCCGCCGAGGCCGCGGTGCGCCCCGGAGCGCGCGGCACGGAACTGGAGTCCTGCGGCTGGTACGGCCTCGCGCACCTGCACGCCCACGACAAGATCGCGGGCGTCCCCCTGGGCGATGCCGGGCAGTACCTGATGTCGCTGTGCTTCTGCTCCTCCTGCCGCGACGGGTACGCCGGGCAGGGTCTGGATCCCGACGCGCTGGTGTCGACCGTCCGCGAGGGCCTGGAGCCCGTGTGGCGCGGCGCGGTGGACGACGCGGGCTGGCCGCCCGTCGAGAAGCTCATCGGCGCCAGGGAGGCGGCGGCCACGCGCGCGTGGCGCGAGGAAGCCGCCCGTACGCTCCAGGAGGCCGCGATCGGCGCCGTCCGCGCGGCGGCCCCGGCGGGCTTCCAGGTGCTCCTGCACGCGGACCCGCTGTCCTACCGCTGCGGCGCGAACGCGGGTGTCGACCCCGGGCACGTCCTCTCCGTGGCCGACGGCGTGGTGGTGCCCTGCACGGGCGGCGCGCGGGCGCTGCGGCCCTTCGCGGCACACGCGCGGGACGGGTCGGTCCTCGCCGCCAACCTCACCGTGGTGAGCGGCATGGGCGGCAGCCCCGCGACGCTGGCCGCCGACGCGGCGGCGGCAGCCGGCCTCGGCGCCACCGAACTGCGGCTCTACCACGCGGGACTTGCCTCGGACACCGACCTCGCCCAGGTCGGAAAGGCCCTGTCACGCGCGCGGTGATCGCCGATACCATCCGCGCACCACGACCATCGCTCCAGTAGCAGGAGACAGAGGGAGACAAGGTGCGCAACAAGGGGATATCCGCGCTGGCCTGTGCCGGACTGCTGGTGGGCGCGGCGGTGCTCGGCGGCGCGGGGCCCGCCGCCGCGCGGACCGGCGCGGCGGCCGGGACCGGCGGCTCGGCGGCCGACATCCGCGAACGGCTGGAGAAGATACCCGGCATGACGGTCGTCTCCGTCGCCGAGAGGGAGGGCTTCCCCCTCTACACGCTCACGTACGCCCAGCCGGTCGACCACCGCAAGCCCGGCGGCGCCACCTTCACGCAGCGCGCCACGCTCTGGCACAAGGACACCGGCAAGCCGACCGTCCTCTACACCGGCGGCTACACCCTCGCGAGCAACACCACGGCGCTCACCAAGCTGATCGACGCCAACCAGGTCAGCGTCGAACACCGCTACTTCGACAAGTCCCGCCCCTCGGGGGCCGCGGGCGAGGACTGGTCGAAGATGACCGTCCAGCAGGAGGCGGCCGACGAGCACCGCCTCACCCAGGCCCTGCGCGGCATCGAGAAGGGCAAGTGGCTCGGCACCGGCGCGAGCAAGGGCGGCATGACCGCGACCTACCACGAGCGCTTCTACCCCGGCGACCTCGACGCCGTCGTCGCGTTCGTCGCGCCCAACGACGCGAACAACCGCGACGACAGCGGCTACGAGCGCTTCTTCAAGACGGTCGGCACCAAGGAGTGCCGGGCCGCGCTCAACGCCGTACAGCGCGAGATGCTCGTACGCCGCTCGGCCCTGCTGCCCAAGTTCGAGGCGGACGCCAAGGCCAACGGCGACACGTTCGAGGAGACCCTGGGCACGACCGACCGCGCCTACGAGTTCGCGGTGCTCGACCAGGTCTGGAACTTCTGGCAGTCCGGCACCGCCGCCGACTGCCCGACCGTGCCCGACGCGAAGAAGGCCACCGACGACGAGCTCTACGACTGGTCGAAGAAGCACGGCTTCAGCGTCTACCAGGACGAGACCCTCGGCACCAACGGCACGGGCCCCTACTACCGCCAGGCCGCCACCCAACTCGGCTGGGCCGACCTCAAGTTCAAGCACCTCAAGGACGTCCGCCACCACCCGGACATCTACCAGCCCAACTCGGTGCTGCCCGCGGCCATGCGCGGCACGTACGAGAACAAGACCATCGCCGACGTCGACCGCTGGGTGAAGACCAAGGGCAAGCGGATGATGTTCGTCTACGGCGAGAACGACCCGTGGAGCGCGGAGAAGTTCACCCCGAGCCACCGCGACTCGCACCGCTACGTGGTGCCGGGCGCCAACCACGGGGCGTCGATCGCCAAGCTGCCCGAGCCGCAGCAGACGGAGGCCGTGGCGACGATCAAGCGCTGGGCGGGCGTGAAGTAGCCGTCTGACGGGGCTCCTCGGAGTCCCGGTGCGGACGGGAGGTCAGCAGGGGCGCGGCGATCAGCAGCCGCGCCCCCGCGAGCACCGGGAGCAGGATCGCGACGTCTACGCTCTCCACGAGCGTCGTGCCCGCCGCGATGCCGATCGCGGTGGGCGTGAACATCAGGGTGTTGGCGGTCGCCGCCACCCGCCCGAGCAGCGCGTCGGGCGTCTCGCGCTGCACCGCCGTGAGGCCCGCGATCAGTACGCAGGGCAGCCCGATGCCGTTGGTGAGGCTCCCCGCGAGGGCTGTGGCGTCGTGCGGCACGGCGGTCAGCAGCGCGGAGACGCCGGTCAGCGCGATGCCCGCGCCGCCGAACCGGCGCGCTCCGAACCGCCGGAGCAGCGCCCCCGACGCCACGCCCACCGCGACGGACCCCACGCCCTGCACGACATAGAGCACGCCCGTGTACGTCGGGGAGTGGCCGATCCTGTCGACGACCGCGAAGATCGTCGCTCCGGTGATCCCTGAGGTCAGCATGGTCAGGCCGCCCGCCGTCACGAGGGGCCGCAGCCGCTGGTGCCCCCACAGGTACCTGGCCCCCTCCGCGGTCCGTGCCCGCAGCGAGGCGCGCTCGCGCACCGGGACGGACTCGCGCACCCGTAGCAGCGCGAACATCCCGGCGGCGAGCACGAACGTGACGGCGTCGAGGAGTGCCACAGGGGCGCCTCCGTAGGCGGCGAACAGGCCCGCGCCCGCGAGTGGCGCGATGAGTTTCATGCCCTCGTTCGCGGACATCCGCAGGCCGTTGAAGTCGCCGAGGAGTTCCTTGTCGACGGCCGTCGCGACCAGGGCGGCCTCCGCCGCGTCGGTGACCACGCCGCACGCCCCGTACACGAGGAGCACCGCGAACAGGATCCAGAGCCGTCCCGCGTCGTCGTCGACGGCGGGCAGGGCCAGCAGGAGCACGGCGAGCGTGAGGTTGGCGGCCACGAGCAGCGGCCGGCGGCGGGTGCGGTCGGCGAGGGTGCCGAGCAGCGGTCCGATGAGGGTGGGCGCCCACAGCGCGAACTGGCAGAGCGCGGCGAGCCCGTTCGACCCGGTCAGCTCCTTCACCCAGATCCCCGATGCCAGCCACAGCGCGGAGGTCCCGAAGCCGGAGACCACCACCGCGCCGAGGTAGAGCCCCGCATTGCGGTCCCGCAGGACGCGCACGGTCGTCGATGTCATGCCAGTCGATGCTGGTTCCTAAGGCCCCCGCGGCGGAATCGGGCGGATGACCTACCGGTCACCGATGAGTTCGGGACGCGGGCCGGGTCTACAAGAGGAGACCTGCCGCAAACGCGGGCGCCACCGACTCAGAAGGACTCGCCATGACCGACACGCTCGACCTGGGGCCGCAGGCCCGCCTCGTGGCACGCATCGCCGACCGCGTCACGGACGAGCAGCTCGCGGGGCCCACCCCCTGCCCCGACTACGTGGTGCGCCACCTCCTCGGCCATCTCCTGCACCTCTCCCGCGCGTTCGCCCAGGCCGCCCGCAAGGACCTCGGCCCCGACCTGGACCGGAGTCCGGGCGGTTCCGTGCCGGAGCTCGAATCGGGCTGGCGCGCCGAGCTGCCCAAGGCCCTGGACGCGCTCGCCGACGCCTGGCGCGACCCGGCGGCCTGGCAGGGCATGACCCGCGCGGGCGGCATCGACCTGCCGGGCGAGGTCGCGGGACTCGTCGCCGTCGACGAACTCGTCGTGCACGGCTGGGACCTGGCCCGCGCCACCGGCCAGGAGTACGCGCCCGACGAGGCGAGCCTGACGGCCGCCGAGACGCTGCTCACGCCCGCCGATGAAGCGGACGCGGACGGCGGCGGTCTCTTCGGCACGCCGGTCCCGGTGCCGGACGGCGCCCCGCTCCTGGACCGGGTGATCGGCCTGAGCGGCCGCGATCCCCGGTGGACGCCGACGAGTTGAGCACACCCCGCGGGGAACTCCGGAATGGAGATCCGGTATCGATCGATTAAAGGCTCTCCCAAAGGGGCTCCCCACACCCGGGTCAATGCGCGTAGACAGTCGGTGACCTGCCCGATCCACGAGCCGACCCGGAGATCGCATCCATGCGGAAGTCCCTGCGCGTGGCCGCCCTGGCCACCACCTGTACCGTCGCGGGCGCCGTCCTGTACGGCACCGTCGCCACCGCCGACCAGGACCGGCCCCGCGCCACCAAGGAGCCCCACAACATCGGCCTGCTCGTCGGCGAGATCGACGAGTACTACGGCGCGACCAAGGGCGCCGACGGCGTCTGGAAGTCCTCGCCCGACAGCCCGTACGCCAAGGACCTGGCCCGCATCCAGGCCAAGGCGAAGAAGGACATCAGGAAGGCCGCGCACAAGGCCCGCCACGGCCACGGCAGGAAGCCGGCCGTCGTCCTGGACGTCGACGACACCGCGCTGCTCAGCTTCGACTACGAGAAGTCGACCAACTACACGTACAACAACGACAGTTGGGACGCGTACGTCAAGGCGGCCAAGCGCCCCGCCGTGTTCGGCATGCCCGAACTGGTGAAGTACGCCAAGAGCCAGGGCGTCGAGGTCTTCTTCCTCACCGGCCTCGCCGAGTCGCAGCGCGAGGGCGCCGTGACCAACCTGGCGAGGGCGGGCTACGACACGCGGCTCGACCCCACCCACGTCTTCACCAAGAACAAGCAGAACCCCCCGGCCTACCTGAGCCACTGCGCCACGCCCGAGGCGTGGAAGTGCGACACCGTCCAGTTCAAGGAGGGCACCCGCAAGCACATCGAGTCGACGGGCTACGACATCGTCGGCAGCTTCGGCGACCAGGTCTCCGACCTCGCGGGCGGCTACGCGGACAAGACGTACAAGCTGCCCAACCCGACGTATTTCGTGGGCTGAGCCGCCCGTCCCCCGGAGTCTGTGGCGCTAGATAGGTTGTATTCCTGACTAGGTCGCTCTACGGTCTAGGTAGCTCAGACGCTCAGGGCCGCGGGGGGGGGGGGCGGGGGGGGGGGCGGGGGCCCCCCCCCCCCCCGGGGGGCCCCCCCCCCCCCCCCCCCCCACACCCGCCCCCCCCCCCCCCCCCCCCCCCCCCCCCGGCCCCCAGGGAAGGGGGATTCCCATGACCATCTCGCCGGACTTCTCGGTCACCGCCACGGTCGCCACGGCCGCGCTCGCCGCCTATCTGCTCCTCGGTGAGCCCTGGCTCGGCCGCCGCGCGTACGGCTCGCTGGCCCGCCGCAGGGACACCGAACCCCGCGCCCTGGTCCGCTACTTCACCTTCGTGCTCACGCTGTGGTGGGCTCTCGCCGCCGTCGCGGGCGCGGCCCTGCTGCTCTCGCCCGGCACCGACGCCGCCGACCTCGGCCTCACCGTCCCCGAGCGCCCGGTCTACGCCGTCGCCATCGTCCTGATCATCGGCGCGGCCGCGGTGGCCTCCGGGCGGAACTTCCGCGACCTCGCCGCGCAGGGCAAGAACGTGCCGGGGATGGCCGCGATCGAGGCGATGCTGCCGCGCACCACCGTGGAGCGCAGGCTCGCGACCGCCGTCGCCGTGACCGACGGCATCTGCGCTGAACTGGTCTACCGCGGCCTCCTGATCGCCTTCGGCGTCGGCGCGCTCGGCCTCGACCTCTATGCGGCGGCGGCCCTCTCAGTCCTCGTCTACGCGGCCGCCGGCTCCTACCAGGGCCGCCGGGGCGTCCTCATCTTCGGCGTCTTCGGCGCGGTGCTCACCGGCCTCTACTTCGCGACGGGCAGCCTGCTCGTCCCCGTCGCCGTGCATGTGATCCTCTCGCTGCGCGACCTGATGCTCCCCGCGCCGGACGTGCTGCGCACCGCGCCCGCCGCCTGACCCCGAAGGACAGTCGTCCCATGCTGAGAGGCAGACCGCAGTGACCGCCGACCGCCGCGCCAGCTGGTTCAAGGGCGTGCTCGACCTGCTCGTGCTCGCCGGCCTCACCGAAGGCGAGAGCTACGGCTACGAGATCGCCAAGCTCCTCGGCGCCGCGGGCTTCGGCCAGATCAAGGGCGGCACGCTCTACCCCGTCCTCAACCGCCTGGAGGAGGCGGGTTTGGTCGACGCCGAGTTCCGCGCGACCGAGAAGGGACCGGGGCGCCGCTACTACCGGCTCACCGACGCGGGCCGCGAGACCCTCGGCGAACAGGGCGGCCTGTGGCTCGCCTTCGACGCATCCGTACGTGACGTCCTCGCGAGGGCGGGAGTGGAACCACGATGAACACCCGTCACGAGCAGGACGGCTACCTGATCGACCTCGCCGAGCGGCTGCGGGCGCACGGCCTGCCCGCCGACCGCGTCGAGGCGACCGTCGCGGACCTGACCGCCCACCTGGAGGAGTCGGGGGCGGACGACGCCGAGGCCGAGTTCGGTCCGGCCGACGAGTTCGCCGCGCAACTGGTGCCCGCCACAGGGGAGCGGGCACCGGTCGCGCAGGGCGAGCGGGTGGAGACCTGGCGCTGGATGGCCGACATCTACGTCGACGAGGAGCTCCTGAACCGCTTCGGCGACGAGGGCTGGGAGGTCGAGCGGGTCGACGCGCTCGGCCGCTTCGTCAGCCACCGCGACCTGGCGGAGCCGCAGCGCTGGGAGTACCGGCGCGAGCTCGTCACCGGGGGCCGCGAGGGACTCGACGAGCGGCTCGCCCCCGACGGCTGGGAGGCGTGCGGCGCCTGGGTGGTCTACGCGTGGTTCAAGCGGCCCAGGGCGGCGAGCCTCGGCCCGGCCGCCGAGGTCGCGTCGCCGCCGCCGGTCCCGGGGCGGTCCCGCTTCTTCAGCCGGAAGTTCTACGTGCTGCTCGCCGTCCTCGCGGCCGCCGTGGCCGTGTCGGGGATCTCCGTGGCCGTCGGCGACGGCGAGGAGACCGGGGCGGGCTTCGTGGTGGGCCTGCTGTGCGGGGCGGGCGCGGTGGCCGCCGTCCTCTGGATCACCCAGACCTGGCTGGCCCGCTCGCGCAGACCCTAGCCCGCGCCCAGGGCCTGTCCGGGACCGTGGTGTGGTCGCCGGACAGGCCCGAGGCCGCTCCTCACGACTTCAGCGCCGCCGCCATCATCGCCTTCGCGATCGGCGCCGCCAGGCCGTTGCCGCTGACCTCGTCGCGCGCCGCGCTCGACGACTCGATCATCACCGCGACGGCGACCTCCTTGCCGTCACCGCCCTTGGCGTACGAGGTGAACCAGGCGTACGGCGTCTTGCTGTTGTTCTCGCCGTGCTGCGCGGTGCCGGTCTTGCCGCCGACGGTCGCGCCGCTGATCTTCGCGTTCGAGCCGGTGCCCTTCTCGACGACCGTCTGCATCGCGGACTGCAGGCCCTCGGCGGTGGACTCGCTCATCACGCGCTGCGCGTCGTCGTCGCCGTACTTCTCCAGGACGTTGCCGTCCGAGTCGCTGATCTGCGAGACCATGTACGGCTTGGCGAGCTCGCCGCCGTTGGCGATGGCCGCGGAGACCATCGACATCTGGAGCGGCGTGGCCGTCACGTCGAACTGGCCGATGCCGGTCAGCGCCGTCTGCGACTTCTCCATGCCGGACGGGTACACGCTCTTGCCCGCGCGCACCGGCACGTCCAGCTTGTCCGCGTTGAAGCCCATCTTCTCGGACATCGCCTTGACCTTGTCCTGGCCCAGGTCGACGGCCATCTTCGCGAAGACGTTGTTGCACGAGTACTGGAGCGCCGTGCGGATGTTCGCGTTCTCGCAGGGCGCCGACTGGTTCTCGTTCTTCAGGACCGTCCGCGTGCCGGGCAGCGTGTACGGGTTGGGGCTGCTGGTCTTCTCGTCCACCGAGCCGTACAGGCCGTCTTCCAGCGCGGCCGCCGCGACGACCAGCTTGAACGTGGAACCGGGCGGCAGCGGCTGGCGCATCGCGCGGTTGACCATCGGCTTGTTCTTGTCGGTGGTCAGCTGCTTCCACGCCTTGGAGTCCGAGGAACCGCTGATCTTCGACGGGTCGTACGACGGGGTCGAGACCATGCCGAGGATCTTGCCGGTCTTGGGGTCGATGGCGACCGCGGCGCCCTTGATGTCGCCCAGCGCCTTGTAGCCGGCCTTCTGCACCGCGGGGTCGATCGTCGTCACGACGTCACCGGGGTCGGCGCGCTTGTTCGTGACGGTGTCGAGCGGGTTCTTCAGCCGGTTGTCGGTGCCGTCGAGCAGGTCCTTGTAGATGCCTTCGAGCTGGGTGGCCCCGTAGACCTGGGAGCTGTAGCCCGTGACGGGCGAGTAGAGGTCGCCGTTCTTGTAGGTGCGTTTGTACGCGAGGTCTCCGCCTGTCGTCCGCTCGGAGCCGGTGATGGCGTCACCGCCCACGATGATGTCGCCCAGCGGGTTCGCGTACTGCTCTATCGCGTTGCGCCGGTTCAGCTTGTCGTCCGCGAGAGCCTTCGAGTCGTAGAACTGCACCCAGGTCGCCCGCACCAGCAGGGCGACCACGAGCAGCAGCGTGAAGACCGAGGCGTGCCTGATCGTCTTGTTCATCCCACGGAAGGACGAGCGAAGGGGATCGGTTCGTTCCCATCTGGTGGGCTTGCGCCCGTTTTCTCAGAGAGTTCTTAAGTATTCAGCGCGTTCTCACGTACTCAGTCCGTCTTCATGAAACCCGCCTCGTACGCCGCGATCACCGCCTGCGTACGGTCCCGGGCGCCCGTCTTGGCGAGCACCGACGCCACATGCGTCTTGACGGTGGCCGCGCCCACGCCCATCCGCCCGGCGATCTCCGCGTTGGTCAGGCCAGCCGCCATCAGCCGCAGGACCTCGCTCTCCCGGCCGGTCAGACGGGCCACCCAGGCGGGCGGCGCGGCCTTGGCGCGGCCGTACTCGGCGGCGAGCGCCCGGACCGCGGCGGGGAAGAGCAGCGAGTCGCTGTGCGCGACGATCCGCACGGCCTGGACGAGGGAGTCCGCGTCGGCCCGCTTGAGCAGGAAGCCCGCGGCCCCTGCGCGCAGCGCCTCGTACACGTAGGAGTCGTTCTCGAAGGTCGTCACGACGACGATGCGGGGCGGCTCGGGCATCGCCGCGAGGATCCGCTCGGTGGCCCGGATGCCGTCCACCTCGGGCATCCGGACGTCCATCAGGACCACGTCGGGCCGCAGCTCCCGCACCACCGAGACCGCCTCGGCGCCGGTCGCGGCCTCGCCCACGACCTCGATGCCCGGCTCGGCGGAGAGGATCGCGCGCAGCGCGGTGCGCACCATGCGCTCGTCGTCCGCGAGGACGACCCGGATGTCGTTCGCCGTCATGCCTGTCCCTTCAGAGGAAGTCGTACGTCGAGCCGCCACATCCCGTCCGCGGCGCCCGCCCGCGCCGTGCCGCCGAGCAGCCGGGCCCGGTCGGCGACGCCGCGCAGGCCGTGGCCGCCGCCGGGGCGTGAGCCGGGGGAGTGCGGCGGCAGCGGGTTCTCGGCGGTGACGGTCAGGCCCGTGTCGTCCAGGGCGACGCACAGCGTCACGGAGGTGCCCTCGCCGCCGTGCCGCAGGGCGTTGCTCAGTGCCTCCTGCACGATGCGGTACGCCTCCCGGGAGACCAGCGGCGGCACCGCCGCCGGATCCGCCGTCACCTCGGCGTTCACCCGCAGACCGCCCGCCGCGGTGCGGCGCAGCAGGCCGGCCAGGTCGGCGAGGGTGGGCGCGGGCTCCGTCGAGCGGGTGTCGTCGGCCTCCCGCAGCACACCGAGCACGGCGTCCAGCTCGCCCACCGTGCGCCGGGTGGTGTCCTCGATCGCGGCGAGCGCCTCGCGGACGAACTCCGGATCCTTGTCCAGGACCCGGCGGGCCGCGCTCGCCTGGAGCGTCACCGCGCTCAGCGCGTGGCCCACCGAGTCGTGCAGCTCGCGGGCGAGCCGGTTGCGTACGGCGAGGTCGGCGGCGCGCTGCTCGGCGGCCGCGAGCCGGTCGGCGGGCGTCGGCCCGAGCAGCGCGGGCGCCCAGCGCGCGAGCAGCCCGCCGGCCGCGGCGGCGCACGCCCCGAGTGCGGCCAGCGCCACCAGGCCGACGAGCGGTGCGAGCGCCAGCACCCAGGGCTCGTCGAGGAACGCGGGCGACCCGGCGCTCCCGTCGCGCAGCCCGGGGACCACCGGCAGCGCGATCAGGAACGCCGCGAACGGCGGCAGCGCCAGCGACATCCCGCTGATGACCCCGCCGAAGCCCAGGTGCAGCGTGAACCACGCGACGGTGCGGGCCCGCGCCGCCCGGCTGCGCGCGGGGCCGTCGGCGAGCGCGGTGTCCGGCACGTCGCACAGCGCCCGCACGGCGGCCACCGACATCGGGCGGGTCAGCGGGAAGAGCGCGGTGATCGCCGCGAGCGGCAACCCGACGGCGAACGAGGTGAGCTGGGCGGCCAGCGAGCCGAAGAACTGCCGGTCGCCGAGGAGCGGGCCGACGATCACGGAGCCGACGAAGACGTACGGCATGGCGAGGGCGCCGCCGAGGATCAGATGGATCCATCTGCGGCGCGCCCGCCGCCCGAACAGGGCGGCCGCCGGGGTCCTCACCTGCCGGACCCCGCCCGCTCTCCGAGGAAGCGCGCCCCGACGGCGGCCGCGAGCAACCCGACGATCATGTGCACAGCGTAGGTCAGGAGCATCGTCCCGGTGGGCCGGGCGCCGATGTCCCCCGCACCGAGCAGCGCCCCGAAGAGCAGCCAGGCGCCCCAGCAGCCCACCGCGCCCGAGCCGAGCCAGGTGAGCGCGAGCGGCACCCGGGCCGAGCGCGCGGGCGGCCGCCGGAAGGTGAGCAGCAGCGCGCCCGTGGCGGCGGCCACGAGGTAGAGGACGTTCAGGTACTCCAGGGCGGAGAACCCGGCCGTACGCTCCTCCGCCCGCGAGGCGGTCAGACCCGCGTCGGCCCCGGCGGCCCACAGCAGGTGCACGGTGACGGGGAACAGCGCGAGCAGCGCGGCACAGACCGCGGCGATCCGGCCGCCGCCGCGCCCCGGCCCGCCGAGGGGCCCGCGCCACAGGTGCGCCCAGCGGTCCTTCGCGTACAGCACGAAGAGGGCGCCGAGGGTGAGGCCCTGGAGGATGAAACCGGTGTAGACGACGCCGAACACCCAGTCGTCCAGGAACGGTTCGCCGCTGCCGGTGCCACCGTCTCCGGCCCCGCCGCCGAACGCCGTCACGAGCAGGTGCAGCGGAAACCCGGCCATGATCGGCACGAGCAGCCCGCTCGCCACCCACATCGGCACGGCGATCAGCCACGCGGGCGTCCGCAGACCCCAGGGGCGGGTCAACAGCAGCACGAGGACGAGCACGGCCGCGTCCATCAGGACGGTCAGACCGTTGGCGAAGATCATCGTGGCACGGTGCTCGAGGAGGGAGCTGTGCTCCGGAATCCCGACGTGGCTCCCGGAGATCCAGGCGACCTTGAGCGAGAGGTACGGGAGGCAGGAGATCCCGGCGAGGATCCGCAGGGCGCGGCGGGGGCGGCTGAGGGGCCCGTCCGGGGCGGACCCCGCCTGCGGACCGGCGTCACCGCCCCGCGGTGCGCCGCTGCCTCCCCGTGGGCTGGTAGCACCGGCCCGCGGCGCGGTCGGGCGTGCCTGCCGGGAGGGGATCACTGGGTGCGTCATGCCTTCACGCTCCCGCGTGGTGGCGCGCCGCACCTCGTGCGTCGTGACGATCCGCCTCCGCCGTGCGGGGGAGGCGGAGGAGAGGGGGATCAGGCCTGGTCCAGGACCAGGACCACCTCGTCGATCTCGACCCCGCGGGCCTGCGCGAAGCCCCGTTCCCGTGCGGTCGCGCGGAATCCGCACTTCTCCAGGACGCGGAGCGAGCCCTCGTTGTCCGCCGCCGCGCGGGCGTACAGCGGGCGTTCGGGGACGAGTACGAGGAGTTCGCGCAGCGCGGCCGTGGCCAGGCCGCGGCCCCAGTAGGCGCGGTCGATCCAGCAGGTGACCTCGCGCTCGCCCGGCTCGCCGTACACCGCGGCGTTGCCCACCACGTCGCCGTCCGCGAGGACCGTGCGCAGGGCGACGCCCGCGGCGGCGCGGTTCCTCGCCCAGTGCGCCTCGAAGCGGTCCCGGTCGGCGGGGTCCTCGGGGGTGAACGCGGCCATGTGGCGCGACTCGGGGTCGTTCAACTGCCGGAAGAAGACCGGCAGATCACTGTCGTGTACCTCGCGCAGGGTGACATCCATGCTTCAGAGCCTACGAGTTGCCAGTGTCAGTCGGTCCCGTGCGTCGAACAGCGCGTCCTTGACCATCTGTTCGTGCGCGGGCGTGAGCCGCGCCACCGGCACCGAGCAGCTGATCGCGTCCCGCGCGGGAGTGCGGTACGGGATGGCGACGCCGAAGCAGCGCAGGCCGAGCGTGTTCTCCTCGCGGTCCACGGCGAAGCCCTGCTCCCGCACCGTACGCAGCTCCTCGATGAGCTTGTCGCGGTCGGTGATGGTGTGTTCGGTGAGCGCGGGCAGCGTCTGGGGGAGCATCTTGCGCACCTGCTCGTCGGTGTGGGTGGCGAGCAGCGCCTTGCCGAGCGAGGTGGAGTGCGCGGGCAGCCTGCGGCCCACGCGCGTGAAGGGGCGCAGGTAGTGCTGCGACTGGCGGGTGGCGAGGTAGACGACGTTGGTGCCGTCGAGGCGTGCCAGGTGGATGGTCTCCGTGGTGTCGTCCGAGAGCCGGTCCAGGGTCGGCCGGGCGGCGGCCACCACCTCGTCGCCGTCGATGTAGGAGGTGCCGACGAGCAGCGCGCGCACCCCGATGCCGTACCGTGTGCCGGTCGCGTCCGTCTCGACCCAGCCGAGCTCGACCAGGGTGCGAAGGAGCATGTACAGGCTCGACTTCGGGTAGCCGACGGCTTCCTGGACCGCGGCCAGCGAGTGCATTCCGGGGCGGCCCGCGAAGTATTCGAGCAATTCCACCGTCCGCACCGCGGACTTGACCTGCGCACCGCCTCCGGTCTCGCCAGCCGACATCGCCCTTGACCCCTTAGTTCGCCGAGAAATAGTCTCCGAAGTCTCCACTCATTCAGCATCGGAGACGGCGTTCAGCATATCGAACGCCCCTGGTGAGTGGCATACCTCTGGCAAGACCCCTGGCGAAAACCGGCAGCACCTCTGGAAAGGGAATCCGCGGTGGCAGCAGCACCAGTCTGGAGTGTCGACCCCCGAACCGGGAAGCAGCGCGAGCAGGTTGCGGTGGAGGCCACGGCCGAGGAGGTCGACCAGGCGGTCCGTGCCGCCGGCGCCGCCGCCCCCGTGCTCGCCGACCGGGCGACCCGCGCCGCCTTCCTGCGCACCGCGGCCGACCTGCTCGAAGGCTCCGAGGACCACCTGGTGGAGGCCGCGGACGCGGAGACCGCGCTCGGTCCCGTCCGGCTCACCGGTGAACTCGCCCGCACCTGCTACCAGTTGCGCTCCTTCGCGGACATCGTCGACGAGGGCGCCTTCCTCGGCGTCGTCATCGACCACCCGGACGCGTCGGCCACCCCGCCCGTGCCCGACCTGCGCCGCTACAAGATCCCGCTCGGCGTCGTCGCGGTCTACTCCGCGTCCAACTTCCCCTTCGCCTTCTCCGTACCGGGCGGCGACACCGCGAGCGCGCTCGCGGCGGGCTGCCCCGTCGTCGTCAAGGCCCACCCCGACCACCCCGCCACCTCCGAACTGGTCGCCGCCACGCTGCGCAGGGCCGCCGCCCGGCACGGCATCCCGGAGGGCGTCGTCGGCCTCGTCCACGGCTTCGACGCGGGCGTCGAACTGGTCCGGCACCCGCTGGTGTCCGGCGCGGGCTTCACCGGTTCGGTACGCGGCGGCCGCGCGCTGTTCGACGCCGCCGCGGCCAGGCCCGTGCCGATCCCCTTCCACGGCGAGCTCGGCTCGCTCAACCCCGTCGTCGTCACCGAGGCCGCGGCCGCCGAGCGCGGCGAGCAGATCGGCACCGGGCTCGCGGGCTCGATGACGCTCGGCGTCGGCCAGTTCTGCGTCAAGCCGGGCCTGGTCCTCGCCCCCGCGGGTGCGGGCGGCGACCGCCTGGTGAAGTCCCTGACCGAGGCGGTCAGCGACACCGAGGCCGGAGTGCTCCTCGACCACCGCATGCGGGACAACTTCGTCGCCGGGGTGCGCGAGCGCGCCGAACTCCCCGACGTGGACGCCCCGGTGACCCCGGGCGCGGGCGGCGAGCACACGGTCAGCGCGGGCTTCCTCACCGTCCCCGCCGCGCGGCTCGCCGAGGCGGGCGCGTACGACCTGCTCCTGGAGGAGTGCTTCGGGCCGGTCACCGTCGTCGCGCGCTACGCCGACGACGCGGAGATCACCGCCGTCCTCTCCCGCCTCCCCGGTAACCTCACCGCCACCGTGCAGCTCTCCGAGGCGGAGGCGGCGGGCGACAGCGGCCGCGGCGCCGAGCTGCTCGCCGAGCTGACGCCGCTGGCCGGCCGCGTACTCGTCGACGGCTGGCCCACCGGCGTCGCCGTCGCGCCCGCCCAGCACCACGGCGGCCCCTACCCGGCCACCACGTCCACGTCGACGTCCGTGGGCGGCACCGCCATCGAGCGCTGGCTGCGCCCCGTCGCCTACCAGAACACCCCGGAGGCACTCCTTCCGCCCGAGCTGCGCGACGCCAACCCGCTGGGCCTGCCGCGCCGTTACGACGGCACCCAGGAGCACTGACGTGCCGGGCGCCTGGAAGACTGACGCCATGGACGTCACCCTCCCCGAACTGCCCTTCCCGCTGCGCACCTACGGACCCGACGGCCACTGGGCGTACGAGGACGGGGCGCTCACCGGCTGGGCGGGCGCCCGCCAGGACCGCTTCGTGCCGCCGACGGGGGAGGCGCTGGACCCCGCGTCCGACGCGCCACGCCTGCTGGGCGCGCCCGAGGGCGACTTCCAGTTGATCGCCCGCGTCACGGTCGGCTTCGCCGCCGCCTTCGACGCGGGCGTGCTCTACCTGCACGTGGGCGACCGCGAGTGGGCCAAGCTCTGCCTGGAGCGCTCTCCCGACGAGCCCACGATCTGCACGGTCGTCACCCGCGGCCGCTCCGACGACTCCAACGCCTTCGTGGTGGACGGCAGCAGCGCCTGGCTGCGCATCAGCCGCACGGGCTCGGCGTTCGCGTTCCACGCGTCGACGGACGGGCAGCGGTGGACGTTCGTGCGGATCTTCTCGCTCGGCGACGACGAGTCGGCGAAGGCCGCGCTCGTCGGCTTCCTCGCGCAGTCGCCCGTCGGAGAGGGCTGCGTGGTGACGTACGAGAACATCGAGTTCCGGCCCAACTGGCCGCAGGGGCTGCGGGACGGCTCGTAGAGGGCCGGACCTCTAGAGGGTGACGCGGGCGCCGGTGGCCGCCGACCGTTCGATCGCGTCGAGCAGGCCCTGGCGGCGGGCCGCGTGCGCGAAGTCCGGTGCGTGGGCGGTGCCCCGGGTGAGGTCGGCGTGGATCCGGGCGTACTGCGCGGCCACGTTGTAGGCGGGCAGACCGCGCAGCGCGTCGATGGCCGGTACGTCGAAGTAGCGGGCGGGCACGGGCAGTTCGGTGAGTCCGGTGTCCGTGCCGCGGCCGCCGCGCACGGTCAGGGCGGCCTGCTGGAGGTGGCCCGAGTCGCCGGTGACGACCAGGTCGCCCCGCGTGCCGTTGATCTCCCAGTGGAAGTCCGTGCCGCGCGACAGGCCCGCGCGGAAGTGCGCCGAGACCACGGCGCCGGTCGTCAGTCGCCCGTTCACCGCGATCTGGTCGGGGGCCGTCATCGGCGCGGCCCGCCCCGTGCCCTCCTCGTGGACCACCGGGCGCCGGGTCGCCAGCGTCGCCGACACCTCGGTGAACTCGCCGAGCACCATGGCCGCGGCGTCGATCGTGTGCCCGAACGGGATGGTCAGCATCGTGCCGCCGTTGGCCCGGTCGAGCAGGTAGGCGCCGCTCGGCTCGAAGACCGGGCCCCAGCGCCGCCCCGACGCGACGAGGCTGCTGGACAGGACCTCGCCCACATAGCCGTCGGCCACCAGGTCGCGGACGTGGCGGACCGCCGGCGCCGAGCGGGCCTGGAGCCCGGCGAACGTGCGCACGCCCGCGCGGCCCGCGGCCGCCGCGAGCTCCTCCGCCTCGGCGAGGCCGTTGCCGAGCGGCCACTCGGAGAGCACCGCCTTGCCCGCGCCCAGCGCCGCGGTGATCACCTCGCGGTGCAGCGGCACGCGCACGCTCACCACGACCAGGTCGACCTCGTCGCCGCGCACCAGCTCCTCGGTGGAGCCGAAGGCCAGCGGCACCCCGTACTTCGCGGCGGCGGCCCGCGCGGAGGAGCCGCTCGACGCGGACAGGGCCCGCAGCTCGTACCCGTCGAGATGACGCAGCGCGGGCAGATGGGACTGCGGGGCCCAGCCGCCGCGGGCCGAGAGGCCGACGAGGCCGACGCGGACGGGGGAGCCGGGAGCAGGGGTGGAAGTCATGCCGGGGACGGTAGGACGAGGGCCCTGATCACCCGCAAGGGGGATAGCTATATTTTGGAAACCATGACTGGTCAGACGCCCCGTGGCAGCCGCGATCGGCACGACATCTACGGCCTGCTCTGCCCCGGCCGCGCGGTCTTCGAGCTGCTCGTCAACAAGTGGACGGGCCTCGCGATCACCGCCCTGGAGGACGGCCCGCGCCGCTTCGGCGAGCTGCGCCGCAAGCTGGAGGGCGTCAGCCCCAAGGTGCTCACCCAGACCCTGCGCCGCCTGGAGGAGCACGGCCTCGTGCTGCGCACGGTCTACCCGGAGGTCCCGCCCCGGGTCGAGTACGAGCTGACCGAGCTCGGCCGCGGCGCCCTGGAACCCCTCGCGCACCTGCGCACCTGGGTCAGGGGGAACACGGGAAAGTTCACGGCGGGGGAATGAGCCGCTTTGCCCGTACGTTGAGGGCAGGAGCGGAGGCACCCTCCGTACCGATCTGAACGTACGACCTGAAGAGAGCGGCCACACACATGCGCGTCGAGATCTGGAGCGACATCGCCTGCCCCTGGTGCTACGTGGGCAAGGCCCGCTTCGAGAAGGCACTCGCCGCCTTCCCGCACCGCGAGGGCGTCGAGGTGGTGCACCGCTCCTTCGAGCTGGACCCCGGGCGCGCCAAGGGCGACACCGCCCCGGTGCTCGCGATGCTCACCAAGAAGTACGGCATGACCGAGGACCAGGCCCGCGAGGGCGAGCAGCGCCTCGGTGAGAACGCCGCGTCCGAGGGGCTCGACTACCGCACCGAGGGCCGCGACCACGGCAACACCTTCGACATGCACCGCCTCCTGCACCTCGCCAAGGAGCGGGGCCTCCAGGACGAGCTGATCGGCCTGTTCTACCGCGCCAACTTCGCCGAGGAGCGGTCCGTCTTCGACGACGACGAGCGCCTGGTGGAGCTCGCCGTCGCCGCCGGACTCGACGCCGACGAGGCACGCGCGGTCCTCGGGGACCCGGAGAAGTACGCCGCAGAGGTCCGCGCCGACGAGCGCGAGGCCGCCGAGCTGGGCGCCAACGGCGTGCCCTTCTTCGTCCTCGACCGCAAGTACGGCGTCTCCGGCGCCCAGCCCGCCGACGTCTTCGCGCAGGCGCTCCAGCAGGCGTGGGGCGACCGCTCGCCGCTGACCACCATCGCCGCGGGCGCCGACGGCTCCGAGGGTGACGCGTGCGGCCCCGACGGGTGTGCCGTTCCGCAGCAGGGCGACACCGTATAGGAGTTGGTCCCATGGGGATCAGCACCGGCGCCGAGTTCGCGCCCACCACGACGTATCTCGACACCGCGAGCTGCGGTCTGCCGCCGCTGCGCGCCCGGCGGGCCGTGCGGGCGCTGGCCGCCGGGCTCGGCGACGGCAGGCCCGGCGGGATGGAGGACTTCGGGTCCGTGGACGCGGCCCGGGAGTCCTTCGCCCGCCTCGTCGGGGTCGCGGCAGGCCGGGTCGCCACCGGCGGCTCGGTCGCCGTGCACGTCGGACTGATCGCGGCCTCGCTGCCGCCGGGCGCCGAAGTCCTCTTCCCCGAAGGGGAGTTCTCCTCCGTCAGCACCCCCTTCGTGGTGCGCGGTGACCTCCGCGCGCGTTACGCGCCGCTGGAGTCCCTCGCCGACGCCGTGCGCCCCGGCACCGCGCTCGTCGCCTGCTCCGCGGTCCAGTCCGCCGACGGCAGGACCGCCGACCTCGCCGCGATCCGCGCCGCGGCCGCCGCGCACGGCGCGCGCACCCTCGTGGACGCCACCCAGGCCGTGGGCTGGCTGCCGTTCGACGCGTCCCGGTACGACTACACGGTGACCGGCGCCTTCAAGTGGCTCCTGTGCCCGCGCGGCGCCCAGTTCCTCACCGTCACCGAAGACGCCCAGGAAGCCCTGGTCCCGCTGCACGCCGGCTGGCTCGCGGCCGCCGACACCGCCAACTCCTCGTACGGCCCCGTCACCGAACTCGCCCCCGACGCCCGCCGGTTCGACGAACCGCCCGCCTTCCTCGCCTACCGCGGCGCGGCCGCCGCCCTCACCTTCATCGAGGAGACCGGCATCGACGCGGTGCACGCCCACGACACCGCGCTCGCCGCCCGCTACCGCGCGGGACTCGCCGGGATCGGCCACGCGCCGGTGCCCGGCACGTCCCCCATCGTCTCCGTGCCGGGCCTCGGCGACCGGCAGCCCGCACTCGCCCGCGCCGGGGTCGTCACCTCCGCACGCGCGGGGCACCTGCGCGCCGCGTTCCACCTGTACAACACCGAGGCGGACGTGGACCGCCTGCTCGACGTGGTCTCCGGCTGAACCCTGGCGCGCCGGGCGGCGGGACGCCACGCTGGACAGGGCGGGGCGGGCGCGCCGGGCGGCCGCGCGAGGCGGTGGTGCCGATGAAGCGGGCGTTCGACACGGCGGACGCGCGCGGCGGCCCCGAACGGCCGCCGCCGGACGGCGATCTGCACCGGCGCCTCGTCTACGGCGAGGAGGCCGCGCTCGCCGAGGCCTACGCCGCCTACGGCGACCTCGTGCACCGCGTCGCCGCCCGGGTCACCCGCAGCCCCGCCGCCGCCGAGGACGTCGCGCAGGAGGTCTTCGCCCACCTCTGGAGCAGGCCCTACGCCTTCGACGCGCGCCGCGGCAGCCTGCGAACCTGGCTCTCCATGCTCGCCCACCGGCGGGCCGTGGACTGGGTGCGCGGCGAGGAACGGCACCGCAAGGCCGCGTACGCGGACGACGCGGTGCTGCGCGCCGTCCCCGCGCCCGGTCCCGCCCCCGACGAGGCCGTCCTCGAACAGGAACGCTCGCTCCTGCTGCACTCCGCGCTCGCCCGGCTGCCGCTGCCGCAGCGGCAGGTGGTGCACCTGGCCTACTTCGCGGGCCGGACGTACCGTCAGGCGGCGGCCGAACTCGGCATCCCCGAAGGCACCGCGAAGACCCGCCTGCGGACGGCCCTGCGCACCCTGGCAGAGACCCTCGCGGACCCGCCCCTGCGAGGTGAGATCCCGTGACCACGGAACACGAGGACGTACGCGAACTGCTCGGCGCCCGCGCGCTGGGCGCGCTCCTGCCCGGTGAGGAGCGGCGGATCGAGGCGCACCTCGCCGACTGCGCGGCCTGCTCGGCGGAGTCGCGGCGGCTGGGGGCCACGGTGCGGCATCTGGCGGGGCCGCCGCCCGCGCCCCGTGCGGCGTCGGACGGGGACCCTTCGTGGCCGGCACCGGACGGCACGGGCCACGAGGCTCCCGACGCTCCGCACGTCCTCTCCCGTGCCTTCCGCACCCGCGCCCCCGCCCTGCGCACCGCCCCGCACGCCGCGCCCTACGCGGCCGCGGTCGCCGGACTCCAGGCGCTGCTCGCGGAGTTGGCTGACGGGAGCACGGGGGCGGACTGGGCAACACCGGTCGTACACGACTGGGACGTGCACGACACCGTCGCGCATCTGATCGCCGCGGACGAGCCGCTCGCGCTCCGGCTCGGGCTGCCCGCGCGGGTGCCCGCGGCGCCGGTGCCGGAAGGTACGCCGTGGCGGGCGGCCTGGGCGGCCCGTACCGCCGAGGTGATCGCCCACGAGCGGCCGCGCACGCCCGCGCGGACCGTCGCCGCCTGGCGCAACCAGGCCACGGGGCTGCTCGCCGCGCCCGCCGCCCACGACCAGGAACTGGCCGCGCGCGCCACGGTCCTGATGGGCGCGAGGCTCCCGGTCGCCGACCACTTCCTGGCCCGCGCCTTCGAGACGTGGGTGCACGCCGACGACATCGGCAGGGCGCTGGACAGGCCCGTACCACCACCGCCGGTCCCGCACCTGTGGAGCCTGGTCCGCCTCGCCGTGCGGATCCTCGGCATCGCGCTGGGCCCCCGGACACCGCCGGTGGCGCTCACGGTCGAGGGGGAGGGCGGCGAAACGAAATGGATCCTGGGCGACACGACGGCCCCGGTCAACGCCCAACTGACCCTGGACCCGATCGACTTCTGCCTCCTGATAGCAGGCCGCCGCACCCCGACGAACATCCCCCACACGACCACAGGCAACACCCCCCAAGCACACCAGATCCTGACCCGAGCAGCATCACTGTCCTGGCTCTAGCGCCGGGGCACGTAAGGGGCGCGGGGAACTGCGCACGCAGGCCCGGTCCAGGCTCACGGGGCGGAGGCAGAGGGGGCAGTTTAGGGGCGCGGGGAACTGCGCACGCAGGCCCGGTCCAGGCTCACGGGGCGGAGGCAGAGGAGCAGTTAAGGGGCGCGGGGAACTGCGCACGCAGGCCCGGTCCAGGCTCACGGGGCGGAGGCAGAGGGGGCAGTTAAGGGGCGCGGGGAACTGCGCACATAGGCCCGGTCCAGACCCACGGGGCGGAGGCAAGAACCCCGGCCCGCTCAACCCCGCCCAGGCAAGTCCAACGCAACCTCCACCTTCCCCAACAACCGAGTCAACTCAGCCCGCTCCGACCCATCGAGCCCCGCGAGCGTCCGCTCCTCCAACTGCCCCCACGCCCCCTCCACCTGTGCAAGAAGCCCACAACTCGCCTCCGTCGCCTCGACGAGGACCGCCCGCCGATCGGCCGGATCGGGCCGCCGCCGCACATGCCCCGCCTGCTCCAGACGCTGCAGCATCTTCGTGACCGTCGAGGGGTCGAGGTCGACCGCCCTGATGAGCTCGGACTGCCGCACCGCACCCGCTTCCCACAGGTGCATCATCACGAACTCCTGCCCCGGGTAGAGCCCGAGCCCCTTGAGCAGCTTGCCCGCGGCCGCACGGTGCAGCCGGGCCACCCGGCTGACGGCGAGGCTGACGGGACCCGCCTGCGCGACCCCGTGCGCGCACGGGGTACAGACGGGGTCGCCGCCGGTGGCGGACGGTGCGGTGTCGGCCTTCATCACGTGCTCCTGCTGCTGGTCACGGGGGTGTCTTCCGGACGTCCCCCACACTCTTCCAGAAGATTACCTTGGTCGGCCAACGAATGGGTTACAGTGGCATCCGGTACAGATACTTGGCCGACCACATAATCGCCTGCCCGGGAGTCCCGATGACCACCGCGTTCGACCCGATCGACCTGTCCGGCAGCCGCCTGGGCAACCGCATCGCCATGGCCCCCATGACCCGCAGCCGCGCCGGTGAGGGCGGTGTGCCGACGGATCTGAACGCCGAGTACTACGCCCAGCGCGCCTCCGCGGGCCTGATCGTCACCGAGGGCACCCAGCCTTCCGTGGTCGGCCAGGGATATCCCGACACTCCGGGCCTGCACAGCGCGGCGCAGGTGGCCGGCTGGCGCAAGGTCACCGACGCCGTGCACGCGGCGGGTGGCCGGATCTTCGCCCAGCTCATGCACGCGGGCCGCATCGGCCACCCCGTGCTGCTGCCCGACGGTCTCGTGAACGTCGCGCCCTCGCCGGTCGCCGCCAAGGGGCAGGTCTTCACGGCCGAAGGACCCAAGGACTTCGTCACCCCGCGCGAGCTGACCGGGGCCGAAGTCCGCGCCACCGTCGGCGACTTCGCGGCCGCCGCGCGCAACGCGATCGACGCGGGCTTCGACGGCGTCGAGCTGCACGGCGCCAACGGCTATCTGATCCACCAGTTCCTCGCCCCCGGCTCCAACCGGCGCACCGACGAATGGGGCGGCTCCGTCGAGAACCGCATCCGCTTCGCCGTCGAGGTGGCCAAGGCCGTCACCGCCGAGATCGGCGCCGAGCGCACCGGCTTCCGGGTCTCGCCCGGCAACCCGTTCAACGACATCTCCGAGCCGGACCCGGAGCCGGCGTACACCGCCCTCGCCAAGGAGCTGGCCGCGCTCGACCTGGCGTACCTGCACGTCATGGAGGTCGGAGACGTCCGGGAGCTCTCCCGACGGCTGCGCGAGGTGTTCGGCGGCACGCTGGTCCTGAGCCCGCAGACCGAGGGCCCCACCAGCCATGACGCGCTCGCCCTCGTCGAGGACGGCACCGCCGACCTGGTCGCCTTCGGCGCGCTGTTCCTCGCCAACCCCGACCTGCCCGCCCGCCTGCGGACCGGGGGACCGTACAACACGCCGGACCAGACGACCTTCTACGGCGGCACCGAGAAGGGCTACACGGACTACCCGGCGCTGTAGTCCCGCCCGCCGTACGCCCGCGGAACACAGGTCGGCCCGGCACCAGTGTCCCTCTGGTGCCGGGCCGACCTGCGTACGCGGCGCGCTACCTCACCGGGGTGAAGTCCCGCGCGCCGATGAACTCGGGCCGTCGTACCGGAGCCGCGAACGGCTCCACCGCCGTGTTCTCCACGCTGTTGAACACGATGAACACGTTCGACCGCGGGTAGGGGGTGATGTTGTCCCCCGAACCGTGCATCGCGTTGCAGTCGAACCAGGTCGCCGAGCCGGCCTCGCCGGTGAAGAGCCGGATGCCGTGGTCGGACGCGAGGTGCGTCAGCGTCCCGTCCGAGGGGATGCCCGCGTCCTGCATCTGCAGCGACCGCTTGTAGTTGTCCTCCGGCGTCGCGCCCGCACAGCCGAGGAACGTCTTGTGCGACCCCGGCATGATCATGAGGCCGCCGTTGGTGTCGTGGTTCTTCGTCAGCGCGATCGACACCGAGACGGTCCGCATGTTCGCCAGGCCGTCCTCCGCGTGCCAGGTCTCGAAGTCCGAGTGCCAGTAGAACCCGGAGGCACCGAAGCCCGGCTTCACGTTGATCCGCGACTGGTGGACGTACACGTCCGAGCCGAGGATCTGCCGGGCCCGGCCCACCACGCGCGGGTCGGCCGCCAGCCTGGCGAAGAGCTCGCTGATCCGGTGCACCTCGAAGAGCGAGCGGATCTCCCGCGAGCGCGGCTCGACGATGGAACGCTCGTCCTCGCGCATCGCGGGATCATTGACGAGCCGCTCCAACTCGGCGTGGTACACGCCCACTTCTTCCGGGGTGATCAACTGGTCGATCGCCAGGAAACCGTCCCGCTCGAACCCCGCCAGATCCCCGGCCGCGATCGGCCCTTCGGCACCCGGCTCGGACCACACCACGGGGTCCTTGCGTTCGATGAGCACCTCTTCGGCGCCTCGCGTCGGGTACAGGTCGGTGGTGCGTTCGGGTGCGGTGGTCATGGTGGTGCCTGCCTCTCCTCTCGTACGGCCCTGTTCGGGATGTCAGCGGACCGGCGAACCGGTCTCAGCCCGCGTCCGGCTCCGTGAGCAGCGGGTACACGCCGTTCTCGTCGTGGTCCTCACGGCCGGTGACGGGCGGGTTGAAGACGCACAGGCAGTGGAAGTCTTCCTTGATCCGCATGGTGTGCTTCTCGTGCCCGTCGAGCAGGTACATGGTGCCCGGCGTGATCGTGTACTTCTCGCCGGTCGTGTCGTCGGTCAGCTCGGCCTCACCCTTGGTGCAGACGACGGCCTCGATGTGGTTCGCGTACCACATCGACGTCTCCGTACCCGCGTACAGGATGGTCTCGTGGACCGAGAAGCCCACCCGCTCCTTGGCGAGGACGATGCGCTTGCTCTCCCAGGTGCCCGATGCGGCCTTCACATGCCGGTCGGTGCCTTCAATGTCCTTGAACGAACGGACGATCACGGTGAGTTGCCTGCTTTCTTAACTGTCGTACGGTGCGGGTCGGGCGGCTGTCAAGCGGTCTCGCGCACGGCGCGAGCCAGCGTCCGCAGACCCTCGTCCAGCTCCTCGGGCGTGATCGTCAGCGCCGGGAGCAGCTTGACGACCTCGCTCTCGGGGCCGGAGGTCTCGATGAGCAGACCGAGCTCGAAGGCGCGCTTGGCGACCTTGCCCGCCCGGTCCTTGTCGCGGAACTCGATGCCCCAGACCAGGCCGCGGCCGCGGTACTCGACGGTGTCGTCGGGGTACTCGGCGCGCAGCGCGCTGAGCGTCTCCTCGATCTGCTGACCGCGGGCCAGGGTCTGCTTCTCCATGGCGGCGCCGTCGGTCCAGTACGTCTCCAGGGCGGCGGCGGCCGTCACGAACGCGGGGTTGTTGCCGCGGAACGTGCCGTTGTGCTCGCCGGGCTCCCAGACGTCGAGCTCCGGCTTGAACATGCAGAGCGACATGGGCATGCCGTAGCCGCTGATGGACTTGGACACCGTCACGATGTCCGGCGTGATGCCCGCCTCCTCGAAGGAGAAGAAGGCACCGGTGCGGCCGCAGCCCATCTGGATGTCGTCGACGATGAGCAGCATGTCCCAGCGCTCGCAGACGTCGGCGAGCTTGCGCAGCCACTCGGCGCGGGCCACGTTGATGCCGCCCTCGCCCTGGACCGTCTCGACGATCACGGCGGCGGGGGTGTTCAGGCCCGAGCCCGAGTCCTCCAGGAGGCGCTCGAACCAGATGAAGTCGGGGGTCTGGCCGTCGAGGTAGTTGTCGAACGGCATCGGGGTGCCGTGCACCAGGGGGATGCCGGCGCCCGCGCGCTTGAACGCGTTGCCGGTCACGGCGAGCGAGCCGAGCGACATGCCGTGGAAGGCGTTGGTGAAGGACACGATCGACTCGCGGCCCTTGACCTTGCGGGCCAGCTTCAGCGCCGACTCCACGGCGTTGGTGCCCGTCGGGCCCGGGAACATGACCTTGTACGGCAGGTCGCGCGGCCGCAGGATGACGTTCTGGAACGTCTCCAGGAAGGCGCGCTTCGCGGTCGTCGACATGTCGAGACCGTGCGTGACGCCGTCGCGCTCGATGTAGTCGATCAGGGCGCGTTTCAGGACCGGGTTGTTGTGGCCGTAGTTCAGTGAACCGGCACCGGCGAAGAAGTCGAGGTACTCGTGGCCGTCCTCGTCGTACATGCGGCTGCCCTGCGCGCGGTCGAAGACCGTAGGCCAACCGCGGCAGTAGCTGCGCACCTCCGACTCCAGGGTCTCGAAGACGCTCAGGTCGGGCTGGGTGATGGTCACAGCAGATCTCCTGGGAGATGGAAAGGCGTGGGAGGTGGGGGGGGGAGTTACGGGTGTCTCTGGTACGGCGGGCACGGCGATCCGTGCCGGGGGAGCCTGGGGGAAGCTCAGAAGTCGAGTGGACCGATGCGGTACAGCACCTCGGGCTCGTGTCCTTCGTCGGGGAAGATCCCCGCGTCGAACAGGACCTCGCGGGCGACCGACGTGCCGTGCCGACGCGCGTAGGAGAGGAAGAGCCGCTCGGACGCGGTGTTCGAGGGCGCGATCGTCGTCTCGACGGTGCGCAGCGGGTGGCCCGCGGCGACCTTCCTGGTCAGCCCGTCGAGCAGGGCGCCCGCCAGACCGCGACCGCGCTGGTCGTGGTCGACGGCCACCTGCCAGACCAGCAGGGTCTCCGGGTGCTCGGGCCGGATGTAGCCGGTGATGAATCCGGCCACCTCCCCGTGGTCGTCCCTGGCCACGACGGACGTGGCCGCGAAGTCACGGCACCACAGCAGATAGCTGTACGAGGAGTTGAGGTCGAGCACCTTGGAGTCGCGGGCGATCCGCCAGATCGCGGCGCCGTCGGCGACCGCGGGACTCTCGAGTCGCAGCCCCTCGGGCATTTTCAGGAATTTCGCTCGCAGGTCGGTCGGTAGATCGGCTTGTGCAGCGGTCATGCGGATTGAATTTACCGAGCAATTTCTTTAATTGCATCGGGGGAAGGGGTTACGCGAGAGCGGTCGTTGTGTTATCACGCGGGGGTGCGCGCCCGCATGAGATCCCGGCTCTTTATGGTGATTTGCCCAGGAGATAGTGCACAAAATGGACGTGATGTGGAGTGCGTCACAGATCCACAACTGTCGCGGAGTGGGTCCGAATTGCGACGGTTTGTGCTGTTGAAATCTTAGTGTTTAGGCCCCCGGAAAGCGGGCAGAAGAATACGGGAAGCTGTGCTTCTCGGATTTATAAATAATTCGTTAGAACGCCCAGAGGGTGCCGGTAGGAATTCATATGGAAGGTGCGGGGGATACGGATGACCGGAGGAACGGATTCACGCTCCGGTGACTCCGTCGACCCGCTCCCTGAGGAGATCGGCGTGGCCGTTGTGCCGGGCGTACTCCTCAATCGCGAGTGCCTCGGCGAACGTCCTGGTCCTGTCCAGGGCGAAGCCGCCGGGCGGCCGCTCCGGTTCCTTTCCACCTCGGCGAGGTGCTGCACGAGCCCGAACGGGGGCGGCCGTGGGTGCGTCGTGGCTTGGCGCGCGGTTCCCCGCGCCCCTGTCGGGGCCCGCCGGCTCGGCACGTGGCCTTTCGGGCCCGCCGCCTCGGTGCGTCCCTGGTCGGGGGCCCGCTGTCGGTGGCGGGCCCGCCCCGGCCTAGCGCCAGGCGTCCGTCACCGCGCGGCGAGCCGCCTCCAGGTCGACCGTGCGGCCCGACTCCGTCATCGCCGCGCCGAGTGCCGCGAGCGAGGCGTGGACGACGCCGCGCGTCGCGTCGGGGCCGTAGTGGTTGACGCGGATCATCTCCTTGGCGAGCGCCCCGCCACCGGCGACCAGCGGAAGCACCGGGTCCGCGGCGAGCGCCCTGGCCACCAGCTCGGCGGCGTCGACGCCCGAGGGCGCGCGCAGCGTGGTGGCGACGGGGGCCGCGTCCTCCGCCTCGTACACGTAGGGCTCAAGGCCCCCGCCCAGCGCGAGCGCCCCCGCGCGGGTGGCGGCCGCGGCGGTGGCGTGCCGTGCCATCAGCGCGTCCAGGCCCTCCGTCTCGATGCGCTCCACGCACGCTTCGAGGGCCAGCATCTCCAGCTGCGCGGGCGCGTGCAGCAGCGCCTTCCTGCCGCCGTCGATCCAGCGCTCCTTCCAGTCCAGGAGGGAGAGGTAGGAGCGGCGCGGCGCCTGCGGGTTGGCGGCGATGCGCTGCCAGGCCCGCTCGCTGACCGACACCGCGGAGACGCCCGCGGGCCCGCCCATGGCCTTCTGCGCGCCGATCACGCACAGGTCCACGCCCCACGCGTCGGGAAGCAGCGGCTCGGCGGCCACCGAGGCGACCGCGTCCAGCATGAACAGCGCGCCGTGCTCGCGCACGACCGCGCCGATCTCCGCGACCGGATTGGTGTTGCCGGTCGCCGCCTCGGCGTGCACCAGCGAGACGAAGTCGATCTCCGGGTGCTCGGCGAACGCCTGGCGCACCTGCTCCGCGGTGACCGCCGTGTGGAACGGCACCGCGAGGTCGATCACCGTCGCGCCGCAGTCCCGCAGCCAGTTCCCGAACGTCTGGCCGTAAGGACCCGTGATCACGTTCAGTGCCGTCGTGCCGGGCCGCGCGGCGCCCCTGATGCACCCCTCCAGGGGCAGCAGGGCCTCGCCCTGCATGATCACGACGTCCTGCTCGGTGGCGAGCAGCCCCGCCACCCGCGCTTCGATGGCGGCGAAGTGCTGGGCGCTCAGCGGCGCCAGGTCCAGAAAGGGGTGCGTCACAGTACTGCTCACGTCACTGCTCACTTCGCTCACGAGTTCGTTCGGGCTGCGGTACCGAGCGTACCGGCCGCCTTTTAGGCTGCTGTTCATGAGCGATCACGCGGTGTTGCACGTGAAGGGGCGGGTGCTCGTAGGGCCCGACGACGTACGGGACGAACTGTGGGTGGTGGGCGGCCGGGTGACGTACGACCGCCCCGCCGGCGCGGCGGCGGGCGACGTCCGCACCGTCGAGGGCTGGGCCCTGCCCGGCCTGGTCGACGCGCACTGCCACGTCGGTCTGGACACCCACGGCCCGGTGGACGCCGCCACGGCCGAGAAGCAGGCCCTGACGGACCGGGAGATCGGCACCCTGCTGATCCGCGACGCGGGCTCCCCGTCCGACACCCGCTGGATCGACGACCGCGAGGACCTCCCGAAGATCATCCGGGCGGGCCGGCACATCGCGCGCACCCGGCGCTACATCCGCAACTACGCCCACGAGATCGAGCCCGACGACCTGGTCGCCTACGTCGCCCAGGAGGCGCGGCGCGGCGACGGCTGGGTCAAGCTCGTCGGCGACTGGATCGACCGGGACGCCGGCGACCTGACGGCCTGCTGGCCCCGCGGCGCGGTGGAGGCGGCGATCGCCGAGGCCCACCGGCTCGGCGCCCGCGTCACCGCGCACTGCTTCGCCGAGGACGCCCTGCGCGACCTGGTGGAGGCGGGCATCGACTGCGTCGAGCACGCCACGGGGCTCACCGAGGACACCATCCCGCTCTTCGCCGAGCGCGGCGTCGCCATCGTCCCGACGCTGGTCAACATCGCCACGTTCCCGGATCTCGCCGCGGGCGGCGAGGCCAAGTTCCCCCGCTGGTCCGACCACATGCGCCGGCTCTACGACCGCCGCTACGACACGGTCCGCGCCGCGTACGACGCCGGGGTCCCGGTCTTCGCGGGCACCGACGCGGGCGGCTCCCTCGCCCACGGCCTGGTCGCCGCCGAGGTCGCCGAACTGACCCTCGCGGGCATCCCCGCGGTCGACGCGCTCTCCGCGACGACGTGGGGCGCGCGGGAGTGGCTGGGGCGCCCCGGACTCGTGGAGGGTGCGCCGGCGGACCTCGTGGTGTACGAGGCGGATCCGCGGGCGGACGTGCGGGTGCTTGCCGCGCCGCGGAGGGTGGTGCTGAACGGGCGCGTGGTGTCGTGAGGGCGGGCGGTGCGCGGTGTTGACCGGGCGTTACGCCGACGCGGCGTACGTCGTTGATGTTCCTCGTCCGGTGATTCCCCTGCCCGGCAAGGGTGTTGTTCAAGGGGTACGAGGGAACGCCCGTGCCTCCCGAATCGAAAACAGGGTCGGAAACCTCCCGTTGGAGTGAACTCACGCCAGGTTGCTGACCGTTCACTCTGAGTGCGTAAAGATTCCCGCGTCGCCCCTCGTTCTGGAGAGGGCGACGCCTCTCGGTGCGCACGTGATGTCCCCATGTGGCGTGCGCCGCCGGTGGCTCCGTTTCTCTTGTGGGGGTTCCACCACTTTGAACAGCAACACGTTCCGCATGCCCGCGCGCCGCCTCTCCGTCGTCGCGATCACCACCGCCCTCGCCGCCGGTCCCGCGGCCCTCGTCGGCGCCGGATCCGCGCAGGCGACCGGGGGCGGCGACGGGGCGCGCGGCGGGCACGCGAACGCCGTCGTGCTGCGGACAGGGCTCGACGTCTCCCTGCTCAACAAGACCGTGAACGTCCCGCTCAAGGTCGCCCTGAACGAGGTCCAGGCTCCGGCCAGCGCCGAGAAGACCGCGCTGACCGCGCGCCTCGACGGGGTCGAGGGCGGGCAGCCGTTCAGCGTGCTGCGCGCGGACGTGGCGACGGCGCGAGCCACGGTGAAGGGGGCGCGGGCGGAGGGCTACAGCAATGTGGCGCGGGCCAAGGTGCATGTGCCCGGACTGCCCTTGCTCTCCCTCATCGAGGTCGACCAGGTCACCTCGAAGGCGGTCTGCGAGGCGGGGAAGCGGCCCGTCGCCGAGGCGAACCTGCTGGGCGGCGTGACGGTCCTCGGCAAGCGGATCACGCTGACCGCTTCGGGGCCGACCGAGGTGAAGGTGCCCGGGGTGGGGGAGGTGCGCCTTGACCTGTCGAAGACGAACACGACGTCGCGTACGGCGGCGGCGACGGCGTTGCAGCTCAAGGTGTCGGTGAATCCGCTGAAGCTGAACGTGGCGGAGGTGGAGGGGACCGTGACGCTGGCGGGGGCCGGCTGCGAGTCGCCGACGGCGCCCCCGCGCGAGGAGACGGGGACGGAGCCGCAGGGGTCGGCGGAGCCGGTGGAGTCGAAGACGGCACCGAAGGAGGAGGCGAACCTGGCGGAGACGGGCGGCAACTCGATGACGCCGTACGTCGCGGGCGGGGCGGTGGCGTTGCTGACGGCGGGCGCGGGGGCGGTGACGCTGGCGCGGCGCAGGCGGAGCTGACCTCGCTGGGTGCGGGCGCTGGGCGCGGGCCGGGGCGGGTGTGCGGGGGTTGTCTTGGGGCTGGGCCGTGTGGGCGGGTGCGGGTCCGGGTGGGCGGGTGCGCGGGGTTCGTCTCGGGGGCGGGGCCGTGGGGGTATGTACGTGCTCGCTATCCCGGGGCAAGAGCCAATGGGCTTGCTTCCTTGCCTCGGTGGCCACTTGTGCTCCGTGCGCACATACCCCCACGTCCCCTCGGGACGGTTGCGCGACCGCGGGCCGGTGGGGGTTCCGCCGCCGGGCCCCCGGTGCCGCGAGGTGTGCTCGCGGCTGCGGCCCGGTGGGGGCTGGGCAGCCTCTAGGGCCCGTGGGCGTCTGTGTCGCTGAAACTGGATGAAGAGGTCCGCCGCCTCCCCCACCCGCCCAACGTGCCGCTGGGGCGGCACGGGTGGGCACGGCACCACGGTGCCGAGGGGCGAGAACCGGGGCAGGGGGAGAGGTTCCTACAGGGGCGGGCCGTGCAGAGTGTTGGTCAGGGCCGTGAGGAAGTTCGTGGAGGTGGTGCGGTCGCGGACGGCGAGGCGGATCCAGTCGGGCCCCAGGCCAGGAAACGTGTCGCCGCGCCGCACCGCGAACCCCGCCCCACGGAGCCGCTCACGGACCACCGCCGCCCCCGGCACCCGTACGAGGACGAAAGGCCCCTCCGCGGGCTCCACCACCCGCACCCCCACAGGCGCCAACTCCGCGAGACCGGCGAGGAGATGGGCCCGGTCCGAAGCCACCCGGTGCGCCGCGTGCCCCGCCTCCGCGAGCGCCCGAGGCGACACGCACGCCCGCGCCGCCGCCAGCGCGGGAGTCGACACCGGCCACAGCGGCTGCGCCTGCTCCAGCGCCGCGATCGTCTCCGGCGCCGCCAGTACGTAGCCGATCCGCAGCCCCGCGAGCCCCCACGTCTTGGTGAGGCTGCGCAGCACGACGAGGCCGGGCACGTCGGTGCGGCCCGCGAGCGCCTCGCGTTCGCCGGGCACCGCGTCCATGAACGCCTCGTCCACCACCAGGTACCTGCCGGGCCGCGCGAGCCCGGCGACGGCCGCCGCGGGGTGCAGCACGGACGTCGGGTTGGTCGGATTGCCGACGACCACGAGGTCGGCTTCCTCCGGCACCGCCGACCCGTCGAGCCCGAACCCGTCCGCCTCCCGCAGCAGCACCCGCCCCACCTCGTGCCCCGCGTCCCGCAGCGCGGCCTCCGGCTCGGTGAACTGCGGGTGCACGACGTAGGGGTGACGGACCTTCAGCCCGCGCGCGACGAGCACGAACGCCTCCGCCGCCCCGGAGGTGAGCAGCACCCGGTCCGCCGTCACCCCGTGCCGCTCCGCCACCGCCTGCCGCGCCGCCCGCCCGTCCGGATAGGCGGCGAGGCCGTCGAGCGACGCGTGGATGTGCTCCTTCAGCCAGGCCGGGGGCGTGCCCGCCCGCACGTTGACCGCCAGATCGGTGAGGCCCGCGCCGCCGTCACGTACCTCCGCGTCCCCGTGGTGCCGCAGATCAGGGCCGCCGGTATCAGGGCCGCCGGCATCAGGGACGCCAGCATCAGGGACGCTGGCATCAGGGGCGGGGGACGGTGTCGTGTGGTGCATCGGCTCCGAAGCCTCCGTGCTGACGGGCGGCGGCGGCGCGCCGGGACGGCTCGCGATCGCGCAGGTCGCCATCGCGGGACGCCCGTGCGGCGCCGACTTCCTTTTGGGTACGAGGAGTTCGCCGCCGGCCCGCAGCGCCGCCGCCTCCGCGACGGACGGCGTGCCGACGGCCGCGCGGGACCTCGCGGTCGGGTGGGGGACCGGCACCCGGGCCAGCTCCGCCGCCGGGTACGCCACGAGCGGCACCCCGAGCCGCGCCGCCGCGGCGACGATCCCCGGCTCGGTGGCCTTCACGTCGACCGTCGCCAGTTCCACCACGGCCTCCGGAGAGAGCCCCGCGTCCCGTACGGCGTCCAGGACCAGCCCGAGCACCTCATCGGCGGCGGCGTCCTCGCAGGCGCCCACGCCGACGACGAGGGCGGCCCGCGCGGGCACGGGCGCCGGGTCGGCGGCCAGCTCGGCGTCGGCCATGAGTGGTCCTTTCGTACGAGGGGCGGAACGGCGGCGGCGGATGTGCGCCGTGGTGGGTCAATCGGTTAGCAAGGGGCCATGGCGGTGTTCGTGGCGCTCGGCGCCTTCCTCATGACGCTGGTGGGCGGCTGGACGGCCCAGCGGGTCACCGACCGGCGGCACCTCGTCCTGGGCCTCGCGGGTGGCCTGATGCTCGGGGTGGTCGGGCTCGACCTGCTGCCGGAGGCGCTGGAGGCCGCGGGCGGGCCCGTGTTCGGCGTCCCCGCGGCCCTGCTCCTGTTCGTGGCGGGCTTCCTCGTCGCCCATCTGGTGGAACACCTGCTCGCGGGCCGCCACGCGGCGCACGGCGCCGACGAGCACGCGGGGGGCCGCGTCCCCGAGGTGGGGCTCACGGCGGCCGCCGCGATGGTCGGGCACAGCGTCATGGACGGCGTCGCGATCGGCGCGGCCTTCCAGGTCGGCGGCGGCATGGGCGTGGCCGTGGCGCTGGCCGTCATCGCCCATGACTTCGCGGACGGCTTCAACACGTACACGATCACCAGCCTGTACGGGAACGCCCGCCGCAAGGCCCTCGCGATGCTGTTCGCGGACGCGGCGGCCCCGGTGGTGGGCGCCGCGTCGACGCTCCTGTTCACCATTCCGGAGCAACTGCTCGGCGGCTATCTCGGCTTCTTCGGCGGCGCGCTGCTGTACCTGGCGGCCGCCGAGATCCTGCCCGAGGCGCACCACGACCACCCGGCCCGCTCCACCCTGCTGTGCACGGTGGCGGGCGCGGCGTTCATCTGGCTCGTGGTGGGCCTCGCGGGCTGAGGCGCGCGGACCGCTTCGTACGGTCACGGTGCGCATCGTTCGACGAACCGGCGCGCGATGCCCGGCTCCGCGGCCCAGTGCGTGTGCACATAGCTGGCGTGCACGTTGGCCTGCACGAAGCCCTCGACGCGCCGCTCCGGCTGGTGCAGGCCCCAGGCGGGCGTCGCCCTTGCCCCCGGCGCCACGACCGTGCGATGGAACTCGTGCCCCCGCATCCGCGTCCCCGCCACCGCGAGCACGCTGTCCGACACGGCGACCGCCTCCCGGTACCCGAGCGTCAGCCGCTCCGACATCCGCGCCTCGGCGTCGAGCACCCCGCACATCGGCTTCCCGTCGAGATCGCGGGCGAGATACAGCAGCCCCGCGCACTCGGCGGCGACCGGCGCCCCCGAGAACGCCAGCTCGGCGACGGCCTTCCTGAGCGGCTCGTTGGCGGACAACTCGGGCGCGTACACCTCGGGGAACCCACCCCCGATCACCAACCCGGCGGTCCCGTCCGGCAGTTGCTCGTCATGCAGGGGATCGAACGCCACGACGTCCGCTCCGGCAGCGGCAAGCAACTCGGCATGCTCGGCATACGAGAAGGTGAACGCGGCCCCACCGGCAACGGCGACGAGGGGGCGATGTCCAGCCCGTCCGGCGTTTGAGGACGAACTCGGCGAAGCCGGTGACGACACCGACCCCGGCGACCAGGCGCCCCCCGGCAGGGAAGGCGCCGACCGACCAAGCGCAAGAAGAGCGCCAAGGTCGCACCCGTCCCGCACCCGCGAGGCCAACGCCGCGACCGACTCCACCGCGTCCGCCCGCCGCTCGGCGACCGGCACGAGTCCCAAGTGCCGCGAGGGGGACCGCACTTGGGAAGCGCGGCGCAGAGCGCCGAGAACCGGCACCCCGGACTCCTCCAACGCCTCCCGCAGCAGCGCCTCGTGCCGGTCCGAGCCGACCTTGTTGAGGATGACTCCCGCGACCCGCACCTCCGGGTCCCAGGACGCGAACCCGTGCACGAGCGCCGCCACGGACCGCGACTGCGACGACGCGTCGACGACCAGCACGACCGGCGCCCGCAGGAGCTTGGCGACATGCGCGGTGGAGGCGAGTTCGCCCTGTCCCGCGGCCCCGTCGTACATCCCCATCACGCCCTCGACCACGGCGATGTCGCACCCGGCCGCCCCGTGCGCGAAGAGCGGCGCGACCAGGTCGGGCCCGCACAAGTACGCGTCGAGGTTGCGGCCCGGCCGCCCGGTGGCGAGCGCGTGGTAGCCGGGGTCGATGTAGTCGGGCCCGACCTTGTGCGGGGACACGGCCAGCCCGGCCGCGGCGAACGCGGCCATCAGGCCCGTCGCGACGGTCGTCTTGCCGCTGCCCGACGACGGCGCCGCGATGACGAGGCGAGCTACCACTCGATGCCCCTCTGGCCCTTCTGGCCCGCGTCCATCGGGTGCTTGACCTTGGACATGTCGGTCACCAGGTCGGCGAAGTCGATCAGCTGCCGCGGGGCGTTGCGGCCGGTGATGACGACGTGCTGGGTGCCGGGGCGGTTCCTGAGGACCTCCACGACCTCCTCGGGGTCGATCCAGCCCCAGTGCATCGGGTAGGCGAACTCGTCCAGGACGTAGAGCTTGTACGTCTCGGCCGCGAGGTCGCGCTTGACCTGCTCCCAGCCCTCGCGCGCCTTGTCCTCGTTGGTCGACTCGCCCTCGGCGGGGGCGCGTTGGATCCACGACCAGCCCTCGCCCATCTTGTGCCAGTCGACCGTGCCGCCCTCGCCGGAGGCTCCGAGGACCTTCAGCGCGTTCTCCTCGCCGACCTTCCACTTCGCCGACTTCACGAACTGGAAGACGCCGATCGGCCACCCCTGATTCCAGGCGCGCAGCGCGAGCCCGAATGCGGCGGTCGACTTGCCCTTGCCGATGCCCGTGTGGACGAAGACGAGCGGGCGGTTGCGGCGCTGCCGCGTCGTGAGCCCGTCGTCCGGTACGACGCTCGGCTGTCCCTGCGGCATTAAGCGGCCCTCCTCGAAGGCGAGTTCATTCCCTGTACGTCCTTGACGAGACCGGCGATCGAGTCCGCCCGCAGCTCGTCGAGAGTGACGGCGGTGCCGCCGAGCTCGCCCGCCAACTGGGCCGCGAGGCCCAGGCGTACGTAGCCCGACTCGCAGTCGACGACCACCGAGGCGACCCCGTCGGCCGCGAACAGCCGGGCCGCGCGCCCCGCCTGGGCCACCGGCTCGACACCGCCGGTCGCCCTGCCGTCCGTCACCAGGACCACGAGCGGACGCCGCGCGGCGTCCCGCAGCCGCTCCACGCGCAGCACGTCGTGCGCCTTCAACAGCCCTGCGGCCAGCGGGGTGCGGCCGCCGGTCGGCAGCGATTCGAGCCGGGCGGCCGCCGCGTCCACCGACGACGTCGGCGGCAGCGCCACCTCGGCGTCCGTGCCACGGAACGTCACGAGCCCCACCTTGTCGCGCCGCTGGTAGGCGTCGAGGAGGAGGGAGAGCACGGCGCCCTTGACGGCGCTCATCCGCTGCCGCGCCGCCATCGACCCGGAGGCGTCCACGACGAACAGCACGAGATTGCCCTCGCGCCCCTCCCGCGTGGCCTGCCGCAGATCGTCACGGCGTACGACGAGTCCGGTGCCGGAGCGGCCGCGCGCCCTCTGGTGCGGCGCGGCCGCCTGCACGGTCGCCGCCAGGTGCAGCTTGGTCAGGGCGCCGCGGGGGCGCCGCGAACCCGTCGTACGGCCGTGTTCGGTGCGCGCGCGTGAGCGGCGGCCCGCCGCGCCCTCGCCGATGCCGGGCACGCTCAGCATCTTCGTGCGGAACGGCTCGGCCGCGCGTACGGGCTGCTGCTCGCCCGCGCCGGACGGCGCGCCCGGCGCGGGCGCGGGCTCCTGCGGGGGCGGGGCCTGGTCGGCGTCGGATCCCTGGTTCTGGGACGGCAGTTCGGGGGATTCGGGGCCGTCGGACGGAGGCTGCCCGCCGCCGTCAGGACCGCCGCCGGGGCCGCCCCCGCCGGGACCGCCGCCCTCGGGGTCGTCGTCGCCCTCGGGAGGCTCGGGCTCCTCGTCCTCGCGGGCCTCCTCCAGCGTCTCGTCGAGCTTGTCCTCGTCGAGGCCCGGCGCGTCGAAGGGGTTGCGGCGCCTGCGGTGCGGCAGCGCGAGCAGCGCCGCCTGGCGCACGTCCTCGCTCTGCACGTCGGTGCGGCCCGCCCATGCGGCGAGCGCCGTCGCGGTGCGCGCCATCACGATGTCCGCGCGCATCCCGTCCACCTCGAACGCCGCGCAGGTCGCCGCGATCTGCCGCAACGCCCCGTCGCCCAGCGTCACTCGGGGGAGCAGCGCACGCGCGGCCACGACCCGCTCGCGCAGCGCGCCCTCGTCCGCGTGCCAGCGCCCCGCGAAGCCCTCGGGGTCGTCGTCGTAGGCGAGCCTGCGCCGCACGACCTCGACGCGCTGGTCGGTCTCGCGGGACGCGGCCACCTCGACGGTGAGACCGAACCGGTCGAGCAACTGCGGCCGCAGCTCGCCCTCTTCGGGATTCATGGTGCCGACGAGCAGGAACCGCGCCGCGTGCCGTACGGAGACGCCCTCGCGCTCCACGTACGAGGCGCCCATCGCGGCGGCGTCCAGGAGCAGGTCGACCAGGTGGTCGTGGAGGAGGTTGACCTCGTCGACGTAGAGGATGCCGCGGTGCGCGTCGGCGAGCAGTCCGGGCTCGAAGGCCTTGACGCCCTCGGCGAGCGCCCGCTCGATGTCGAGGGCGCCGACCAGGCGGTCCTCGGAGGCGCCGACGGGCAGTTCGACCATCCGCGCGGGCCGCGCGGTGGCGCCGCCCGCCTCGTGCGGGCCGTCCGGGCAGTTCGGGTCGGCGGCCGTGGGATCGCACGAGAAGCGGCAGCCCGCGACGACCGGCACCTCGGGGAGGAGCGCCGAGAGCGCGCGCACGGCGGTGGACTTGGCGGTGCCCTTCTCACCCCGTACGAGGACGCCGCCGACGGCGGGCGACACGGCGTTCAGCAACAGCGCGAGCCGCAGGTCGTCCTGCCCGACGAGGGCGGTGAACGGATACGGGGTACTCACAGGGCCTCCTTGGTGCGTGCGGGGTGGTGCGGTCCGTGCGCCGTCACGGCGGCGCCGGTGCGGGCCGCCGTCACGACGGCGCTCCCGGCGCGATGAACGGCAGCCCGGCCGGCGCACCGTTCTCGATCAGGCCCAACAGGGCGTCCGTGTCCGCGTGTTCTTCGATCAGATCGCCGAGCAGGTCGAGCTGCTCCTCGCGCAGCGCGCCGAAGCTGGTGTCGGGCGCGGGCACGAAGCGCCGCCCGGCGGCGCGCGCCACCTCGGTCAGGAACCCGCGCCGGAACGCGTCGCTCTCCAGCGACCCGTGCCAGTGCGTGCCCCACACCTCGCCGACCCGGCAGCCGTCCAGGAAGGGTTCCCCGCCCAGGACCTCGGCCACGCCATGGTGGATCTCGTATCCCTCGACGCGCTCCCCGAGCGCCTCGCCCACCGGCCGCGCCAGGGTCTTCTCGCGGGCGAACCGCACCCGTACGGGCAGCAGTCCGAGCCCGTCCACGGCGCCCGCCCGCGACTCCACCTCGTCCTCGATGTGTTCACCGAGCACCTGGAAGCCGCCGCAGATCCCGAGCACGGGGCGGCCCTCGGCGGCCCGGCGGGCCAGCGCGGCGGCGAGCCCCCGCTCGCGCAGCCACTCCAGGGCGCGCACGGTGCCGCGGGTGCCGGGTACGACCACGAGGTCGGCGTCGACGAGTTCCTCGGCACGGTCCACGAACCGCACGACGACACCCGGCTCGGCGGCCAGCGCGTCCACGTCCGTGAAGTTGGACATCAGCGGCACCGCGCAGACGGCGACCCGCAGCACGTCGTCGCCGAGCGGCGGCGCGACGACGGACTCCCGGACGGCGCCGCGCAGCGAGACCCGCAGGCCGTCCTCCTCGTCGATGCCGAGGCCGTGCTGGAAGGGCAGCACACCGTACGTACGCCGTCCGGTGAGCCCGTGCAGCATGTCGAGCCCGGGTTCGAGCAGCGAGACGTCGCCGCGGAACTTGTTCACCAGGTAGCCCGCGACCAGCTCCTGGTCGGCGGCGCTCAGCAGCGCCGTCGTCCCGAAGAAGGACGCGAAGACCCCGCCCCTGTCGATGTCGCCGACCACCAGGACGGGGAACCGGGCGGCCCGCGCGATCCCCATGTTCACGATGTCCGTGCGGCGCAGATTGATCTCGGCGGGGCTGCCCGCGCCCTCGCAGATCACCGCGTCGTAGCTGGACCTGAGCTCCTCCAGGCAGCCCACGACGGTGTCGAGGAGCGCCGCCTGCCGTCCCCCGTGGTAGCCGCGCGCGCTCATCTCGCCGACCGGCTTGCCCATCAGGACGACCTGGCTGGAGCGGTCGCTGCCGGGCTTGAGCAGCACCGGGTTCATCAGCGCGCTCGGCTCCACCCGGGCGGCCTGCGCCTGCATGGCCTGCGCCCGGCCGATCTCGGCGCCCTCGTGCGTGACGAAGGAGTTGAGGGACATGTTCTGTGCCTTGAAGGGCGCGACGGACACGCCCTTGCGCGTCAGCCAGCGGCAGATCCCCGCGGTGACGACGCTCTTGCCCGCGTCCGATGTGGTGCCCGCGACCAGCAGCCCGCCGCTCATGCGTCTCTCCGTTTCCGCCGGGCGGCCGCCACCGCGACCCCCAGCGCCAGCCAGCTCACCCGTCGGGACAGCCGCACGGCCCGCTCGATGTCCCCGACCCGTACGGCACGCCCTTCGGTGTTCAGGACGGGCCGGTGCTCGACCCGCCCCGCGTACGAGAGCGTCCCACCGAGCCGTACGCCCAACGCCCCGGCGAACGACGCCTCGACGGGCCCCGCGTTGGGACTGGGATGCTTCGCGGCGTCCGTGCGCCAGGCCCGCAGCGCGCCGCGCGGCGAGTCGCCCGCGAGGGCCGCGAGGACGGCGGTAAGGCGGGCCCCCGGCCAGCCCATGACGTCGTCGAGCCGCGCGGAGGCCCAGCCGTAGCGGCGGTACCGGGGCGACTTGTGGCCCACCATGGCGTCCAGCGTGTTGACGGCGCGGAACCCGACGAGCCCCGGCACCCCGCCGAGGGCTCCCCACACCAGCGCCCCCACCACGGCGTCGGAGGTGTTCTCCGCGACGGACTCCACCACGGCCCGCGCGATCCCGTCGGCGTCCAGGGCCTGCGGATCGCGTCCGCACAGATGGGGCAGCCGCTCCCGCGCGACCTCGATGTCACCGGCCTCCAGGGCGCCGCCGACGGCCCGCGCCTCACGGCCGAGCGTCGTGCCGCCGACCACGGCCCAGGTCGCGGCGGCGGTCAGCGCGACGGATCCGGCGCTTGCCGCGGGGGAGCGGCGGACGAGACCGGCGGCGAGGGCGGCGGCGCCCGCAGCGCCACCGGCGCACACCACGGCGTGCAGCGCGCCCCACCCGCGGTGGTCGCGCCACAGGACCCGCTCGACGGCACCCGCCGCCCGCCCGAAGGCGGCGACCGGATGGCCCCGGCGGGGATCGCCGAGCAGCAGGTCGCCGACGAGGCCGGCGGCGGCGCCGTACGCGAAGTCGCGATCGGCACTCACGGGGTCAGCCGGTCGCCGTGCCGAGGAGGTGACTCGTACTCGGAAGGGGAACCGGCAACGGGCGGCCGCGCATGGCGATATGTCCTCACTCAGGGTGTCCGCGCCCTGGTTCGACGTGCTGCGGCGGCGCGAGTTCCTGGCTTGCGGGGAGGTCTCTCCCCGATGACAGTGGCGGGACCGCGCCGGATTCGCACCGGCTTCCTCACCTGCCGCCGTAGTTGGCCCCGGCAGTCCACCACGCCCCGCGAACGCCCGTCAACTCGCCGTTGACCTGCGGCGGGAGTATGTGCGGAGCTCCACATACGACGGTGGGGCGCGGGGCGCTCGCACGCCCCGCGCCCCACCGGAGAACTCCGGTCGTCAGGCGACGATCAGATAGATCCCGTACGCCACGGCCGCCGCGCACAGCGCGAAGCAGGCGTACGCGCCGGTGCGGGCCATCGCCGCGGAGCCGCCGCCGGACGCGGCCGCCGTCTCCTGCTTGGAGAGGCCGACGATGCCGAGGGTGAACAGGCCCACCAGGGCGACCGTCACCCCGAGGCTGACTCCGAACACGGAGCCGAGAGCTGCCCAGTCGATGCTCATGCTGATCTGTCCTTACACCGTCGCGGGCCTGGCGGGGTCCGCCATGGCGCCGGTCGTGGTCGTGGTCGGGGCCGAGACGGTGGCCTTGACCGGGTCTTCGGAGGAGGCGCCGGAGGCGGCCGCGGTGCCCACCGGGGGCGGGGAGACCGCGGCGATCGCGGTGGTCACGACACCCGCGGGCTCGGCGTCCTTGGCGGCGCCGATCTCGTCGTCGGTGACGTTGGTGTGGTCGATCGCGTCGCGCCGCGAGAGGACCCAGATCACGGCCGAGCCGCCGATCAGGATCGCGGCGGTGGCCGCGATGCCCCAGGGGCCCTGCTTGGTGAGGAACTCGGCGCCCGCGCCGACCAGACCGGCGGCCGGCAGGGTCAGACCCCACGCGACGAACATCCGGGTCGCGGTCGACCAGCGGACCACGCCGCCCTTGCGGCCGAGGCCCGCGCCCATCACGGCGCCGGAGCAGGACTGGGTGGTGGAGAGCGAGAAGCCCAGGTGCGAGGAGGCCAGGATGACCGTCGCGGCGCTGGTCTGGGCGGCGAAGCCCTGCTGCGGCTGGAGGTCGGTGAGGCCCTTGCCCATGGTGCGGATGATGCGCCAGCCACCGAGGTAGGTGCCGAGGGCGATGGCCACACCGGCCGAGACGATGACCCACATCGGGGGGTTCGCGCCGGGGTTGAGGACACCGCCGGTGACCAGGGCGAGCGTGATGATGCCCATGGTCTTCTGCGCGTCGTTGGTGCCGTGCGCCAGCGAGACGAGGCCGGCGGAGGCGATCTGGCCCACGCGGTAGCCCTTCGCGGTGGCCTTGGTGTCGGTGTCGCGGCCGATCCGGTACGTCAGGCGGGTGGCCAGCATCGCGGCGATGCCCGCCACGAGCGGCGCGGCGAGCGCCGGGATCAGGATCTTGGTGACGACGGTGCCGCCGTTGATCGACGACCAGCCCATCGACATGACCGCGGCGCCGATGAGGCCGCCGAACAGGGCGTGGGAGGAGCTGGAGGGCAGGCCCACCAGCCACGTCAGGAGGTTCCAGAGAATCGCGCCGACGAGCGCGGCGAAGATGACCTCTGTCTTGAGGCCGTCCTCGTTGACGATGCCGCCGGAGATCGTCTTGGCGACTTCGACGGAGAGGAAGGCGCCGACGAGGTTGAGCACGGCGGACATGGCCACCGCCGTCTTGGGCTTGAGAGCGCCGGTCGAGATGGTCGTCGCCATCGCGTTGGCAGTGTCGTGGAAACCGTTCGTGAAATCGAACACGAGAGCGGTAACGATCACGATCCCGAGGAGAAGCGTGATGTGTTCCATTTACCCAGGCTTCTGTTGGACGTCAGTGGCATGTGGAACGTAGGCAACCTGGGTGAACGGAAAGTGAACTGGGACGGGCGGTGCGGTGACCCGAAACGGAGCGCCGCCACCCCGTCTCCGCCAGGTGTCTGACGAAGATCGTACGGAGTGACGGCGCGAGGCCCGGAATCTGGGCGGAGTGTCGGCTTCCGGGGTGCTTCGGCTACCCCCTGGCGAACTGCTCCAGGCGGCTCGTCGAGCCGTTGAAGAGATTCTGATCACCCGGCAGCCCGCCGCTGTTGTCGTACTGCCAGAACGTCCAGTACTCCCAGCCCCTGGGCAGCGCCCCGGCCGACGACGACCAGTGCGCGAGCCACAGGGCGTGGTTCGCCGCGAAGGCCCCGCTGCCGCCCGTGCAGTCGTTCCACCACTTGGCGGTCGTGTAGATCACCGGACGGCGTCCGGTTCCCCGCTTCACCTCGTCGCTGAAGGCCTGGATCCAGCGCACCGTCCCGGCCTTGCTCAGGCCGTAGCACTTCCGCTTGCCGTACGGGTTGTGCTCGATGTCCAGCGCGGGCGGCAGCGTCCGGCCGTCCGCGCGCCAGCGCCCGCCGTTGTCCATGAAGAACCTGGCCTGGGCCGCTCCGGACGACTTGTCGGGCACCGCGAAGTGGTACGCCCCGCGGAGCAGGCCCGCGGCGCGCGAGCCGTCGTACTGCTGGGCGAAGTAGGGGTTGCGGTAGGTGTGCGACTCGGTCGCCTTCACGTAGACGAACCGCGCGCCCTTGCTCCTGGCCTGCTGCCAGTCCACGTTCTTCTGGTGCGAGGACACGTCGTGCCCCCGCGGTTTGCCCGCCGCCGAAACCGGAACCCCCGCGAAGGCGGTGCCCGCGAGGGCGAGCAGCGTCACGGACGCCGCGACGAGCCGGGCGCGGCGACGGGAGAGTGTGTGATCACGAGCCATATTTCCCCCAGATGGCGACGTACACGACAAATCTCCCAGAGGGTACTGGAAGGTCATCCGGCGTCCGTCCCTGGCAAGCCAATGGTGGTCGGAGGGGGATTTCGCCCCGGTACGGCCTTACGGACGCCCGGGTTCCGCCCTATGGTGAGCGCCGTCCCGCTGGCAGGATCACCGCATGACTGAGCAACGACACGACGCGGCGCGGGACACGGCGGCCGACGCGGGGGACACCGGCCGGGTGGCCGTCGAACGGGCCTGGGACGAGCTGGTGGACGCCGCCCGCAGGACCGTGACGGACGGCCTGGTCGTCGGCACGTCGGGCAACGTCTCCGTACGCGTCGGGGGCACGATCCTGGTCACCCCGAGCGGCGTGCCCTACGACCGGCTCACGCCCGGCGACGCGGTCGGCGTCGACGTCGAGGGCCGGCAGCTGTTCGGCGACCTCAAGCCCACCAGCGAACTGCCCATGCACCTCGCGATCTACCGCGAGACCGACGCGGGGGCCGTCGTCCACACCCACGCCGTGCACGCCACGGCCGTCTCGATGCTCGTGCCCGAACTCCCCGCCGTCCACTACATGACGGGCATCCTCGGCGGCCCCGTACGGGTCGCTCCGTACGCCCTGTACGGAACGGAGGAGTTGGCCGAGAACATGCTGCACGCCCTGCGCGGCCGCACGGGATGCCTCCTGCGGAACCACGGAACGGTCACATACGGAGACTCCCTCTCCCAGGCGTACGACCGCACGGCGCAACTGGAATGGATGTCCCGCCTCTGGCTCACCGCCAGCGCGCTGCCGGGCCGCACCCCCACACTCTTGTCCCCGGTCCAGCTACGTGAAGCGGAGGAGCGGCTCCGGGGGTACGGACAGCGGCGCCCCTGACCCGCGCCCCCGCGTCGCGGGATCACCCGGCGGGCACCGCCCACTGGCCCCCCGCGCTCCGCCCCCGGACACTGGAGCCGTGCGCCCAGCCAAAGCCACGGCAGCAGCCGTCACCGTAGCCACCGGAGTCACCGCAGCCCTCGGCGCGGCCGCAGTCGCGGCGGGCCGGTACGCGAGCGACGCCGCCCTCAAGGCCCCGGCGGGCCGCCCCCTGCCGACGGAGCCACGCCTGACCGTGCACGCCACGGCCGCGGGCCAGATCACCCTGACCCGCGCCCTGGCGAGCCTGCGCCCCGGCACCTACGGGCTCGGCGGCGACGGCACGCACGCGATCGTCGGGCCCGTCCTCGAATCGGCCCCGCACGCGGCGGACACCGTCGTACGCCGCCTCGAAGCCGTCACCCACGGCACCCTGGAACCCGGTGCGAAGGTCTGGCTCACCCCGCAGGTCCACATCGGCGACCCGAGCGCGGCCCTGGGCATCGACCACGCGGACGTCGACATCCCCGGCGAACTCGGCGGGCTGCCCGCCTGGTTCGTGCCGGGCGCCCGCGACACCTGGGTCATCGCCGTGCACGGCCTCGGCACCACCCGCGAGCACTCCATGGTCCTCATGGACTTCCTGCACCGCCAGCGCTTCCCCGTGCTCGCCCTCGCCTACCGCGGCGACCTCGGCGCGCCCCGCTCGCCGGACGGCCTCGGCCACCTCGGCGAGACGGAGTGGCGCGACCTGGACGCCGCCATCCGCTACGCCGTGCGCTACGGCGCCGAGCGCGTCGTGCTGCTCGGCTGGTCCACCGGGGCGGCCATGGCCCTGCACGCCGCCGCCCACTCGGCGCTGCGCGAGCGCGTCAGCGGACTGGTCCTCGACTCACCCGTACTCAACTGGGAGACCACCCTGCGCGCGCTCGCCGCCGCCCGCCGCACCCCGGGACCGCTCCTTCCGCTTGCGGTCCGAGCGGCCCAGGGACGCACCGGTCTGCGCGGCGACCGCATCCTGGAGGCGGCCGACCCCGAGGTGCTCAAGGTGCCCACCCTCCTCGTGCACGGCCCCGACGACGTCGTCGCGCCCTGGGGCCTCTCCCGCCGCCTCGCCCAACAGCGCCCGGAGCTGGTCACGTTGCACACCGTGCACGACGCGCCGCACGGCGCCATGTGGAACGCAGACCCGGCCGGTTACGAAGAGGCGCTGCGCCGCTTCCTCACTCCTTTGATGTGACCGTGTATCTGACCGTTCGACCCTCCTGAACCGACCGTTCGAGACCGCCTCCCGAACGCCTCCGTCGCCATTCCGTTTGGGTTTTCGGACCGTCAACAGGAAGACTGCTCCCGTGACGTCCCGTACCCCGCGCGACTCCAGGCTCCGACTCGTCCGCGCTCCCCACCCGAGGGCCGAGACGCGAGGAGAGGCCCCGCGCGACACATCGCGCCCCCTTTCCGCCGCCCCGGGCGCGGTGAGCGACCGCCGCGCGCGCCGTCCCGCGCCCCGGCCCCCCGAGGGCACGCCCGCACCCGCGGAGCTGGCCAGGGCGGCCAGGGCGGGCCTCGCCGCCGCCGTCCGGGTCGCGCGCTGGGCCGACGCGGCGCTGCGTCCGGGCCCCCGCCGCTCCGGATCCGCCCCCGACGGCACCGGCACCGGCACCCTCTCCGACGCCACCGCCGAACGGGCCGCCGCCGAACTGGGACTGACCACCGATCAGGTCCGCGCCGACTGGGACACCGCACGCCTCGCGGGCCTCATCGAGGTGCACGGCGACAGCGCCCGACCCGGCTGGCGGCTGCGCGCCTGGAACCGCGACGACACGGCCGTGCTGCGCGGCTGGGTCGCCCTCTTCGACGCCTGGTCGCTGGCCCACCCCGCGCCCCCGGCCCTCGCCCCCGCGGCGGTCGCCGAGGTCGTCGAGGCCATGCCGCAGGTGCTCTCCTTCCTCCAGCTCTCGGCCGGGCCCGTCCCCGTGCCGCAGCTCCTCGACCTGCTGGACCAGCGCGTCACGGAACTGCGCACCGAGCGCTGCGAGATCCCCTACGGGCCGCAGCCCGAGCCCGTCCCGGCCGGCTGCCCCGAGAACGCGCCGCTGCCCGCCCTGCTCGACTGGGCCCTGTGCGGCCTCGCCACCGTCGGCGCGCTGACCTACGCCGAAGGCCAGGCCACGCTCACGCCGCTCGGCAGCTGGGCGGTCTGGGTCAAGCTGGAACAGATCTGCGTCGCGGCACAGAGCCCCGCCGGGCACATCGAGCAGTCCGCCGAGGAGATGCTGCGCGGCTGCGCGCGGCTGCGCCCCAACGCGGCGCGCGCCGAGTACCGCGCCTGGCTCGCGGCCCGCACCGTCGGCAGCGCCGTCACCGACCTGCTCACCGCGGCCCGCGGCGAGGATGCCCTGCTGCGCGGTCTGGCCTTCGAGGCGCTGCGAGTGGTCGGCGCCCCGGCCGAGGCCGAGGTCAGGACCGTCCTCGACGAGGCGTCGCTGCGCCCCTACGCCCTGCTCTGGCTCGCCGAGCAGGAGGGCGCCGACCCCGAGGACGTCCACCTCGTGCTGAGCCGCGAGGAGTCCACCTGGCTGTGGATCGACACCGCGGCGGCCGTGGCCGACCACGGGGAGGCCCAGGTCCTCGTCCGCCACCTGGAGTCGGCGGTCCAGCCCACCGTGCCCGCCCTCCTCGAAGAGGTGCGCAGGGCGGGCCACCCCCGCACCGTCCAGGTCCTGGTCGCGCTCGCCGCGGCCCATCCGGACCCGGCGCTCGCCAAGGCCGTGCGCCGCGCGGCCTTCCAGGTGCACACCGGCGGGGAGTGACCGACGGACCCGGGGGCGCCGCTCGCGTCCTCAGGCCCGCGTCTCGGGGGCGTACGTCCCGAAGCTCCACACGTTGCCCTCGGCGTCCCGCGCCATGTAGTCCCGGGAGCCGTAGTCCTGGTCGGTCGGGGGCATCAGGATCTCCACGCCGTGCTCCTTGGCCCGCTGGTGGTGGGCGTCGACGTCGTCCACCACGATGTACACGCCGCACGGTCCCGCGTCCTTCATGGTTTGGTCGAAGAGACCGCCCCGGCCCTTGGAGCCGAGCATCACCGCGCCGTTCCCATACGTCAGTTCGGCGTGCATGACGCTGCCGTCCTCGCCCTCGTACACACTCGCCTCGGTGAAGCCGAACGCCTCCGTCAGCTGCTGGATCGCGGCCTTCGCGTCCGCGTACAGCAGTGTGGGGAAGATGCTCGGCCGCCCGCTGTCGTCGCCTGCCATGCCGATCGCTCCGATCCATGAAAAGTGATCTGCTTCACATCTCTTCACAGTCTGGCACCCGGCACTGACAACGCCCTGCCCGAGCCGACCGGGCCGGGCCCCCCACCCCCTGCCGCCCGGCCGGGCCCGCTCAGCGGAACGTGTTGCACTGCCCCATGTCGCCGGTGCGATAGCCTTGGTAGAACCACTGCTGGCGCTGCTCGGCCGAGCCGTGCGTCCAGGACTCGGGCGTGACGCGGCCCTGGAACTTCTCCTGGATCCGGTCGTCGCCGACCGCGGCCGCCGCGTCCAGGCCGTCCCGGATGTCGTTGTCGTCGAGGCTGCTGATCAGCGGCCTGCCGGTGCGGTCGTCGGGGCTGCGGGTCGCGTGCCGCGCCCAGACCCCCGCGTAGCAGTCCGCCTGGAGCTCGACCTTCACGGCGTTGCTGTCCCGGCCCGTGCGCCCGTCCTGGGAGCGCTGGAGGGTCCCCATCAGGTTCTGCACGTGGTGCCCGTACTCGTGGGCCACCACGTACGCCTGCGCGAAGGGCCCGCCGTTGGAGCCGAACTTCGTCCGCAGCTCGTCGAAGAAGCCCAGGTCCAGATAGACCTTCCGGTCACCGGGGCAGTAGAACGGGCCGACCGCCGACGTCGCCGACCCGCAGGCGGTGCCCACGCGGTTGGTGAACAGGACGGTCTGCGCCGGGTAGTAGGTGGCGTTCCTGCGCTGGAACTCCGGGCGCCAGAAGTCCTGGACGCTGTTGACCACCGCCACGATGCGGCAGTCCTCCTTGGCGTTCGCGTCCCGGCCCGTGCGGCAGCTCTGCTGCACCTGTGCGAGCGACGAGGACGACGCGGCGGGCTCGTCGTTGCCGGAGGAGAGGCCCAGCTGATCGGGGCCCACTCCGAAGAAGAGCCCGAGGAGCAGGGCGATCAGACCGGCGATGCCGCCGCCGACCGTCGCCCTGCCGCCGGGGATCCGACTGCCGCGCACATCCTGCACCTCGGAGGTGTCCAGGTCGGCGTCGTCGTCGAACTGCATGGGCGCACCCCTCTGCCTCGCGTCCGGGACGGCACACGTCGCCCCGCGCGCCGAGCTATCGGCCACTTCATCCTGATATGCCCGCCCGTGCGGGGCGCCGGACGGAGGTCCGAACGGGGGACGCGGGGCGCACCCCGCGCCGTGTCGCGACGGCTCGGGGCACCCGCCGCGAACCCCGCGGCTACGCTCTGCGCGATCCGTGGGCCGTGGTCCGCACGTGGTTCCGAAGGGGGCGTCATGTCCGCTCTGCCGGTCGAGGCGACCGACCCCACCGCGCCGCCGAGCCGGCGCCCGGCAGGCTCCCCGGTGATCGGCCCGCCCGCCAGGGCGGCCGTCCCGCGCCTCGTTTTCCCCGCGCCAGGGTCACGGCCCCGGGCGGCCCGGCGCGGCACCCGCATCGCGCTCCCCTTCGTCTTCGTCTTCGTCCTTGTTCTGCTGCTCGCCGTGCCGCTCATCACCGCCGCCCACCACGCGCGGCCCGCCCCTTACGGAGACCACCTCACCGTCCACGCGCGCGTGGCCGACACCGCGCGGGCCGGGGTGCCCGAGCTGCGCACGACGGGCCGGGCCGTCGAGGCGTACGACCCGGGGAGCGGCGCGGTGCGATGGACGTACGCGCGCGAAGGGCGGCGCCCCCTGAAGACGCTCGGTGCCCCCGGACACGCCTTCACGCTCTGGAGCGACGGCCTGGTCACCGACACCGCGCGGGCCGACGGCGGCTCGGTGCGCTGGCACCGCGCGGTCCCCGGCAGCGCGGACTGGCTGCGTGAGCCCGCGGCCCGCGGCGGCGCCGGTGTCCTGCGGCCGCTGACCCCCGGCGCCCGGATGCTGGCCGTCGTCACCCCGCGGCGCATCGCCGCCTACCGCACGGCCGACGGTGACCTGCGCTGGGTGCTGCCCGCCCGCCCCGGCTGCGCCTTCGAACCGGCCCGCTCCGTGCGCGTCCGCGGCGCCCTGCTGGTCGCCCAGCCCTGTGGGAGCGCGGGCGCCGCATGGACGTCCCAGCTCATCGCGGTGGACGACTACGGCAGAATCGTTCCCGGCCGTACGCCGCTGGGCAACGGGGACCTCGGGCCAGAAAAATAGTTGCGGGGGCCCGTTAGACTGGCTGCCATGGCAGCTCCTCTTCTCAGTTGGACGGCATAGACACCGGTCCCGAGCACCTCAGTCGTCCTTCTCGCCGTCCACCCTGTTCAGGAGTACCCCCGTGATCACCGCTTCCGGCATCGAGCTGCGCGCCGGCGCCCGCATCCTCATCGAGAACGCCACCTTCCGTATCGCGAAGGGCGACCGCATCGGCCTCGTCGGCCGCAATGGAGCGGGCAAGACCACGCTCACCAAGTGCCTGGCCGGTGAGGGCACCCCGGCCGGTGGCACGATCGCCCGCTCCGGAGAGGTCGGCTACCTCCCGCAGGACCCCCGCACCGGCGACCTCGACGTGCTGGCCCGCGACCGCATCCTCTCCGCGCGCGGACTCGACGTCCTGATGCGCAAGATGCGCGAGAACGAACAGCGCATCGCGAACGGCTCGGGCGCCACCCGGGAGAAGGCCCTCAAGCAGTACGAGCGCCAGGAGACGGAGTTCCTCACCAAGGGCGGGTACGCCGCCGAGGCGGAGGCCGCGACCATCGCCGCCGCGCTCAACCTCCCCGACCGCGTGCTCGGCCAGCCCCTGCACACGCTCTCCGGTGGTCAGCGCCGCCGCATCGAGCTGGCCAGGATCCTGTTCTCCGACGCGGACACGCTGCTCCTCGACGAGCCGACCAACCACCTCGACGCCGACTCCATCGTCTGGCTGCGGGACTACCTGAAGACGTACCGCGGCGGCTTCATCGTGATCTCCCACGACGTCGACCTCGTCGAGACGGTCGTGAACAAGGTCTTCTATCTGGACGCCAACCGCACCCAGATCGACGTCTACAACATGGGCTGGAAGCTCTACCAGCAGCAGCGCGAGTCCGACGAGAAGCGCCGCAAGCGCGAGCGCCAGAACGCCGAGAAGAAGGCCTCCCAGCTCCACTCGCAGGCCGACAAGATGCGCGCCAAGGCCACCAAGACCGTGGCCGCGCAGAACATGGCCAAGCGCGCCGACAAGCTCCTCGCGGGCCTGGAGGCCGTGCGCCAGAGCGACAAGGTCGCCAAGCTGCGCTTCCCCGAGCCCTCGCCGTGCGGCAAGACGCCGCTGATGGCCGAGGGACTCTCGAAGTCGTACGGCTCGCTGGAGATCTTCACCGACGTCGACCTCGCGATCGACAAGGGCTCGCGCGTCGTCATCCTCGGCCTCAACGGCGCGGGCAAGACCACCCTGCTCCGGCTTCTCGGCGGCGCCGAGAAGCCCGACACCGGGGAGGTCATCGAGGGCCACGGCCTCAAGCTCGGCTACTACGCCCAGGAGCACGAGACGCTCGACCCCGAGCGCACGGTCCTGGAGAACATGCGCTCGGCCGCCCCCGACCTCGACCTCGTCGAGGTGCGCAAGACGCTCGGCTCGTTCCTCTTCTCCGGGGACGACGTCGACAAGCCCGCGGGTGTCCTCTCCGGCGGTGAGAAGACCCGGCTCGCGCTCGCGACCCTGGTCGTCTCCTCGGCCAACGTGCTGCTCCTCGACGAGCCCACCAACAACCTCGACCCGGCGAGCCGCGAGGAGATCCTCGGCGCGCTGCGCACCTACAAGGGCGCGGTCGTCCTCGTCACGCACGACGAGGGCGCCGTGGAGGCCCTCCAGCCGGAGCGGATCATCCTGCTGCCGGACGGTGTCGAGGACCTGTGGGGCCAGGACTACGCGGACCTCGTCGCCCTCGCCTGAGCCGTGTTCCGGCGTCCCGGAGCTGATCCCCGGGGCGTCCACCGCGCTTGATCGAACCACTGATCCACTGGGTATGGATCATTCGGCCGATCCGTGATCCCCCATCTGTGTGAGCTGTCCTCGTACCGAGGTGTGTCATACACGGATTTTGCCGCCGTCCTGGCAGTGGCCGGGCCGCCTCACCTCGCACAGCGCTGACCTGGCACTTCGTCCCCCAACCCGTTCGGCCGTACGGAATGCGGCGCGCGGAATCGTTAATTCCGCTCGTGGTGGCCGCTTCTGGAGCGGCAAACCTTGTCGTACGGACCTTGCCGAATGGGTGGCCAGGAAGCCCATGAGGGGTGATCATGAGAAGTCCAGAGCGCACTTCCCATGAGGAGGCACGGGTGGCCGAGACTCTGAAGAAGGGCAGCCGGGTAACCGGCGCCGCGCGCGACAAGCTCGCGGCAGACCTGAAGAAGAAGTACGACGGCGGTGCGAGCATCCGGGCGTTGGCCGAAGAGACCGGCCGCTCGTACGGTTTTGTGCACCGGATGCTCAGCGAGTCCGGCGTCACGCTGCGGGGACGCGGCGGGGCGACGCGAGGCAAGAAGGCCGCCGCCGGCTGACAGCGGCGGCACGCTGTTCAGTGGTCCGATGGTGACCGCCCGGTCGATCGTCCCCCGCAGTTCTTGAGGGACCTGGGGTGACCCCTGATCGACCGGGTGGTTACTGTGCAGTCACTTACGGGCGCTCCGTGCGTCCGGCCCGACTGCATTCCATCGGAGGCACCCATGGCTTCGTCCGACAGCGAGCTCGCACCGGTTCTCGACAAGGACGGCGTACGCCTCACCATCGACGAGGCCGTCGCCACGGTGACGCTGACCAATCCGGCCAAGCGCAACGCCCAATCTCCCGCGCTGTGGAGGGCGTTGACGGAGGCAGGTCAGCTGTTGCCCGGCAGCGTCCGTGTCGTGGTGCTCCGCGGTGAGGGCAAGTCCTTCTCCGCGGGCCTCGACCGGCAGGCGTTCACGCCCGAGGGCTTCGAGGGCGAGCCGTCCTTCATCGACATGGCACGCGGCGAGGACGGTTTCCTCGACGCGACCATCGCCGAGTACCAGGACGCGTTCACCTGGTGGCGGCGTGCCGACATCGTGTCCATCGCCACCGTCCAGGGGCATGCCATCGGTGCCGGCTTCCAGCTCGCGCTCGCCTGCGATCTGCGGATCGTGGCCGACGACGTGCAGTTCGCCATGCGCGAGACCAGCCTGGGCCTGGTCCCCGACCTCACCGGCACGCATCCGCTGGTGGGGCTCGTCGGCTATGCCCGTGCCCTGGAGATCTGCGCCACCGGCCGCTTCGTGCACGCGGACGAGGCCGAGCGGGTGGGCCTCGCCAACCTCGTCGTGCCCGCCGACCAGCTCGACGCCGCCGCCAAGGACCTGGCCGCCGCGCTCGTCGGCGCGCCCCGGGACGCCGTCATCGAGACCAAGGCACTGCTCCAGGGCGTCGTCGGACGTACCTACGAGGAGCAGCGCGTCGCCGAGCGTGCGGCGCAGGGCCGTCGGCTGCGCGACCTCGCGGGCCTCGGCGACTGAGATCACTACTCCACGGCGGTGACGAGCACCGCCACCGAAGGGTGGCCGGGCACGGCGTCGCCGACCGCCGCGCGGACCGCGAGCGCCACGTCCAGGGCGCGGTGCTCCCGGTCCGTCGCGATCTCCACGCGCGCGTGGCGGCGCGCCAGCGCGTCCGGCGCCGGGTGCTCCTCCCACTGGACGGCGGGGCCGAGCTCCTCGGTCAGCCGGGTCACCCCCGGCACCGCGAGGGCCGCCCGCGCGGCCCGTGCCGCGTCGCTGTCGCCCTCGGGCGCCGCCGACGCGGACGTGGCGCCCTCTCCGGGCGGCCGGTCCGCCGCTTCGTCAGGGTCCGCGCCCTCGTCGAGCAGCGCCGTCACCCGCAGATCCACCTCGTCGACCACCAGTCCGAGCCGGTCCGCGGCGCCGGACAGGGCCGTCCGCAGGCGCGCCGTCGCGGCGGGCAGCGGCTGTTCCGGGGAGGCCGCCACCTCCGCCGTGATCCGCAGCGGCCCCGGCGGCAGCGCGCTCGGCGGTGGCGGCACGGCAGCGGCGTACGCCCGGTCCTGATCGGCGAGCGCGATGCGCAGGCCGTTCACCCGGATGCCCGGGACTTCCCGCGCCGCGTGGCGCAGCACCGCACCCGCCGCGGCCTCCGTCACCCATGTGCCGTCCGCGGCCCCGCCCAGTGGCAGCACCCGGCCGAGGCCGAGCCTGCGCCGTACCGCCTGGGTCCACCCGTCACCCGTCATGTGCCCAGCCTGCCGCATCCCCGGCGCGCTGCCGCGCAACCGCGCTTAGTGTGGCAAAGGGAACAGATCCCCTTTCGACATCCCCTTTCGGAACGGACGGGACGGCGATGACCGACACCGGACAGCGGAACACGACTCAGACGCCGGAGAAGGATTCCCCCGACGAGGCGCTGGGGAAGACCGCCACCAAGCGCGGCGGCGGCGATCCCGCGACCCGGGGGCGCACCACCATCGCGGACGGCGTCGTCGAGAAGATCGCCGGGCTCGCCGCGCGCGACGTGGAGGGTGTGCACGCGATGGGCGGCGGGCTCGCCAGGACCTTCGGGGCCGTGCGCGACCGCGTCCCCGGCGGCACCAAATCGGTGACGCGCGGCGTGAAGGCCGAGGTCGGCGAGGTACAGACCGCACTCGACCTGGAGATCGTCGTCGAGTACGGCGTGTCGATCGCCGATGTCGCCCAGGAAGTACGGGAGAACGTGATCGCGGCCGTCGAGCGCATGACAGGACTTGAGGTCGTCGAGGTCAATCTCGCGGTGAGCGATGTGAAACTGCCCGACGAGGACGACGAAGAGCCCCAGGGCAGGCTTCAGTAGAACGATCCGGTGCGCCGGGCTGGCCGGCGCACCGGTTGGATGCACTCGCGTCTCGCTAAGGAGCGCACGATGAGCATGGCCGTGATCGGCATGGTGGTCGGAATGGCCCTCGGCTTCGCCGGATACTTCGGCGGGTTCGGGGCGTTCCTCCTGGTGGCCGCACTCGGCGCCATCGGGTTCGTGGCAGGGCGGTTCCTGGAAGGGGACCTGGAGCCCGGCGAGTTCTTCCGCGCCCGCGGCGACCGGCGGCGGTGAGCGGTGGCGGCACAGGTCGCGCCGGGGGAGCGCGGCGCGACCCGGATCGCCGACCGGGTCGTCGCGAAGATCGCCGCACGCGCGGCGCGTGAGGCGCTGGCCGCGGTGCCCGCCGACGGCGCGGCGCCGCACGCCACCGTCTCCGTCAGCCACGACACCGCCCGGGTCCGCATCAGTCTCGAACTGGACTATCCCTGCGACATCGGCGGCCAGTGCGGTGCCGTGCGTCGCCATGTCGCCCAGCGGGTAAGGGCGTTGGCGGGAATGGACGTGCCCGAGGTGGCCGTCCAGGTGGAGCGGCTGCACTCGGCGCTGGTACGCGCCGCGGCACAGGGGAGGACACGATGAGCGACCCCCGAGGGGGCGGCGGCACCCAGCCGCTGCCGGTCGTCGAACAGGCGGAGCGGACGGCGGGCGAGCTCGGCCAGTCGGCGTCGGCGGCCGACTACCGGCCACTGCCCACCCTGTCCGAGGACGACGAGAAGGCGGGCCGGTTCTGGTCGCCGCGCCGGGTGCCCGCCGCCGTCCTCGCACTCCTCGTCCTCGGCGGCGCCGGGCTGTTCCTGTACGACGTGGTCGCCGTGCGCGCCGACCACCCCGCGATGCGCTGGCGGCGCGAACTCGCCCGCCAGCTCGGCGAGCGGCCCCTCGACGACACCGCGGTGCTCGCGGGAGCCGCCCTCGCCGCCCTCGTCGGGGTGTGGCTGATCGTGCTCGCCGCGACCCCCGGACTGCGGGCCGTCCTGCCGATGCGCCGCACCCACCCGGACGTACGGGCGGGGCTGCACAGGGGCGCCGCGGCCATGGTGCTGCGCGACCGGGCGATGGACGTGTCGGGCGTGCAGTCCGTGCGGGTCCGCATGACCCGCTCCAAGGTCGACGTGCGGGCCGTCTCGCACTTCCGTGAACTCGACGACGTGCGCGGCGATCTGGACGCCACGCTCGCCGACGGCATCAGCGATCTGGGCCTGGCCCGCGCACCGGGCCTCGCGGTCCATGTGGCGCGGCCCGGCAGGAAGGGGTGACGGGGATGCTGCGGAACGTCAACCGGGTGGTCCTCGGGCTCGCCGGGCTCGTGCTGTTGGTCGTCGGCGGCTCCGTGCTCGCCGTCGGGCTCGGCGCGTCCCCGCCCTCCTGGTGGATCCACGACGGCCGGCACGACGTCCTGGTCAGCGCCGCCGACCGGGCGCGCTGGCGGGGCGACGGATGGTTCTGGCCCACCGTCATCGGCGCCCTCGCGGTGGTCGTGCTGCTCGCGCTGTGGTGGCTCTCCGCGCAGGTGCGCAGGCGGCGGCTCTCGGAGGTCCTGGTGGAGACCGGCGACGGCGAGGGCGCACTGCTGCGCGGGCGCGCCATGGAGAACGTACTGAGCGGCGAGGCCGAGACGCTGGCCGGCGTCGAGCGCGCCCAGGTCGTCCTCACCGGGCGGCGCAGCACCCCGCAGGCGCGCGTGGAGCTCCTCCTGGAACCCCACGCCACGCCGTCCGAGACGCTGCACCGGCTCTCCGCCGAGGCCCTCGCGCACGCCCGCGACTCGGCGGGCCTCGCGAACCTGCCGGCCACGGTGCGGCTGCGCGCGGTCAAGCACCGCGCCGAACGCGTGAGTTGAGCGCGCGCCACCCGGCGCGGCGGTTCAGAAGCCGGAGCGCGCCCCGCCGTCCACCGGCACCATGATCCCGGTCAGATACGAGGCGGCGGGCGAGAGCAGGAACGCCGCCGTGCGGCCGAACTCCCGCGGCGTGCCGTAGCGGCGCAGCGGGATGCGCGCCTCGTTGGCGGCGCGGGTGGCCTCCGGGTCGGGCGAGAGGCCGTCGAGCTGGCGCATCCGGTCGGTGCCGATCCGGCCGGGGAGCACGCCGAGCACCCGGATGCCGCGCGGACCCAGCTCGTCGGAGAGCGACTTGGCGAAACCGGCGAGCCCCGGGCGCAGACCGTTGGAGATGGTCAGGCCCGCGATCGGCTCGTACACCGAACTGGAGAGCACGAAGCCGATCACGCCGCCCTCGCCGAGCTCGGCCGCGGCGGAGCGCGCGAGCCGCACGGCGCCGAGGAAGACGGACTCGAACGCCGACTGCCACTGCTCGTCGGAGTTGTCCGCGACGAACCCGGGCGCGGGCCCGCCGACGCTGATCAGTACGCCGTCGAAGCGTCCGAAGTGCTCGCGGGCCGCGGCGATCAGCCGGTCGGCGGCGGCGGGGTCGGCGTTGTCCGCGGCGACGCCCACCGCGTTCGGGCCGAGTTCGGCGGCCGCCTCCGTGGCGGTCTTCTCGTCCCGCCCGGTGAGCACGACCTTCGCGCCGTCCGCGACCAGCTCACGCGCGGTGGCGTTGCCGAGGCCACGGGTGGCGCCGGTGACTACGTAGACACGGTCCTTCAGTCCAAGATCCATGGTCCTATCCTCCCGCGCCGTCGCCGAAGAGCGCGAGGGCGGTGCCCACGAGTCCGATATGGCTGAATGCCTGCGGGAAGTTGCCCAGCTGGCGCCGGGCCACCGGGTCGTACTCCTCGGCGAGCAGCCCCACGTCGTTGCGCAGCCCCACCAGGTGCTCGAACAGCTCGCGCGCCTCCTCGGTACGCCCGGACAGGTGCAGCGCGTCCGCCAGCCAGAAGGAACAGACGAGGAAGGTCCCTTCGTGCCCCGGCAGGCCGTCCACGGACCGGCCGTCCGTGCTGTAGCGGCGCAGCAGGCCGTGCTGGCCGAGCTCGGCGCGGACCGCGTCGATGGTGCCGATGACGCGCGGGTCGTCGGGCGGCAGGAAGCCCACCCGGGGGATGAGCAGCAGCGCGGCGTCCAGGTCGGCGGAGCCGTAGTACTGGGTGAAGGTGTTCCGCTCCGCGTCGTACCCCCGCGCGCACACGTCCTGGTGCACCTCGTCGCGCAGCTTGCGCCAGCGGGCCGCCTCGCCGCGCAGCTCGGGCTCCTCCTCCAGGGCGCGTACGGTGCGGTCGGCGGCGACCCACACCATCACCTTCGAGTGGACGAAGTGCCGGCGCGGACCGCGCACCTCCCACAGGCCCTGGTCGGGTTCGCGCCACTTCTCGCGCAGGGATTCGAGCAGCCGGAGCTGTAGGTTCCAGGCGTGCGGGCGGTCGCGCAGGCCCGAACGGCGGGCGAGTGCGAGGGAGTCGACGATCTCGCCGTACACGTCGAGCTGCAACTGGTGCGCGGCGTCGTTGCCGACGTGCACGGGCGCGGAGCCCGCGTGGCCGGCCAGCCAGGGGACCTCGTACTCGGGAAGCCGCCGTTCACCGCCGAGGCCGTACATGATCTGCAGGTCGTCCGGGTTGCCCGCGACCGCGCGCAGCAGCCAGTCGCGCCACGCCCCGGCCTCCTCCGAGTAGCCCGCCGAGAGCAGCGCGCCCAGGGTGAGGGTGGCGTCCCGCAGCCAGCAGTAGCGGTAGTCCCAGTTGCGCACGCCGCCGATCTCCTCGGGCAGCGAGGTGGTGGGGGCGGCCACGATGCCGCCGGTCGGCGCGTAGGTGAGGGCCTTCAGGGTGATCAGGGAGCGGACGACGGCGTCCCGGTGCGGCCCCTGGTAGCGGCAGCGCCCGGCCCAGGCCCGCCAGTCGGCGAGGCTGTCCCGCAGCGCGTCGTAGGGGTCGACGAGCGGCGGGCGCGGCTCGTGCGAGGGGTGCCAGGTGAGCACGAACGCGACCTTCTCGCCCGCCTCGACGGTGAACTCGGAGTGCGTGCCGAAGTCCTCGCCCCAGGTGCGCACCGCGGGTTCGCTGCGCAGCCACACGGAGTCGGGCCCCGCGACGGCGACGCGGTGCCCGTCCGTCCTGCGCATCCACGGCACCACCGAGCCGTAGTCGAAGCGGAGCCGGAGCGTGCCGCGCAGGGTGACGCTGCCCTTCAGGCCCTCGACGACGCGTACGACATCGGGGGCGCGGTCGCGCTGCGGCATGAAGTCGGTGATGCGGACGGAGCCGTCCTCGGTGTCCCACTCGGAGTCCAGGACGAGGGAGTCGTCGCGGTAGGAGCGGCGGGTGCAGGGGCCCGCGCCCTTGGGGGCGAGCCGCCAGTGGCCGTTCTCCTCGTCGCCGAGCAGCGCGGCGAAGCAGGCGGCCGAGTCGAACCGGGGCAGACAGAGCCAGTCCAGCGAGCCGTCCCGGGAGACCAGGGCGGCGGTCTGGTGGTCGCCGATGAGCGCGTAGTCCTCGATGGGTCGGTGCACGGGTGACGGGTTCCCTGAGAGGAAGCGCGCCAACCGGATGGGACTGCGGCTCGCGGACGGGGTCGCGCCCGAAGGGGTGCGGGGAACTGCGCGACAAGCCACGACGCAGCCGCAGCCGCAGACGCAGCCGAGAATCTGTCCTCCCTGGCGGAACGCCTACGCTGGGGCGGGCTCAGCTTCAGGCGCAGGCGCAGCCGCCGCCGCGGCCCGGTCCCGCCGCTCCCTGCGGACCAGGACCACCCAGCCGATGGGAACGCCCGCGGCGAACAGCCACCACTGGACGGCGTACGCCATGTGCGGGCCGATCCCGCTGTGGTCGGGCCCGCCGAGCATCTGGGGGGAGCCGCCGGGCGGCTCGGGCGAGGTCTGCTCGACGTAGCCGCCGAGCACCTGCTTGCCGAGGGCGTCGGCCTGCTGGCCGCTGCTGATCAGCATGATCTGACGGTCGGGCAGCCCGCGGACGTCCTTGATGCCGCTCGCCGCGGAGGTCTCGTCGGCCATCAGGCGGCCGGTGACGGTGACCTCGCCCTTCGGCGGCGCGGGGACCTTCGGGAACGCGGTCTGCGGTCCGTTGGCCGGGATCCAGCCGCGGTTGACCAGGAGGACCTTGCCGTCGTCGAGGACGAAGGGGGTCAGGACGTGGAAGCCGACCTCGTCGTCGGAGTTGGTGCGGCGCCGGACGACGACCTCGTGCTCCGTGTCGTACGTCCCCTTGGCGCTCACCCGGCGGTACAGATCCGTCTTCGGGACCTCGTGGCCGGGCGAGGTGAGCTTCTCGGCGGGGACCGGGGCGGCCGCGAGCGCGTCGGAGACCCGCTGGTTCTGCGCGACGCGGTGCTCGTGCCGGTGCAGCTGCCAGAAGCCGAGCTCGACCATCACGGGGATGAGGACGAGGGCGATGAGGGTGAGGATCACCCACTGCCGGGACAACAGGAAGCGGTACACCCCACGACGGTACAACTAGTGCCGTGGGGTGCTGCGGGGCGGGGGTGGGACTGGGGTCCGGCGGACGCGCCGCCGTCCGGACGGGAGTCGGGGTCAGACGTTGTCGACGATGCCCACCCGCCCCTCCGCGCGCGAGCAGTGGGCGCCGCAGTACCAGTGCCCCTCGACCTCGACGCCCTGCCCGATGATGCGGCACCGGCAGTGCTCGCAGATCGGCGCCATGCGGTGGATGGCGCAGGAGAAGCAGTCGAAGACGTGCACCGCGCCCTGCGCGTGCACTTCGAAGGACATGCCGTAGTCGTTTCCGCAGACCTCGCAACGTGCCATGCGCCACAGGGTGGGACGCGGGTGCGGTGCGGGGCGAGCGGTCGGCGGGCGAGTCGCCCGCCAATCACCCGTCTGACGCCGCCGCGGTGGTCATCCCTCCGTGGCGGGCGCCACGTCCTGGAGGAGCTGTCCGAAGGCCGCCTCGTCGATCACCGGCGTGCCGAAGGAGCGTGCCTTGACGGTCTTGGAGGTGCCGGAGTCCGGGTCGTTCGTGACGAGCAGGCTGGTGAGCCGGGACACACTCGTCGCGATGTGCAGGCCCGCCTCCACCGCCCGGTCCTCCAGGAGCTCGCGCTCCACCGAGGTGTCTCCGGAGAAGGCGATCCGCATCCCCTGCTTGAGCGGCTCGCCCGGCTCGTAGCGCCCCGGGTTCGGGTACGGGCACGGCGGCCGCTTGCGCGAGGGGCGCCAACTCCCGGGCCGGTACGAGGAGGCGGGCGTCGGGCCCGTCGGCTGGCGGACGATGCGGGGCGCGCCGTCGGACCACTCGGTGAGCGGGCGGCACTCCAGGAGCGGCAGGCGGACGTTGCCGCCGGCGGCCGCGAGCAGACTGGGGCGGAACGCCTCGGCGAGCACGCGCGCGTCGTCGAGGGCGTTGTGCGCGTGGCGCTGCTCGACCCCGAAGTGGGCGGCCAGGGACTCCAGCTTGTGGTTGGGCAGCGGGAGCGCGAGCTCCTTGGAGAGCGCGATGGTGCACAGCCGCTGGCGGACGGGGGCGGTGCGCTCGGCGCGCGCGTACTCCCTGGCGATCATCGACCAGTCGAAGACCGCGTTGTGCGCGACGAGGACGCGGCCGTCCAGGCGGGCCGCGAACTCCTCGGCGACGTCCTTGAAGAGCGGCGCGTCCGCGAGCATCGCGGTGGTGAGTCCGTGGATCCAGACGGGGCCCGGGTCGCGCTGGGGGTTGACCAGCGTGTACCAGTGGTCCTCGATCTCGCCCCTGGCGTCCACCCGGTAGACGGCGGCCGACACTATGCGGTCGTCGCGGGCCAGTCCGGTGGTCTCGACGTCGACGACCGCGTACCCCGTTGGATACGCGGCCGGCCAGGGGGTGGCGGACGCTGCGGTCGTGCGGTCTTCGAGCATGGTCCATGAGGATACGGGCCGCGACTGACAGTCAGGTCCCTGGGCCGACTGCTGTCGGCCTGCCGGGCCGGGAAGCACCTCGCTCCGTCAGCTTCCGCGGCCCAGGAGCCCCGCCACCAGAGCCCGCACCGAGGTGGTGAACAGCGCCTCGGGATCGAGGGGTCCGGCCAGCGCGCGGGCGAGCGCGGCGTCCCGCTCCGCGGTCTCCGCCGTCCACAGTTCGTCCTCGCCGGGGCGCTGGACGGGCGCGCGTTCGCGGTTGCGCTCGACCAGGACGTGGCCGACGACATGGATCTGGACGGCGCGGACGGCGTCGGCCGCGCGGGCGCCGCGCAGCCCCGCCGCGTGCACCTCGTGGACGAGCGCGCGCTGGGCGGGCAGGAACATCCGTTCCGTGAGGCCCCGTTCGTGCACCATGGCGACGAGGTGCGGATGGTCGCGCAGCTGGCGGCGCAGGGCGCGCGCCACGGAGACGACGCGCCGGTCGGGGGTGGCCCCGGAGGGCCGGATCTCGCCGAGGTCGGCGACGGTGCGTTCGACGAGGGCGTCCAGGAGCGACTCGCGGTTGCCGACGTGCCAGTAGATCGAGGTGACGGCGGTGCCGAGCTCGGCGGCGAGCTTGCGCATGGTCAGGGCGGCGGGCCCGTGCTGCTTCACCAGGTTCGCCGCGGCGTCGAGCACGTCTTCCCGGTTCAGATGTGTACGCGTCTCTTTACCCTTCACGAGTCCTGTTGTAACTGTGTTACAGAACCTCCCGCAAGTCCCCGCAGCGGACCTGGATCCGCGTCGACGAAGGGTGGTACGACATGGCACGTATTCGGTACGGGGCGCGCACCGAGGCGGAGATCGCCGCCGCGCGCACCGCGAGTTCCAAGCTCCCCGACATCTGGTCCACCGGCGTGGTGGCGGTCTGGGAGAGCGATCCCGACGCGGTCGCCGCGGTCCTGCCGCCGCCGCTGAAGCCCACCGGACGGCCCCTGGTGCGGGCCAACATCAGCAAGGTCGACCTGCCCGGCTATCCGCTGGGCGCCGGTTCGGTGGCCGTCGCCGCCGAGCACGGGGGAGTGACCGGCTGGTATCCGCTGGTGATGCCGATGACCCACGAGCGGGCCCTGATCGGCGGGCGCGAGGTCTTCGGTGAACCGAAGAAGCTCGGCGAGGTCGAGGTGGAGCGCGAGGGCCTGGTGGTGCGGGCCTCGCTCGCCCGGCACGGCATCGCGTTCGTGGAGGTGCGCGGCGCGGTCAGCGGTGACCTGCCGCTCCCGGAGCCGACGCGCAAGACCGACTTCTACTTCAAGTTCCTGCCCGCGGTGGACGGTTCGGGGTTCGACGCGGACCCGGTGCTCGTGCACTGCGTGCGCAACGAGAAGGTCCGCAAGCTGGAGGGAATCACGGGGGACGTCGTCCTGCGGGAGTCGATGTACGACCCGGTGGCCGACCTCCCCGTGCGCGCGGTGGTGGAGATCAGCATCGGCGAGAAGACCACCGACCAGCAGGGCAAGGTCGTGGAACGCGTCAGCGCCCAGGCCCTGCTGCCCTACATCCACCAGCGCTACGACGACCCCGCGCAGATCCTCGACGGGCCGCCCGAGGGGAGCGCCTGAGATGGAGCTGAGCGAAGGACAGGTCGCCGTCGTCACGGGCGCGGCGAGCGGCATCGGGCTCGCCATGGTGCGGCGGTTCGCGGCCCAGGGGCTGAAGGTGGTCCTCGCCGACGTCGAGGAGAGCGCCCTGGAGAAGGCGGCCGCCTCGCTGCGCGAGGACGGCGCGACGGTGCACGCGCGCGTGGTCGACGTCGGCTCGCGCGAGCAGGTCTTCGCGCTCGCCGACGAGGCGTACGAGAAGTTCGGCGCCGTCCACGTGCTGTGCAACAACGCGGGCGTCGGCTCGGGCGCCGAGGGCCGCATGTGGGAGCACGAGCCCAACGACTGGAAGTGGGCCTTCGAGGTCAACGTGTGGGGCGTCTTCCACGGCATCCAGGCGTTCGTGCCGCGCATGATCGCGGGCGGCGATCCCGGCCACGTCGTGAACACCTCCTCCGGGGACGGCGGCATCGCGCCGCTGCCCACCGCCTCCGTGTACGCGGTCACCAAGGCTGCCGTGGTGACGATGACGGAGTCGCTGTACGCGCATCTGAAGGCGGAGCACGCGCGGGTGGGCGCCTCCGTGCTCTTCCCGGGACCGCACATGCTCCGCACCGGCCTGTGGGAGTCGCACCGCAACCGCCCCGACCGGTACGCCAAGTCCCGCCCCCGCAAGACCCCTTACCGCAGCCTCGACCAGTGGGAGGCGGCGATGAAGGACGCGGGCCAGGAGGTGGCGTTCACGCCGGTCGAGCAGGTCGCGGACTTCGTGGCCCAGGGGATCGCGGCCGGGCGCTTCTGGCTCCTGCCGGAGAGCGAGCACAGCGACCGGCAGATCAAGGCGCGCTCGCGCTCGATGCTGGAGCGGGCCGACCCGGCGTACCTGGAGAGCTTCATCCTGGACTGAAGGGGCGTGTGACCGATGACCGACCAGGACCACCGGACGACCGACCAGGACCATCACGACGAGCTCGATCCGTACCTGATCATCTCCTCCGACTGCCACGCCGGACTGCCCACCGAGGAGTACCGGCCCTATCTCGACAGCCGTTTCCACCGTGCCTTCGACGAATTCCTCGGCGAGCGCGACGCCCGCCGCGAGGAGGCGACGCGGCTCGGCATCCGCAACGACGCGTTCGCCGCCAAGTGGTTCCAGGACAACGAGGAGGGCCTGCGCGGCGGCTGGGAGACCGCACAGCGCCTCAAGGAGCTGGACGGCGACGGGGTGGCCGCCGAGGTCGTCTTCCCCGACGCGGACGCCGTGGACAGCCAGACGGCCGCGCCCTTCGGGGTCGGACTCGGGCTCTCCGGCGACCAGGACCCCGAACTCGGCATGGCGGGCGCGCAGGCGCACAACCGCTGGCTGGCCGACTTCGTCTCCGAACATCCCGAACGGCACTGCGGCGTCGCCCTGTTGCCCATCACCGGCGAGGTCGACCGGGTCGTCGCCGAGGTGCACCGCGCCAAGGAGTCGGGGCTCGGCGCGCTGATGATCCCCTCCATGTGGGTCGACAAGGCGCCCTACCACGACCGGCGTTACGACCCCGTGTGGGCGGCGGCCGCCGAGTGCGCGATGCCCGTGGTCACCCACTCCGGAGCGGCGCCCCGCCACGAGTACGGCGACCACCTGGGGATCTACGTCTCCGAAGTGACGTGGTGGCCCGCGCGGCCGCTGTGGTTCATGCTCTGGTCGGGCGTCTTCGAGCGCCATCCGGGCCTGAGGTTCGGCGTCGCGGAGTCCGGCTGCTGGTGGCTGCCGAACCTCCTGTGGTTCATGGACCGCCTCTACCTGGGGGCGCACGGCGGCAAGAAGCTCTCCCCGTTCGCGGAGCTCAAGCGGCCCCCGCACGAGTACCTGGACCGGCAGCTCTTCGTCTGCGCGACCAACACCAAGCGCCGCGAACTCGCCCAGCGCTACGAGATCGGCGTCGACAACATCCTGTGGGGCAGCGACTTCCCGCACCCCGAGGGCACCTGGCCCGACACGCGCGCGTGGCTGAAGAAGACCTTCCACGACATCCCGGTGGGGGAGAGCCGCCGGATGCTCGGGCTCGCGGCCGCCGAGGTCTTCGGCTTCGACACAGCCAAGCTGGCGCCGCTGGCCCGCCGGATCGGCCCGACGCCCGACGAACTCGGCCAGCCCACCGACACCGCGGCCCGCGCGGCCGTCGACGCGTCCTGGGCGCGCTCGCGCGAAGTGGGCCGCCACTGGCTGACCGACCACGACTTCCCGGTACTGGGGGCGGACACATGAGTGCTGCACAGCAGGGTCCACGGCACACCGCTGACGACCGCTACACCGTCATCTCCGCGGACTGCCACGCGGGCGCCGATCTCCTCGACTACAAGCCCTACTTGGAGTCCCGCCACCACGACGCGTTCGACGCGTGGGCGGCCACCTACGTCAATCCGTACGAGGACCTCCTCGCCGACACCGCCGACCGCAACTGGAACTCGGACCGCCGTATCGCCGAGCTCGAAGAGGACGGCATCGTCGCCGAGGTCGTCTTCCCGAACACCATCCCGCCGTTCTTCCCCTCGGCCTCGCTGATGGCGCCCGCGCCGACCCGCGAGGAGTTCGCGCAGCGCTGGGCGGGGCTGCGGGCCCACAACCGGTGGCTCGCCGACTTCTGCGCGGCCGCCCCGGGGCGCAGGGCGGGCGTCTTCCAGATCCTCCTGAACGACGTCGACCAGGCCGTCGAGGAGATCCACCGGTCGGTGAAGGCCGGCCTCACCGGCGGCGTCCTGCTCCCCGGCACCCCGCCGGGCTCGGGCCTTCCCGAGCTCTACTCCGCGACGTACGACCCGATCTGGGCGGCCTGCGCCGAGCTCGGCGTCCCGGTCAACCACCACGCGGGCTCCGCGTCGCCGCCGCTGGGCGACGAGCCGGCCGCGCGCGCGGTGTTCATGGTCGAGACGACGTGGTTCTCGCACCGGGCGCTGTGGCACCTCGTCTTCGGCGGCGCGTTCCGGCGCCACCCGGAGCTCAAGCTGGTCCTCACCGAGCAGGGCTCGGGCTGGATCCCCGGCGTCCTGGACATGCTGGACTACTACCACGGGCGCCTGGTCTCGGCGGCGACGAAGGCGGACACCGCCGAGTCGAAGTTCGGCGCGGGCCTCGCCGGTTCGATGGGCAAGGGCCCCTCCCAGGTGTGGCGCGAGAACTGCTTCGTGGGCGCCAGCTTCATGCGCCCGCACGAGGCGGCGATGCGCGACCGCATCGGCCTCGACAAGATCATGTGGGGCAGCGACTACCCGCACGACGAAGGCACCCACCCGTACTCCCGCGAGGGCCTGCGCATCGCCTACGCGGGCCTGCCGAGGGACGAGATCGAGGCGATGGTCGGCGGCAACGCGGCCCGCGTCTACGGCTTCGACCTGACCGCGCTCGGCGAGGTCGCCGCACGCGTGGGACCGACGGTCCGGGAACTGGACGACCCCCTCAAGGAGCCGCCCGCCGACGCCACGAGCCCGGTGTTCGCGCCGGGAGGGTCGGTACGCATCTGGTGACCCCTGCGGTGCGATGCTCCCTGCGTGACTGACGCAACGCACGACGAAGCGCACGGCGGCGCCCTCGGCGCCCGGCTCAACTGGCTGCGGGCCGCCGTGCTCGGGGCCAACGACGGCATCGTGTCCACCGCGGGCCTCGTCGTCGGCGTCGCGGGCGCCACCGACGACCGCGGCGCGCTGCTCACCGCCGGTCTCGCCGGGCTGCTCGCGGGCTCCATGTCCATGGCCGCGGGCGAATACGTCTCCGTCTCCACCCAGCGCGACTCGGAGAAGGCCGCCCTGGCCATGGAGAAGCGCGAGCTGCGCGAGCAGCCCGAGGCGGAACTGGCCGAGCTGACCGAGCTGTTGGCGGCGCGCGGGCTCAGCGGTGAGGTGGCGCGCGAGGCCGCCGAGCAGCTCACCGAGCGGGACGCGTTGCGGGCCCACGCGCGCGTGGAGCTCGGCATCGACCCCGACGAGCTCACCAACCCCTGGCACGCCGCCTGGGCCAGCTTCGTAGCCTTCACCGTGGGCGCCCTGCTGCCGCTGCTCGCGATCGTGCTGCCGCCGTCGGACTGGCGGCTCGGCGTCACCGTGCTCTCCGTCCTCGGCGCCCTCGCGCTGACGGGCTGGAGCAGCGCACGGCTCGGCTCGGCGGACGTGCGGCGCGCCGTGCTGCGGAACATGGCGGGCGGCGCGCTCGCCATGGCGGTCACCTACGGGGCGGGGGTGCTGCTCGGGGCGGTCGGTGTTTGAGGCGCCGCATTTGGCAGAGATCACCAACAACCGGCCTCGTACCGCCGGTAATACTTGTCGGTAACAACCCCTAGTCGCGAGCTACCAGGCGTTCTACGGTGCACGCATGTCCCCGAACCTGCCCGATGTCGTGCTGTGGTCCATACCGGCCTTCGTGCTGCTCACCGTCGTCGAGATCGTGAGCCACCGGATCCATCCGGACGAGGACGCGGCGGGGTACGAGACCAAGGACGCCGCCACCAGCGTCACCATGGGGCTCGGCAGCCTCGCCTTCGACTTCCTGTGGAAGATCCCCATCGTCGCGATCTACTCGGGCGTCTACGCGCTGACCCCGCTGCGCGTGCCCGTGCTGTGGTGGACCGTCCCGCTGATGCTCCTCGCGCAGGACTTCTTCTACTACTGGTCGCACCGGGGCCACCACGTCATCCGCATCCTGTGGGCCTGCCACGTCGTGCACCACTCCAGCCGCAACTTCAACCTCACGACGGCGCTGCGCCAGCCCTGGACGAGCCTCACGGTGTGGCCGTTCTACCTGCCGCTGATCGCCTGCGGCGTGCACCCGGCCGCCCTCGCGTTCTGCTCGTCGGCCAACCTGGTCTACCAGTTCTGGATCCACACCGAGCGCATCGGCAAGCTGCCCAGGCCCTTCGAGTTCGTCTTCAACACGCCGTCGCACCACCGCGTCCACCACGCGTCCCAGGGCGGCTACCTGGACCGCAACTTCGGCGGCATCCTGATCATCTGGGACCGCGTGTTCGGCTCGTGGGTCGCGGAGACCGACCGTCCGGTCTACGGCCTGACGAAGAACATCGCGACGTACAACCCGCTGCGCGTCGCCACCCACGAGTACGCCGCCATCGCCAAGGACCTGAAGGCGGCCACGAGTTGGCGTGAGCGGGCCGGACGCGTCTTCCGCGGGCCGGGGTGGCAACCGCAGGCGTCCGCGGCCGCGGAGCCCGCCACGGCGCCCGCGGCGGCCGCCGACGCGCCGGTCCCCGAGCGTGCCGCGTGAGCAGGACGCCCGCGGCCACGCTGCTCATCGGCGTCTTCGGCGTCGCCGCACTCGGCGATCTCGGCGCGCTCCTCGCGGACTTCGGTCCCGGCCACGCCGTCTGCAAACCCCTGCTCATGCCGCTGCTCGCGGCGTACGTCGCCGTGCGCGGCGGACCGCGGCTGCTGGTCGCCGCCCTGCTCTGCGGCTGGGGCGGCGACACCTTCCTGCTCCTCGACGCCGAGCCCGCCTTCCTCGCCGGCATGGGCTCCTTCGCGGCCGGGCACGTCTGCTACCTCGTGCTCTTCAAGCGGCACGGGGACTTCCGCAGGTACGGCGACCTCAAGCGGTACGCGGACGGCAGCGGGGCCGCACGCGCGCGTGGCACCGCGCTCGTCGCCGGGTACGCGCTCGCGCTCGCCGTCACCGTGGCGCTCCTCTGGCCCGACCTGCCCGCCGACATGCGCGGCCCCGTCGCGGGCTACAGCCTGCTGCTCACCGCGATGGCCTTCGGCGCCACCGCCATCGGCCCCGCGGCGGCCGCGGGAGGGGCGCTCTTCCTGCTCTCCGACACCCTCATCGCGACCGGCGTCGCCGAGTGGCCGCAGCTGCCCCGGCCCGACTTCGCGATCATGCTCACGTACATCGCGGCGCAGTTCCTGCTGGCCAGGGGCGTACTGACGGCGGCCGGTGCACGACAGGGGTCCGACCGGGCGTACGGTGAAAGGCGTATGACACGTACGACCACGAGCACCAGCACCACCTCCTGAACCGCACGAAGGACCACGCATGCGCGCCACCACCATCCACGCCCCGTTCGACATGCGCGTGGAGGACGTGCCGGAGCCCGTGGTGCAGCTGCCCACCGACGCCGTCGTGCGCGTGCTGCGGGCCTGCATCTGCGGCAGCGACCTGTGGGCCTACCGGGGCGAGGCCAAGCGCCAGCCCGGCCAGCGGATCGGGCACGAGTTCCTCGGCATCGTCGAGGAGACCGGGTCCGAGGTGAGCGGGGTGCGCCGCGGCGATCTCGTCGTCGCGCCCTTCATGTGGTCGGACGGCGTCTGCGACTACTGCGCCGAGGGCCTCACCACGTCCTGCGAGCACGGTGGGTTCTGGGGCTCGGTCGGCTACGACGGCGGCCAGGGCGAGGCCGTCCGGGTGCCGTTCGCCGACGGCACCCTGGTCCAGCTGCCCGCCGATGCCGCGTCCGACGAGCACCTGCTCTCCGGCCTCCTGACCCTCTCGGACGTCCTGGGCACCGGCCACCACGCGGCGCTCGGCGCGGGCGCACGCCCCGGAGCCACCGTCGTGGTCGTCGGCGACGGCGCGGTCGGCCTGTGCGCCGTCCTCGCGGCCAAGCGGCTCGGCGCCGAGCGGATCATCGCCCTCGGCCGCCACCAGGCCCGCACCGACATCGCGCGCCGCTTCGGCGCCACGGACGTCGTCGCCGAGCGCGGGGACGCCGCGGTGGCCGCCGTGCGCGAGCTCACCCGGGGCCAGGGCGCCCACTCCGTGATCGAGGCGGTCGGCACCGAGCAGTCCATGCGTACCGCCGTGGACGTCACGCGCGACGGTGGCGCGATCGGCTTCGTCGGCGTCCCGCACGGCAGCGGCACCGGCCTGGACCTGAGCGTCATGTTCGACAGGAACATCGCCCTGCGCGGCGGCGTCGCGCCGGTGCGCACCTACATCCCCGAGCTGCTGCCCGACGTCCTCGACGGCACCATCGACCCCTCGCCGGTCTTCGACCTGACGGTCGGCGTCGAGGACGTGCCGCAGGGCTACAAGGCGATGGACGAGCGCACCGCCCTCAAGGTCCAGGTGAAGTTCTAGGAGGGGGCGCCCCGTAGGGGGCGCGGGGAACTGCGCGACGAGCCACGACGTACCCGCAGACGCGTACCGACCGGCGGCTCACCAGCGAATAGGCACAGGCACCGTAGTGAGCAGCGCCGAGAGCACCACGACGAAGCCCAGCGCGATGACCTCCCCGCGCGCGGGGACGTACGCGTGGACACGGTCCCCGGCGCCCCGCAAGCGCTGGCGGGCCAGCAGCGCGAGCACCGCGACGACGGTCACGACGAGCACCTTGGCGAGCAGGGCGCGGCCGTAGGCCGTGCCGGTCAGCTGGTCGACGACCGTGCCCGGCGGCATCCGGCGCAGCGTGCTGCACACGCCGGTCGCCGTGATCGCGGCGAACAGGACGGCGGCCACGCGCGCGTAGAGCCCCAGTACCGCGATGCCCTCCTCCGGAGCGGACGTCCGCCAGCGCCGCAGCAGGCGAAGGACGTAGAGCAGGCCGCCCGCCCACAGCGCCGCGCACGTCAGGTGCACCAGGGTGAGACCGCTGCCCAGGAGCGCGGAGTCCTCGGCGGGCGGGTGCGCCCGCAGCGCCTCCGCGACGATCACCGCGGCCAGCGGGAGCACCGCACCCGCGGGGCGCCGCGAGCGGGCGCACAGCGCGGCCGCGATGAAGGCGTTGACCTCCAGGAGGGCGAGTCTGCCGTCCCGGGTGTCGTAGAGCCGCCCGATGTCCAGGTCGGAGAGTTGCTGCGGGACGAGGTTGCCGTTCGCCACGATCGCGGCGAGCCCGAGCGCCGCGGCGAACCCCGCCCAGGCCGCGTACGCCCCCCAGCCGCGCGGCTCGCCCGCCCTGCCACGCGGCGCCCCCGGCACCCGGCGGATGAGCCGGGACGCGAACACCTCGCCCAGCTGCACGCAGAGCGCGCCGAACAGGACCCCGCGCAACAGCGTGATCCCCGCCGTGCCCGGCGCCTTCGCCTCGCCGGTGCCGCTGAGCGCGGCCGAGGGGCCGAGCAGCGGTATCAGCGCGGCGAGGGCCACGAGGACGAGCACGGCCACGGCGCGGCCCACCGCGGGGCGGTGGCGCGGCGCGCGGTGCGAGGCGGCGGTCGCCGGTATGCCGGCCGTGGCATCGCCTCCGGGCTCGGCGGACGGTCGTATGGAGCTCACCACATGATCTTCACCAGGGGTTGGCCCGGTGGGCAAGTCCTGGGGGACAACTGGTGCAAAGCCCTTCCGATCGGACCGTACCGCTCGACGCCGTGTGCGCCGCCTCACCGCCACCGGGGCCGGTCGGCTCCCCAAATCCCCGGCGGACGCGACCAGTTGACGGGGCCATCGGTGAAGGAGACGGGCGGCAGCGCGTACCGCAGTCGCCCCAGCGGGCTGTCCCTCTCGGCGAGCCAGGGCGCGGGGCCCTCGGGGGCCTCCGCCGAGCGCCCGCCGGACTGCGCGGCGCCGAGCGACATCAGCCATGCCGCCGTACGGGCGAGGGAGAGGCGTACGTACCCGGTGCCGCCCTGCGCCGCCTGCTCGGTCACCGTCCGCAGCACGGCCGCGGCGAGCAGATACCCGGTGCCGTGGTCCAGGGCCTGCGCGGGCAGCGCCCCCGGCTCATCGGGACCGCCCTCGACGGCCGCGATCCCGGTGGCCACCTGCACGAGGCTGTCGAAGCCCCGCCGGCGCGCCCACGGGCCCTGAGCGCCCCACGCCGACAGCTGTGCGACGACGAGCCCCGGCCTGCGCGCGGCCAGTTCCCGTGGCGAGAGCCCGAAGCGGTCGAGGGCGCCGGGCCGGTAGCCCGTGACGACGACGTCGGCCGTGGAGAGCAGGTCCTCGAAGACGCGCCGGTCCGCGCGGTCCCCGAGGCCGAGCGTCACCGACCGCTTCCCGAAGCCGGTGTCCGTGTGCTGGTCGGCGAGTTCGGGCAGCCCCGGCGGGTCGACGCGCAGCACGTCCGCGCCGAGCAGCGCCAGCGTGCGGGTCGCCACGGGCCCCGCGATCACCCGGGTGAGGTCGAGCACGCGCAGTCCGTCGGCGGGTCGCGCGGGGGAACCGGTGAGCGGGGCGAGGTCACGCGCGGGCGCGGGCCCGAGCGGTTCCCTGTGCACCAGCGGCTGCCCGGCCGACGCGGCCCCCTGCGGATGCGCGGCCCACTCCTCGGGCGTCCGCAGGGCGACGGCGAGGCCCCCGGCGGCGTACACCGCGTCCTCGGCCTTCGTGGCGGGCAGCTCCGCGAGGCGCGCGGCGACCGCGACCGCGACCGCGTTCTCGGATCCGGTGCCCGTGCCGGGGACATCGAGGGCGGCGAGCAACGCCGCCCTGTGGTGCGGATAGTTGGCGTGGGTGCGCACCCAGCCGTCCGCGGTCCGCCAGAACCGGGACAGCGGGGCGAAGTTCACCGGCCTCCTGCCGTCCACCGACAGGTGCCGCTCGCTGGTGAAGGCCGTGGCCACCGCGCCGTCGTCGACCAGGACCCGGGGCACGTCGCCCCCGGTGCGCAGCGCGGTCAACTCGGCGGCGGCAAGCGCGCAGACGCCCACGCAGGCGCGGGCGAGCACGATGACGGGGAGGCGCGCGGCGAGCGCGCCGTCGCGGCTGACGGAGGAGATCCGGGGGAGGTGCGCGGGATCGCCGCCGAGTGCGTTCCAGGCTCCGTGGGTGGCATCCGGTGAGGTACGCGTCATGCGTGCACTATGCCGCGCGCGGAAGGGCCGGGCGACCCTCGGCCGCCCGGCCCAACACTCCTGCGAACAGGGTTACTTGCGCACGGCGTCCAGCGCGTCGGCCATGCCCGCGCCGTAGAAGCCGTTCTTGTTCTTGCCGCCCTCGCAGACCGCGTCGACCTTGCCGTCACCGTCGTAGTCGTACGGAGCGGTGCACGCCATCCGGTCGGCCTGGCGGTACATGAGCTCCTTGACCCGTGCGGCCGAGGCATGCGGGTGCGTGGACTTGATCAGCGCGGCGAGGCCCGCGGCGTGCGGGGACGCCATCGACGTGCCCGCCTTGTAGCCGAACTTGCCGCCCGGCAGCGTCGACAGGATGCGGCCGTCGACGGCCGGTGCCTGCGGAGCCTGGTACGCGGTGGAGTCGCCGCCCGGCGCCGCGATGTCGATGACGCCCTTGCCGTAGTTCGAGTACGACGACTTGATGCCCTTGGCACCGGTGGCGGAGACCGTCACGACACCGGGCAGCTGCGACGGGATGTCGAAGCAGTCCTTGGTCTTGACCGTCCGCGGCACCGGAGTGGTGTCGTCCGGGCTGGAGTCGTCGAGGATCTCGTCCTGGGCGAGGTCCGTCTTGGCGTTGCCCGCGGCCGCGACGTTCACCGCGCCCTTGCGCTCGGCGTACTTCGTGGCCCGCCCGACGGCGTCGACGAGCGCCTTCTGGTCGTCGTCCGTCGTGCAGTTGAACAGCCACGGGTCGGTGTAGTAGCTGCTGTTGGTGACGTCCACGCCGTGGTCGGCCGCCCACACGAAGCCGCAGACCACGGCCTCCGTGTAGTACATGCCGGTCGCGGGCTCGGCCACCTTCAGGCTCGCCACCTTCACGCCGGGCGCGACGCCCGTGATGCCGGTGCCGTTCTTCGCGGCGGCGATCGTGCCCGCCACGTGCATGCCGTGGTCGCTCTCCTTGGCCACCGGACGCCACGCGTTGTCCTTCTGCACGGGCACGCCGCCCAGACAGCTCGCGGACGCCCGCCGGTCGAAGTTCGGCGCGATGTCGGGGTGCGTGTCGTCGACCCCGGAGTCCAGGACGCCGACGGTGACCTTCCGGCTGCCGAGCGAGACCTCGTGGGCCTTGTCCGCCTTCATGGCGGGCAGGTCCCACTGCAACGGCTCCAACTCGTCCTGCCCCGCCGACGCCTTGCCCGCCGCGGCCTTCGCCTCGGCGGCGGTCAGCGGCCGCTCGGAGTCGAGCGCGTCGTCCGACTGGGCCGACAGCGGCGCGGTGCGCGTGGCGCCCGCCGACTGGACGCCCTTGGCCTTGCGGATCGTCCGCGCGAAATCGGGCGCCGCCGAGTGGACGACGATGACGCCGATCTTGTCGTACGCGATGACGACGGTGCCGCCCGCCTTGGCGATGGCCTTCTTCGCCCAGGCCGCACTCGCGTGCCCGGGGCGGACGTTGACGACGTAGCTCATCGACGTGCCGTCCGCCGCGGTCGCGGCCGACGCGTTCGCGCCGGGCAGGTCGGCGGGCCGCGCCGAGGCCGTCGTGGGCAGGAAGGCGACGGCCGAGACCACCGCGATGCCGAGCGGAAGGGCCAGTGCGCGGCGGGAGCGCGCGACGGCGCCGAGCCGGGTCGAGGACTTGTTCACGTGCGTTCTCCCCATCACTTCTTCACGGCGTCGAGCGCGTCGACGAGCCCGCTGCCGTAGAAGCCGTTCTTGTTCTTGCCGCCGTCCTTGCAGAGCGCGTCGACGTCGCCGTCACCGTCCGGGTCGTACGGAGCGGTGGGGCAGGAGAGCTTGTCGGCCTGCTTCTTGAGCAGCCGCTGGAGCTCGGCCGGGCCCGCCTTGGGGTGCGTCGACTTGATCAGCGCGGCGACGCCCGCGGCGTGCGGCGATGCCATCGAGGTGCCCTGCAGCCAGCCGTACTCGCCGCCCGGCATGGTGGAGAGGATGCGGCCGTTCTTGGACGGGGTGTCGCCCGGGATCTGGAACTTGTCGCCGCCCGGCGCCGCGACGTCGATGACGCCCTTGCCGTAGCTGGAGTAGATCGACTTCAGGTCCTGCACACCGGTCGCGCTGACGGTGACCACACCGGGAAGCTGGGTGGGGATGTCGAGGCACTCGTGCGGGTCGATGGTGCGCGACACCGGAGTGGAGTCGTCCGGGCTCGACGTGTCGACGATCGCGTCCGAGTCCAGGTCGTGGTTGGAGTTGCCCGCGGAGGCCAGGCTCAGCGTGCCCTTGCGCTGGGCGTACAGCTGGGCCCGGTTGACCGCGTCGACGATGGCCCGCTGGTCCGGGTCGTCCTTGCAGTTGTACAGCCACGGGTCCACGTAGTAGCTGTTGTTGGTGATCTCCACGCCGTGGTCGGCGGCGAACACGAAGGCGCAGACCACGCTCTCCGGGTAGAACAGCTCGTTGACCGGGTCGGCCACCTTGATGCCCGAGACCTTGACGCCGGGCGCCACGCCCGCGACGCCGACGCCGTTGCGCGCGGCGGCGATCTCACCGGCCACGTGCGTGCCGTGGTAGGAGTCCTTGTTCGCCGGGCGCCAGGCGCCGGGGGAGGTGTCGGCCTTGCCGCCGACACAGCTCGCGGACTGCGAGGGCGAGAAGTTGGGCGCGAGGTCGGGGTGGGTGTCGTCGACGCCCGTGTCGATCACGCCGACGGTGACCCTCTTGCTGCCCGGGTTGATCTTGGCGGCCTTGTCGGCGCCGATCGCCCGCAGGTCCCACTGGTCGGCCTCGAGCGGCTCGTCGCCCGAAGCGGCGGCGGCCTTCAGGGACTTGGCGTCGGCCTTCGACAGGAGCTTCGGCGCGCCGTCCTCGGTGGTGCCGGCGGCGGTGAGCGGCGCGGTGCGGGTCGCGCCCGCGGTCTGCACGCCGCGCACCTCGCGTATCTGCTTGCCGAAGTCCGCGTTCGAGGAGTGCGCGACGATCACGCCGATCTTCTCGTACGCGACGACGACGGACCCGCCGTTCCTGGCGATCGCCTTCTTCACGTACTGGATCGTCTTGTGGTCCGCGCGCGTGTTGACCACGTACGCGAGGGCGGGGGCGTCCTTCGCGGCCTGGGCCGACACGGGGGCGGGCGACTCGTTCGAGGCCGCGGACGCCGCGCCGGGCAGGAACCCGACCGAGGCGGCCAGGGCGATGCCGAGCGGCAGGGCGAGCGCCGTACGGCGTCTGGAACGCAGATGAGCCATGGGATCTCCACATCATCCGGAGACGGAACCGCACACGGAATCGCATACGGAACTGCCCGAACACAGGTGGTGCTCGGGCAGGTACATGACGGGTGGTTCAGGGTGAAGCTAACCCGGAAACTCCCAGGCCAGCAATGACTTGCCGAAGAAACCGGGGAGTTGGGCCGCGTCGCGCGTGTCGCCCCGGCGTTGAGTACGTCACGGAAGCAACATCAACCCCCTGTCGGATCACGTCCAGTGGCCTTAGCATCGCCATCCGTGGCTCACGTGATCCGCGTCACTGCCCGAGCGGAAGATCAGCGCCCATGGAACAACTGTCCGTCCCCACCCCACCCGCACCACGAGGAGACTCCGTGGCCACCGACGCACCGCCACCTTCGAAGGGCGGCCCAGACCCCACTCCCCACGCGCCCTCCACGGAGGAGTTCATCGAGGTGCAGGAGAGCGCGGAATTCGGTGAACTGCGCCAAGCGCACCGCTCGTTCGCCTTCCCGCTCACCATCGCCTTCATCACCTGGTACCTGGTCTACGTCCTGCTCTCCAACTACGCGGGCGACTTCATGGGCACCAAGCTGTTCGGCAACATCAACGTCGCCCTCGCGCTCGGCCTCGGGCAGTTCCTGACCACGTTCCTCATCGCCTGGTTCTACTCGCGCCACGCCGCGTCGAAGCTCGACCCGAAGGCCGAGGCGATCAAGTCCCGTATGGAGGGAGCGGCATGAGCCCCGCGCACACCGCCGTCGTCGAGCTCGCGGCGGCCTCCGACGCCTCCGAGCACCGGCCACTGATCATCAGCCTCTTCGCGGCCTTCGTCGTCGCGACCCTGGTCATCACCGTCTGGGCGGGCCGGCAGACCAAGAGCGCCGCTGACTTCTACGCGGGCGGCCGCCAGTTCACCGGCTTCCAGAACGGCCTGGCGATCTCCGGCGACTACATGTCCGCCGCGTCCTTCCTCGGCATCGCGGGCGCCATCGCCCTCTTCGGGTACGACGGGTTCCTCTACTCCATCGGCTTCCTGGTCGCCTGGCTCGTGGCGCTGCTCCTGGTCGCCGAGCCGCTGCGCAACTCGGGGCGCTACACGATGGGCGACGTCCTCGCCTACCGGATGCGCCAGCGCCCGGTCCGTACGGCAGCGGGCACCTCCACCATCGTGGTGTCGATCTTCTACCTGCTCGCGCAGATGGCGGGCGCGGGCGTCCTCGTCTCCCTGCTGCTCGGCATCACCTCCGACGCGGGCAAGGTCCTCATCGTCGCCCTCGTCGGCGTCCTGATGATCGTCTACGTGACCATCGGCGGCATGAAGGGCACCACCTGGGTGCAGATGGTCAAGGCCGTGCTGCTCATCACGGGCACCATCCTCATCACCTTCCTGATCCTGCTGAAGTTCAACTTCAACGTCTCCGACCTGCTCGGCTCGGCCGCCACCAACAGCGGCAAGGGCTCCGCGTTCCTGGAGCCGGGCCTGAAGTACGGCGCCACCGGCACGTCGAAGCTGGACTTCATCTCGCTCGGCATCGCCCTGGTGCTCGGCACCGCGGGCCTGCCGCACATCCTGATCCGCTTCTACACGGTGCCCACGGCCAAGGCCGCCCGTAAGTCCGTGAACTGGGCGATCGGCATCATCGGCGCCTTCTACCTGATGACGATCGTCCTCGGCTTCGGCGCCGCCGCGCTGCTCAAGCCGGGCGACATCATCGCCTCGAACAAGGCGGGCAACACCGCGGCGCCGCTCGCCGCCCTGGAGATCGGCGGCGGTGGCGACTCGACCGGCGGCGCCATCCTGCTCGCGGTGATCTCCGCGGTCGCCTTCGCCACCATCCTCGCGGTCGTCGCGGGCCTCACCCTCGCCTCGTCGTCCTCGTTCGCGCACGACATCTACGCGAACGTCATCCGCAAGGGCAAGGCCACCGAGAAGGAGGAGATGAAGGCGGCCCGCTGGTCGACCGTCTTCATCGGCATCGTCTCCATCGCACTCGGCGCGCTGGCCCGCGACCTGAACGTCGCGGGGCTCGTCGCGCTCGCCTTCGCGGTCGCGGCGTCCGCGAACCTGCCGACGATCCTCTACAGCCTGTTCTGGAAGCGGTTCACCACCCAGGGCGCGCTCTGGTCGATCTACGGCGGTCTGGTCGCCGCCGTCGGCCTCGTACTGTTCTCGCCGGTGGTCTCGGGCAAGCCCACCTCGATGTTCCCCGACGCGAACTTCGACTTCTTCCCGCTGGAGAACCCGGGCCTGATCTCGATCCCGCTGGGCTTCCTGCTCGGCTGGATCGGCTCGCTCCTGTCGAAGGAGGAGCCGGACAAGGGCAAGTACGCCGAGCTGGAGGTCAAGTCCCTGACCGGCGTCGGAGCCCACTGAGCGGTCCGTGTCCATCGGTTCGCGGCGGCCGCGTCGTAGAGTCCTACGACGCGGCCGCGCCGTTCCTCGTGGCAAATGGCCCATGGCGTTGTCAGAGGTCTGGCGTAGGGTCGTAAGCGTCGGAACATCAACATCCAACCGCCGGGGAGGGGGCCGCAGTGCTCATCGACACCTTTGGCCGAGTAGCCACTGACCTGCGCGTTTCACTGACCGACCGCTGCAATCTGCGCTGCACGTACTGCATGCCCGAAGAGGGCCTCCAGTGGCTGGCCAAGCCCGATCTGCTCACGGACGACGAGATCGTCCGGCTGGTGCGCATCGCCGTCACGCAGCTCGGCATCACCGAGGTCCGGTTCACCGGCGGCGAGCCGCTGCTGCGGCCCGGCCTCGTCGGCATCGTGGAGCGCTGCGCCCAGCTGGAACCGCGCCCCAGGATGTCCCTGACGACGAACGGTATCGGCCTCAAGCGCACCGCCAAGGCCCTCAAGGCCGCGGGCCTGGACCGGGTCAACGTCTCCCTGGACACCCTGCGCCCCGACGTCTTCAAGACGCTCACCCGCCGTGACCGTCACAAGGACGTCCTCGAAGGCCTCGAAGCAGCCCGTGACGCGGGCCTGACCCCGGTCAAGGTCAACACCGTCCTGATGCCGGGTCTGAACGACGACGAGGCCCCCGACCTGCTCGCCTGGGCCGTGGAGAACGAGTACGAGCTGCGGTTCATCGAGCAGATGCCCCTGGACGCCCAGCACGGCTGGAAGCGCGACGGCATGATCACGGCCGGTGACATCCTGGAGTCCCTGCGCACCCGCTTCGAGCTCACCGAAGAGGGCTCGGGGGAGCGCGGCTCGGCCCCCGCCGAGCGCTGGATCGTGGACGGCGGCCCGCACCGCGTCGGCGTCATCGCTTCGGTCACCCGCCCGTTCTGCTCGGCCTGCGACCGTACGAGGCTGACGGCCGACGGCCAGGTGCGCACCTGCCTGTTCGCCACCGAGGAGACCGACCTGCGAGCGGCCCTGCGCGCCGCCCCCGAGGACAGCACGGATGGCTCGGACGAGGCGATCGCCCGCATCTGGAAGCTCGCGATGTGGGGCAAGAAGGCGGGCTCCGGCCTGGACGACCCGTCGTTCCTCCAGCCGGCGAGGCCGATGTCGGCGATCGGCGGCTGACCCAGCCGCGGGGCTCCACTCGACGTGCGTCGCGCGGAGCCCGGAGGGCCCGAAGTGGCCTACGCCTCGCGGGATTCCCACTCCGTCAGCGTCACGACTTCCTTGAGCATGCCGCGGACGCCCAGGAATTGGGAGAGGTGTTCGCGGTGGTCGTCGCACGCGAGCCACGTCTTGCGGCGCTCCGGCGTGTGGATCTTGGGGTTGTTCCAGGCGAGGACCCAGACCGCGGCGACGCGGCAGCCCTTGGCGGAGCAGATCGGGTTTTCGTCACTCACAGTCGCGTCCCAGTGCCTTGGCAGTCGCGGACAACTGCCCGTAAAACAAGGCGACGCCGAGCAGCCACGGGGGGAGCTGCCCGGCGTCGGTCTGTCGCTCCGACGGGGGATGCGGAGCGCGTACGAAGTATGTCATGGGGGACCGGCCGACTGGCACCGGAACTACATGATTGATCTGAGGTTTTCTTGAGCTTGGCGGAACGTCGACGGTCAGTTCTGATCACGCGCTGAGCCGCGCCGCTGGTCGTGGGCGGGCCCCAGGGGATCTTCCGGGACGGATTCCGCGGCACCCGCCGGAGCCGGCGGCGCGAGCATTGGCCGAGAAGGGGCGGGTACGAACGTCGAGGGAAGCGAGGGATTGCTCTCACGACCGGCGTTCGCGATGACCACGGAGATGTACGGAAGGAGAACACCGAGCACCAGAGCGACGAGGGCGACATGCCGCTCGACGTTCCACAGCGCCGCCGCCGCGACGACCGACACGGTCCTGACCGACATCGAGATCACGTACCGTCGCTGCCGTCCACGGACGTCGTCCGCGAGCCCCTGCCTGGCCCCCGTGATCCGGAAGACCTCGCCGCCGCTCCGCTTCCGCATCACGTTCCACCACCTGCCCGTTCCACCGAGCTCTCCCCGGCCCGGACTGCGTTCCACGTTACGCCGGGGCTCCGTCGCCTACGAGACCGGGGGACGCCCCACCTCGGCGTACTTCCTGCGTCGTGCCACGTATGGGGGTGCCCGACATGCGCCGTACGGGGGACGGACAGACACTGACGTTACTGCTCATGTCGAGCCGTACGAGGAGGCAGTGATGGGCTGGTTGTGGGCGATCATCGTGGGATTCGTGCTGGGGCTGATCGCCAAGGCGATCCTGCCCGGCAAGCAGCACAGTCCGCTCTGGCTGACCACCGTGTTCGGCATCATCGGAGCGGTCGTGGGCAACTGGCTCGCGACGAAGTTCGGCATCAACGAGACCCGGGGCATCGACTGGGGCCGGCACGCGCTCCAGCTGGTCGCGGCGGTCGTCGTGGTCGGTGTCGGTGACGCCGCGTACAAGATGATCAAGGGCGACAGACGGACGACCTGATCCGCGGTCACCCGCGGCGTACGACGGCGAGGGCCCGGCTCCCCCGAAGGGAGACCGGGCCCTCGCCGTCGTACGAGCGCGACCGTCAGCCCGCGGTGACCTCGACCGCCGCGAGGTTCTTCTTGCCGCGGCGCAGCACCAGCCAGCGGCCGTGCAGCAGCTCGTCCGCGGCGGGGACGGCGTCCTCGGCGGCGACCTTGACGTTGTTCACGTAGGCACCGCCCTCCTTCACCGTGCGCCGGGCGGCGGACTTGCTCGCCACCAGACCGACCTCGGCGAGCAGGTCCACGACCTGGCCGAGCTCGCTCACCTTGACGCGCGGCAGCTCCGAGAGCGCAGCGCTCAGCGTGGCCTCGTCCAGCCCGGCGAGGTCGCCCTGGCCGAACAGCGCCTTGGACGCGGCGATCACCGCGGCGCACTGCTCGGCGCCGTGCACCAGCGTCGTCAGCTCCTCGGCGAGCGCGCGCTGCGCGGCACGCGCCTGCGGACGCTCCTCGGTCTGCTGCTCGATCTCCTCCAGCTCCTCGCGGGACTTGAAGGACAGGATCCGCAGGTAGGTGGAGATGTCCCGGTCGTCCACGTTCAGCCAGAACTGGTAGAACGCGTACGGCGTGGTCAGCTCGGGGTCGAGCCAGACGGCGCCGCCCTCGGTCTTGCCGAACTTGGTGCCGTCCGCCTTGACCATCAGCGGCGTGCCCATGGCGTGCACCGTGGCGTCCGGCTCCAGGCGGTGGATCAGGTCGATGCCCGCCGTGAGGTTGCCCCACTGGTCGCTGCCGCCGGTCTGCAGGGTGCAGCCGTGCCGCCGGTAGAGCTCCAGGAAGTCCATGCCCTGGAGGAGCTGGTAGCTGAACTCCGTGTAGGAGATGCCCTCCTGGGACTCCAGACGGCGGGCGACCGACTCCTTGGTGAGCATCTTGTTCACCCGGAAGTGCTTGCCGATGTCCCGCAGGAACTCGATGGCGGAGAGGCCCGCCGTCCAGTCCAGGTTGTTGACCATGGTCGCCGCGTTCTCGCCCTCGAAGGACAGGAACGGCTCGATCTGGGTGCGCAGCCTGCCCACCCAGTTCGCGATCGTCTCGGGGTCGTTCAGGGTGCGCTCGGCGGTCGGCCTCGGGTCACCGATCTGACCCGTCGCGCCGCCGACCAGGGCCAGCGGACGGTGCCCCGCCTGCTGGAGCCGACGGATGGTGAGGACCTGCACGAGGTGTCCCACGTGCAGGCTCGCCGCGGTCGGGTCGAAGCCGCAATAGAACGTGACGGGACCGTCCGCGAGCGCCTTGCGCAGTGCGTCTTCATCGGTGGACAGGGCGAAAAGCCCCCGCCACTTCAGCTCGTCGACGATGTCCGTCACGGGTCTCGCGTCTCCTTGGTTCGCTTGCGACGTGCACTGACGTGCACGGTCCGAGGTTATACGCCCTGGCTGACCGAACTCATATTGAAATCCGGGACGCGGAGCGCGGGCATCGCGGCCCGGGTGAAGTAGTCGCCCCACTCGCGCGGCAGCGTCCGCTCCGTACGGCCCGCCTCGGTGGCCCTGCCGAGCAGCCCGACCGGCGACTCGTTGAACCGGAAGTTGTTCACCTCGCCCACCACCTCGCCGTTCTCGACGAGGTAGACGCCGTCCCTGGTGAGGCCGGTGAGCAGCAGCGTCGCCGGGTCGACCTCGCGGATGTACCAGAGGCAGGTCAGCAGCAGGCCGCGCTCCGTGGCCGCGACCATCTCGTCGAGCGAGCGGTCACCGCCCCCGTCGAGGATCAGGTTGTCGACGGCGGGCGCCACCGGAAGGCCGGTCAGGCCCGCGCTGTGCCTGCTGGTGGTGAGGTGGGCGAGCTCACCCTCGCGGATCCAGTCGGTCGGGCCGATCGGCAGACCGTTGTCGAAGACGGAGGAGTCGCCGCCCGAGGAGTGCGCGAGCACGAAGGGCGCGGACTCCAGGCCCGGCTCGTGCGGGTCGCTGCGCATGGTCAGCGGCAGTTCGGCGAGCCGCTCGCCCAGGCGCGTGGCGCCGCCCGGCTTGGCGAAGACCGTGCGGCCCTCCGCGGCGTCCCGGGCCGACGAGGACCACATCTGGTAGATCAGCAGGTCCGCGACGGCGGTCGGCGGCAGCAGCGTCTCGTACCGCCCGGCCGGCAGCTCGATCCGGCGCCGCGCCCAGTCCAGGCGCTGCGCGAGCTCGGTGTCGAGCGCGGCGGGGTCCACGTCCTTGAAGTCCCGGGTGGCCCGCCCCGCCCACGCGGACTTGGTGCGGTCCGGCGACTTGGCGTTGAGTTCGAGGGTGCCGTTGGGCTGGTCGTGGCGCAGGCGAAGGCCCGTCGACGTACCGAGGTAGCTGGTCACGAACTCGTGGTTGGCGAAGCCGTACAGCTCGCGGCCGCCCGCGCGGGCCCTGGCGAAGGCCTCGCCGAGCGCGGGCGCGAAGTCCGCGAAGACGGCGGACGAGGTCTCCACGGGGGCTTCGGTGAAGTCCGGGGATGCGGGCGTGCCGGTCACCAGCGGCTGGGCGTCCTCGGCGGGGCCCGCGCCGCGCGCGGCCTCCTCGGCGGCCCGCACCAGCGGCTCCAGGTCGGCCGCGGTCACCGCCGCGCGGGTCACGACGCCGGACGCCGTGCCCTCCTTGCCGTCCACGGTGGCGATCACGGTCAGGGTGCGGCCCCGGGTGACGCCGTTGGTGGTCAGCGCGTTGCCCGCCCAGCGCAGGTTCGCCGTGGACTGCTCGTCGGCGATCACCACACAGCCGTCGGCGGTGGACAGTTCGAGGGCGCGCTCGACGATCTCGTGCGGCTTGGTGGCGCTGCGGCTCATCGACCGGCCTCCTGCGTGGTGTTCAGAATGTTCACGCCCCGGAACAGGGCGGACGGGCAGCCGTGCGAGACCGCGGCGACCTGGCCCGGCTGGGCCTTGCCGCAGTTGAAGGCGCCGCCGAGTACGTAGGTCTGCGGGCCGCCGACCGCGGCCATCGAGCCCCAGAAGTCGGTGGTGCTCGCCTGGTAGGCGACGTCGCGCAGCTGCCCGGCGAGGCGTCCGTTCTCGATCTTGTAGAAGCGCTGGCCGGTGAACTGGAAGTTGTAGCGCTGCATGTCGATGGACCACGAGCGGTCCCCGACCACGTAGATCCCGCGGTCCACGCCCGCGATCAGGTCCTCGGTCGAGAGCCCGCCGGGATCCGGCTGGAGCGACACGTTCGCCATGCGCTGCACCGGCACGTGGCCGGGGGAGTCCGCGTACGCGCAGCCGTTGGACCGCTCGAAGCCGGTGAGCTTCGCGATGCGCCGGTCCAGCTGGTAGCCGACCAGCGTGCCGTCCTTGACCAGGTCCCAGGACTGCGCGGCCACACCCTCGTCGTCGTACCCGATGGTGGCGAGGCCGTGCTCGGCCGTCCTGTCACCCGTCACGTTCATGATCGACGAGCCGTACGCGAGCTTGCCGAGCTGGTCGAAGGTGGCGAACGAGGTCCCCGCGTACGCCGCCTCGTAGCCGAGCGCGCGGTCCAGCTCGGTGGCGTGGCCGATGGACTCGTGGATGGTCAGCCAGAGGTTCGACGGGTCGACCACCAGGTCGTACGAGCCCGCCCGTACGCTCGGCGCCCGCATCTTCTCGGCCAACTGCTCGGGGATGCGCTCCAGTTCGCCGGCCCAGTCCCAGCCGGTCCCCGTCAGGTACTCCCAGCCGCGGCCGGCCGGCGGCGCGATCGTGCGCATCGAGTCGAACTCGCCGCTCGACTCGTCGACGGCCACCGCGGTCAGCTGCGGATGCAGCCGCACGCGCTGCTGTGTGGTCGTCGTCCCCGCCGTGTCCGCGTAGAACTTGTTCTCGTGCACGGTGAGCAGCGAGGCGTCGACGTGCGCGACCCCGTCGGCCGCGAGCAGCCGCGCGCTCCAGTCGGCGAGCAGCCCCGCCTTCTCCTCGTCGGGCACGGAGAAGGGATCGATCTCGTACGACGAGATCCACGTCTTGTCCGCGTGCACCGGCTCGGCCGCGAGCTCCACCCGCTCGTCGGACCCCGCGGCCTTGATGACCTGCGCGGACAGCTTCGCCATCGCCACGGCCTGGGAGGCGACCCGGGCCGCCGCGTCCATCGTCAGGTCCACGCCGGACGCGAAGCCCCAGGTGCCGCCGTGCACCACGCGCACCGCGTAACCCAGGTCCGTGGTGTCGGAGGTGCCCGAAGGCCTGGCGTCGCGCAGCGCCCAGGACGCGCTGCGCACCCGCTCCAGGCGGAAGTCCGCGTGGTCGGCGCCGAGCGCCCGCGCGCGGGCGAGCGCGGCGTCGGCGAGAGCCCGCAGCGGCAGCGCCGTGAAGGCTTCATCGAGGGTATGAGGCACGGATGTCTCCCTGCTGTCGGCACCGGGTCAGGTCCGATCATGTCGTGACCGGTGCCCCGGCGGCCAGACCTTTCTGTAGGGACCCGACAGCGAGTCCCGCCAGCCACTGTCGGTCACCGATTCTCCGTATCGCGGACGGTACCGATAGGTTTTCGACGTACCTGACCGCTATCGAAAGGGTGATCCGTTGAGCCGCTCGGTTCTCGTCACCGGAGGAAACCGGGGCATCGGCCTCGCCATCGCCCGCGTCTTCGCCGAAGCCGGCGACAAGGTCGCGATCACCTGCCGCTCCGGCGAGCCGCCGCAGCAGCTCGCCGAGCTGGGTGTCCTCGCCGTCAAGTGCGACATCACCGACGCCGAGCAGGTGGAGACGGCCTACAAGGAGATCGAGGAGAAGCACGGTCCCGTCGAGGTGCTCGTGGCCAACGCGGGCATCACCAAGGACCAGCTCCTGATGCGCATGACCGAGGAGGACTTCACGTCCGTCCTCGACACCAACCTCACCGGCACCTTCCGGGTCGTCAAGCGCGCCAACCGCGGCATGCTGCGCGCCAGGAAGGGCCGCGTCGTCCTGATCTCCTCCGTGGTCGGACTGCTCGGCTCCGCGGGCCAGGCGAACTACGCCGCCTCCAAGGCGGGCCTGGTCGGCTTCGCGCGCTCGCTCGCCCGTGAACTCGGGTCGCGCAACCTCACCTTCAACGTCGTCGCGCCCGGTTTTGTCGACACCGACATGACCCAGGCACTGACGGAGGAGCAGCGCAAGGGCATCGTCTCCCAGGTGCCGCTGGGCCGCTACGCGCAGCCCGCGGAGATCGCCGCGGCGGTCAAGTTCCTGGCGTCGGACGACGCTTCGTACATCACTGGTGCCGTCATCCCCGTTGACGGCGGATTGGGCATGGGTCACTGATCACCATGAGCGGAATTCTCGACGGCAAGCGCATCCTCATCACCGGTGTGCTGATGGAGTCCTCCATCGCCTTCCACGCGGCCAAGGTCGCCCAGGAGCAGGGCGCGGAGGTCATCCTGACCGCCTTCCCGCGGCCCACCCTCACCGAGCGCATCGCCAAGAAGCTGCCGAAGCCCGCCAAGGTCATCGAGCTCGACGTGACCAACCAGGAGCACCTCGACCGGCTCGCGGGCCTGGTCAAGGACGAGCTCGGCGGCCTCGACGGCGTCGTGCACTCCATCGGCTTCGCGCCGCAGGGCGCCTTCAACTTCCTGGAGGCGAGCTTCGAGGACGTCTCCACGGCGATGCACGTCTCGGCGTACTCCCTGAAGTCGCTCACCATGGCCTGCCGCCCGCTGTTCGAGGACGGTGCCTCGGTCGTCGGCCTCACCTTCGACGCGCAGTACGCGTGGCCCAAGTACGACTGGATGGGCCCGGCCAAGGCCGCCCTGGAGGCCACCAGCCGTTACCTCGCCCGTGACCTGGGCAAGGAGGACATCCGCTGCAACCTGATCTCCGCGGGCCCGATCGGCTCCATGGCGGCCAAGTCCATCCCGGGCTTCGCCGACCTCGCGGACATCTGGAACTCCCGCTCCCCGCTGAGCTGGGACATGGCCGACCCGGAGCCCGCGGGCCGCGGCATCGTCGCGCTGCTCTCGGACTTCTTCCCGAAGACCACCGGCGAGATCATCCACGTCGACGGCGGCGTCCACATGATGGGTGCCTGACCAGGCACGTCGTACGCACATGACGCCCCGTCCCCCGCAGCGCGCGGGGGACGGGGCGTCACCCGTTCGGCCCCCTTGCCGGGCGCCGCGGGGCCGGTGCCGCGCACTCTGAGGTGTGCGTCTGTCGCCTGCCGCGGTGCTCGCCGCCCTCTCACTTGTGGTCGTCGCGCCGAGCGGCGTCCCGCAGGAGCCCCCGCACGCGCGCGTGAAGGCGCCGGAGCCCCGGCCTTTCGGCTCGGAGTGCCGCACCAGCGTGGCGGGCTCCCGGGTGGTCGCGGACTGCCACAACCCCTACCCCGAGACCGACCGGGTGCGGCTGCACGTCGAGTGCGACCGGTGGTGGGACATCGACCTCGACAGCGCGCCCGTGGCGGCGGGGCCCGCGCAGACCGTGCGGCTCACGGGGCGGTGCTGGAAAGAGGTCCGCTCGGTGTGGGTCAGCCACCAGAAGTGACCGGGCGGCACATGAACGGGTAGCCCGCGGCCTCCGCGCCCGCCGCCTCCGCGTCCCGCGCGCGGATCGCCTCGACGAGCCGGGTGTGGTCCATGTGCGTCTCGGGGGTCAGCTCCGTGCCGATGTCCTCGCGCAGCCAGTCGCGCAGGACCTCGCCGAGGTCCGCGTAGAGCGCCGTCATCACGTCGTTGTGGGAAGCGGCCACGACGGCCATGTGGAACGTCGCGTCGGCCGTCACGAAGGCCTCCGTGTCGCCCGAGGCCCAGACCTCCTCGCGGCGCGCCAGCAGGGCGTCCAGCTGCTTGAGGTCGCGCTCCGTGCGGCGCTCGGCGGCCAGCTTCGCCGCGCTCGACTCCAGCGTGCTGCGCAGCTCGGCGATGTGCCGCGGCTCCGCGTCCGCGAACCTGCGCTGCATCACGCCGGCCAGCTCGCTGGTCGCCACGACATAGGTGCCCGAGCCCTGCCTGATGTCCAGCAGCCCGTTGTGCGCGAGGGCGCGCACGGCCTCCCTGACCGTGTTCCTCGCCACACCGAGCTGCTCGACGAGTTCGGGTTCGGTCGGGATGCGGGAGCCGACCGGCCATTCGCCCGACGAGATCTGGTTGCGCAGCTCGGAGATGACCTGTTCGGAGAGTGCCGAACGGCGCGGAGTGGTCAGCGGCATGACGTTCCTTCGTGCGTGGCCGGTGTCGTGCGACGGGTCGTGTGACGCAGCGGGTGACGGGTCGTGTGACGCGAACGGACTGGACAGCCAATCATCCCATGATTCTATGATGGCTCCATGGCTAGTGAGGAAACCGAGACGATGACACCGGCAGCGACACCCCCCGTGCGGACCACGGCCGCGGAGAAACAGGCCCCCACGCGCGCGTGGACGACGCGGCTCGTCATCGTCGGCATCGTCCTCGCCGCCATGAACCTGCGCCCCGCGATCACCAGCCTGGGCGCCCTCCTCGAAGAGGTGCGCGACGGCCTCGGCATGAGCGGCACCCTCGCGGGCCTGCTCACCTCCGTGCCGCCGCTCTGCTTCGCGATCTTCGGCGTGATGGCCCCCCGGCTCGCCCGGCGCTTCGGGCCCAGCGCGGTCGTCTGCGTCGGCATGGCCGCCATCGCGGCGGGCCTGGTGATCAGGCCGTTCATCGGCGGCACCGCGGGCTTCCTCGCCGCCACCGCCCTCGCCCTGATGGGCATCGCGGTCAGCAACGTCCTGATGCCGGTGATCGTCAAGCGCTGGTTCCCCGACCGGGTCGGCTCGATGACGGGCCTGTACTCGATGGCCCTCGCGCTCGGCACCTCCCTCGCCGCCGCCACCACCGTCCCCATGACCGACGCCCTCGGCGGCCGCTGGCAGACCGGGCTCGGCGTCTGGGCGATCCTCGCCGTCGTCGCCGTCCTGCCGTGGATCCCGCTCGTCCGCCACCACGGAGCCGCCACCGCGGCCGCTCCGGAGCACATCAGCACGACCGTCCGGCAGGAGGACGCGGAGCTGCGCATCACCCACAGCCGTACGGCGTGGGCGCTGGCCGTCTTCTTCGGGCTCCAGGCCACCGCCGCGTACATCACGATGGGCTGGATGCCGCAGATCTTCCGCGACGCGGGCGTGCCCGCGGGCGAGGCGGGCGTGCTGCTCGCCGTCACCATGGCGATGGGCGTCCCGCTGGCCTTCGTCATCCCCCGGGTCGCCACGCGCCTGCCCAACCAGGGCCCCGTCGTGATCGTCCTCGGCCTGTGCGGCCTCGCCGGATACACCGGCCTCTACCTCGCGCCGGCCGGCGGCGCCTGGGCCTGGGCGCTGCTGCTCGGCATCTCCAACTGCGCCTTCCCGCTGGCCCTCACCATGGTCGGCATGCGCGCCAAGAGCAGCGTCGGCGTGGCCAAGCTGTCCGCCTTCGCGCAGAGCACCGGCTATCTGATCTCGATCCCCGGCCCGCTCCTGGTCGGCGTGCTCTATCAGCACAGCGGCGGCTGGGGACTGCCGATCGCGCTGATGGCGGGCCTGATGGTGCCGCAGATCATCATCGGTACGCTCGCGGGCCGCAACCGCACGGTCGAGGACGAGGTCGCGGCGAAGGCCGCCGCGGCGGCGCGCGCCGCCTGACGGTCCCGTCGGGGGTGGGCCCGCACGGGTCCACCCCACCGCAGGGAGTGCGGGCAAAGGGTGCGAGACTGGCCGTATGCCCGTCCTCGACCCGAACCCCCAGAACGGCCAGAAGAAACTGCTCATCGTGCTCGGCGCGATGCTGGCCATCACCGTGATCATCGGCATCGTCGCATCCGTCGCCTCACCGTGAACCGGCCCCCGACGGGCGGATGGTGGGGTTAGCACCACCATCCCCTAGGGGGCCAGTCTCAGGGTCAAGTGGGTGGATCTCCGGATGGGTTCAGGGCCGCCGATCGCCTAACTTCGAGTTGTGCCCGCGACGACGCGGTCACGGAGGACCCGAAGACCACGGAGGCGGCATGTCGGCCCGTTCGCACACCCGGCGCGACCCGGCGGATGCCGGCAGCGTCGAGGTCCAGTTGCCCTGGTGGGCGATCGCCCTTCCCGCCCTCGCCTTCGCGGCCCTGCTCCTGCTGATCCTGAACCCGGCGGACGCGCACGCCGCGAGCGGCGAGCCGATGGTCACCCAGCTCCTGGAGCACATACGGGAGACGATCCTGCGCCTGACCCCGTGACCGAAGCCCCGGAGTCTCGGTGACCCCGTGATCGCCACGACCCCCTGACCCGCCGCTGACCGGCGCCGTCACCCGTGCCGGGCGACCGGGCCAACTCCCTGCGCCCCATGGCGCGTTTCATGCGAAGCTGGGAAGCATGAGCGTCGCAGAACCCCGCAGGATCGTCCTCTTCCGGCATGCGAAGGCCGACTGGCCGCAGGTCTCCGACCACGAGCGGCCGCTCGCCGAGCGCGGCCGCAGGGACGCCCCCGTCGCCGGACGCAAGCTGGCCGACAGCGGCATCCCCCTCGACCTGGCCCTGTGCTCGACCGCGGCCCGGACCCGCGAGACCTGGAAGCTCGCCGTCCAGGAGCTGCCGCAGCGGCCGAAGACCGTCTACGAGGAGCGGTTGTACGAAGCCTCTCCCGGTGAGCTGATCGCCGTGCTCAACGAGACCCCGGACGATGTGCGCAACATCGTCCTGATCGGCCACAACCCCGGAGTGCAGGGACTGACCGACGTCCTCTCCGGGGACTCCGAGGGCGACGCCAGGGTCCGGCTGAACCGCCGCGGCTTCCCGACCGCCACCTTCGCCGTCCTGACGTACTCCGGTTCGTGGAAGGCTCTGGAGCCCGGCGTGGCCACGCTCGTCGACTACTGGGCGCCCTCCGAGTAGTTCCGCTTCCGCTCGTCCTCCGCATCCGACGAAGGGGCCCGGCACCAGGTGGTGCCGGGCCCCTTCGACGTACGAGAGATGCGCGGAGGCCCGGAAGACGGGCCGTGCTCCGTCAGTCGGCGGCGTGCGTGTCCGCGGCCTCGACCTCTTCGCGAGTGATGCCGAGGAGATAGAGGACGGTGTCGAGGAAGGGGACGTTGACCGCGGTGTGCGCGGCCTCGCGGACCACGGGCTTGGCGTTGAAGGCGACCCCCAGACCGGCCGCGTTCAGCATGTCGAGGTCGTTCGCGCCGTCGCCGATCGCGACGGTCTGCTCCAGCGGGACGGCGGCCTCCGTGGCGAAGCGGCGCAGCAGACGCGCCTTGCCCGCCCGGTCGACGATCTCGCCCGTCACCTTGCCGGTGAGCTTGCCGTCGACGATCTCCAGGGTGTTGGCCTGGGCGAAGTCGAGGCCGAGACGTTCCTTCAGATCGTCGGTGACCTGCGTGAATCCGCCCGAGACGACGCCCACTTGGAAGCCGAGGCGCTTGAGCGTACGGATCAGGGTGCGGGCGCCGGGGGTGAGCCTGACCTCGGAGCGGACCTTGTCGACGACGGACGCGTCCAGGCCCGCGAGGAGCCGCACGCGCGCGTGCAGCGACTGCTCGAAGTCCAGCTCGCCGCGCATCGCGGCCGCGGTCACCTCGGCGACCTCGTCCTCGCATCCGGCGTGCGCCGCGAAGAGTTCGATGACCTCGTCCTGGATGAGCGTCGAGTCGACGTCCATCACGACCAGGCGCTGGGCCCTGCGATGCAGGCCCGCCGCGACGACGGCGACGTCCACGCCGAGCTTCGAGGCCTCCAGGGCCAGGGCGGTGCGCAGCGACTCCGTCTCCGTACCGGACACCGCGAACTCCACCGCGGTGACCGGGTACTTGGCGAGACGGAAGATGCGGTCGATGTTGCCGCCGGTCGCCGTGATGCGCGCGGCGATCGCGGCCGTCGACTCCGAGGTCAGGGGATGGCCGAGGACGGTCACCAGCGAACGCCCGAGCCCGCGGGGCCGGTTGTCGCCGATGCCGGAGATGATCTCGGCCTGCATCTTCATGGAATCCGCCCAGCTGTGGACGGTGGAACGCAGGTCGCCCTCCAGGCCGGCGGGCGGCTGGGTGACGAGCGCGCACAGCACGATGCGGCCGCGGGTGACGACCTGCTCGATGTCGACGACGTCGACGGAGTAGGCGGCGAGGGTGTCGAAGAGGCCGGCGGTGATGCCGGGGCGGTCCTTGCCGAAGATCTTGACGAGGAGCGTCGGGACGTCGGCAGACTGAGGGGGCTGCGAAGCACTCATGGTGATCCCTACGGTATCCGCCCGCTCCTCCCGGCCGCCCTGGCGGTCCGCGTGCCGGACACGCTTGTCGCTCCGGGTTGTCGCTTCCGCCTCCTTGCGTCTCCGTCGCCGTCTCTTCGCTGTCTCTTCGTCCCGCTTTTCTTCTCTTCCGGCGGCGGGAGTGGCGGGAGCTTCCATCGGCGGGAGCGGCCGGCGCCACTCAGCGAGGGCGTCGCGGCTTCCCAGGGCCGGGCGGTCCCGGTTCCGGCGGTGGCGGGGGAGGCGGTGGCGGCGGCGGCCAGTCCGCCGAGCGGGACTTCGGCCGAGGCGGCGGTGACGGTGGCGGTCCGACGGGGCCCACCACGGTCGGCGCCCCGGAGACGTCACGGGGCGGCCGTGCGGAGGAGTCGTCCGGCGGGGGAGCGGCGCCCTTGCGGGGCAGCTGCTTCAAGTAGGGGTTGGTGTCGGGGTTCGGCGGCCGGTGCGGAGCGCCGGGCTGATAGGGCCCGGCCTCGGCAGGCACCGCGGAGCCAGAGCCAGAGCCAGAGCCAGAGTTGGAGTCGTAGGCGGAGGCGTAGTCGGCTCCGGACGCCGCACCGTGCCCGGCCCCGGCCGGGACCTCGTGCCCGGCCCGTGCCAGCGGCGCGACGCTGCCGCCCGCCGCCCCCGAGGCCACCGCGAGCAGCGCCCCCGCGACCCCCGCGCCGAACCCCCATGCCGCCCCGAGCAGCACCGCGGGCCCGAGCCGCCCGTGCAGTTCGATCCCCGCGCCGAACGCGTCGAAGCCGAACACGGACAGCGAGGCGTCTGCGGACACCCCGGTCAGCCACACGAGCAGCGGAAGCCCGAGCGCCGTCACGACCCCGAGCCGCACCCCGCACCGCGCGGCGAACCCCAGCGCGCCCACCTCACGTACGGACGCGTGACGCCCCGCCGCATCGGGACCCGAGGCTTCCCGCGCCGAGGACCCCCGCACCGATGCCTCCTGCCCCGAGACCCTCCGCTCCCAAGGCGTACGCACCGCGGTCAGCACCCCCGCGAACAGCATCATCAGCGCCGCCGCCACCCCCAACAGCCAGACCCGGCCGTCCAGTTCGGCGAGCCGGCCGAGCGTGAGCGCCTTGTCGGAAGGGCCGGTCAGCAGGTCGTCCACGGGATCCGGCAGGAACTGGGTGAGCGCCCCCGTCGCCTTGCCGTCCCACGGCACGAAGAGCCCGACGGGGACCCCGAGCCACACGCCGTTGGGCGCGCCGAGCAGTGCGGCACCGGCGATCCGCTTGGGGTGGTCGTCGCCCACCATCGCGTACACCGCGGCGGCGAGACCCGCGAGGACCGCCACCACGACCACCGCGACCAGCGCGGAGACCGCGGGCCGCACCACCCGGTGCAGGGCGTCGAGCCCGCGCGGCAGCGGGCTGCGGCGCGACGCGAGCAGCGCGACGAGCAGCACCCCGGCCACCCAGACCGCGCCGCCGAGCAGCGTCGGCGCGGTGTCGACCGTGAACCCGACCGCGGCCTTGGCCTTGGCCAGATCGCCGAGCCGGTCGGGCAGCAGGCCGCCGATCCCGCCGGGCAGTTTGTCGCCGATGCCGCCCGGCAGCTTGTCGAGGCCCTTGTCGAGGCCCTTGTCGATGCCGAGCCGCTCGCCGTCGATCGTGATGATGTCGTGTCCCGCCCAGGCGAGCCCCGCGAGCATCGCCAGGAACAGGGCGATCACCGCGCCCAGGCGCGCGGCGAGTTCACCGGGCGCGACGACCGCTCCGGCACCGCGCAGCGAGCGCAGGAAGAAGAGGGAGAGCAGGAGCGCGCCCACCAGACCCACGCCGAGTGGCGCGATGTCGATCGCCGTGGTCGCCTCCGCGCCCTTGAGGCCGAACGCCGAGACGTCGCCGGACGGCGTGACCGAACCGCCCGCGCCGAGCGCCACCGTCGCCGCCGTCATCGGTCCGAGCGAGCCCACCTCGTCGGCGCCGAGCAGATGCAGCCCGAGCGCGGCCGTCCCCGCCATGCCGACCAGGGCCCAGCTGACCGCGGCGATCGCCGAGAGCAGCACGTCCCCCCACCGCACGCCCCGGCTTTCACTTCGGTATTCATCGGTCTGCATCAGGAACCCCCGAACCGCAGCGCGTCGCCCTAAATGCACGTAATGCTCTCGATGTGCATGATCCGTATGCACTGATGGGCGGTTACTACTTTCCGGGGTGATATCTGCCCCGTCAACGGCGCGGTCGTGGAGCCCCGTACGCAGTCTTCACAAGGCCCGACTTTCGGTCAGAGCCCTCCGCCTGAAATAGTTCCTCCCGATGTTCGACATCCCTAGACTCCCCATCGATGGGGGCTAGCTCGGGGGACAACTCAGTGGGGCATGGAGTGCCGGAACTCGTACTGGAATTGAATGGAAGGACCTGGACGCTCGACCCGTCCAGGCCGTACACCCTCGGACGTGATCCGCAGGGAGACATCTCGCTCGACGACGCCAGGGTGTCCTGGCGTCACGCCACGATCAGTTGGAGCGGTCGCAGTTGGGTCATTGAGGACCACGGCAGCACCAATGGCACCTTCGTGCAGGGCCAGCGGATCCACCAGATGGAAATCGGCCCTGGTTCGGCCGTGCATCTGGGCAACGCGACCGACGGTCCGCGGGTGAACGTGTCGGGCAGCGCGTCGGGCGCCGCCGCGGCCGCCGTCTCGGCACCGCAGCAGCAGGCCCAGCAGGCCGTACCGCAGCAGGCACCCCAGCAGGAGGCTCCCTGGGCCGCGCAGGCCGGGCATCAGCAGGCCGCGCACCAGCAGGCACCCCAGCAGCAGGCCCCGTACCAGGCGCAGCAGGGCTGGCAGCAACAACAGCAGCCGCAGCAACAGCAGCACCAGCCGCAGCAGCAGCCCTACGGTGTGCCCCAGCAGCACGGTGGCCCGCCCCAGCAGCACCAGCAGCCCGCTGCTGGTTCCGGCGGTGTCGCGGGGGCCCCGCCGGTCTACGGCGACCGCAGCCCGACGACGTTCCACCAGCTGGCACTCGGCCGCAAGATGCGCATCGGCCGTGCCCTGGAGAACGAGCTCGTCGTCTCCGACCTCCAGGTCTCGCGTCACCACGCCGAGTTCACCGCGACGCCGGACGGCCGCTTCGAGCTGCACGACCTCGGGTCGCACAACGGCACGTACGTCAACGGCCAGCCGATCGCGAAGTCCTCGACGGTCCTGATCGGCCCGAACGACATCGTCGGCGTCGGCCACTCGACCTTCCGCATCGTCGGCGGACAGCTCGAGGAGTTCGTCGACACCGGTGACGTCTCCTTCTCGGCCCGTCACCTCACCGTCACGGTCGACGGCGGCAAGCAGATCCTCAAGGACGTCTCCTTCGGCGTCCCCGAGAAGTCGCTCATCGCGGTCATCGGCCCCTCGGGTTCCGGCAAGTCCACCCTGCTCAAGGCGCTCACCGGCTACCGGCCCGCCAACCAGGGCGACGTCCTCTACGACAACCGGAACCTCTACAAGCAGTTCGCCGAGCTGCGGCAGCGCATCGGTCTGGTCCCGCAGGACGACATCCTGCACAAGGAGCTGACCGTCAAGAAGGCCCTCAAGTACGCGGCCAAGCTGCGCTTCCCCGCGGACACCACGGAGGCCGAGCGCGAGTCCCGCATCGACGAGGTCCTGCGCGAGCTCAAGCTGGACATCCACAAGGAGAAGAAGGTCACCTCCCTCTCCGGTGGCCAGCGCAAGCGCGTCTCGGTGGCCCTGGAGCTGCTCACCAAGCCGTCGCTGATCTTCCTGGACGAGCCGACCTCCGGCCTCGACCCGGGCATGGACCGCGACGTCATGCAGCTCCTGCGCGGCCTCGCCGACGACGGGCGCACCGTCCTCGTCGTCACGCACTCGGTCGCCGAGCTGGCGATCTGCGACAAGCTCCTGGTGATGGCGCCGGGCGGTTCGGTGGCGTACTTCGGTCCGCCGGAGGAAGCCCTCAACTTCTTCGGCTACAGCACCTGGGCCGACGTCTTCTCCGCCTTCGAGAACTACCGCGACTACGACTGGGCGGGCCGCTGGAAGGGCTCGCAGCACTACCAGATGTACGCCGCGGACATCGACGCCGTCGCCGCGCAGTCGGTGCAGATGCCGCCGCCGCAGGCGGTCCGGCCGCCGAAGCCGCAGGGCTGGGGCTCGCAGCTGTGGACCCTGATCCGCCGCTACGTCTCGGTGATCGCCTCCGACAAGGGCTTCCTGGGTCTGATGGTGATCCTGCCCGCGGTCCTCGGCATCGTCAGCGTCGTGATCCCGGCCGACTTCGGTCTGGGCCCGCCCAAGCCGCCGGTCAAGTTCAACGGCGACGCGGGCACGATCATGCTGATCCTCGCGGTCGGCATGTGCTTCTCCGGAGCGGCCAACTCCGTACGTGAGCTGATCAAGGAACGGGTCATCTACGAACGGGAACGGGCCACCGGCCTGTCCCGGTCGGCGTACCTGATGTCCAAGGTCATCGTCCTCGGCATGATCACGGCCTTCCAGGGCGTCATCATCTGCGGCATCGGCTTCGCCCCGCGCGACCTGCCGAAGGAGGGGCTGCTCATGCCCCCCGCCGTGGAGATCTGCCTGGTCATCATCGCGCTCGGCTTCACCTCGATGATGTTCGGCCTGGTCATCTCCTCGCTGGTGAAGACCTCAGAGAAGACCATGCCGCTCCTGGTGATGTTCGCGATCGTCCAGGTCGTGTTCACCGGCGTGCTCTTCCAGATCTACGGCTCGCCGGGCCTGGAGCAGTTCGCCTGGCTGATGCCGTCCCGCTGGGCCATCGCGGGCGCGGGCGCCACGCTCGACCTCGGGCACCTGATGCCGCCGTGGGACCCGAAGAAGCCGGGCGACCTGGACCCGCTCTGGGAGCACTCGGTGGGCCAGTGGGGCCTGAACATCACGGTCCTGCTCGCGCTCGGCGTCATCTGCGGCTTCGCGGTCGCGCGCCTGCTGCGCCGGCACGAGCCGGAGGTCATGCGCAAGTAGCGCGTCCTCGCACACGCCGAAGGGCGGCACCCCCGGTGGGGTGCCGCCCTTCGGCGTTCGTTCGCTGAGCCTCGCTGAAGAGGTCCCCTGTTCAGGGGCTCAGTGGGCGACTCAGTAGGCGCCGTTCACGTTGTCCATCGAGCCGTACTTGTCGGCCGCGTAGTTGGCCGCCGCGGTGATGTTGGCGACCGGGTCGTAGATGTTCGTCGAGGTGCCCTCGACGTGGTACGCGTTGAACGTCGGCTGGATGACCTGGAGCAGGCCGATCGACGGGGTGCCGTTCTGCGCGTTGACGTCCCAGCCGTTCATGGCGTTCGGGTTGCCGGTGGACTCGCGCATGATGTTGCGGTGCAGGCCCTCGTAGGAGCCGGGGATGCCCTTGGACTTCATGATGTCCAGGGACTGGCGGATCCAGCCGTCGAGGTTGTTGGCGTAGACGGGCTTGCGGGCGGCGGCGCGGCTCGCGGCCTCCTTGGCCTTCCGCTCGTCCTCGGCCTTCTTCTTCGCGGCGGCCTCGTCGGCGGCCTTCTTGTCGGCGGCGGCCTTCGCGGCGGCGTCCTTGGCCTGCTTGTCGGCGTTGGACTGCTGCTTGGTGACGCTGGCGTGCACCATCTGCTGCGTGTTCGCCGAGGCGGCGAAGGCGACGGGAGCGACGTCGGTGGCCTGGGTCCCGGCCTCGGAGGTGCCCGGCACGAGGGAGAACGCGAGAGCGGCGGCGCCGAGCGTGGCGACACCGGCGATCGAGAACTTCTGGGTCTTGGTCACGGCGTTGCGACTATGACCAGGGGTGTTGTGCTTGGACATGCGAGTGGGACCTCTTCGAATAGCGGAGGTCGCTCTGGTCCGGCGGGGACAGGGGGTGTTTCTCCGGCACAAACGCCGCGGTGCGAGGACCGCGGCGCCGAGCGACGGGAGCAATTCTTAGCGGCAGCAAAATTCTGTGGCAAAGGTGTGACGTACGATCCCGGGTAGTGGATCGGGGGGTGCGCCGACACCCGTGACGCCCTCGCACCCCCCACGTATAAAGGGATTCCTTATCCACTAGGGACCTTCGTACGTGATGTGCGTCCTATGCGCGGGCTCACATCGACCGCGTAACAGTCTCACCAGGAGTTGCCTCAGCAACGCTCACAGTGAGGGGAGTCCTCCCGAAGGAGGAGATGCACGTCCCCGAACTCGTGCCACAGGTAGAGACGGCGTACCGCCTCCGCATAACCCCGGTCGACCGCCGCGCGTCCCGCGACCGCCTGCAGCATCAGCAGATGCGAGGCCTGCGGCTCGTGCAGCCCCGTGAGCAGCCCGTCCACCACCCGCACCCCGCGCTCCGGGGTCACCAGGAGCTCGGTGCGGCCCGCCGCCGCGCGGACCACCCCGTCGGCGCCGGTCGCGGACTCCATGGCCCGCACGGCCGTCGTGCCGACCGCCACCACCCGGCCCCCGCCCGCCCTCGCCGCGTTGATCAGCCGTGCCGACGGCGCCGGCACGTCGAACAGCTCCGGGTACGGCGGCTCGTGCGCCTCCTGCGAGGCGACGCCGGTGTGCAGCGTGACGGGCGCGAACTGCACGCCCCTGCTCACCAGCTCCGCGACGAGCCCGGCCGTGAAGGGCCGCCCCGCGCTCGGCATCTCCGCGCTGCCCGCACCGTCCGCCGACGGCAGCGCGAAGACCGTCTGGTGCGCCGCGAGCGGCTGGTCCCCGTCCGTATAGGAGTAACGAATGGGCCGCCCGTGCCGGCGCAGCAGTCCGGGCACGTCCGCAGACACCCGGGCCCACCACAGCCGCCCGCTGCCCGCCGCGAGCCGCTCCTCATATACGAGGCGTACGTCCCCGGGCAGCCGCACCACCGCCCCCGCCGGACCACCGGCACGCGCGCGTGTGGTGCCGTTCCCGTCCGGATCACGCAGCTCGACCGCCCAGCGGCCGTCCTCGCCCCGGGTGGAGAAGTGCACCACCACGCGCGCGTGCCCCAGGCGCCCGTCGACGGCGGCGGCCAGCGTCTGCGACGTATTGACGACGAGCAGGTCCCCGGCCCGCAGCAGCGCGGGCAGCTCGGCGAACGCGTGATGGCTCACCGCGGTGCCGCGCGACACGAGCAGCCGCACCGCGTCCCTGCCAAGGCCGGGCCCGCGCAGCTCGGCGGGCACCCGGGCGAGCAGTTCTTCGGGCACCCGCAGGGCCGCCCCGAGCAGGCTCATCGGGCGTCCGCGAGCAGCGCGGGAGCGGTGTAGCGCCCACTGGCCGGACGCCGGGCGAGAACGTCCAGGAAGGCGGGCACCACCAGCTCCGGCAGCGGCCTGCCGGACGGATCGTCGGCGGGCACGGCCGCCCGGTAGAGATCCGTCCGCATGTCACCCGGATCGACGGCCCACACCCGGATCCCCGGCTCCTCCACGCCGAGCACCGCGGAGAGGTGGTCGAGCGCGGCCTTGGACACGCCGTACCCGCCCCACGTCTCGTACGCCTCGACGGCCGCGTCCGAGCTGACGTTGAGCACCGCGCCCCCGGAGGCCCGCAGCAGCGCCAGCGACTCCTGGACCAGGCCGAGCGCCGCCACCACATTCGTCTCCAGGGCCGCCCGCAGCCCGTCCAGCGCCAGCCCGTCCAGGCGTACGAGCGGCTCGGCGCCCAGCGCGCTGGCGTTGTTCACCAGCAGATCGAGGCCGCCCAGGCGGCGCGCCGCGGCCACCAGCGCCGCGCGGTGCCCCGCGTCCCCGACGTCCCCGGCGAGCGCCGCCACGCGCGCGCCGTCCTTCGCCCGCTCCCTTACATACGCCGCGGACTCCTGGAGGGCCCCGGCGGTCCTGGCGTCGAGCACCAGGTTCCAGCCGCTCTCCGCGAGCGCCGCGCCGAGCGCGCGCCCCAGCCCCTTGGAAGCCCCCGTAATGATCGCCACCGGCATGACATCGTCCCCTCGGGTCGTCCGGCCGTCCCGCCCGGCCGTCGCTGTGCGGCGCCCGTCGTGCGCCCCGCTCCAGCAGGTCCCCTCACCGTAGGAACGGGCGCCTCCCTCACACCTCGTACGCGGGCCGTAACTCCCCGGGGCCCTTCGGACTAGTCCCGGCCCAGGGGCCTAGGGCCCCGGTCCTAGGCGGTGGCCACCACTGGTCGGATACGCAGCGTCACACCCCGCCGGTACGGTGAGGCCATGAGTCAAGGACCCCGATCAGGGCTGACGGCGGTGAGCGCCGCGCTGCTGGCCATGAGCAGGCATCTGGAGGTGCGCGACGTCCTCAAGACGATCGTCGCCTCGGCCCGCGAGCTGCTCGACGCCGAGTACGCGGCGCTGGGGGTCCCCGACGACCACGGCGGCTTCGCCCAGTTCGTCGTCGACGGCGTGAGCGACGAGCAGTGGAAGGCGATCGGGCCGCTGCCCCGCCAGCACGGCATCCTCGCCGCGATGCTCCAGAAGGCCGAGCCCGAGCGGCTCGCCGACGTGCGCGAGGACCCGCGCTTCGAGGGCTGGCCCGACGCGCACCCGGACATGTCCGACTTCCTGGGCCTGCCGATCCGCTACGGCGACGAGACCCTCGGCGCCCTCTTCCTCGCCAACAAGAAGTGCGTCAAGCCCCAGGGCGGCTGCGGCTTCACCGAGGACGACGAGGACCTGCTCGCCCTCCTCGCCCAGCACGCGGCGATCGCCCTCACCAACGCCCGCCTGTACGAGCGCAGCCGCGAGCTGACCATCGCCGAGGAGCGCTCGCGCCTGGCCCACGAACTGCACGACGCGGTCAGCCAGAAGCTCTTCTCGCTGCGCCTGACGGCCCAGGCCGCGGCCGCCCTGGTGGACCGCGACCCCTCGCGCGCCAAGGGCGAGCTGCAGCAGGTCGCGGCGCTCGCGGCCGAAGCGGCCGACGAACTGCGCGCCGCCGTCGTGGAGTTGCGCCCCGCCGCCCTCGACGAGGACGGCCTGGTGGCCACGCTGCGTACCCACACCCAGGTGCTGCACCGCGCGCACTCCGCCCGGGTCACCTTCGAGAGCAACGGAGTACGGGCCCTGCCCGCCTCCCAGGAGGAAGCCATGCTGCGCGTCGCCCAGGAGGCCCTGCACAACGCGCTGCGCCACTCCGAGGCCGGGCACGTCGCGGTGGTCCTGGACAAGCGCGGCGCCGGAGCCGTCCTGCGCGTCAGCGACGACGGCGCCGGCTTCGACCCGCACGCCATACGGCAGGCGGGGCGCCACCTGGGCCTGGTCTCCATGCGGGACCGGGCCGACGGGGTCGGCGGACGGCTGACCGTGGCATCGGAACCCGGCAAGGGCACGACGATCGAGATGGAGGTCCCCGGTGGCTGACTCAGCGCGGAAGGCGAGGACGGGAATCCGGGTACTGCTGGTCGACGACCACCAGGTGGTCCGGCGCGGCCTGCGGACGTTCCTGGAGATCCAGGAGGACATCGAGGTCGTCGGCGAGGCGTCCGACGGCGCCGAAGGCGTGGCGCAGGCCGAGGAGTTGAAGCCGGACGTCGTCCTGATGGACGTCAAGATGCCCGGCATGGACGGCGTGGAGGCACTGCGCAAGCTCCGCGAACTGGCCAACCCCGCGCGCGTGCTCATCGTCACCAGCTTCACCGAACAGCGCACGGTCGTCCCCGCGTTGCGCGCGGGCGCCGCCGGATACGTCTACAAGGACGTCGACCCGGACGCCCTCGCCGGAGCCATCCGCTCCGTGCACGCGGGACATGTGCTGCTCCAGCCCGAGGTGGCGGGCGCGCTGCTCACCCAGGAGGAGGCCGGCGGCTCGCAGGGCAGGGGAGGTTCGCTCACCGAACGCGAGCGCGAGGTCCTCGGACTCATCGCCGACGGCCGCTCGAACCGCGAGATCGCCCGCGCGCTCGTCCTGTCGGAGAAGACCGTCAAGACCCACGTCTCGAACATCCTGATGAAACTGGACCTGGCCGACCGGACCCAGGCAGCCCTGTGGGCCGTACGGCACGGGGTGACGGGCTGACCGGGCCGTCAGGCGGACCGTCGTGTTCCGGTCTGAGATTCATACCGTCGTGTGAGTGTCCCTCAAACGGCGCATCCTGCGGGGCGCACGGCCGTTCTTCAGTGCGTGCCGCGGCGGCTGGCCGTGGCAGTCGCTAGGAGGATCCTGAAGTGAAGAACCTGAAGAAGGCCGCTGCCGCCACCCTCGTCGCGGGCGGCCTGGTCGCCGCCGGCGCCGGCATGGCGTCCGCCACCACGGGCGGCGCCCACGCCAACGGCGAGGCCGTCAAGTCGCCCGGCGTCGGCTCGGGCAACCTGGTTCAGGCCCCGGTGCACGTCCCCGTGAACGTGGTCGGCAACACCGTGTCCGTCATCGGTGCCCTCAACCCGGTCTTCGCGAACGACGGCGTCAACAGCTGACGCACCCCCCAGCTGTGACCACCGGCCCCCCGGAAGCACGTCCCGGGGGGCCGGTCCTGCGTGGTCGACGGGCGGCCCGCACGCGGGCCCGTAACGCGTCACACGCCGTCAAGTTCCGCTGTTCGCCCGGTGATTGATCCAAACGAGGGCATCGCCCCCGTGCCCCGTGTCATCCGGATGGCCCAGGCGTTCTCCAGCGTACGACCCCACGGCTGGGGTCGCGTACGGACATTCCAGCAGGAGGAACACTTCTCATGAAGATCGCCAAGAAGGCCGCCCTGGCCGTCGCCGTCGCCGGTATCGCCGCGGGCGGGTCCGCGGGTGCCGCCTTCGCCGACGCGGACGCCAACGGCGCGGCCACCCAGTCCCCGGGCGTCGGCTCGGGCAACCACGCCGAGGTCCCGGTGCACGTCCCGGTCAACGTGAGCGGTGACAGCGTCAACGTGATCGGCCTGCTCAACCCGGCGTTCGGCAACCACGCCGTCAACGACTGACGCACGCCCCCAGCGGCACCCGAGGCCCCGCGGACCACACGGTCCCGGGGCCTTCGCCGTGCCCGGCCCTCAGCGCCGCTCCCGCTCCTCGACGTACGCGTTGTAGGCGGCCACCTGGGCCCGTCTGGCGGTCCGCTCCACCGGACGCAGCGCCTGCCCGCGCGCGGCCATCTCCGAGGCGCTCACGGCGCCGCCGTGGCCGTTCTCGTACGCCAGGGAAATCAGCAGCCCGACCCGCTGCGCCAGCTCCAACACCCGTACCGCACGGGGCGGATACCCGGGCGCGAGCACCTCGCGGCCACGCTCCGCCCGCGCCCGGTACGCGTCGAGCGCCGCCTCCGCGACGGGGCCGGACCCCGCGACGTCGAGCCGCGAGAGGACCTCGGTCGCGTCCCGCAGCGCCTCCGCGAGCTCGCGCTCCGCCTCGCCGAGCGAGGGCACGTCGGCGGGCGGCGCCTCCCGCACCGGCAGGCAGTGCCAGAGGACCTCGACGTGCACATCGCCTTCGGGGCCCGCCTCGGACACCTCCGGCACCAGGCCGTACGGCGCGCCGAACGCGACCACGGCCTCCTCGGCGTCGAGCGCCCGCGCGTTGAACCCGGGCGGCCCGCTCAGCCCGAGCGGATGGCCGGGCGCGGGCAGCGCCACCCGGAAGCCCGTCACGCCGAGTCCGCGCAGCCGGCCCATCGCGAGCGTGAGTCCGACCGGGCCCGACTCCCCGGGGAGTCCTTCGACCCGGTGCACCGCGTCCTCGCCGACCATCGCGAGCACCGCGTCATCCGGTGAAACAAGTCCGGCCAAAAGGGCATTTCCCCATGCGGCCAGGCGTCCTGAGCGTGGTTCCGAGAGCATGCACACAGCCTAAGGACCGGGCTCACGACAGGAACGGTCGGCCGGTGGCGTAGGTTTTATCCGGGGGCCGCGTCCACAGGCGCGAGCGACGACCAAGACTGCAATGGGAGACAGCGCGCTCATGAGCGATGTACTGGAGCTTGAGGACGTATCTGTGGTCCGCGAGGGCCGGGCTCTGGTGGACCAGGTCTCCTGGTCGGTCAAGGAAGGCGAGCGCTGGGTCATCCTCGGCCCGAACGGCGCGGGCAAGACCACCCTCCTGAACCTCGCCTCCAGCTACCTCTTCCCGAGCTCCGGATCCGCCACCATCCTCGGCGAGACCCTCGGCAAGCCCGGCACGGACGTCTTCGAACTGCGCCCGCGCATCGGCGTCGCCGGCATCGCGATGGCCGAGAAGCTCCCCAAGCGCCAGACCGTCCTCCAGACGGTCCTCACCGCCGCGTACGGCATGACCGCCGGCTGGCACGAGGACTACGAGGACGTGGACGAGCAGCGCGCCCGCGCCTTCCTCGACCGCCTCGGCATGAGCGACTACCTGGACCGCAGGTTCGGCACCCTCTCCGAGGGCGAGCGCAAGCGCACCCTGATCGCCCGCGCCCTGATGACCGACCCCGAGCTGCTGCTCCTGGACGAGCCCGCCGCGGGCCTCGACCTCGGCGGCCGCGAGGACCTCGTGCGGCGCCTCGGCCGGCTCGCCCGCGACCCGATCGCACCCTCCATGATCATGGTCACGCACCACGTCGAGGAGATCGCGCCCGGCTTCACCCACGTGCTCATGATCCGCCAGGGCAAGGTCCTCGCCGCGGGCCCGCTGGAGCTCGAACTGACCTCGCGCAACCTCTCCCTCTGCTTCGGCCTTCCGCTGGTCGTCGAGCAGAAGAACGACCGCTGGACGGCCACGGGGCTCCCGCTCAGCTGATCCGCGCCCTGTCCCCGAGGGACCCGCGGTCCTACCATGACCATGTGGACATCGACGCATGGGTGTGGTGGCTGATCGGCGCCGCCGCGCTCGGAATCCCGCTCGTACTGACCGCCATGCCGGAGCTCGGCATGCTGGCCGTGGGCGCCGTCGCGGGTGCCGTGACCGCGGGCCTCGGCGGAGACACCGTCCTCCAGGTCGTCGTCTTCGCCGCGGTCTCCGTCGCGCTCATCGGCGTCGTCCGCCCGGTCGCCGCCAGGCACCGCGCACAGCGTCCCGAACTGGCCACCGGTGTCGAGGCGTTGAAGGGCAGGCAGGCCGTCGTCCTGGAACGGGTCGACGGCGCGGGCGGCCGCATCAAGCTCGCGGGCGAGATCTGGTCGGCCCGCGCACTCGACACGGACCGCGCCTACGAGGCGGGCCAGGAGGTGGACGTCGTCGAGATCGACGGAGCCACCGCCATCGTCATGTGATTGCCGCACGCACGGTGCGCAGGTCTGACAGACTCGACCAGCAAGATCTTCGCGACGGCGCGGGATCTTTCCGGGAACACCGAGGCATGAAGGGTACGGGGAGCCACGATGGAACCAATCATCATCGTCCTGATCATTCTGGTGGTGCTGGTCTTCATCGCCCTGATCAAGACGATCCAGGTCATCCCACAGGCGAGCGCGGCGATCGTCGAGCGCTTCGGGCGCTACACGCGCACGCTGAACGCGGGACTGAACATCGTCGTCCCGTTCATCGACTCGATCCGCAACCGCATCGACCTGCGTGAACAGGTCGTCCCCTTCCCGCCCCAGCCGGTGATCACGCAGGACAACCTCGTGGTCAACATCGACACGGTCATCTATTACCAGGTGACCGACGCACGGGCCGCGACGTACGAGGTCGCCAGCTACATCCAGGCGATCGAGCAGCTCACCGTCACCACCCTGCGCAACATCATCGGCGGCATGGACCTGGAGCGGACCCTGACCTCCCGCGAGGAGATCAACGCGGCCCTGCGCGGCGTCCTCGACGAGGCCACCGGCAAGTGGGGCATCCGCGTCAACCGCGTCGAGCTCAAGGCGATCGAGCCGCCGACCTCCATCCAGGACTCGATGGAGAAGCAGATGCGCGCCGACCGTGACAAGCGCGCCGCGATCCTCCAGGCCGAGGGTGTCCGGCAGTCGGAGATCCTGCGCGCCGAGGGTGAGAAGCAGTCCGCGATCCTGCGCGCCGAAGGTGAGGCCAAGGCGGCCGCCCTGCGCGCGGAGGGCGAGGCCCAGGCGATCCGTACGGTCTTCGAGTCCATCCACGCCGGAGACCCGGACCAGAAGCTCCTCTCCTACCAGTACCTCCAGATGCTCCCGAAGATCGCCGAGGGCGACGCGAACAAGCTCTGGATCGTGCCCAGCGAGATCGGCGACGCCCTCAAGGGCCTCGGCGGCGCGCTCGGCAACTTCAACCCCATGGGCGGCGGCTCGGGCGGTGGCGGCGCCTCGGGCAAGGAGCGCCGCGAACAGCCCCCGATCGACTGAGCGAGCGCCCCGAAAGGGGCGCGGGACCGTGACATGTGCGGCTCCGCCGCGTGGGCGCGACCAGCCCAGAACGGCCCGCGGCCCGACACTGAAGGGTGTCGGGCCGCGGGCCGTTGTCCGTGTACGGAGCCGGAGGCTAAGCCGCTGGCTGCGCCAGCCACTCCGGCAGCGACGCCAACTCGGCCCGGCCGAGGGACAAGAGCATCGCGTCCGCCGGCGTCGGCTCGAACGGCTGCCGCAGCAACGGCATCCCCGCTTCCTCCGGCGTACGGTCCGCTTTGCGGTGATTGTCCAGCGCACACGAAGCCACCGTGTTCAGCCACGAGTCGGCACCGCCCTGCGACCGCGGGACCACGTGGTCCACCGTCGTCGCCCGCCTGCCGCAGTACGCGCACCGGTGCTCGTCCCTGACCAGGACACCCCGCCTCGACCACGGAGCCTGTCTTCGGAACGGCACCCGTACGTATCTGCAGAGCCTGATCACCCGCGGCACCGGGATGTCGATCGCCGCCGCGCGCACACGCAGTCCGGGGTGGGCGTGTTCGACCACGGCCTTGTCCTGGAGCACCAGAACGACGGCCCGGTTGAGCGACACCGTCGAGAGCGGCTCGAAGCTCGCGTTCAGCACCAGCGTGTCCCGCATCAACCTGCCCACCTCCCGTATGCACCGGCCCACCGCCTGGCGGGCTGGGATCAACTCTGGCCGGGCACGCCGAGATGGACAACGCAATAAAAAATGCCCGTCTCTGATCACTTCCATGACCAGAGACGGGCAAACAATCGATGAACGCTCAGTTCTCCGCGGGAGCCGCGTACTCAGCGAGCACCTGCGCGCGAGCCAGCGTGTGGAACCGGAGGTTGAACCCCACGACAGCGGGAGAGGCGTCCGAATCCGGACCCAGCTTCTCCTGGTCCACCGCGTACACCGTGAACACATAGCGGTGGGCCGGATCACCGGGCGGCGGGGCCGCGCCCCCGAAGTCCTTCGTCCCGTAGTCGTTGCGCACCTGCACCGCGCCCGCGGGCAGCCCCTCGAACTTGCCGGTACCCGCGCCACCGGGCAGCTCCGTCACCGACACCGGGATGTCGAAGACGGTCCAGTGCCAGAACCCGCTCCCCGTAGGGGCGTCCGGGTCGAAGCACGTCACGGCGAAGCTCTTGGTCTCCGGCGGGAAGCCCTCCCACCGCAGGTGCGGCGAGGTGTTCCCGGCCGCGTGGACGTGAGCGTCCTTAAGGACCGCCCCCGGTTCGAAGTCCTCGCTCACGACCGTGAACGACGGCACGGGCGGATGGAAGTCATGGGGAAGCGGCGGCCTCTTGAGCTCGGTCACGTCGGCACCTCCTGGTTGATTGCTGGTCCTCGCTGATCCTCTCCGAGCCTAGAACCAGTTGCGCTTGCTGCCGACCTGGGACAGCCACTCGTTGAGGTATCCCGCCCAGTCCGTGCCCTGGAAGTCGTTCAGACCGACCTTGAACGAACGGAACGAGTCACTGCCCTCGCTGAACAGACCCGGCTTCTTGTCCATCTCCAGGACGACGTCCATCTCGCGGTCGTCCGCGACGAAGCTCAACTCGACCTGGTTGAGCCCGCGGTACTGCTGCGGCGGGAAGAACTCGATCTCCTGGTAGAACGGCAGCTTCTGCCGCGTCCCCCGGATGTGGCCGCGCTCCATGTCGGCGCTCTTGAAGCGGAAGCCCAGCTGGATGAAGGCGTCCAGGATGGCCTGCTGCGCCGGCAGCGGGTGCACGTTGATGGGGTCGAGGTCGCCCGAGTCCACGGCGCGCGCGATCTCCAGCTCGGTGGTCACCCCGATGTTCATGCCGCGCAGCTGCTGCCCGTCGATGCTCGTGACCGGCGTCTCCCACGGGATCTCCAGGCCGAACGGCACCGCGTGCACCTGGCCGGCCTGCAACGTGAAGGCGCCACCGAGCCGCACCTTGGTGAACTCGATGTCCTGCTTGGTCTCCTGGTCGTTGCCCTCGACCTCGACCCGGGCCTGCAGACCTACGGAAAGACCCTCGATCTCCTGGTCCACGGACCCGCCCTGAATGCGGACCTCACCCTGGACCACGCCGCCCGGCACCACGTTGACCTCGGTCAGCACGGTCTCCACCGAGGCACCACCGGCACCCAGACTCGCGAGCAGCTTCTTGAACCCCATGACTCTCCTCCCCAGGCCGCCGCCTGTGGTTCGTCTCGACTTGAATCCTTGATCGGTACAAACGCGAGGGGACCGTGCCCGGTTCCGCGTCGGAACCCGGCAATCGAGCGGCCCGAAGACCACGCGTGCCCACAGACCGGGTGCACTACGCTCGTACGCCATGATCGCGGCCCCTGACCGTACGCCCCTCACCCGTGACTTCTTCGACCGACCCGTCCTGGACGTGGCCCCGGATCTCCTGGGCCGCGTCCTCGTACGCGACTCGGAGGACGGTCCGATCGAACTCCGCCTGACAGAGGTGGAGGCGTACGCGGGGGAGGTCGATCCCGGCTCCCATGCCTATCGCGGTCGCACCGCGCGCAACGGCGTGATGTTCGAGGAGCCGGGACACGTGTACGTCTACTTCACCTACGGCATGTGGCACTGCATGAACCTGGTCTGCGGTCCACCGGGCATGGCGAGCGCGGTCCTGCTCCGCGCCGGAGAGATCACCGAAGGCGCCGCGCTGGCCCGCACCCGTCGACTCTCGGCCCGCAACGACAAGGAACTGGCCAAAGGCCCTGCCCGCCTGGCCACGGCTCTCCAAGTGGACCGGAGCCTCAACGGCAGTGACGCCTGCGGCGACCCGGACTCCCCCTTCTCCGTCCTGTCCGGCACCCCGACCCACCCCGACCAGGTCAGGAGCGGACCCCGGACGGGCGTATCGGGGGAGGGCGGCGTCCACCCGTGGCGCTTCTGGACGGCCAACGACCCTACGGTCAGCCCTTATCGGGCCCATACGCCCCGGCGTCGACGAACTTGACGCGTCCTTGGGGCATCCGTAATGTAGTCCGAGCCGCTGAACCGGTCACAGCAATCTGCTGACAACCGGAGGCGGCCAACCACTACCTACGACTTCCCCTCGGCGGGGTCTTATTTGGCGTGCTCGCATGTCCGAATTCGAACTCGCAGAACTCGATTATGAGTTGCGGAGGGAATCCGCTAAAGTAGTGAACACGCCGAAAGGCAAAGGCCCTCCAACGGCCACCGGAAATGAAATCCGAACCGGGAACGGAACGGAAAACGGATCTGGTAAGGTTGGAAACACGAAATACCGAAGGGAAGCGCCCGGAGGAAAGCCCGAGAGGGTGAGTACAAAGGAAGCGTCCGTTCCTTGAGAACTCAACAGCGTGCCAAAAGTCAACGCC